>JAVBXK010000043.1 GCA_030824555.1 bacterium
GCCGCAATTGTTTGAACGGAGCGCCCTTCAAGGGCGCGCAGTGAGTTTTGCGGCGCGCCCCATGGTCGAGCACCGCAGCGCAGTCGGCGCCAGCCGACCACCCCGCATGAGCCACCCCCATGGCCCGCCCGCACGCCACGTGCCAACACATCCCGAACGCGAGCCCCCCGCACAACTCATTCGCCCGCCACGTGCCAACAAACCCCGCATGCAGGCCTCACAAAACCCATCCACAGCGCCCCACGCGAAACACCCAACCGACGTGCCATCCGATGCCGTCACCCAGCGGCAACCTCAACCCGGTGTCAGCAACACAATCAGTGCACCCGCCCCGCCATCCGACGGCCGAGCCTGCACAAACGCCAGCACCTCGTTTTTCTGCACCAGCCAGCGCTGTGTTTTGGTCTTCAGCACGGGTGTTTTGCCGGGAGAACCCAGGCCTTTGCCGTGCACGACCCGCACGCAGCGCCACCCCACCTTGTGGGCCTCGCGCAGAAACTGGCCCAGTGCCACGCGGGCTTCGTCGCTGCGCAGGCCGTGCAGGTCAATCTGGCCTTGCAGGCTCCAGTGGCCACGGCGGAGTTTGCGCACCACTTCCTGGGTGATGCCGGTGCGGCGGTAGCTCAGCGCCTCGTCGGTGTCGAGCAGGCTTTCCACGTCGAACTCGTCTGAAATGGCCTCGTGCATCACGGCGGCTTCGTCCAGCTCGCGCTGGCGGGCCAGGGGCAGGGCGCGCTCGCGGCGCAACTCTGCCCGGCGTTGGCTTTTGAGTGGGCGCACGGGCCCCACGGCGTTGGCAAACAGGTTGTGCTCAGCCTTGATGCGCCGCTGTGCCTCGGCCGCAGCGGCCAGCGCGGCCTGGTGCGCCTTTTCCCGCGCGTGCAGTACATGGCGTATGGCCTGCAGCCGGGCCTGAATGGGGGTCAAATCCTGGAAGGACATGGCGTGGGGGGGCGGTGGCACGGCGGCAAATGGTGCGGTGGGTTGGGTCAAACCAGCCCCAGTTCGGCCATGCTGAGAGCGCCATTTTGCGTGACCACAAAGTGGTCGAGCACGCGCACGTCCACCAGGGCCAGCGTCGTTTTCAGGGTGCGGGTCAGGGCCTCGTCGGCGCTGGAGGGCTGGGTGCTGCCACTGGGGTGGTTGTGGGCCAGCACCACGGCTGCGGCCTGGTGGTGCAGGGCGCGCAGTACCACCTCGCGTGGGTACACGCTGGTTTGCGTGAGCGTGCCCCTGAACAGTTCTTCGAACGCCAGCAGCTTGTGCTGGCTGTCCAGAAATAAAACGGCAAACACCTCGTGCGCCTTGTGCCCCAGTTGCAGCTGCAAATAGTCGCGCACGGCTTGCGGGCCGTCGAACATGGGTTTGTCTTGCATCTGCTGGGCCAGTGCGCGGCGGGCCAGTTCCAGCACGGCCACCACTTCGGCCTGTTTGGCGGGCCCCAGGCCTTTGATGGTTTTGAGCGCGTCGGCCGAGGTGTGCAGCAACCCGGCGATGCCGCCAAACTGCGCCAGCAGCTCTTGCGCCATCACCACCACGCTTTTGCCCTGGATGCCGGTGCGCAGCAGCAGCGCCAGCAGCTCGGCATCACTGAGCGCCGACGGGCCGCGTTGCAGCAGCTTTTCGCGGGGGCGCGAATCAGCGGGCATCTGTTTCAGGTTCATGGGGTGCGTGCGTGCGGTGGGCTGGGCAGGGTTTTTACAATAGGGGCAGTTTACGCACCGGGCTCCATGCGTGCAGGGTGCGTGCCGGTTACCCGGCTTTCATCCCCAGCTGGCTGCGTTCCCTTTTTTCCTCATTGCGCGCAAGCGCTTGCCCAACATGCCCCAAGTCGAATCCGGTTCTTTCCTCACGCTGCACTACCGGCTGTCGGGGTTGCAAGGTCAGGTCATTGTCAACACCTTCGGTGGGCAGCCCGCCACGCTGAGCCTGGGTACGGGCGAGCTGTCGCCCGCGCTGGAAGCCCGCCTGCTGGGGCTGGAAGAGGGCAGTCACACCACGTTCGACTTGCCTGCTGGCGAGGCCTTCGGTGACCGCCGACCTGACCTGCTGCAATGGGTGGCCCGCAAACTGTTGAACCAGCTGGGCGATCCGCATGAGCGCTATGCCGCTGGCGACGTGGTGCAGTTCCCCACCCCTGACGGCAGTGGCACCTACGCAGGCACGGTGGTCGAGGTGCGTGAGGATGGCGCTGTGCTGTTCGACTTCAACCACCCGTTGGCGGGCGAGGCCGTGCAGTTTGAAGTGCAACTGATCGGGGTGCTGTGATGACGGTTACCGATCAATCCCCCAGCATGGAGGGCAGCGACAGCGTGGGGGCGCAAATTCTTCTGGCCGAGCCGCGGGGTTTTTGTGCGGGTGTGGACCGCGCCATCGACATCGTCGACCACGCACTGGCCAAGTTCGGCGCACCCATTTACGTGCGCCACGAGATCGTGCACAACACCCACGTGGTGAACGACCTGAAGTCGCGCGGTGCCATCTTCATTGAAGACCTGGCCGATGTGCCGCCCGGTGCCACCCTGATTTTTTCGGCGCATGGTGTGAGCAAGGCCGTGCAGGCCGAGGCCGAGCAGCGTGGATTCCAGGTGTTCGACGCCACCTGCCCGCTGGTGACCAAGGTGCACGTCGAGGTGGCCAAGCTGGCCAAAGAAGGCTTCGAGTTCATCATGATTGGCCACAAGGGCCACCCCGAGGTAGAAGGCACCATGGGCCAGCTGACCGAGGGCATTCACCTGGTGGAAGACGTGGCCGACGTGGCCCGTGTGGCCCCCCGCCAGACCGAGAAGCTGGCTGTGGTCACCCAAACCACCCTCAGCGTGGACGACGCGGCTGAGATCACCGCTGCGGTGAAGGCCCGCTTCCCGTTGATCCGCAGCCCCAAGATGCAAGACATTTGCTACGCCACGCAAAACCGGCAAGACGCCGTGAAACTGATGAGCAGCCAGGTGGACGTGGTGGTGGTGGTGGGCAGCCCCACCAGTTCCAACAGCAACCGCCTGCGCGAACTGGCCGCCAAGTTGGGCACCCCTGCCTACATGGTGGACGATGCGTCCGAGCTGCAGCCCGACTGGTTTGTGGGCAAGCAGTCGGTGGGCATCACCGCCGGTGCCTCCGCCCCCGAAAAACTGGTGCAAGGCGTGATCGACCGCCTGCGCCAACTGGGGGCTGTGGCCGTGCGCAAGATGGACGGCATCGAAGAAACCGTGCGCTTCCCGTTGCCCAAGGGTTTGCGGATGGATGGGTCTGCTGACTCATAATGCATAGCTATCAGGCCACACCATTAAAGCGGTAGGTGGCAAAAAATCATCAAATTATTAATTGACAATTTTCAAGAGTCGACACCATGCTGGACATTTCCCTTCTGCGCAAAGACCTGCCCCAGGTTCTGACCAAACTCAATCAACGCAAGCAACCCCAGCCGTATCTGGATGAAGCAGCCTTCACCGCGCTGGAAGCCGAGCGCAAAGGCATTCAGGTGCGCACCGAAGAACTGCAGGCCCAGCGCAACAGCCTGTCCAAGCAAATTGGTGGTTTGAAGGGCAAGGGCCTGCATGCCGAGGCCGACGCCGCCATGGCGCAGGTCAGCGCAGCCAAGGCCGAGCTGGAAACGTCGGCCGCCCGGCTGGAGGCCATCCAGGCCGAGCTGTCAGCCCTGCTGCTGGCCGTGCCCAACCTGCCACACGACAGCGTGCCGGTGGGGGCTGATGAACACGCCAACGTCGAACTGCGCCGCTGGAGCCCCCAAGCAGGCTTCGGTGGTTCGCCAGAGCCACTGGGCTTCGAGCCCAAAGACCATGTGGACCTGGCCCTGCCCCTGGGTCTTGACCCAGAAACCGGTGCCAAGCTGGCCGGTGCCCGCTTCACGGTCATGAAGGGGCCTATCGCGCGCATGCACCGCGCACTCGCCCAGTTCATGCTGAACACGCAAACCGAAGAGCACGGCTACACCGAGTGCTACACCCCTTACATCGTCAACGGCGACACACTGCGTGGCACCGGCCAGTTGCCCAAGTTCGAAGGCGACCTGTTTGCCGCCAAAAAAGGCGGGCAAGAGGGTGAAGCGGTGCCTGACAACCAGGCGCTGTACCTCATTCCCACCAGTGAGGTGACGCTGACCAACTTCGTGCGCGACACCATCGTGGCCGAGGCCGATTTGCCCATCAAGCTCACGGCACACACACCCTGCTTCCGCTCCGAAGCGGGCAGCGCCGGGCGCGACACGCGCGGCCTGATCCGCCAGCATCAGTTCGACAAGGTGGAAATGGTGCAAATCGTCCACCCTGAAAAGAGCTACGAAGCGCTGGATGCCATGACCGGCCATGCCGAAGCCGTGCTGCAAAAGCTGGGCCTGGCTTACCGCGTCATCGTGCTGTGCACGGGCGACATGGGCTTTGGCGCCACCCGCACGCACGACCTGGAGGTGTGGGTGCCCGCGCAGAACACCTACCGCGAAATCAGCTCGGTCAGCAACTGCGAGGCCTTCCAGGCCCGCCGCCTGCAGGCCCGTTTCAAAAACGCGCAGGGCAAAAACGAACTGGTGCACACCCTGAACGGCTCAGGCTTGGCCGTGGGCCGCGCCTTGGTGGCCGTGCTGGAAAACTACCAGAACGCAGACGGCAGCATCACCGTGCCCGAGGTGCTGCGCCCCTACATGGGTGGTGTGGCGTTGCTCAAGGCCTGACCGACGCTTTCGCAGCCTGGCAGCGGCCTGCCGGGGCCAATTTCAACCGCCGATAAGGGGCAACAATTCGCGTGTTGAGGGACTGCTAGAATCGCGGCTCTTTCGAGAAAGATCACCCAGGAAAGATGGCAGAGTGGTCGAATGCACCGGATTCGAAATCCGGCGTACAGGTTCTCCTGTACCGAGGGTTCGAATCCCTCTCTTTCCGCCAGAGGTCCCCCGGTTTCGGGTCGTTAGCTCAGTTGGTAGAGCGTCTGCCTTACACGCAGAATGTCGGCAGTTCGAGCCTGTCACGACCCACCAGACACAAGCCCCCTTCGGCAACGATGCGGGGCTTTTGTTTTGGCTGAAACAAAAAAACCCGGCTCAATGGCCGGGTTTAAATCAGAGTGAATCTGGCCGTTGCTGAGTGCGTGTGCTCAGTCGCTCCAGTTTGAGTACGCTTCGCAAATTTTGTTGACGCGTTTGCCTTTGGCTGACTCCGAGAACTTGACCAGGTTGCCGCCGAACTCGTCGGGCGTTTCGTTCCACAGGCAGGTGCACCATGCCTGTTCTTTGGTCTGGCCCTTGATCGGGCTGGCCTCTTTGCCACCTTCATAGAGTTTGGCTGCATAGGCCAGGCACTGGCGGTACTGGCCGTCACCTGCAGGTACGGTGTTGTAGACCGTCTGGGCGGAGACCATGCCAGCGCTGGTCAACGCGCACACAGCGGCCAAAGTGCTGAAAATTCGCTTCATGCTCGTTCCTTTCAAGAACTTCGGTTGGGGGTCGCGAACCACTGTAACGCAGCGGCAAGAAAACTGCTCTGAGGGCGGGGCCAAGCGTGCGTGCCGGGGTCTATCATTTGCTGCAATGCAACGCTTTGACACTCAATGCCCCCATTGTTCATTTGGCAATCCCTGCCAGACAGGTGCCAGATGAATGCGCACGTTCAAACCAACAAGGCCGCGTTGCACCATGTGCTGTACCGCATGGCCGAGCGCGCCACGGCAGGGCTGACGTTTTACGATTTCCTTCAATCGGTTCACGCGTTGCTGGGTGAGCTGCTGAATGCCCGCAATTTCTACGTCTGCCTGAGCAACGATGCGCATCAGACGCTGGATTTTCCGTACTACGTGGACGAAAAAGACGGCGACACCATGCAGTGCAACGACGTGCCCATGCGCCGTGGGCTGACAGAATTCGTGCTGCGGACCCAATGCCCACAACTCATAGACGCTGCACGTTTCCAGGCGCTGGTGGCCTCTGGCGACGTCACCGAGGCCTCTGGCGACCTGAGCTTTTCGGCCTGGCTGGGTGTGCCCATGCTGTTGCAAGGGGCGGTGGGCGGTGTGCTGGTGGTGCAAAGCTACGAGGTGGGTGGTTGCTACGGTGCTGAAGACATCGAGGTGCTTTCATTCGTGGCCAACCAGTTTGGCAGCGTGATCGAACGGCACCAGGCCATCGAGGCGCTGCGCTCGTCCGAGGCACGCTACCGTGCGGTGTTTGAACACCTGGGTGTGGGCGTGGCGGTGGTGCAAAACAGCGTCATGTTGTTCATCAACCCGGCCATGGCCACGCTGCTGGGCTGGGCGCGCGAGGACCTGCTGGACCGCGACTTCACCAAGGCCTTGCACCCCGACGATGTGGCGACGGTGGTAGACCGGCACCACCGCCGACTCAGGGGCGAGGCGGTAGAGGCCGACTACGTGGCCCGGTTCGTGACCGCCACCGGTGACACGCGCTACCTCGAAATATCCGGTGCCTTGCTGGACTGGAATGCCCAGCCCGCCACCTTGCTCTTTGCCGTGGACGTGACCGCCCGCCTGCAGGCCGAGGCGACTCAGCGGGATGCGCTGCAGCGGCAAAAAGAACTCAATGACCTGAAGACCCGCTTCATTGCCATGGCTTCGCACGAGTTCCGCACACCACTGTCTTCCATCACGGGGTCGGTCGATCTGCTCATGCACTACGCTGACCGCATCAGTCCCGAGGAACGGCACGAAGCGTTGCAAAAAATTCACAGTGCGGTGGGGCGCATGACGCGCATGCTGGAGAACGTGCTGCAAGTGGGCAAAGCGGAAGCTGGGCCATTGACCTTCGACCCGGTGCCCGTGGCAGTGGCCGCACTGTCCCGTGCGGTGGCAGACGAGGTGCGGGGTGCACTGACCCAACGTGGCATGGGATTGGGCGTGGCGCTGCACCTCGACCTCCCAGCCGAAACAACTCAATGCATGCTCGATGAAGGTTTGTGGCGGCACATCGTGAGCAATCTGGTGTCCAACGCCCTGAAATATTCCCGCCCAGGCGGGCGGGTGGATGTGGTCATACGTGCCGTTGGCCCTCATCTGGAATTGACCGTGAGCGACACGGGCATCGGCATCGCCCTGCATGACATGCCCAGGCTGTTTGATGCGTTTCAACGGGGTGGCAACGTGGGCCAGATATCGGGAACGGGTCTGGGCCTGTCCATCGTGCAGCAGGCCGTGGCTGCCCACCAGGGGCAAATAGACGTTGACAGTACCCTGGGCCAGGGCACCCGCTTCACGATTCGCCTGCCGCTCACTGTGCCTGCAAAGTTGCCTTGAGGTCTTGCGGCAACGCAAGCGCTTGTGCACCGATCAGGCATTGCTGCAGCCAGGGCTTGGACACCACCATCAGCAAAACCTGCTTCCCCGCGTCAGTGCCCGTCACGGCTGATGGCTCCACAGCCACGCCCACCACCTGGTCCACCATGCCACTGGCTGAAGCGGCATGCGAAATCCGCTGCAAATTGGATGTCGGGACTTCCAGAATGGCTGTCAGGGTATCCACCCGAATGGCCAGGTCGGCATGTTGATCTTGACCCGTGGCGACGCGAATCACCACCATCTGGCGTGTCACGTCGGCAGCGCGGCTGACTTTCTCGCCCTCCAGTGCCCCCAGGATGGCACAGCGCAAATCCAGTACCGGGTAAACCAGCCCATCCAGCTGCATCATGCCGATCATGGGTTGACGCATGTGTGCCACGTGCAGCACCTGGGTGTCGGGCGCGGCAAACCGAACCACCTCGCCAGGCAGTCCCAGCCAGTGGCCGCCTGCGGTGAAGGTGGCCAATCGCACGACACTGGACACCCCCGTCCGGCTACCCGTGCGCGACACCTTCAGGTTGCGCCAATCTTTGACTTGAGGCTGGCGGCCGCACAAGTGGTGCAGCACGACGGCATGCAATCCGTGCTGATGGCCATCGCGCACACGGAACTCCCGGTAACCCACGCCGTGTGACACCCCGACCCCGTAGAGCGTTCCTTCCAGGTCAGCAATGGTTTCCCCGGGGGGCAGGTTCTGTGTGGCATCTTTGGCCAGTCGAAGCCGAGACTCGCTGAATGTCTGCCCGCAGGCAGCAGCCTTTTGCCCATGTGTTTGCAAAATCACAAATGCATCTTGTCCGTCGCTGCCTACGGCACAGTCGCGCAGGATGGATGCCAGCTGCGGCGTGCTGTCCCATGCCAGGCCAATGCCACCCAACACACGCTGTGTCATGGGATCGCGCAGTGCAGCGGCATACACAAACGTGGACCCCTGGGCTTGCAGGCGCGTGCCCCCCCAGTCGCTGGCAACGTACTTGTGGGGTTCAACGGCCAGGGCGCGCTTGGCCCAGGTCTCGTCCAGTATGTCGCCCAGCAGCGCGTGCAAGTGTCCGCGCGAGACGGCGATCACTCGGCACTGGGTATCGAACAGGACGATGCCGCTGTACACGGTGTACAGGTCATTGATGCGCGCCAGGGTGGCACCGGCTTCTGTGTGCCGGCTGCCGGGCGCTGCCAGCGCCTGGATCAGCGAGGGGGTGAGGGCCCACCAGCGGCAGTCGTTGGCCCTTTCGTAGAGGTTGCGGTCCAGTATCTGCATGGCCATCGTGGCGCGGTGCTGGGCATCGTCCACCATGGCATGCGTCACCACCCGGTGCAGGTCATGCAAGGCGCTGGAAAATGCGCGGGCTGTCTTTTGCGCGGTGGCACCAATTTCAGACAACAAGGTTTTGGCAAACTGGATGTCGCTCTCCCCCATGTCACCAGCCACCTCGACACGGCCAATGTCCAGCAGTCCGTTCCAGACGGAGCGCTCCAGTGCGGTCTGGATGGCGGTTGAGCGGTGTGGAATCTGTTGTAGGTCCCCGCTGAGGAACTCGGTGTGGCTGGCCACTTCGTCCATGAGGGGTGACGATGAAGTGCTGTCGTCTGTCTGCTCGAATGCAAGGTCCAGCGGCACCATCGCCAGGCCTACCCAGCCGGGGCCGGGGTAGCCCTCGAAGACCTGCCCACGTCTCGGGCACAGCAAATATTCCCTGCCCATGTGCCGCACCACACCTGGTGTGTCGGCACTGCCCAAGTCAACGTGCCAGCCAATGGGGAGTTGAAGTGCATCGCTGGAGCCAATCACCCGCATATGGGTGTCCAGCAATGCCAGAACGGTGGCCGAGCCACGCCCATCGTTGAGCAGCACCTGAAAAATGGCTGGCAGTTCATCGTCAAGCCGAAACTGCAGACACAGCACCCCTGCCACAACCCCCGCATGCATGAGGCGCTTGGCATACACCAGGCTGGAGGCTGATGCATCCAGAAATGCCAACGGCCCGTAATGCTCGACATACGCCTCGTCTGAGCGAAGTACCTTTTGCAGGAACCCTTCATCGGCAGATGACAGCTTGCCGGTGGATGTGGCACCCCATTGCGCAACCCGGGTGAGCTGGGCGTCGAACACCTGGACGCTCCGGTACACAGAGTAATAGGCCGCGTAATCGGCCAGGCGCTGTTCCACGTCGGCCAGACGGGCCGGATCCGGGTCTGCTGCATAGTGCGTCAGCACCTCGTCAGTGGCCAGAAAACCAATGTCTGCGGTGCGTTCGAACAGGTTGCGCACCAGGATGTCGATGCCCACCTGCGCCTTGCTGGCCAAGTCGTGCAACACATTGGACAGGGCCTCCTTTGCCAAGCCATGCACCATTTCGGATGAAAGGCTGGAAAAATCTTTGCGTGCACGCCCCAGATCGGTGCCCGATGAGGTTTGCGATGTCAACTGCGAGAGCGAGGACAGCAGCGCAAGGTTGTCCCACGCGGCCTCCACCAGGCGTAAATCGCTTTGTTGGTGCTGCACGCTGGGCATGTAGCGCAACAGCTTGTGTGTGTCTGGCGTGACGATGGGCATGCCTGTCTCCTCAACGTGTCAGTTTTGTCGGGCCGTCGGTCACTGCAGCAATAACCATTCCATGAAAGTGGACATACGGCCCGCATGGGCGTTGGTGAGAGGGGGTCAGGCCCAGTTGACAGGGTTCAGCCTGAAAAACTGCTGCAGTTGCGCGTACAGCGCCGCGTGCTGCTGCGCCAAGGCGCTGGGTTGCATGAAGAACGTTTCGGTGGCCACCGCAAAAAATTCTTCCGGGGCAGATGCGCCGTAAGGGTCGATCAGAGTGGGTTCGCCCGCATCGACCAGCCAGCGCAGGTCTTCATACGCAAGCTTGAACACCTGCGCCCAGGTGTCAGCCGACTGACCTGGGCGCAACGCCGGGGCACCGTTGGCAGGGCCAGTGGCCTGGTCCAGCTGGTGGGCAAATTCGTGCATCACCACGTTGTGGCCCGGCGCGGCATCAAGCAGGCCGTGGCGACCCCATTGCCCAGACAGCGCGCCAGCCTGAGCATCAGGCCACGACAGCACCACGATGCCCTCCTGCCACGATTCGCCCAGCCGCTCCTCGCGCCCTTCGCTGACCACACCGCCCGGTTGGTGGTGCTTGGCCTTCACCACGAATGACGACGGGTACAGCAGTACCTGCCTCAGGTCGGGGTAGGGGTGCGGGTGGTTGCGCTCGCCATGCAAGGCCAACACGGGCAGGCACGCCTGTGCGGCAATCAGCACCCGCATGTCGTCGGTGACGGTCAGGCCCTGGCAGCCGATGAGCGGTTTTTCGGCCACAAACACCTGCACAAAGGCCTGCAGCCGCCGCTGCAACGGCGGTGGCAGGTGGTTGTAAAGCGGGAAGCGGCGCTGCAACAGCCTGCGCCAGGGGGCAGGGAAGGGGTGCTGTCCCATGCGCTGGCGCTGGCGGCGCGCCCACCAGGGCCAGCCCAGCAGCGCCAGCAGCACGGCCAGACCGACCAAGGCGAAGGTGATTTCGGGGTTCAAACGGTGTTCAGTGTGGCATCCAGTCGGACGATTGACTGTCAACTGGCACCCGATGGGCACATTTCAAGCCCGCAGCACCACACCCGGCGTGGCCCGGCGGCCGCGAGCGTCAGCTTTTGGCTTCGCGCAGTGCGGCCATGGCTGCGTCCAGCGCGTCGGGGCCCACACCGGGCAGCAGGGTCTGGCCCAGCCCGGTCAGCGCGCCAGCACCTTCGGCTTGCAGCCGTGCAATGGCCGCGCCGCAGACCTTGGGGGCATCAAACCCCGTGCTTTGGAGCATCAGCGTGCCATCGGCGGCTTGCAGCTTGAAGTAGAACAGGCCGTCTCTTTCGCGGTACTGCTTGAAAACAGGCAGGGAGGACTTGGTCACGGTTGCGGATGCTGCGCCACGCGCAGTAGCTTGCCCGTTTGCCTGTACCTGGCCTGTTGGGCTGGCCAGGCTGCGCAAGCCCACGGCATGGCGCAGCTTATGTGTGAACGGCGTGGCAATGGCGCGTGCCTTGGCGGCCCCGGCCAGCAGAATGGCTTCCACCTCTTGCGGGTGGGCCATGTAGTGCTCGTAGGCGGCGCGCATGGGGGCAATTTCGGCATCCAGCCGCTCGAACAGCATCTGTTTGGCCTCGCCCCAGGCAATGCCGTTGGCGTAGGCCTGGCGCATGGTCTCGGCTTCTGCTGGTGAGGCAAAAGCCTGGTAAATCTGGAACAGCGCGCTGCCTTCGGTGTCTTTGGCCTCGCCCGGCGCGCGTGAATCGGTCAGCAGGCCCATCACCAGTTTTTTCAGCTGGTCGCGCGGTGCGAACAGCGGGATGGTGTTGTCGTAGCTCTTGCTCATCTTGCGGCCGTCCAGCCCTGGCAGGGTGGCCACGTTGTCGTCAATCTGCGCATCGGGCAGGGTGAAGTGCTCGCCGTACAGGTGGTTGAAGCTGGCGGCCATGTCGCGCGCCATTTCAATGTGCTGGATCTGGTCGCGGCCCACGGGCACCCGGTGGGCGTTGAACATGATGATGTCTGCCGCCATCAGCACGGGGTACATGAACAGGCCGGCGGTCACGCCATCGTCGGGCTCGGTACCGCTGGCGGTGTTTTTGTCCACGCTGGCTTTGTAGGCGTGGGCTCGGTTGAGCAAGCCTTTGCCACACACGCAGGTCAGCAGCCAGGTCAGTTCGGGGATTTCAGGGATGTCGGACTGGCGGTAGAACAACACTTTGCTGGGGTCCAGCCCGGCGGCCAGCCAGGTGGCGGCAATTTCCAGCGTGGAGCGCTGCACCCGCGCCGGGTCGCCGGTTTTGATGAGGGCGTGGTAGTCGGCCAGGAAGTAAAAACTCTGCACGCCGCTGCTGCGGCTGGCCTGCACGGCCGGGCGCACGGCACCCACGTAATTGCCCAGGTGAGGGGTGCCTGATGTGGTGATGCCAGTGAGAACGCGTTGGGTGGTCATGTGAAACAGAAAATTTATATGAAAAATGCTTTCAGTGCTTTGCTGGTGTCAGTTGTAGCTATGAAAATAATGTATTTTTGGCGCGCAACGCTGTCCGCCTGCCTGGCCTGAATGGGGGCACTGTTCAGAACAGCAAGGCGCGCAAAGGTGTCAGCAGCAGTTCGATGGCCCCCACTGTGGCGCGCATCAAAGGCCGCATCCACAGGCTGCCCACCACGCCCGACACCACCAGCGCCATCACGATGAAGAAACCGAAACGCTCCACGCGCGACACCAGAATGGCCTGCTTCATGGGCAGCAAGCCCACCAGGATGCGCCCGCCATCGAGCGGCGGCAGCGGGAACAGGTTGAACGCAAACATCACCACGTTCACCAGCAGCCCACCCTGCGCCATTTGAATGAAGAAGCGCTCTTCCACTTGCAAGGCCACCAGCGCGTAGGCCAGCACGCTCCAGCCAATGGCCATGGCCAGATTGGCAGCGGGCCCGGCCAGCGCCACCCACACCATGTCGCGCTTGGGGTTACGCAGGCGGCCGAAGTTGACGGGCACAGGTTTGGCGTAGCCGAACAGAAACGCCCCCGATGTCGCCACGTACAACAGCAGCGGCATCAGGATGGTGCCCACCGGGTCGATGTGCTTCACTGGGTTGAGTGTGATGCGCCCCAGCATGTAAGCGGTGTTGTCACCGAAGTACCGGGCGGCGTAGCCGTGCGCCGCTTCGTGCACCGTGATGGCAAACAGCACGGGCAGGGCGTAGATGGCGATGGTTTGAATCAGATTGGCAATGTCCATGAGCGGGATTGTCACAGAGTGAGGTGTCGGTCGCTCACGGCGTTGGCTGTCGATGTGCGGTGCATCAACCCAGCCCGATGGCCGCCAGTGGCCCGGCGCCTTCGCGGACGACGACGGGGTCGTCCCCCTTGTCCATGGGCGTCAGGTCGATCACGGTGGTGGGGGCGAGTGCACAGGCACCGGCGTCGATCACGCCGGCCAGGTCATGCTCGAAGCGGTCGCGGATCTCGTGCGGGTCGTTCAGCGCGTCGGTTTCACCGGGTGGGATCAGCGTGGTGGCCAGGAACGGCCCGCCGTGCAGGGCCAGCAGCGTTTGCAAGGCGGTGTGCTCCGGCACGCGCAGTCCGATGGTTTTGCGCGACGGGTGGCTGACGCGGCGCGGCACCTCTTTGCTGGCCTCCAGAATGAAGGTGTACGGGCCGGGGGTGCCCAGCTTGAGCATGCGGTACTGCCGGTTGTCCACGCGGGCGTAGCTGGCCAACTCACTCAGGTCGCGGCACAGCAGCGTCAGGTGGTGCTTGTCGTCCACGCCACGGATGCGGCGCAGGCGATCGGCAGCGGTCTTGTCGTCCAGGTGGCAAATGAGGGCGTAGCTGGAGTCGGTGGGCACGGCCAGCACCCCGCCTTTGGCCAGCAGGGCCACAGCCTGCTTCAGCAAACGGGGTTGCGGGTTGTCGGGGTGGACTTCAAAAAATTGGGACATGGCCAGATTGTCCTGCAGTCGCGAGGTTCCGCAGAGGCATGCCATCAGTTTGCAAAAGCCTGATCCAGATCAAGGTTTCCTGGAGATAGATTGACTTTCATCAAGCGGCACCCGGTGAAAAGCGGATGCAATGACGACTTGTTTATCTGGTTCTGAAGAAGGAGTTCCCATGAAAGCAGTTGTTGATTTGTTCTCGACCGACTACGGTTTGTTCAGCGTCGGTGTGATCGTGTTCACGCTTGGCATGGGCGGGTTCTTTTACCGCTTTTTCACCCGTAAGATGAACGAGGCCGAAGCAGCCAATCGCAAGTAAGGTGTTTCCGCCTTTCGAGGTGGCGGAGACTGGCAAAATCTGAAAAGCTCCCGGCGCGCGGGGGCGATCACAGGTTTTGCTCTCATGACCCCCTCTGCCTCGCCGCTTTCTCCGCTGTCCATACCGACTGTGTCGGCCGTGCCCCCGGGCACTGTGGCCACGCCCCTCCTGCTGGCGTGTCTGGACGGCTTGCTGACCCCTTCGGCCTTCAAAGACTACGGCCCCAATGGCCTGCAGGTGCAGGGAAAGTCGCATGTCCAACATGTGGTGACAGGCGTCACGGCCAGCTTGGCGTTGATTGAAGCGGCCATTGCCGCCCAGGCCGATGCGGTGCTGGTGCACCACGGTCTGTTCTGGCGCGGCCAGAGCGGTTGCGTCACGGGTTGGATGCACCAGCGCCTGAAGGCATTGCTCACGCACGACATCAACCTGTTTGCCTACCACCTGCCGCTGGACGCGCACCCCGAGCTGGGCAACAACGCGCAGCTGGCGAACGTGCTGGGTTTCACACCGTCAGCTGACGGCTTTGCACGCTTTGGCGAACAGAGTCTGGGTTTCCTGGGGCAGACCACGTTAGGCAATTTGGGTGCGCTGGCGGCGCATGCCGAGCAGGTGCTGAGCCGCAGCGTGGTGCGTGTGGGTGACGCGCAGCGCCCTGTGCGCACCGTGGCATGGTGCACGGGCGGGGCACAGTCTTACTTCGAAGCGGCCATTGCGGCGGGGGCCGATGTGTTCATCACCGGCGAGCTGTCCGAGCCGCAGGCGCACTACGCGCGTGAATCGGGCGTGGGCTACCTGGCTTGCGGCCACCATGCCACCGAGCGCTACGGTGTGCAGGCTGTGGGGCAGCACCTGGCGCACACGCTGGGTGTGCGCCACACCCACATCGACATCGACAACCCGGCCTGACTGAGAGGCTGAGAGTCTTTCGACCATGCCCGCTCACCACCCCAAAACGCACCCGCACGGCGTTGCAAATGCGCGCCATAGCCCGAGCTATGACTGTGCTTTGCGCCTTGATCGGGCGTGTTTTGGGGCGTTGCTCTGGCACGCCCGAAAAACTCTCAGCCTCTGACCCGCGCTGCCATCGCTCCATACCGGGCCACTTTGCACGATTCACCTTGACCATGTCCACAGACAGCACTCCCCCCCTCACACCGGGCCAAGCGGCCACGCACGCTCGCCAGCCCTTGGTCATCACCATGGGCGACCCGGCAGGCATCGGGCCCGAAATCATCGCCAAAGCGTTCCGCGACGAGCCTGCCTTGCTGGCGGGCTGCGTGGTCGCTGGCGACGTGTCGGCCATGCGCCGTGCTGCCGACTGTGTGGGTGGCCTGCTGCCCGTGGCGGTGCTGGCTGGCTTGGCCGATGTGGCAGGGGTGCCGCCGCACTGCGTGCCCGTGGTGCAAGCCTGCGCGCCACTGGCTGCTGCAGGCGATTGGGCCAGTTTGCCTGCCCACGGCCAGATCAGCGCTGCAGCCGGGCGTGCTGCGGCCGATTGCATCGCTTGGGGCACCCATGCCGCGTTGCGGGGCGAGGCCGCAGCGGTGGTGACGGCACCCATCCACAAAGAGGCGTTCAGCGCTGCTGGCCTGACCTACCCCGGCCACACCGAATACCTGCAGGCCTTGGCGGCTGACTATCTGGGCCGGACCGTGGCAGATGTGCCCGTGCGCATGATGCTGGCCAACCCAGAGCTGCAGACCGTGCTGGTCAGCATTCACGTGGGGCTTCGCCAGGCCATCGAGGCGGTTACGTTTGACAACGTGCTGCAAACACTGCGCATTGCGCACGCGG
This sequence comes from bacterium, assembly GCA_030824555.1. Lineage (GTDB taxonomy): Bacteria > Pseudomonadota > Gammaproteobacteria > Burkholderiales > Burkholderiaceae_C > UBA2334. Next base: position 15,867 of record JAVBXK010000043.1, read on the forward strand.
CGTTGTCGGTCAGCGCGCGCGCGCCTGACAGTTTGGCGCCCGGTGAGAACGGACCGGGGGTGTTGACGCACCAACTGCCACGCCGCTGCCGCATCGCGGTGGCGGGGCTCAACCCGCATGCGGGCGAGGGCGGGCTGTTCGGGCGCGAGGAGCTGGACATCATTCAACCCGCCATTGAACAGGCCCAGGCCGAAGGCCTGGACGTGCACGGCCCGTTTGCGGCCGACACGGTGTTCATGCGTGCGCGCAAGGGCGAGTTCGATGTGGTGGTGGCCATGTACCACGACCAGGGGTTGATACCGGTCAAGTACCTGGGCGTGGAGCACGGCGTGAACGTCACGCTGGGCCTGCCCTTTGTGCGCACCAGCCCCGACCACGGCACGGCGTTCGATTTGGCGGGTACGGGTCACGCCGATCCGTCCAGCCTGCTGGCGGCCTTGCGTTGGGCTCGGCGTTCAGTGGCCTCAGTTGCCATTTGAGCGCCCTCAAACCTGTCAGTGCCATGCCCCACAAGGAGGCAGTCGTTCTTGGGAGCGGCCCGGCGAACGGCGGGATCGTGCTGCCCCCAACCCTCGCTGTGCGAGGCCCCCCAAGGGGGTGCAGTCGTTCTTGGGAGCGGCCCGGCGAACGACTGACTGATTGCTACCAATAAAAAGGCCTGTTTTCTCGGTGAAAACAGGCCTTGTCGCTTTTCTGTATTAAACAGATTGCTACTTATTTTTTCAGACTGTCTCTGATTTCGCGCAGCAACTGAATGTCTTCCGGTGTGGGGGCAGGGGCCTCAGGTGCGGCTGGCGCAGCGGGCTCTTCGCGTTTCAGGCGGTTGATCTGTTTGACCATCATGAAAATGATGAACGCCAGGATCAGGAAGTTGACCGCCACGGTGATGAAGTTGCCGTAGGCCAGCACGGGTACCCCCGCTTTTTTCAACTCGACCAGGGTCATGCCCACACCATCAGGCACCTTGCCCAGCACCACGAACAGGTTGGAAAAGTCCAGGCTGCCCACCACGCGGCCCACGATGGGCATGATGACGTCGTCAACCAGCGAGCCGACAATTTTGCCGAACGCACCGCCAATGATGACGCCCACCGCCAGGTCGACGACGTTGCCCTTGACGGCAAATTCCTTGAACTCTTGCATCATGCCCATGTTGTTTCCTTTGGTTGCAAGCCAGCTGCCGGTGCTGCTGGCGGTTTGATAAACGGGGGTGTGGATCAGCGTTGGCTTCAGCCGTCAGCGTTGATGCGCTTGATCAATGCTTGCAGCGCGTCTTCAGCCTTGTCGTTGTCTACCTGGCAGGTGCCTGCGGCGTTGTGGCCACCGCCGCCGAATTCGAGCATCAGCGCGCCCACATCGGTTTTGCTGCCACGATCCAAGATGGATTTACCCGTGGCGAATACGGTGTTCTGTTTCTGCACGCCCCACATCACGTGAATGCTGATGTTGCACTGCGGGTACAGCGCGTAAATCATGAAACGGTTGGTGGCGTAGATGGTTTCTTCGTTGCGCAGGTCCAGCACCACCAGGTTGTTGTGCACGGTACTGCAACGCTTCAGCTGTTCGTGTGCCAGGTCGGCGTGGGCGTGGTAGATGTCGATGCGTTCGCGCACGTCGGGCAACTGCAGAATGTCCTTGATGCCGTGGTTGCGGCAGTATTTGATGAGGTCCATCATCAACTGGTAGTTGCTGACGCGAAACTCGCGAAAGCGTCCCAGGCCTGTGCGCGAATCCATCAGGTAGTTCAGCAACACCCAGTCGTGCGGGTTCAAAATTTCATCGCGGCTGAACTGGGCCGAGTCGGCTTTGTCCACTGCTTCCATCATGTCGGTGGTGATGTTGGGGAAGGCCTTTGCACCACCGTAGTACTCGTACACCACGCGCGCGGCAGACGGTGCTGTGGCCGAAATGATGTGGTTGGGCCGCTCGCCCGTGTTGCGGATGGTTTCCGACTCGTGGTGGTCGAACGCGATGTGCGCGGCAGCCACATAGGGCAGGTTGGTGGTGATGTCGTTGCCCGTGATCTCGATCTTGCCGTCCTGCATGTCCTTGGGATGGACGAACTTGATGTCGTCAATCATGTCAAGTTCATTCAGCAGCACGGCACACACCAGGCCGTCGAAATCGCTGCGGGTGACCAGTCGGAATTTGTTTGGGCTCATGGGCGTCCTCAAGGCAGGTGTAGGGGGTACAGGTAGCAAAAAGCGTTGGCATGCCTTGCCTTGGGGCTAGGCATGAATCATCGTACCGCATAAAGCACAAAGCCAGCCTTGCGGCTGGCCCTGATGCTGACCGGTTGCGACAAGTCACATCGGTGTGGGAAAGGTGCCTGGCAGCAAGATGTCTTTCGTGACATGGTTCAACTGCGTGTGCCCGGTGAAAGCCATGGTCAGGTCCAGTTCGCGGTGGATGATTTCCAGCGCCTTGGTCACACCGGCCTCTCCCATGGCCCCCAGGCCGTACAGGAAGGGGCGGCCGATGTACACACCCTTGGCGCCCAACGCCCAGGCGCGCAGCACGTCCTGGCCGCTGCGCACGCCGCCGTCCATGTGCACCTCGATGTCGTTGCCGACCGCTTCGACGATGGTGGGCAAGGCTTCGATGCTGCTTTGCGCACCGTCAAGCTGGCGGCCGCCGTGGTTGCTGACGATGAGCGCGTCGGCACCGCTGTTGATCGACAGTTTGGCGTCGATCGTGTCCTGAATGCCTTTCAGGATGAGCTTGCCGCCCCAGCGCTTTTTGATCCACTCCACGTCACCCCAGTTCAGTGCGGGGTCGAACTGCTTGGCCGTCCATTCGCTCAACGAACCCATGTTGTCCACGCCCTTGACGTGGCCGATGATGTTGCCGAAACCGTGGCGCTTGGTGCCCAGCATGCCCAACCCCCAATGGGGTTTGGTGGCCATGTTGAGGATGTTGGCCAGCGTGAGCTTCGGGGGGGCCGACAGGCCGTTTTTCAGGTCTTTGTGGCGTTGCCCCAGGATTTGCAGGTCCAGCGTCAGCACCAGCGCGCTGCAACCGGCGGCCTTGGCGCGGTCGATCAGGCGTTCAATGAAATCGCGGTCTTTCATCACGTACAGCTGGAACCAGAAGCCTTTGCCGGCGTGCTCGGCTACGTCTTCGATGGAGCAGATGCTCATGGTCGACAGGGTGAACGGCACGCCGAACGCCTTCGCGGCGCGCGCGGCCTTGATTTCGCCGTCGGCATGCTGCATGCCGGTCAGCCCGGTGGGGGCCAGGGCCACGGGCATGGCCACTTTCTGGCCGATCATCTCGGTGGCGGTGCTGCGGTTTTCCATGTTCACGGCCACGCGCTGGCGGAACTTGATTTTCTGAAAGTCGCTTTCGTTGGCGCGGTAGGTGCTTTCAGTCCAACTGCCCGAATCAGCGTAGTCGTAGAACATGCGCGGCACGCGTTTCTGGGCCAGGCGGCGCAGGTCTTCGATGTGGGTGATGACGGTCATGGTGTGTCTCGGTTGGGCTGTTCTGACTGAAAGGGCAAGTGCCGCATGGTAGCCAGACCTGCGTCCAAACGCTGTTGAAAGCCGACACCTGAGGGTTGAAAAAATTTTGCGTGCGGCACGTCACACCAAACGTCACACCAAAACGACCTACCTGCACGTTGCGGCAAAGGTCATGCCGCGCAGCGCGGCGGGCCGCGTCAAGCCGAGCGCTTCAGCCCGGCCGTGCCAGGGTCAGGCAGGTGGCTTGTTCGGTGGGGGTCAATGGTTCAACCGACAGCAACTGTTGTTCCAGCACGGCCAGCGTGGCCTCGGATACATCGACACCTACAGCCTGCCGTTGTCGTATGCGTGCACGCAAGGTGTCCGGCGGTGCCTGGCAAGCCAGGATGTGAAACGGACACCCCGCTTGCTGCGCCACAGTGGCGAAGGCATCGCGCTGCTGGCGCTGCAGGAATGTGGCATCCACCAGCACGCGCCAACCGGCCTGCAGCAGGTGTGCCGCGCGCAGGGCCATGAGTTGGTACACGGCGTTGCGTGTGGTGGGGGCGTAGCGGATTTGAGCCGGTTCGGTGCCTGCCTGGGGTGCGTCGGGCGCGCGCACGGCACTCTCTACTGACAGCATGGGTGTCAGTCGATCACGCTCGATGTCAGAGCGCAGGCGGATGGCCCGGCCTGAGGTGTCGGCTGCCAGCCAGCGGCTGGCGGCCCAGGTTTTGCCACTGCCCGACAACCCGTGGGTGATGACCAGCTCGGGCACTGCGGGTTCAGCCAGTTGCCGGGCCAGCTGGATGTGGGCTTGCAAGTCGGTCAGGCAAGCGGTGACCGCCATGCTGATGCGCTGGCCGTCTGGCAGGGCTGCACTTTTTGCAGCCTCTGCCCCTGCCGCCATCCCCGTTCCAGCCTTCAGTTGCACCAGTCGAATGCCCGTGACTTTGGCGCGCACCATGGCGCGGTAAACGGCGTAAAACGTCAGCAGATCGGTCGCATCGGCATCACCGGTAGCATCCAGCCAGGCGCTCAGCAGCACGCTGGCCAGGCCGGGTTGGCCGTGGTGGATCAGGTCCATCCAGGTGAAGGAGATGTCGCTGGCAACGTCGGTCCAGCGAAACTGGTCGTTGAACTCGATGGCATCGAAGGCCTGCAACCGGCCGTCGATCAGGGCCAGGTTGCCCAGGTGCAGGTCGCCATGGCCTTCGCGCACGCGGCCGTCGCGCAGGCGGCGCGCCATCAGGGTGGCCAGCCGCTGGTGCTGTTGCGCGGTCCAGTCGGCCAGCCAGGCCAGGGTGGCTTGAGCGGGCGAGGGCAGGTTCAGTGCTTGCAGGGCATCGACATTGGCCTGCGCCTGAGCCAGCACGTCGGCTGGTTGGCCGAAGGGCATGGCGGGTGTGGCAACGGCGGCATCGTGCTGGATGCGGGCCAGGTCGGTTGCAAATTCGGTCAGGTGGCTGGCTGTCAGGGCTGTGTTGCCTGATGCGGGGCGGGCACACAGCCGGTCCAGCGTCAGCGCGTCGTCAAACCGGCGCATGTGTACGGCGTATTCAATGGCGTCATCGTCCTGGCCAGGCTGGCCCCAATGGGGTGCATCGACCGTGCCCACGATGGGCAGCACCACGGTGTACAGCGCGGGGTGCGGCGGGGGTTGTTCGAACCGGCGGTTGACGGCCAGCTCGGCTTGGCAGGCGGCACGCCGCAAGGCCAGCGTGCTGAAGTCCATGAACGCCAGCTTGACTGGCTTTTTGATCTTGTATGCGTGTTCGCCCGCCAGCAGCACCCATGCACCATGGGTTTCGTGCAGCGCCACGTTGGCCGCCCCATGCGCCAGGCGCGCCGCTGACAGCAGTGCTTGTATCAGCGGCGGGCGCTCAGTGGCCATGGTGAGCAGGTGTTGTTGTGCGCTGGGGGTAGATGCTGGCGCACTTGCCGTTCAGCTGGTGCGCAATGGGGCTGCGGGTGAAGCGGTGCCGTCAGCTGCAGCTGACGCTGCCGCAACCGCTCATGGTGGCGGCGCGCACTTTGCTGGGGTCGGCCAGCGTTTCGGTGTGGCTGTCAAAGCCCACGTCTTTCAGGTGCAGGGCCAGGCCCGCGTCCATGCTGGCGGCGTGCTGCGGGAACCACTCCACCAGGGCTTCGGCCAGGCGCTGGATGATGTTGTTGTCCCCGCCCACATAGTGTTCTTCCACCGCGCGCATGGTGTCCAAAATGGTGGCGTGGTGCGACGCGTGGCAGTTGTCTGCCGAGAAGCCGGTGGCCAGCATCCAGCGTTCTTCCTGCTCGAAATGCGCCACCGTGTGCGCCAGAAACTCGCGGTACAGCGGCAGCTGGTCGCGCATGGGCGTGGCCAGCAGGGTGTTGAGCATGGTCACGAATTCTTCGTGCGTGTCGTCCATGCGGCCGTCGCCGGTTTGCAGGTTGGGTGCCCATGTGAGGCCTTGGGGCGCGGTGCCCTCGGCCAAGGGGGCTGCGGCGGTGGGGGTGGCTTCGGTGGTGTTCATGGCAGGCAGGGCAGCGGTGTGCAAAGCGGGAAGGGCGGGGAAGGCGGTCAATGCCCCGATTTTGCCGCACGCCACGGTAAGCTATGCGTTTGCCGTGTCCGCTGTGCTGGTTTCATCCCCATTCATCGGCCCTTTCATCCGTCTTTTCAACCGCCATTCAGGAGCTCGTTTCCATGACAAACCGTTTGCATCTGCATTTCCTGCCCCAGACAGCCCTGGCGCTGGCCTGTGCTTGCCTGGCGTTGACCGCGCAGGCCGCTGACAAGGTGAAAGTGGGCATGCTCAGCACGCTGTCAGGCCCCGGTGCGGCGCTGGGGGTGGACATCCGAGACGGTTTCAACCTGGCGCTCAAGCACTCAGGCGGCAAGCTGGGCGGGTTGCCTGCAGAGGTCATCGTGGCCGACGACCAGATGAACCCCGACGCCGCCAAACAAACCGCTGACCGCCTGATCAAGCGCGATAAGGTGGACTTTATGACTGGCGTGGTGTTTTCCAACATCATGCTGGCGGTGGGGCAGCCCATTTTTGCCAGCAAGACTTTTTACATCAGCGCCAACGCTGGCCCCAGCCAGTACGCTGGTGCACAGTGCAACCCGTACTTTTTCAGCGCTTCGTACCAGAACGACAACCTGCACGAGGCCGTGGGCAAGGTCGTGACGGACAAAGGTTTCAAGAAGGCCGCCATCCTGGCGCCCAACTACCCAGCGGGCAAAGATGCGCTGGCGGGCTTCAAGCGTTACTTCAAAGGCGAGGTGGTGATGGAGGCGTACACGCCCCTGAACCAACTCGACTACGGCGCCGAGCTGTCCAAAATGCGCGCGTCGGGTGCCGACGCGGTGTACATCTTCCTGCCTGGTGGCCTGGGCATCAACTTCATCAAACAGTTTGTGGGCGCTGGCCTGTCCAAGGACATGACGCTGTTTGGCCCCGGTTTCTCGGGTGACGAGGACGTCATTCGCGCCGTGGGCGAACCCATGCTGGGCATGTTCAACACCTCGCAGTGGGCGCACGACCTGAACAATGCCGCCAACAAGCGTTTCGTGGCTGATTTTCAGAAAGACTACGGCCGCACACCCACGCTGTACGCCGCACAAGGCTACGACGCTGCCCGCCTGATGGATGCCGCCGTGCGCGACACCAAAGGCAACCTGGAAGACAAAGATGCCTTGCGCAAAGCCATCAAGGCCGCCAGGTTCGAGTCGGTTCGGGGTGCGTTCAAGTTCAACACCAACCAGTTCCCCATTCAGGACTACCACCTGCGCGTCATCACCAAGGATGGCCAGGGCCGTATCACCAACCGCATCCTGGGCAAGGTGTTCGAGAACCATGGCGATGCCTACGCCGCCGAATGCAAGATGCCCATCTGACGCGCCTTGAGACGACGCCTGCATGAACGCCATCATGTTGCTGGAGCAGTCGCTCAACGGGCTGCAATTCGGGTTGATGCTGTTCCTGCTCGCCGCTGGGCTGACGCTGGTGTTTGGCATCATGGACATGATCAACCTGGCCCATGGTTCGCTGTACATGGTGGGCGCCTACCTGGTGGCCACCGTGGCGGCGGCCAGTGGTTCGTTCTGGCTGGGTTTGGGGGTGGGCATGGCGGCCACGGCCGCGCTGGCGGTGGTGCTGGAGCTGGGCTTGCTGCAGCATTTCTACCAGCGCGACCACCTGTCGCAGGTGCTGGGCACCTTTGCCCTGCTGCTGATGGCCAACGAGGGCGTGCGCATGGTCTGGGGCTCGCAGCCCATTTCACTTAACCCGCCCGATGCCTTGGCCGGGCCGGTGCAGCTGTTGCCAGGGTTCAGCTACTCGGCTTACCGCCTGTTCATCATTGCCGTGGGGCTGGTGGTGGCGCTGGGGCTGTACGGGCTGGTCACGCGCACCCGGCTGGGCATGCAGGTGCGTGCCGGGGCATCCAACCGAGACATGGCGCTGGCCATGGGTGTGCCCGTTCGCCGCCTGTTCACCGGCGTGTTTGCCCTGGGGGCGGCACTGTGTGCACTGGCCGGTGGCCTGCTGGGGCCGTTGCTGGCGGTGCAGGTGGGCATGGGCGAGAGCATTTTGATTCTGGCGTTCGTGGTCATCGTCATCGGTGGCATCGGGTCCATGCGCGGGGCGTTTCTGGGGGCCTTGCTGGTGGGCATGGTGGACACCGCCGGGCGCACCCTGTTGCCGGTGGCGTTGGAAGCGCTCTTTGGCGCTGACGCGGCCGTCAATGTGGGCGCGGCGGTGTCGCCCATCCTCATTTACGTGCTGATGGCGGCCGTGCTGTTCTACAAGCCCCGTGGGCTGTTCCCTGCCCATGGCTGACACATCCCCAACCTCTGCGGCATCCGTTGCTGCGGCAGCGGCTGCAGCTCAGCCACGGCCGCCACGCAGCCTGCTGGACCACCCGGTTTCGCTCTTGGGTGCGGCCGCTTTGCTCCTGTTTCTGTTGCTGCTACCGCCCGTGCTTCAAACGCTGGGCGAGGATTTTTATGTGGGTATGGCCAGCCGGGTGCTGGTGTTTGCACTGGCGGCCACCAGCCTGAACCTCATATTGGGTTACGGGGGCATGGTCAGCTTCGGGCATGCCGCGTTCGTGGGCATGGGGGCCTACGCCGCAGGCATTGCCATGAACGCGGGTGTCATGTCGGCCTGGGTGACCTGGCCGCTGGCGTTTGCGGTGGGTGGGGTGCTGGCGCTGGTGGTCGGGGCCATCAGCCTGCGCACGCAGGGTGTGTACTTCATCATGATCACGCTGGCCTTCGCCCAGATGCTGTACTACCTGATGGTGTCGCTCAAAGCCTTTGGCGGGGACGATGGCCTGCCCCTGCCCGGTCGCGCCCAACTGGGCTGGGGCACCGACCTGACCAACGACACCCAGTTCTATTACGCCGTGCTGGCCGTGTGTGCGTGCGTGGCCGTGGCGCTGCACCGGCTGGTGAACGCCCGGTTTGGCCACACCTTGCAGGCCATCAGGGAGAACGAGCCCCGCATGCTGGCGCTGGGCTTTGCCGTGTACCGCTTCAAGTTGCTGGCGTTTGCGCTGGCCGGGGCGCTGGCGGGGCTGGCCGGTGCGCTGCTGGCCAACCAGGGCAGTTTTGTCAGCCCGTCGCTCATGCAGTGGAGCCAGTCGGGCATGTTGATGATCATGGTCATTCTGGGTGGCGTGGGCCGGTTGTTCGGCGGGCTGGCTGGTGCTGTGGTGTTTTTAGTGGCGGAAGAGGTGCTGTCCACCCACACCATCCACTGGCAGTTTGGCTTGGGGTTGGTGCTGCTGGCCGTGGTGCTGCGCGCGCCCAACGGCCTGCTGAGCATGATCCGCGAACGTGGGGGCAGGGCGAGCACCGCCGGGCAGCCCCAAGGTGCGAAGGCCCCCTTGGGGGGCAGCGAGCCCCGCGAGCGTGGGGGCAAGGACACCACCCTATGAGCCACCCGGACATGTTGCGCACGCAGGATCTGGTCATGCGGTTCGGTGGCCTGGTGGCCACTGACCACGCCAACCTGCGCGTCACTGCGGGCGAGGTGCATGCCCTCATCGGCCCCAACGGGGCGGGCAAAACCACGCTCATTCACCAGCTGTCGGGGGCGCTGGCCCCCACGTCGGGCCAGATTTTTTTCGACGGGGCCGACGTCACCCACCTGCCCATGCCCCGCCGCGCCCTGGCCGGGCTGGTGCGCAGCCACCAGATCACCAGCGTGTTTCCCCGCCTCAGCGTGCTCGACAACCTGGCCTTGGCTGTGCAGGCGCATACCGTCAACAGCTACAGCTTCTGGGCACCGGCCCGGGCCGATGTGGCGCGCTACGAACAGGCGGCCGACGTGGCCACCCGTGTCGGCTTGGGCCCCGCGTTGGACCGCCTGGCTGGAGCCTTGTCACACGGCGAACAACGGCAGCTTGAAGTGGGCCTGGCGCTGGCCTTGCGCCCCAAGCTGCTGTTGCTTGATGAACCGCTGGCCGGCATGGGCCCGGAAGAGGGCGAGCGCATGGTGGACCTGCTGCAAGACGTGCGTGGCGAGGCCACCCTGTTGCTGGTCGAGCACGACATGGATGCCGTGTTCCGCCTGGCCGACCGCATTTCGGTGCTGGTGGGCGGGCGCATCGTGGCCACCGGCACACCTGCTGACATCCGGCAGAACGCCGAGGTGCAAAAAGCCTACCTTGGCGATGAAGCGCTGGTGTCGGTGGACCACCCTGCGGCTGCCCAGCTGGGTACACACGCCGCCATCTCCGCCGCTGACCCGAAGGTGCTGGCATGAGCGCCGCCCGGCCGCTCCGAAGGCGCTCAGCCCCGCAGTGCGCAGCACGGAGGGCAGCCCAGTGAGCGCCGCCCGGCCGCTCCGAAGGCGCTCAGCCCCGCAGTGCGCAGCACGGAGGGCAGTCCAATGAGCCCCATGCTGGAAGTGACCGGGCTGGCAGTGGCCTACGGCAGCAGCCAGGTGCTGTTCGGTGTGAACCTGTCGGTGCAGCCAGGCGAGGTGGCCACACTGCTGGGCCGCAACGGCATGGGCAAAACCACCACCGTCAAAACCGTGCTGGGGCAATTGAAGCCACTGGCGGGCAGCGTGCGGTTTCTGGGGGAACGGGTCGATGGCCGCGCTGCCGACCAAATCGCCAGGATGGGCCTGGCCGTGGTGCCCGAGGGACGGCAGATTTTCCCCAACCTGAGCGTGCGCGAAAACCTGGTGGCCTTTGCCGCCAACCGCAACGCCAGCGCCCAGCCCTGGACGCTGGAACGCGTGGTGCACCTGTTTCCCCGCCTGGGCGAGCGCATGCAGCACATGGGCAACCAGCTGTCGGGGGGCGAGCAGCAGATGCTGGCCATTGGCCGCGCGCTCATGACCAACCCGCACCTGCTCATCCTGGACGAGGCCACCGAGGGCCTGGCTCCGCTGGTGCGGGAAGACATCTGGCGCAGCCTGGACGCGCTGCGCGCGCAGGGCCAAACCATTCTGGTGATCGACAAATACATCCAGCGCCTCATCAAGCTGGCCAACCACCACACCGTGCTGGAAAAAGGCCAGGTCGCCTGGCAAGGCAGCTCGGCCCAGCTGGCGGCCGATCCGTCGCTGTGGCACCGGTATTTGGGCGTTTGACTTCGAGGTTTCACATGACCACACCTGCCAGCCCGACCCTGCCGACGGCGGACATCACACCCCAAACGACATCCAACTGGACATCTGACATGGCACCCGACACAACCCTTGGCATGTCACCAGCCTGGCTGGATGCCCAGTACAACAACCGCGCCCGCGTGCCCGAGGCCGTGCAGCACTTGCAACGCTGGGCGGCAGACTCGGCCACAGCCCGCACACAGTTGCTGGCCACCGGACAGGCCGTGCTGGATGTGCCCTACATGCAACACCCCGCCTGGCCCGCCACGGCGCAAACGCTGGACGTGTTCACCCCGCCAGCCGGTGCCACGCCCCCGGCTGGCGGCTGGCCGGTGCTGCTGTTCATCCACGGCGGCTACTGGCGTGCGCTGGACAAGGCTGACCACAGCTTCATCGCACCACCCTGGGTGGCACCGGGTGGCGGGCATGGGGCCATCGTGGTGGTGCCCAACTACGCGCTGTGCCCGGCGGTGCGCGTGAGCGACATCACCGCGCAGATGCAACAGGCCGTGGCCTGGGTGTGGCAGCACATTGCCGGGCATGGTGGCAACCCGGCACGCATCACCGTGGTGGGGCATTCGGCGGGCGGGCACGTGGTGGGCATGCTGTTGTCCACACCTTTGAACCAGTGGCAGGCACTGGGCGTCAACACCCACGAAGGCGCTTCGTCGGCCTTCTTTTCGCTGCGCCACGGCGTGTCCATCAGCGGCCTGTTCGACCTGGCACCCATTGGCCAGACCCCGTTCCTGGCCGATTTGGGCCTTACGCCCGAAGAAGCCCACGCCCAAAGCCCCATCCACCGCCCGCACACCGGGGGCGTGCTGACCGCCGTGGTGGGCGGGGACGAAAGCGAAGAATTTTTGCGCCAGAACACCTTGCTGCGCCAAGCATGGGGCGACGCCGCCGCACCAGTGGCCGAGGTGTTGCCAGGCCTGAATCACTTCAGTGTGCTGGAAGAACTGGTGAAACCCGGCTCGTGCTTGGGTGGTTTGGTCGGGGCTGCTTTGATGGTGTAAATGCCTGATTAGGTACATACCTCAGAGGAACATTCAGTCAGCAGCAGAGTCAGAAGAAGCAAGACGCGATGATCAACTTGCGGAGCCAGGAGGTGTGCACACGCAACGGCGCAGGCCGACTG
>JAVBXK010000128.1 GCA_030824555.1 bacterium
CCCACCCCCATGAACGAACACACCCGTGCCGTCATTCAGGCCACTTTTGAAGCATCGAACGAGGGACGCATTCACTTTGGCGACGTGATCGGCCAGCTGGCGGGCGTGCAGGTGGAGTCGTACCACGTCGATTACCGCTCAGGCCGCAGCACTTACTACTTGCCCGACGGCGCGATCCTGAACATGGGTTTCGAGCGGCCACAACAGGCCATTGCCGATGCCTTCGATGGCGATGCGGTGCGCGCCGCCATCCTGGGCGCGCAGCAGGGCCGGGTGATGTACCCCGAGTTCAAGCAACTGTCGCAGCGCGCGGGCTGCATCGGGTACACGGTGTGGATTGCCGGGCGGCACGTCACGTACCTGGGTCGCCGGGGCGAAACGCATGTGGAGCGGTTTCCGGGCTGAATACCGATTTCAAATGGGTCTGTGTCCGCATATCCCAAATGCCCAATCACACTCGATGCATCACAAGTGCGATACACTGAATGCATGAAAACCGCAACCATTCCTCCCGTGCGAATCGATCCATCGTTTCGGATGGAAATTGAACAATCCCTCGCAAGCGGCGAAAGTTTGGCATCTTTGGTGGAAACGGCTGTTCGCAATGAGGTCACCCGGCGGCGCGCTCAATCAGAATTCGCACGTCGAGGCTTGGCGGCAATCACCCGGACAGTTGCCGACGGCGACGGCATACCTGCCGCAGTTGTCATTGCCAAACTTGAATCGAAGTTGGCTGCAGCAAGGAGCGCCAAGCTGGCATGACCTACCAAGTCATCTACAGCCATGAGGCCGCTGAAGACTTGGAGCGATTGTTTGACCATGTTTTGGCACGCGAGTTGAACAGCCCAACTGGCGATTTGGACATCCCTGCTCGCGCCATCGAGGCGATCAGGCAGGCCTGCCAGCTTCTGGTTCACAGCCCATTCAGTTGCAGAAAAGTGGGGGAAAGCGCATTTGTGCGTGAACTCATCATTTCGTTCGGTGGTACCGGTTACGTTGCGCTGTTTGAAATTCTCGATTCCCGACAGGTCATCATCGGTGCGGTCAGGCATCAGTACGAAAGCGACTACCACTGAGCAAGGGCGATCCAGTCAAAGCCTGTCAGAACCGGTCAGGCCGCAGCAGGGCCAGGTGATGTACCCAGAGTTTAAGCAACTGTCGCAGCCCGCAGCGCAAGCGGCAGGTACTCGGCCAATTGCTTGTCTTTGATGTGAGCCACGGACAGCAACTTGATGTGGCGACGCCCTTTTCCCGCGCCTTCGAGAAAACCGAGCGTGTCAGCTATTTTTGCCCCGTTGCCAAATTCAACGGTGACGTGCCCTTTGTAGGCGAACACGCCCGCAAACTGAACGCCTGACGTGAACAGGATGCCGCCGTACTTGACTTCTTCCGAACAGGTTTCAAAGGTCTCCCGAACCAAGGCGCGCACGGCTTCGACGATCTGCCAGTGGTGTTCACTCACCAGGCGGATGTCTTCAAGGAGGGTTTGAACAGATGACTTGGTCATGTGAAGGCCTGTGGTCGGCAGTGGTTGCTGAAGGTGGCGGGTGGTCTGTGCAACCACTCAATGTACCCCGCAAAAAACGGCCTGACAGGTGTCGTCTGGTTGCGCCGGGGGTGTTTGTTTGCAGTGCAACCCTTGCCCGTGGGTGCGGTGCAGTACAGACCGCCTGCCGCCAGGCCCATACCCTGTGAACAGGTGCAGGCGTGTCCGGTCAGTCGGCCGGACACCCGTTGCAACCGACGCAGTCAACCCACAGGACACCCCATGATCACCCGCGACGCCTACATTGAAAAAATGAAAACCCAGCTTGACGAGCTCAACGTCCGCATGGAGCACCTGAGCAACCAGGCCGCCGAAGCGCAAGCCCAAGTGCGCGCCACTTACGACAAAGACATGGTTCAGCTGCGCGCGCAATCGGTGCAGGCCAAGGCCAAGATGGAAGAACTGAAATCCGCCGGTGAAGACCGCTGGGATGCCATGGTGACCGAGATGGAGAAGGTGCGTGACGCCTTCGTGCACTCGTTCAGCTACTTCAAGTCGCAGCTGTAACCGACTGGGCCAGGGCCATCTCGGCCAGCGAGCGGTACAGCGCTTGCTCTTCAGCTGACGTGACGGCGGGCACGTCGATGTGCGCGATGGCGTACAGGTCGCCGCGCGCACCTTGCCGGTTCAGCAGACCGCGCGACCGCAGGCGCAGCTTGCGCCCGGTGCGGGTGCCGGGTGGCACGGTCAGCAGCACCGCGCCGTCGAGTGTGGGTACTTCCACCTCGGCGCCCAGCACGGCTTGCCAGGGCATCAGCGTGACGCCCATGTGCAAGTCGTGCCCGTGCACGCTGAACACGGGGTCGGGCTTCAGGGCAATGTGCAGGTAAATGTCACCTGCGGGGCCGCCAAAGTGGCCGGGCTCGCCCTGTTCGCGCAGGCGCATGGTCTGGCCGTTGGCGGTGCCCGGTGGAATGGTCACGTCCAGGCTGCGGCTGCCTGGGTCACCTGTGGGGCCTGGCACGTTCACGCGCAGCGTGATGCCTTTGTGGGCATCGAGCAGGCTCAGGTGCACGGTGTGTTCGTGGCTGCGTCCCGCCTGGGGCGGAGTGGGCCTGCCACCACCACCGAAACCGAACGCACTCGACGCATCGCCGCGTGCGCCGCGCGCGAACGCGGCCAGCAGGTCGGCCAGGTCGTCGTTGTCGGGTTGGGCGGCACGGTGGCGCGAGCGCGGGGCGGGGTGCTCGGGCGGCGGCGGATTGTCGTAGGCGGCGCGCTTGTCCGGGTTTTTCAGCACGGCGTAGGCCTCGGCCACGGCCTTGAAGCGCACTTCCGCGTCCTTGCCTTTGTTCAGGTCAGGGTGGCTTTTGCGGGCCAGCTTGCGAAAGGCTTTGGTGATGGTGGCCGTGTCGGCATCGCGCGGCACACCCAGCGTGGCGTAGTGGTCAACGGGGGTCATGGGCCAATGCCCACACAGTGCGGCGGGTGCGCGATGGGCTCGGTGGGATGGGTGCGTTGGGCGTGTGTGTTCACGCCGCCCAGCATGGCGAGGGCCACCGTTGCCGTCCGTGCGCAAGCGCACACACGGTTGGGGCAATGGCCGTTCGCGGGTCACGGGGTGGCGTCAGACGGCAGCAAATCCAGGTGCAGCAGGTAGCGGCGCATGAGCCAGACGCAGCGTTCGAACAGCGCCGTGACCGAAAACGCGGCGTGTTGCAAGTCTTTGGGCAGGTTGGCTTCGGTGCCCATGAGGTTGCGGCGGACCTCGTCCATCAGGTCGGAGCGGTCCTGCGTCAGGCCCCGAAGCAGCACCAGGTCGTCGGCATCGCTGCTGGTGGCGGTTTCCGCCAGTGTCTCCAGCATCAGGTGCAAGGCCTCCACCATGCTGTGGCTGAGTGTCCGGGTTTGCGGGTGCTGGATCAGGTGGGTGGATTGGTCCACCAGCTCGGCCAGCGTGTCCTGCAGCGACCCCAGCAACTCGTTGCGCTGGCGCAGGACGTTGCTGCGCTCCTGCACGTCGCGGTCGTGGTTGCGGTCCACCAGTTCGGTCAAAAAATGGCCGCACAACTGAAGCACTTGCATCTGTGCCGCGTGCAGGGTCGGTGTGCCGGGGCCTTCCTGCCGGGCTTCGGGCCGCAGCGGTGCCAAAAACTGGGGCAGGGTGGCCAGCAGGTGTTGCTGCTCTTTGTCGGCCAGCAGCAAGGCCGATGCGGGTTCGCCCAGCGCGTGGTCTTCGATGTAGCGGGGCTTGCCCAGCATTTCCTGAACCGACGGCGGTGCCCACGCCTCCACCCGCCGCACCAGTGGCTGGCGGAGCACCACCACCACCAGCCACGACGCGAGTTGCATCAGCAGGAACACCGCAGCCAGCTCGGCTGGGGCCGACAGGTGCCAGACGCCCATGCCCGCGTGCAGCAGGGGCCAGCCGGTCAGGGCCTCCAGCGTCAGCAGGGCCCACATCAGGGCCACGCCCGACGCTTTGAGCACCACCTGCCAGAGCACCAGCTGGCGTGCACTGCCTGCCAGTTTGCCCGCCAGTACCCAGGCGGACAGCCCGGACCCCAGCCCCGAGCCCAGCACCAGCATGCTACCGCTGCCAAACGTCAGCAGCCCGGCAGAGGCCATGGCCATGGCGATCACGGTCACGGTGGACGACGACTGCGCCACCATCGCCACGACCAGGCCCAACCCGAAGGCCCACCCACCGTGGGCTGACGCGCCGATGAAATCACGCAGCCAAGGCAGCGTTTTGAGGGACACCGAGCCGGTCTTGATGAAGTCGATGCCGAGGAACAGCAGGCAAATGCCCAGCAGCGCGCCGACCAGATGGCGGTAGCGCGCCGACTGGTCCAGGTTCATGTAATAGGCCAGCCCGGTGATGCCCACCAGCACCAGCACAGCCAGGTGGAAGTTGATGGCCGCCAGCACCACCAGCAGGGAGGTGCCGATGTTGGCCCAGTTGATGACCGAAAACGCCTTGCGCGTTTCGATGGCCCCGGCAGACACCAGTGCCACGAGCACGAAGGTCACGGCGTTCACGCTCTGCATCACCGCGCCCGAGGCCAGCCCGAACACGGCCAGGGAGCCGTGGCCCGACAAGGCGCGGGCAATCAGGACGCGCAGGCGTCGGCCCGCGAGTTGTTTCAGGTGGTTGCTGACCAGGCGCAGACCGATGAAAAACAGACCGAGTCCGGCCAACAGAGGGGCTGCAATGTTCACGGCATGTCCAGGCTGACTTGCTCAACCCAAAACCGCGAACAGTAAGGCATCACTGTGTCAAATTGATGACAGTTTTTATGAAAAATTGGCCTCTAGCGCTTTTGGCATAAGCGCGAGCAGCTATCAACTTGAAAGTATCGTGCGCACGCCGTCTTTTGGGGCTGCTTGGCATGCCACGGGGCTGGGTGTTGCCTTGGCGGCCCCTCAGAACACACCGCTGTCGGCGGTGAAATCCACCGTCTGCGCGGCCAGGGTGCGCAGGGCATCGACCAGCGGGCGCAGGTCGTCGCGGCGGCTGTGCAGCCAGTAGTCCAGCGGGTCGAGCGGGTGCGGGTTGGGCAACTGCGCCAGCACGCCACGCGCCTGCAAGGCCTGCGCCCACCCCACAGGCAGCAGGCCGATGCCCAGCCCCTGCGCCAACAGCCCGACGATGGCCCCCCACTGGTTGCACACCAGGCGCCGCTGCGGCTGTGCGTCGGCGCGCCGCAGCCAGGCGTCGATGATGGGGGTCACGCCCGAGCCCAGTGGCAGGGTCACCAGCGGATGGCGGTGCAGGGCCGCCGCGTCCAGCGTGGCCACGCCTGCCGCCACATCTGGCCGGGCGCACCAGGCAAATTCAGCTTGGGCCAACGGGGTGCCCACCAGGCTGCCACGGTGGGCCTGCCCGGCGATGATGGCCACGTCCAGCTCGCCCCGGTCCAGCCGTTCGGCCAGGGCTTCGCCAATGTCCACGTGAACGGCCACGTCCAGCTTGGGGTGCGCACTGCCCAGTGTGGCCACCAGGCGCGGCAGCCAGGTCAGCGCGCTGAGTTCGCCTGCGCCCACGCGGCAGGGGCCGTGCAAGCCCACCACGGCGCCCATGTCCTGGCGCACACGGTCGGCCTGTTGCAGCAAGGCACCTGCCAGGGGCAGCAGGCGTGCGCCCTCTGCGGTCAACTCGGCACGGTGGCCCGTGCGGTCAAACAGCGGCTGGCCCAGCGACGTTTCCAGCTCGGCAATGCGCTTGGACAGCGACGACACCGACAGGTGCACGCGTTCGGCCGCCATGGCAAAGGTGCTGCAGCTTGCCGCCCAGTAAAAGGCCTCCAGTTGTTTGAGGGTCATGCGGGTGCCGTTGGGTTGTTTGATCTATTTGTTTCAAATAAGCGAACAGAACCGTTCAATTAAAGCCGCTTTCTTTCTTTTTGTGTGAACCAGACACTGGGCACCCGTTTCACCCCAGAAAGCGTTTGCCGTGTCAGCCTCCACCCAATCGGTCCCGCCCATCAACGCGTGGCAAGCCTTTGACGGCACGCGCCGCCACGGGCGCACGCGCCACCTGCTGTCGCTGGACGACTTCGAGGCCGCCGCACAGCGCACCTTGCCGCGCCCCATCTTTGGTTACGTGGCGGGTGCCGCCGAAAACAGCCAGGCGCTGGACGACAACCGCCGCGCGTTTGACGAGCTGGCCTTTGTCCCCCGGGTGCTGTGCAACGTGGCCCGGCGTGACCAGGGCGTCACGCTGTTCGGCCAGCGCTACGCCAGCCCGTTTGGCATCGCACCCATGGGCATCGCGGCGCTGTCGGCCTACCGGGGGGACGTGGTGCTGGCCCGTGCCGCCGCGCGGGCCCAGATACCGGCGGTGCTCAGCGGCTCGTCGCTGATCCGGCTGGAAGACGTCATGGCCGCTGCGCCGGGCACCTGGTTCCAGGCCTATTTGCCGGGTGACACCACGCGCATCGACGCGCTGCTGCGGCGTGTGGCCGAGGCCGGTGTGCAAACCCTGGTGATCACGGTGGACATCCCCGTGGCGGGCAACCGGGAAAACAACGTCCGCGCGGGTTTTTCCACGCCGCTGCGGCCCAGTTTGCGCCTGGCGTGGGACGGCATGGTCCGCCCCCGCTGGCTGGTGGGCACGCTGCTGCAAACGCTGGCGCGCCACGGCATGCCGCATTTTGAAAACTCGTTTGCCGAGCGGGGGGCGCCCATTTTGTCGTCGCGCGTGCAGCGCGATTTCGCGGCGCGCGATCACTTTGACTGGGACCACATTGCCCACATCCGCCGCCAGTGGCCGGGGGCATTGGTCATCAAAGGCATCCTCAGCCCGGCCGATGCCGCCCTGGCGCGCCAGCACGGGGCGGATGGCATCGTCGTCAGCAACCACGGTGGCCGCCAGCTCGACGGTGCGGTGGCCCCGCTGCGCGTGTTGCCGCGCATCGTGGACCAGGCGGGCGGCATGGTGGTGATGCTCGATGGCGGCATCCGCCGTGGCACCGATGTGCTCAAAGCCCTGGCCCTGGGCGCGCAGGCCGTGTTCGTGGGCCGCCCTTTCAACTACGCCGCCGCGGTGGACGGCGAGGCCGGCGTGGCTGCCGCCATCGAGCTGCTGCGTGCCGAGGTGGACCGCAACCTGGCCATGCTGGGTGCCACCCATTGCGGCGCACTCGGGCCCCAGCACCTGCTGGACCGCCGCGCAACCCTGATCACCCCCGATCACTTTGCCCCCCACTGACTGGAGACACCTCATGACACTCACACGTTCACGCCCGCACCTGCCCCTGCTTGCGCCGCCCCGCACCTTGTTTGCGGCGCTGGTTCTGGCTGCCCACGCCTGTCTGCCCCACGCTGCGCAGGCGCAGGACTACCCGGCCAAACCCGTGCGCCTGGTCGTGCCGTTTGCTGCGGGCGGCACGACCGACATCGTGGCCCGTGTCATCGCCAACGGTGCAGCGGCCGCGCTGGGGCAACCCATGATCGTTGACAACAAGGGCGGTGGCGGCGGGGCCATTGGCACCCTGGAAGTGGCCAGGCAGCGCCCCGACGGGTACACGCTGGGCATGGCCACGGTGTCCACCACGGCATCCGCCCCGGCCATCAACAAAAAGATTGGCTACGACCCGCTGACCGACTTCACGCCCATCATCAACATCGCGGCCACGCCCAACGTGGTGGCCGTGCACCCCAGCTTCCCGGCGCGGGACTACAAGGCGTTTTTGCAGGCGCTCAAAAACAACCCGGGCAAGTACAGTTTTGCCACGGCAGGCAATGCCTCCATCGGGCACATGCAGATGGAGCTGTTCAAAAGCCTGACCGATACGTTCATGACGCACATCCCCTACCGGGGCTCTGGCCCCGCGCTGAACGACGCGGTGGCGGGCCAGGTGCCCATCGTGTTTGACAACCTGCCGTCTGCGTTGCCTTTCATCAAATCGGGGCAACTGGTGGCCATCGTCGTGGCCGCGCCGCAGCGGCTGGCGCAGTTGCCGGGGGTGGCCACGTTCAAGGAGGTGGGGCTGGAGGCGGTCAACCGCATGGCCTATTACGGCGTGGTCGGCCCCAAAGGGCTGCCCCGCCCGGTGGTGGACAAGGTGGCCGCCGCCATCAAGCGCACGGCCGAGTTGCCCGAGGTGAAAAAGCGCATCGAAGACACCGGCTCGCTGCTGGTGCTGAACACGCCAGACGAATTCGCCGCGCAAATGCGCGCCGAGCTGGCCGTGTACCAAAAAGTGGTCGAGACACAAAAGCTCACGCTGGATTGACCAGGCAGGCGGCGCCGCAGCAGCGGCACACCCATGGCAGTTTTGTATGAAAAATTGGCCCCCACCGCTTTATCTGTAAGCGTGAGTAGCTATTGAATTGAAGAGGTGGCTTCATGGCTTCATGGCTTCATGAGTTCATGAGTTCATGAGTTCATGGGGCAAACCACGTGAGGTGGCCGCGCCCCTGCTGGCTACGGCGCAGGCGGGCCTGCCGAGTGCAGCTTGACCGGGTGGTTGCCTTGGGCGTCCACACTTTCCAGCTGCACGCCAAAGCCCCACAGGCGTGCCACGTGTTTGAGCACCTCCGGCGTGCCGTCGGCCAGGGGGCGGCCCTGGTACTGGGTGTGGCGCAGGGTCAGGCTGCGGTCCCCGCGCAAATTGACGTTCCAGACCTGGATGTTGGGCTCCCGTGTGCCCAGGTCGTACTGCTGGGACAGGGTTTGGCGCAACGCGCGGTAGCCGTCTTCGTCGTGGATGGCGCTGACCACGATGTCGGACTTGGCCACATCGTCGTGGATGGCAAAGAGGCGCATGTCGCGCATCAGGCGCGGGCTCAGGAACTGGCCAATGAAGCTCTCGTCCTTGAAGTTGCGCATGGCGTGGTCCAGCGCGGGCAGCCAGGGGGTGCCCGCCATGTCCGGGAACCAGTGCCGGTCTTCTTCGGTGGGGTGCTGGCAGATGCGCTGGATGTCGCGGTACATGGCAAATCCCAGGGCGTAGGGGTTGATGCCGTTGTAGGCGGGGTGGCCCACGGGGGGCTGGAAAATGACGTTGGTGTGCGAGCCCAGCCACTCCACCATCACGCCGTCGGTGAGGTGGCCCTCGTCGTACAGGGTGTTGAGCAAGGTGTAGTGCCAGAAGGTGGCCCAGCCTTCGTTCATGACTTGGCTTTGGCGCTGCGGGTAGAAATACTGGGCAATCTTGCGGACGATGCGCACGATTTCGCGCTGCCAAGGCTCCAGCATGGGGGCGTGTTTTTCAATGAAGTACAGCAGGTTTTCCTGCGGCTCTTTGGGAAAGCGCTCGTGCACCTGGGCGGCGGCTTCGTTGCCCGGGCGGGTGGGCAGGGTGCGCCACAGCTCGTTGATCTGCTGCTGCGCATACGCCTCGCGCTGCTCGCGCTCCAGCCGTTCGCGGGCCAGGGTGCGCTTGGCGGGGCGGCGGTAGCGGTCCACACCGAAGTTGGCCAGCGCATGGCATGAGTCGATCAGCTGTTCGACCGCGTCGTACCCGTGGCGCTCCTCGCATTGGGCGACAAAGTCTTTGGCGTAGACCAGGTAGTCGATGATGCTGGAGGCATCGGTCCACATGCGAAACAGGTAGTTGCCCTTGAAAAAACTGTTGTGCCCGTAAGCCGCGTGGGCAATCACCAGGGCCTGCATGGCGGTGGTGTTTTCCTCCATCAGGTAGCTGATGCAGGGGTTGGAGTTGATGACGATTTCGTAGGCCAGGCCCATGTGCCCGCGCCGGTAGCGCCGTTCGGTGGCCAGGAACTCTTTGCCGTAGCTCCAGTGGCGGTAGTTCACGGGCATGCCCACGCTGGCGTAGGCGTCCATCATCTGCTCGGCGGTGATGACTTCCAGCTGGTTGGGGTAGGTGTCCAGCCCAAAGCGCTCGGCAGCGGCCGCGATGGCGCTGTGGTAGCGCTCGATGAGGTCAAACGTCCAGTCGCTGGGGTCGGGCAGCGGCTGCGCCGGGCGTTGCCCGGCGGGCAAAGGCTCGGGGGGCACGGTGGGGTGGCGGCGCTCGCCCACGGTGGCCGCCTTCCAAGGGTTGTCGCCGGTGCGCCGTTCCAGCACGGGGTAGTGTGCGGTGGTGTTCATGCCGGTACACCCTCTTTCTTGAAGAGGTCGCGGAACACGGGGTAAATGTCGCCTGGCGCGGCCACTTTGCGCATGGCGAAGTTGCCACACAGCGGCAGCAGCTGCGCGTACTCCTGCCACAGGTTTTGCTCGTCTTCGGCCACCTGCACATAGGCAAAGTAGCGCGCCAGGGGCAGGATTTTGTCGGCCAGCAGGTTGCGGCAATTGCCGCTGTCGTTGGTGAAGTTGTCGCCATCGCTGGCCTGCGCCACGTAGATGTTCCAGTCCCCCACGGGGTAGCGTGCCCGGATGATCTGGTCCAGCAGCACCAGGGCGCTGGACACCACCGTGCCCCCGCTTTCTGTGGCATGGAAAAACTGCTCTTCGCTCACCTCAGCCGCCTGGGTGTGGTGGCGGATGAAGACGATGTCGATTTTTTCGTAGTGCCGGGTGAGGAACAGGTACAGCAGGATGAAAAAGCGCTTGGCCAGGTCTTTGCGCGCCTGGTCCATGGAGCCCGAGACGTCCATCACACAAAACATCACCGCCTGGCTGTTGGGCACGGGCACCTTGGCGCGTGCGCGAAAGCGCAGGTCGATGGGGTCCAGGTAGGACACCGTCCCGATGCGCACTTGCAGCGCACAGATGCGCTGTTGCAGCTCGACCACGGCCTCGCTGTCGGCATCGCCTCCTTGCGCCAGCAACCCGTCGAGCTCGGCCTGCAAGGCCTCCAGCTCGCGTTGCGGGGCCTTGCGCAGGGCGATGCGGCGGCCCAGTGCCCCGCGCATGGTGCGCACCACGGCCAGGTTGTTGGGGGTGCCGTCCTGGCTGTAGCCAGCGCGGCGGGTCTTCCATTGGGGGTTCTCGCCAATGTGGGTGCGCAGCAGGTGGGGCAGCGCCAAGTCTTCAAAGAAGATTTGCATGAACTCTTCTTTGGACAGCGTGAAGGTGAAGTCGTCCTCGCCCTCGCCGCTGTCACTGGCCTGCGAGCCTTTGCCGCCACCGCCCTTGGGGCGCTGGATGCGGTCGCCACGCAAATGGTCTTTGTTGCCAGGGTGGACCACGTCGCGCACACCGCCTTGGCCGTGGTGGAACACCGGCTCGCTGATGTCCTTTTTGGGGATGGTGATGTGCTCCGCGCCTTCGATGTGGCGGATGTCACGCTGCGAGACCGCGCGCCGCACAGCCTCGGCAATCTGCTCTTTGTAGCGACGAACAAAGCGCTCGCGGTTGCCCACCGATTTGTTCTTGCCTGCGAGCCTGCGGTCGATGATTTGCAGTGCCATCTCCTTGCTCCCATGCATGCCCGCTGCGCCGCCTGCGGCAGCGCGGGTGGGGCGTTAACTGCTTTTGCGAACGCGCAAATACCACTCGCACAGCAGCCGCACCTGTTTCGGGGTGTAGCCCTTGTCGACCATGCGGGTGACAAAGTCTTCGTGCTTTCTCGCCTCGTCGGCACTGGACTTGGCGTTGAAGCTGATGACCGGCAGCAGCTCTTCGGTGTTGGAGAACATCTTTTTCTCGATCACCAGGCGCAGCTTTTCGTAGCTGGTCCAGCTGGGGTTCTTGCCCTGGTGATTGGCCCGGGCGCGCAGCACGAAATTGACGATTTCGTTGCGGAAGTCTTTCGGGTTGGCGATGCCTGCGGGTTTTTCTATCTTCTCCAGCTCGGCATTGAGCGTGCCACGGTCAAACACCTCGCCCGTGTCGGTGTCGCGGTACTCGTTGTCCTGGATCCAGTAGTCCGCGTAGGTGACGTAGCGGTCAAAAATGTTCTGCCCGTATTCGCTGTAGCTTTCAAGGTAGGCGGTCTGGATTTCCTTGCCGATGAACTCGGCGTAGCGCGGTGAGAGGTATTCCTTGATGAAGCTGGTGTACTTGGTCTCCAGCTCGGCGGGAAACTGCTCGCGTTCAATCTGCTGCTCCAGCACGTACATCAGGTGCACCGGGTTGGCGGCCACCTCGGCGGAGTCAAAGTTGAACACCTTGGACAAAATCTTGAACGCAAAGCGGGTCGAGATGCCGGTCATGCCCTCGTCCACCCCGGCGTAGTCGCGGTACTCCTGGTAGCTCTTGGCACGCGGGTCGGTGTCTTTGAGGCTCTCGCCGTCGTACACCAGCATTTTGCTGAACAGGCTGGAGTTTTCGGGTTCTTTCAAGCGCGTCAGCACCGAGAACTGCGCCATCATCTTCAGCGTGCCCGGTGCACACACGGCACGGCCCAGCGAAGACTCGCGCACGAGTTTTTCGTAGATCTTGATCTCTTCGCTCACGCGCAGGCAGTACGGCACCTTGACGATGTAGATGCGGTCCAGGAAGGCCTCGTTGTTCTTGTTGTTGCGGAACGCCTTCCACTCGCTCTCGTTGCTGTGGGCCAGCACCACGCCGTCGAACGGGATGGCGCCAAAGCCTTCGGTGCCCTTGTAATTGCCCTCCTGCGTGGCGGTCAGCAAGGGGTGCAGCACCTTGATGGGTGCCTTGAACATCTCCACAAACTCCAGCAGGCCTTGGTTGGCCAGGCACAGGCCGCCGCTGTAGCTGTAGGCATCGGTGTCGTCCTGGGCAAAGCTTTCGAGTTTGCGGATGTCAACCTTGCCCACCAGGCTGGAAATGTCCTGGTTGTTCTCGTCGCCCGGTTCGGTCTTGGCAATGGCCACTTGCTTCAGGATGCTGGGATAGCGCTTGACCACGCGGAACTGGCGAACGTCGCCGCCAAACTCGTCCAGGCGCTTGACCGCCCAGGGCGAGAGCACGTGCTGCAGGTAGCGCCGGGGAATGCCGAATTGCTCTTCGAGCACCGGGCCGTCTTCCATCGGGTCAAACAGGCCCAGCGGCGATTCGTTCACCGGCGAGCCCTTGAGTGCGTAGAACGGCACCTGTTGCACCAGGTATTTCAGCCGCTCGGCAATGGAGCTTTTGCCGCCGCCCACCGGCCCCAGCAGGTAGAGGATTTGCTTGCGCTCCTCCAGGCCTTGCGCCGCGTGGCGGAAGAAGCTCACCACCTGCTCGATGGCGTCTTCCATGCCGTAAAACTCGGCGAACGCCGGGTAGCGTTTGATGACCTTGTTGGCAAACAGGCGCGACAGGCGCGGATCGTTGCGCGTGTCCACCATCTCCGGCTCGCCAATGGCGGCCAGCATGCGCTGCGCGGCAGCGGCATAGACCATGGGGTCGCGCTTGCACTCGGCAAGGTACTCGTCAATCGACATGTCCTCTTCGCGGCTGCGGGCGTAGCGTGCGGCGAAGTTGCTGATGGCATCCATACGGCCTCCTGTTCCAACCCCACCCGTCATGGGCTGGGTTGCGGTGTTCCAACGGGACTCGTGAACGGCTGACAGGCCCTTTGTAGCACCATGCCACCTGCTTGACCAGCGTATTTTTGGTGTGGGTGGCAGTACGCAGGGCAACCTCTCCCTGCATGAGGGCGCCCACAGCTTGCGAAGGTTCCCGCTCCAGCTGACTTTCGATGAGATTTGAGTGAGGAGCGGGAGCAACAACGGCACCTGAGGATGCCGTTTTGTATGAAAAATCTGCCTCTCACGCTTTATTCATAAGCGCAAACAGCTATCAATTCAGAATGCGCTGACCATTGAGCCGCATCAAGCCGCAGCCTTCACCTTCAACCGCCACGCGTGCCGCAGCGGTTCGTGTAGCCGCTGGGTTCGGCCAGACCTTTGAACGCCCGGTCGCACTCAGCCTGGTAGGCCGTGCTCACCCATCAGGCCACACGTTGTGGATGTCGGGCACACTACAACTTCACTGCGCGCCAATCAGATAAAAAGCCGGAACGAGCGAATGAGCACAGAAACCAACCGCCAGCATGCCCATGACATTCGGCTCATCAGGGGCAAACCCGACAGCATCAAGATCGACCTGCCGGGGCTGGCATGAACCACGACGCCATCGTTCAAATTCTGCAAACCCGCGTGCCGAATCTGCTGGGCATGTATGCTTTTGGCAGCCGGATCACGGGTACCGCCGGGCCAGACAGTGATCTTGATCTGGCGGTGCTGGTGGCCGGTTATGTCGAGCCACTGACCTTGTTTGATCTGGCGGGTGACTTGGCCGATGTGGCGGGCTGCCCAGTGGACTTGCTTGACTTGCGCGCAGCCTCCACCGTCATGCAGTACCAAATCATCACCACCGGCCAGCGCTGGTGGGCAAAGGATGCACAAGCCGCCTTGTTCGAGGCGGCGGTGCTCAGCGAAAAAACGGCGCTGGATGCAGCACGCGCCGGTTTGCTGGCAGACATTCAACAGAGAGGATCGGTGTATGGCCGATGACGTGCTGATCAACAAAGCTGCGGTGATTGAGCGTTGCGTGGCGCGGGCGCGAGAGGAATACGCCGTCAACCCTGCCACGTTTGGTACCGATTTCACGCGCCAGGACGCGGCCATTCTGAACATCCAGCGCGCCTGCGAAGCCGCGCTGGACATGGGCCAGCACCTGATTCGGCGTGAAAAGCTGGGTGTGCCGCAAAGCGCTCGAGACGTGTTTGCACTGCTGGCGCAGGGCGGTTGGCTGGATGCAGCATTGGCCGATGCACTCAAGCGCATGGTGGGTTTTCGCAACATTGCCGTGCATGACTATCAGGCGCTGCAACTGCCCATCACGGTGAGCATCATTGAAAAGCACCTGGATGAGTTTTTGCACTACAGCCAGGCCTTGCTGCTGCGCGATGCGGCGCGACCGGGGGGCTGAGCATGGCAGATCCAGCCAATGGTGTTTGGCGATTTGGTGCGCTGCTTGTACCTGGCGTGTGAGCCATCAGCTCAAACAAAAACGGCACCCAAGGGTGCCGTTTTGTATGAAATATCTGCCTCTTACGCTTCATTCATAAGCGAAAGAGGCTATCAATTCAGAATGCGCTGACCATTGAGCCGCATCAAGCCGCAGCCTTCACCTTCAACCGCCACGCATGCAGCAGCGGCTCCGTGTAACCGCTGGGCTGCTCCTTGCCCTTGAACACCAGGTCGCAAGCAGCCTGGTAAGCCATGCTGGTGTCAAAGTTGCCAGCCATGTTTTTGTACAGCGGGTCACCAGCGTTCTGGCCGTCCACCTTGGCGGCCATGCGCTCGAAGGTTTCGGTGATCTGGGCTTGGGTTATTACACGGCCCATTTCGGCTTGCTTATCCGCAACAGGCTCGGTGGGTTTTTCGGCTCCAGGTTGCTCGCATAATGACCCTTTGCCCTTCCGATGTAGCTTTTTTTGCTCGTGACACCCTACCAATCCCAGTACATCGCCTGGCTGCTGTCCCGTCGCATGGGTGCAGACGCAGCAGACATGCTGGCCACCACGCTGGTTGATGCCCAGGTGGACTTGAACCCCCACCAGGTGGAGGCGGCCCTGTTTGCCTTTCACAGTCCGCTGTCCAAAGGAGTCATCCTGGCCGACGAAGTGGGATTGGGCAAAACCATCGAGGCGGGTTTGGTCATTGCCCAGCGCTGGGCGGAGCGCAAGCGGCGCATCCTCATCATCACCCCCGCCAACCTGCGCAAGCAGTGGCACCAGGAGCTGCAAGATAAGTTCAGTCTGCAAGCGCACATTCTGGAAGCTAAAAGCCACCGGGAGCTTCGCAAGGGGGGCTTAAGCAACCCATTCGATCAGCCCAGCGGTGTACTGATTTGCTCCTACCAGTTCGCCAAAACCAAGGCCGACGACCTGCGTCGTGTGTCTTGGGACTTGGTGGTCATGGACGAAGCCCACCGCCTGCGCAACGTCTACAAGTCCAGCAACGTCATAGGCAAGGCCCTGAAAGACGCACTGGCCAACGCCCCCAAGGTGCTGCTGACGGCCACGCCGTTGCAAAACTCTTTGCTGGAGCTGTATGGCCTGGTCAGCCTGGTGGACGAACGCGTGTTTGGCGACCTGCCCAGCTTCCGCGACCAATTCGGCGCACTCAACAACCCCGCCACCGTGGCCAAACTGCGCACCCGCCTGCAAAGCGTGTGCATGCGAACCCTGCGCCGCCAAGTGCAGCCCTACATTTCGTACACCAAGCGCATTCCCATGGTGGAGTCGTTCACCCCTTCGCAAGACGAACAAGTGCTGCGCGATGTGGTGGCCGACTACTTGCGCCGCCCCGCGCTGAACGCGCTGCCCGCCGGGCAACGCCAACTCATCTCGCTGGTGTTGTGGAAGCTGCTGGCCTCCAGCAGCTACGCCATTGGCGGGGCCTTGGGCACCATGGCCCAGCGCCTGCAAAACCAACTGAGCGCTGAAGCTGCCGAAAAATCGGACGAACAACTCAGCGCCGAGCTGGACAAAGACTACGAATCGCTGGACGAAACCGAAGAAGAATGGGCCAGCACTGACGGCGAACCCGCCCCTGCCCCTCTGGCCAGCGTGGTCGAAGAAATTGCCGAGCTGCGCGAATTTCAGCGCATGGCCACCACCATCCGCGACAACGCCAAAGGCCAAGCCTTGCTGATGGCCCTGGGCAAAGCCTTTGCCGAGCTGGAACGGCTGGGTGCCCACCGCAAAGCACTCATCTTCACCGAGTCGCGCCGCACCCAAGACTATTTGCTGGCCCTGCTGGAGCAAAGCCCCTACGCAGGTCAAACCGTTTTGTTCAACGGCACCAACAGCAGCGAGCAGGCCACCCGCATTTACCAAGACTGGCTGCAACGCCACACGGGCACCGACCGCATCACCGGCTCCCGCACGGCGGACACCCGCGCCGCGCTGGTGGAGCACTTCAAGCAGTCTGCCAGCATCATGATTGCCACCGAGGCCGGGGCCGAGGGCATCAATTTGCAGTTTTGCTCATTGGTCATCAACTACGACCTGCCCTGGAACCCCCAGCGCATCGAGCAACGCATCGGCCGCTGCCACCGTTACGGGCAAAAGCACGACGTGGTGGTGGTCAACTTTGTGGACCACACCAACCCCGCAGACCAGCGCGTGTACGAACTGCTGGCGCAAAAATTTCAATTGTTTGAAGGCGTGTTTGGAGCCAGCGACGAAGTGCTGGGCACCATCGGCAGCGGTGTGAACTTTGAGCGCCGCATCGCCGAGATTTACCAAACCTGCCGCAACCCGCAGGAAATCGAAGCATCCTTCCAGCAACTGCAACTGGACTTGTCGGGCGAAATCAACGCCGCCATGCTCAAAACCCGGCAACTGCTGCTGGATAACTTTGACGAAGCCGTGCAAGACCGGCTCAAGCTGCGCCAGACCGAAAGCAAAAGCGCCCGCAACCGGTTCGAAAAACTCCTGATGGAGCTGACCCAGGCCGAGCTGCAAGGCCAAGCCGAGTTTGACCACGAAGGCTTCACCCTGCGCCAAACCCCGCCAGGGCTGGCCCCTGCCGACGTGCCCCCAGGCCGTTACGAACTGCCGCGCCGCACTGGGGAAGCACACCTCTACCGCACCGGCCACCCCTTGGCCCAGGCCCTGATTGAGCAGGCCAAAACTCGGTCATTGCCCGTGGCCCGCGTGCGCTTCAACTACGACGGCTACGGTGCCAAGGTGTCCACCCTGCAAGCCTTGCGCGGGCAAAGCGGCTGGTTGAGTTTGAGCGTGCTGTCTACCACCGCACTGGGCCAGGCCGAAGACCATTTGCTGCTGGCCGGTGTGACCGACGCAGGCCAGCCCCTGCACACAGAAGATGCCGAAAAGCTGCTGCGCCTGCCCGCCCAGGTGCTGGAGGCTGACCTGTTCATGCAGCCCCCCGCCGCGCTGGACGAAGACACCCTGCGGCTGGAGCGCGAACACGTCGTCGCAGTGAACACCCGCAACCTGGGCTACTTTGATGCCGAAGTGCAAAAGCTCGACGCCTGGGCCGACGACCTGAAGGTGGGCCTGGAAAACGAACTGAAAGAGCTGGACCGCGAAATCAAAGACGTGCGCCGCACCGCCACCGTGGCCGCCACACTGGAAGAAAAGCTGCACTGGCAAAAACGCCAACGCGAGCTGGAAGACAAACGCAACCAGTTGCGACGCAGGATTTTTGACCGGCAAGACGAGATTGACGCGCAGCGCAGCCGGTTGATTGATGACTTGGAAGGCCGTCTTGCCTCCACATCGACATTAAATGAGATATTCAAAATTCAATGGGGGTTGGCTTGATGCATCTCATTGATGATGGAAAGGAAAAATGATGGTTAAAAATGTGACCGATTCAAACCAATTGTCGAGATTGGTGTTGAAGGGCTACAAGTCGATTGCGGAATGTGATCTCAACTTGGGTTCAATTAATGTGCTAATCGGTGCCAATGGCGCAGGGAAATCAAATTTCATTGGTTTCTTCAAGCTAATAGGCCGTATTCTCGATAAGCAACTCCAGGCCTGTGTTGGGGATGTTGGCGGCCCGGACGCAGTATTGCACTTCGGGCGGAAGAAGACCGAATTTCTGAATGCAGAGATGTACTTTGGAAACAACGGATATCGATTCAAACTTAAAGCAACGCAAGACAACCGGTTGATGTTTGCACATGAGGCGCTTTGGTGGAATATGAAGGGCGAGTGGCAC
Organism: bacterium; assembly: GCA_030824555.1. GTDB lineage: Bacteria > Pseudomonadota > Gammaproteobacteria > Burkholderiales > Burkholderiaceae_C > UBA2334. The sequence goes on from JAVBXK010000128.1 coordinate 18,503, forward strand.
CCTGCCGCAGGTCACTTTGAAACTGGCTTCAAAGAGAGAGACGGGCATGGTCTCATATGGGAGCACACAGTGCCCGCCATGCGGAGTTGGAGGATTTACCACTTCCATGACACCAGTGTCAGCGCCTTGGTGAAGCAAGTGCATGGTGTCAGTGATAACGAGTACTTGCGCGAGGATGCGCGCAATTTGGCCGCTTTCCTTAAACGACTCAAAGAACACCACAATTCACATTATCAGCGGATCGTCAAGTCTATTCAGATGGTCGCGCCGTTTTTTGGTGACTTCCTGTTTCGCCCGTATGCGGGTAACCATGACCAAATTGAATTAGAGTGGACTGAAGCAGGTCAAGACGTGCCGTTCAAGGCCAGCTCGCTATCGGATGGCAGCTTGCGTTTTATCTGTTTGACGACTGTGCTGCTGCAGCCTGAAGACTTCATGCCCGCCACCATCCTTATTGATGAGCCCGAACTGGGTTTGCACCCCTTTGCCATCACCATGCTGGGCGCGATGATGAAATCCACCGCGCAGCAACACCAGATCATTGTGTCCACGCAGTCCGTGGAGTTGGTCAATGAATTTGATGTGGAAGACCTCATCGTGGTGGACAAAAAAGGGGGGGCATCAGACTTCAAGCGTCCTGACCCTGCCGCTTTGCACGAATGGCTTCAAGACTACAGCCTAGGCGACCTTTGGAAGAAAAACATTCTGGGCGGGAGGCCGCAGCGATGAGCCGCCTGTACGTGCTGGTCGAGGGCCAGACCGAAGAAGCCTTCGTGCGCGAGTTGTTGCAGCCCCACTACGCCCGACAGGGGCGGTTTTTGACCCCCATCATCGTCAGCACCAGCCCAGGCCACAAAGGTGGCGTGGTGAGTTATGCCAAGGTCAAACCGCAAATTCTGCGGTTGTGCCAGCAAGACCCCGGTGCCCACGTCACCACCCTGTTTGACCTTTACGCCTTGCCCGGCGACTTTCCGGGTAAAACCTTGCCGCTGTACCCGGCCAAAGCCAGCGGGCACCAGAAAGCACTGTTTCTGGAAGCGCAACTGACCCAAGACATCAACCAGCCGAATTTCCTGGCCAACTTGATGGTGCATGAGTACGAGGCGCTGCTCTACACCCGGCCCAGCATGTTTGCGCAATGGACCGACGATGCTGACGTGGTTTCCGCATTGAGTGCAGCGGTGGCCAGCGCCGGTGCGCCGGAAGACGTGAACGACAGCCCACACACCGCGCCATCCAAACGCATCCTGGCGGCCATGCCCGGCTACCAGAAAACCTTTCACGGCCCGCTGATTGCCTGCGATATTGGCCTGGATGCCATGCGGCAAGCCTGCCCGCATTTCCACGCATGGCTGTTGGCCGTTGAAGCACGCCCCTGAATCGACCCATGGCGCACCAAAAACTCGAGTCCACCCATGAAAAACCGTGTCATCAACGTTCAGGGCGCTGATGTGGCCATCGTTTCCCGCGAAGGGCAGGACTACATCTCGTTGACCGACATGCTCAAAGCCAAGGACGGTGATTTTTTCATCTCGGACTGGCTGCGCAACCGGAACACGGTGGAGTTTTTGGGCATCTGGGAGTCGGTCTACAACCCCGCTTTTAACTACGGCGAATTCGCCACAATTAAAAGCCAGGCGGGTTTGAACACTTACGCCCGCACGCTGGTGGAGCAGTCCATTGGCCGGGGCCTGCGCCTGCCGTATGGCAAGCGCACCGGGGTGGACGCCGTGGATCGCTTGAGCATCATTGCGCATGACCGGTTTCAGGAAATCATTGACGACGCGAACCGGGCCGACTCGCTCATCAAGCTCAAAGTTTTTGAATTGGATGCACCCGATGCGGGCGATGACCGTCCCCAGAGCATGACGGTTGCGCCCAATGTGTCCACAGCCTTGGGGCTGACGGGCGTGGGTGGTGCTACACCGTCTGCGGCACCGATGTTCGCCACAGAGCGCGAACGACAGGCGGCTGCAGTGGTGATGGACGTGCTGGTCACCTACGAGGTGAATACCCTGGTCGCACCCACACGGCAGGCGCTGCTGGGCGAGGCGTTGCAAGCCCAGATTGCCCAGGCCGTGCGCGAAAAGCTGCCGCCCGCACAGGCCGATTTGGCCTTGGGCGAAGCGGCTGCGCCTGAGCTGGATGTGCCGTCGGTGGTGCGCCGCACGGTGGAGGTGGTGCTGAAGCAGACCATCGACATTCCGCGCATTGCCGTGGTGCCCAGGGGCGAGGTGACCAGTGGCTTCCACCCGTTCACGCTGGATGTGAGCGGCCTGCACTTGCAGCCCAAAGACCGGTCTTTGGTGGGGCAGAACCTGCATGACCACCGGCAATTCACCCTGTCGGCCCAAAGTGGTGGCACCCAGCGCAGGCTGGAGGATTACATCGTCCACGCGCTGATTGATTACGACGACATTGACTACATCACCCAGGCCAGTCTGCTTTATGACCTGGCGGGGCAGATGGTGGCGCACTTGCGCAGCTACCTGACCGACGAAAACGAGGTGCGCAATGTGCTGGATCTGGACCGCCAGCTGATTACCAAGAACATCTACGCCCAGATGCAGGCGCACTTCTATGAGTCGGCCAGTGGCTATGAGGTGGAGGTGCGGCGGGGTTTTACCGCATTGAAAGAGCCCACCTATACAGTTGGAGCCGGTCAGGTGGTGAGGGATTACCGCGAAACGCCCGATGAGCTGGGACGCATCAAGCAAATGGTGTTTGGTGGCTTTGCACGTTGTCTGTACCCGGTGCAAAAGTTTGATTCGGATACCGAGCGCAAATTTGCAGTGATGCTGGAGCGCGATGCGATCAAGTGGTTCAAGCCTGCCAAAGGGCAGTTCCAAATGTTCTACAAGCTGGGCGCAGAACAGCCGGAATACGTGCCCGACTTTGTGGCAGAAACCGACCACCACCTGTTGATGTGCGAAACCAAGGCACGCAATGAAATGACTGCGGCGGATGTGGTGGCCAAAGCCCGTTCTGGTGTGCTCTGGTGCCAGCATGCTTCGGACCACGCACGCACCACGGGGGCCAAACCCTGGAAGTACCTGCTGGTGCCGCACGATGCGGTGACGGCAGACAAGCGCTTGATCGATTACCTGACGTGCGAAATATCAGCTCAATGAAAAACGGCACCCAAGGGTGCCGTTTTTCATGAAATATCTGCCGTTATCGCTTTATCTATAAGCGAATGTAGCTATCAATTCTGAATTTTCATGCCATTCAGGTGCATCAAGCCGCAGCCTTCACCTTCAACCGCCAGGCGTGCAGCAGCGGCTCCGTGTAACCGCTGGGCTGTTCCTTGCCTTTGAACACCAGGTCGCAAGCAGCCTGGTAAGCCATGCTGGTGCCAAAGTTGCCAGCCATGTTTTTGTACAGCGGGTCACCGGCGTTCTGGCCGTCCACCTTGGCGGCCATGCGCTTGAAGGTTTCGGTGATCTGCGCTTGGGTCACCACACCGTGGTGCAGCCAGTTGGCCATGTGCTGGCTGCTGATGCGCAGCGTGGCACGGTCTTCCATCAGGCCCACGTCGTTGATGTCGGGCACCTTTGAGCAGCCCACACCCTGGTCCACCCAGCGCACCACGTAGCCCAAAATGCCTTGGGCGTTGTTGTCCAGTTCGGCTTGCTTTTCAGCGGCTGACCAGTTGGGGCTGGCGGTCACGGGCACGGTCAACAGGCCGGTCAGCAGGTCGTCACGCTCACGAACGGGGTCGTTCTGGGCGGCGGTTTTTTCCATTTCGGCCTGGATGTCTGACACCAGCACCTGGTGGTAGTGCAGCGCGTGCAGCGTGGCACCGGTGGGGCTGGGCACCCAGGCTGTGTTGGCACCGGCCTTCGGGTGACCGATCTTTTGCTCCAGCATAGCGGCCATCAGGTCGGGCATGGCCCACATGCCTTTGCCGATCTGTGCCTTGCCGCGCAGGCCGCAGCTCAGGCCCACGATGACGTTGTTCTTCTCGTAGCTTTGAATCCAGGCGCTGGTTTTCATGTCGCCCTTGCGCAGCATGGGGCCTGCCAGCATGGCGGTGTGCATTTCGTCGCCGGTGCGGTCCAGGAAGCCGGTGTTGATGAAAGCCACGCGGCTCTTGGCGGCTTCGATACAGGCTTTCAGGTTCACGCTGGTGCGGCGCTCTTCGTCCATGATGCCCAGCTTGACGGTGCTGTCAGGCAGGCCCAGCACCTGTTCGACGCGACCGAACAGCTCGCACGCAAACGCCACTTCGGCAGGGCCGTGCATCTTGGGTTTGACGATGTACACGCTGCCGCTGCGGCTGTTGCGGATGCCGTCTTTGCCATGGCCTTGCAGGTCGTGCAGCGCTATTGTTGTGGTCACCACCGCATCCAGAATGCCTTCTGGAATCTCTTTGCCCTCCGCGCCCCACAGGATGGCGGGGTTGGTCATCAGGTGGCCCACGTTGCGCACGAACATCAGGCTGCGGCCGTGCAGGCGCACTTCGCCGTTGCCGCTGGCTGCGGTGTACACGCGGTCTGGGTTCAGGCCACGGGTCAGCGTTTTGCCACCCTTTTGGAACGATTCGGTCAGCGTGCCCTTCAGGATGCCCAGCCAGTTGCTGTAGCCCACGATCTTGTCTTCGGCGTCCACAGCGGCAACCGAGTCTTCCAGGTCGAGGATGGTGGACAGCGCGGCTTCCAGCACCACGTCGGACACGCCAGCGGGGTCGGTGCGGCCGATCAGCGTGCTGCGGTCCAGGATGATGTCAATGTGGTTGCCGTGGTGCTTGATCAGCAGCGACGTGGGCTGCTCGGCAGGGCCCTGGTAGCCGACGAACTGGCTGGGGTCTTTCAGGCCGGTGGTCAGGCCGTCGTCCAGTGCCACGGTCAGCTGGCCGTTGACCACGCTGTAGCCCTTGGCATCGGTGTGCGACTCGGCGGCCAGCGGGGCGGACTGGTCCAGGAACTTGCGGGCAAATTCAATGACCTTGGCGCCGCGCAGGGGGTTGTAGCCGTGGTGCGAGGCTTTGTCGGCACCGTCGGTTTCAGGGATGGCGTCGGTGCCGTACAGCGCGTCGTACAGGCTGCCCCAGCGGGCGTTGGCGGCGTTCAGTGCATAGCGGGCGTTCAGGATAGGCACCACCAGCTGGGGGCCAGCCTGAATGGCCAGCTCGGCGTCCACGTTCGTGGTGGTGGCGGTCACGTTGGCGGGCTGGGGCACCAGGTAGCCAATGGTTTCCAGGAACTTGCGGTAGGCCACCATGTTGCTGATGGGGCCGGGGTTGGCGCTGTGCCATTTGTCCAGCTCGGTCTGCAGGCGGTCGCGCTCTTTCAACAGGGCGGCATTTTTGGGGGCCAAGTCGGCCACGATGGCGTCGAAGCCTGTCCAGAAGGCATCGTTGCTGACACCGGTGCCGGGCAGCACCTGGTTGTTGATGAAGTCGAACAGCTCGGTGGCCACTTGCAGGCCGTGAACTTGGGTGCGTGCAGTCATGTTTTCTCGCCTCTGGATGTTGAAAAACCGTGGGGGCCGCGCCGGCAGGGCATTGCGGCAGCTCAGGCTCAGACTGTATTGCAAACTAAAAAGATCATTAATTTGCAAATGAGCAAATGATTGATGACTTTTTTGTGGTCAATGTGGGGTGATCGAGGGCGGGTGCCGGAGCTGGCGGCTCACCGGGCTGGCGCGTCTGTGGCATGCCAGGGTTTGTTGGCACACTAGAATCCAGCCCCTTTTGCCTTCACTGCCCCATGAACATCGTTGTCAACGAAGAATTGAAAGCCTACATCGACCCTTTGACACCCGATGAACACGAGGCGTTGGAGCGGAGCATCCTGGCCGAGGGTTGTCGCGATGCCCTGGTGCTGTGGGGCGATTTGCTGGTGGACGGCCACAACCGCTACGGCATTTGCCAGAAGCACGGCTTGCCGTTTCAGACCGTGCAGAGCAAGCTGTTCCAGACCATGGAAGATGTCCACCTCTGGATGATCGACCAGCACCTGGGCAGGCGCAGCGTGTCCGATTTCCAGCGCGGTGTGCTGGCGCTGCGCAAGCGCGAAATCGTGGCCGACCGCCGGTCGAGATGGTTGGCCGCTGCGGGTGATGCCAGCGCCGCAACGGGGGCAGAAAGCGAGGATGTGTCGGCACCTTGGGATGACGCAGCGCCGTCGGGTGCGTCACCTGCTGCGCCGGTGCCCGCACCTGCGCAGCTCAAGAGCCGGGAAGATGTCGCCAAAGCCGCACGCCTGCGCAGCAGCCAGGTGGTGCTGATAGAGCAAATTCAGAAGCAGGCTGCCCCCGAACTGGTGGCTGCGGTACGGTCTGGCGCGGTGTCCATCAGTGCGGCGGCCGCTGTGGCAACCTTGCCCGCCGATGAGCAGGTGGCGGCGGTGGTTGGCGGCAAGGATGACATCAAGCAAGCGGCCAAGCGGGTGCGCGAGACCAGGCGCAAGCCGCGCGACGCCTCTGCGCCTGCCGATGAAGCGGGCTCGGCTTCTGCCGACGCTTTGCGGGCGGCGCAGCAGCACATTGCAGCGCTGATGGCCGAGAACGAGGCCTTGCGCCGTCAGGTGCACATGCTGCAAAAGCAACTGGATGGTTCTGCCGCCGTTTTGTGAGCGGGTGCCGACACGCGGCAACGTCAGCTGATGGGGCATGCGGTACACAGCAAAAAGCCCCAGCCACTTGCGTGACTGGGGCACAAATCAACCTTGGAACCTGAGAGGCATCAGAAACGGTGGCGGATGCCCACCTGCACGCCGTTCGAATTCTTCTCTGCCATGGGGCTGTTGAAGCCCAGGGTCGCATCGGCGCTGTGGGATGGGGTCGTGCTTCAGCCAGGCCGGGTGGTGGTTTGCGCGAGCTGCCCGCAGGCGCTTTACCTTGCCCAGTCGGACAGTGCGCGAAGTGGGCGTGTCCACCGCCACGACCGGGAGTTTTTCAGCGCATTCAGGTGGGCGGCCTGATCTTCAATGGCCTGTGCCTGTGTGCGCCGATCAGACTCGATGTTTCGGATGTGGCGCTCCTTGTCTTCGATGGTCTGCGCACCGATCCGAGCCTGCTCGGCATGCAATTGCCGGTTGGTTTCCAGCAATGCCTGACACGCTTGCAGCGCCTGCTCAAGCGTTTCCTGCTTCGCCTGATGCGCTTGCAGTGCCGCCTGGTGCGCCGCCAGTGTCGCGTGGTGCGCAGCAGCCTGCGCATGCAGTTGGTCGGTCAGGGCCAGATTCCTGGCGTGTTCAGCGTGCAAGCTGTGTTGCAAGTGAGCGGTGGTCTGTGCTGCGGCCGAGACCAGCGTCAGCAAATAGGCGTTGGCTGCGGCAGTGTGCTCAGGGTTGTAGCGGGTCAGCGCCTCGGTTGACGGTGCACAGCCCTTTTGCCAGACAGAAAAATACTCGCACTGGTTGGTGTCCGCCAGACTTTGCAGCAGTGGGGTTGCCTGGACAGCATGGTGTGACATGACATCCAGCAACAACGTCCGAAACGTGTCGCTGTTCCACACATGCGCATGTTCCCGTCGGTCACGCACCGAGATCAGCGCACCCGCAAACACCGCCGGATCACCCACGGCCTCCGGATGAACGGCATGCAGAAACTCGGCGTAGTGTTCGTCGCTGACGCGCGTCACGCCCTGATGAAACTCGGCCCACAGGTGTTCAGGCGTCGTCAGCGCCCTGTTGCGGTCGAACGTGAAGCGCATGTCGGGCGCAGACATGACCAGTTTGCCCGCGTCCTTGAGCACCCGAAAGCACTCGGTGATGACCCGAATGGGGTTGGCCACGTGTTCGATCACATGGTTCAGGATGACAAAATCTTGCGAACTGTCGGCAAATGCAGTCAACGCATCGCGGTCAAGGTCGACGATGTGTGTCACGTTCACCAGCGGCAATGCTGCCAACTCAGGGAAAGAGCGCCGAGCGTCGTCGGCAGACATGGCATCACAGTAAGACACCTTGCAGCAATCGGGCACTTTCGCCGGATTGTGGAGTGCCCCAATTTCAATGCCATGGCCTGCCAGCAGGCTGTATCCAAGGTTTCTGTGGTCCATGTGCGGCAACGGTTTCTCGGTCAATGCCAGACCGGGAGTGAGCAAAACAAGCTTGGCATGGTATCAGTGCACGTGTGCTGGCAGCCGTGCAACCATCGTCAACGCGTCTGGCCTGGCATCACGCCGGGCATGGCGGATCCGTTGGCTGGCGCGCAGTCTGATCAGTTGCGATGCACAGCAAAAAGCCCCAGCCACTTGCGTGACTGGGGCACAAATCAACCTTGGAACCTGAGAGGCTGAGCGTCTTTCGCTCATGCCCGCTCACCACCCCAAAACGCACCCGCTCTGCGTTGCAAATGCTCGCAATAGCCCGAGCTATTGCTGTGCTTTGCGCCTTGATCGGGCGTGTTTTGGTGCGTTGCTCGGGCACGCCCGAGAAACTCTCAGCCTCTGCGCAGCATCAGAAGCGGTGGCGGATGCCTACCTGCACGCCGTTCGAATTTTTCCCGGCCACGGGGCTGTTGAAGCCCAGGGCCGCGTCGGCGCTGTTGGCCACGATGGTCAGGTTGCCGTACAGCGCGGTGCGCTTGGACAGGTTGTGGCTGGCCTGGAGCGTGTAGAGCTTGGCGTTGTCGCGGGCGGCCGAGGCCAGGCCCGTCACGTTTTTGGCCTGTGCCACGCCTGCCGACACGGTGGTGTTGCCAAAGGTCATGGCACCTTGCAGGCCATAGAGCCTCATGGTTTCGGTGCCTTTGTCTTCCTGGTCGTAGTAACCGGTGACCTTGAAGGTGCCGAAGTTGTAGCCTGCCACCAGCAACGCGGCGCTCTTGCCCTGGTTGCCTGCAGCGGTGGCGTTGTCGTCGGTCACGCGCATCAGCGACGCACCCAGTGTCAGCGGCCCGTTCTCGTGGATGGCGTGCACGCTGACCTGCTTGGTGTAGTTGGGGCTGGCATCGCCTGCCGGACGCGGGTTGCCAAAGCTGTACTGCGCCTGGAAGGTGGTGTTGGCCAGCTTGGGCGACAGGTAGGTCACCGCACTGTTGACGCGGTTGTAGTCGCCGTTGCCGATGATGGGCACCACGCTCAGCACGTCGTACACCTTGGTGCCAACCAGGCCGGCCACGTCGTCCATGGGCGAATACTGGCGGCCCAGGCGCACGGCGCCGAAGTTGCCAGCCAGGCCCACGTAGGCCTGGCGGCCGAACAGCAGGCCGCCCTGGCCGGACGCGCCGTTGGCCATGTTGAAGCCCGACTCCATCAGGAAGACGGCCTTGAGGCCGCCACCCAGGTCTTCGGTGCCGCGCAAGCCCCAGCGTGCGCCTTGCTGCTGGCCCGAGGCCGCGCGTGTGGCGGATGTGGCACCTTTGACGCGTTCAAGCGCCACGTCTGCCACGCCATACAGCGTCACGGACGATTGGGCCTGTGCCGCGCATGCGCAGGCGGCCAGGGCCAGGATGGATAGTTTTTTCAAGGGAGTCTCCTGTGGGTGGAACAGTCGTCAAGGAATGCCGCAGCCTGCCTGGTATGGGCGGGTGCGGGCGGGGGTGG
>JAVBXK010000004.1 GCA_030824555.1 bacterium
GCCAACCTCACCTACCTCATGCTGGCCCAATCCCTCATCCGTCAGGACAGGGCACAAGCCCAGTTCCGCCTCGGTCTGACCGAACAAGCCGCCGAACTGCTCGCTGCCCTGTCACCCGCGCAGATCATGAAAGTCGCCTCGGGCAACATGCTGCTGTGCCGCTTCCGTGTGGACGATGACCTGGTGTGGAACCTGCTGACCAACCACAACCCCGGCAAAGTGGCCAACGACACCACCTCCCGCCTGCACGCCTCCATCCTGATGGCTGGCCGGGTCACCGAGACGATGTGAACCACATCAGTCAGCAAAGAACAGACAACAGATAACAAACCCAGTCCCCAGGAGAAGATCATGGCAGTCAAAAGCATCCTCACCGAAGCCCGTGACATTGAACGTGCGGTAGAGCTGATCAACCTGGGTGCGCGCTTGCAGGTGCTGGAGTCTGAAACCAATTTGTCTTACGAGCGCCTGTTGCGCCTGTACAAGGAAGTGGCTGGCAAGTCTCCTTCCAAAGGCCAGTTGCCTTTCTCGACGGACTGGTTCCTGACCTGGCAGCCCAACATCCATTCATCTTTGTTTGCCAACATCCATGAATACCTGTCCAAAGCGGCTGCGCTGGATGACATCGATGTGGTGATCAAGGCTTACAAGCTGTACACCGAGCAGATGGTGGCTTGTGGCATCGAACCTTTGTTGAGCTTCACCCGCGCGTGGCGCCTGGTGAAGTTCATGGACAACAACATGCTGGGCATGACGAAGTGCTGCAAGTGCGGTGGTCACTTCGTGACCGAGCCTTATGAGATTGCGCGCAACTTCACTTGTGGGTTGTGTGTGCCGCCTGCCCGGGCTGGCAAGGGTGCGGGGGCAGGCAGTTTGAAGCTGGAGCGCACCGGCGCTGCTCCTGCTGCACAACCCAAACGTGTAGTAGTCAACCCCACACCCATGCAGGCCAGGGTCGCTGGCTTGGGTCAGGGCTTATGGGGACTGTGATCAGTTCCCACTGTTCGATGACGACGGGGGCAGCTCAACGCTCACTGGCCCCTACCCCGCCACTCCCCCAAACTGCTGAACACCCGCCGACACTGCACACACTGGTATTGCCCGGACGCACGCATCACGCCAGTGTCATCCCGGGCCATCAGGGATTTGTAGGCCGTCGCACCGCAACGGCCACACGAATTGGGCACCCTGGGTTGTGATGTGCGCGTGGTCAGCACCTCGGCCATGAAGCGGCCCAGCACCCCAGGCCCGTTTTGGGGCAGGCTTCCTGACGCAGTGGTCTGGTTCATGGTTGTGTCTCCGGTGTTCATCTGTCTCGTCTCAAGATAAGGACTTTGTGTCCCGATGGGAATCCTCCGAATGGGGGAGTCATGCCAATCATTGGTCGCATTTGTCATCACCTTCACCCCAAATCACCCCTTCGCAACTGCCAGTTCAGCCCAGCAAGTTGTGTACCGTGGCGTGCGCCGGGCCTGCTTCATCTGCCAGTTTCGCTGGTTTCTGTCTGGCTGGCCTGGTCTGAGCGTGGTTGTGCGATGTGCTCCCGCACTGGCCACTTTGACTGTGCCCTTGCCGTACCGCTGGTTCAGGCTGTCCATGGCGACAATCATTCGGGCGCGTTCTGCTTCGCTGGTTGTGCAGGCATCCTGTTCATTCAGCTCAAGTGCCCAGTCCCCCAGTTCCAACTGCTCCTGGCTGGCAGGAGACAGGTCCATCAGCATCACACCCGCCTTGGCATAGTTGAATCCAGGCTTGTAGATGCGTGCCAGGTTGGTCAGTGCAGCCTTGACCAGTTGGGTGCTGTCTGCCGTGGGACGGATCAGCGGGTAGACCATGGATGCTGAATACTGCTCATCCTGCCGTCTGAACGGGCTGGTGCGGATGAAGGTCAGCAATGCGCTGGCACGGTGATCCTGCTTTCTCAGCTTCTCAGCCGCACGGCTGGCAAACTCAGTGACAGCTTGTTCGATTTCATGGCGTTCAGTGACAGGGTGACCAAAGCTGCGTGTGCAGGCAATCTGTTGTCTGGCAGGCGGTTCATGGTCAAGTGCAATGCAGGGTTGGCCTTTGAGTTCTCGCACCGTGCGTTCCAGCACCACTGACCAGCGTCTGGCCACAGTGGCCGGGTCCAGGTTGACCAGGTCCAGCACGGTGTGGACACCTGCCTCATTGAGTTGTTTGCCAATGCGTGGCCCCACGCCCCAGACCTCGGTCACCTCGGTGCGCTCGAACAGCAACTGCTTACTCGCGACATCCAACAGCCCCAGATGGCAGACCTGTGAAAGTGACCCATCAACGCCATGGCCGACGATGTGTTCGGGGTAAACACCCGGCTTTCTCTCGACGGTCTTGGCAATGTGATTGGCCAGTTTGGCCAATGTCTTGGTGGGGGCGATGCCGATGCAGGTGGGCAGGCCGGTCCACTGCATCACCCTGCGCCGTATCTGGTGGCTGCGCTTGATCAGGTCACCCCGGATGCCAGCGAGGTTCACAAAGCTCTCGTCAATTGAGTAAATCTCCTGCTGGTGCCCAAGCCCTGCTACCAGGCTCATCATGCGGTCGCTCATGTCGCCGTACAGCGTGAAGTTGGCAGACAGCCCGACCAGACCGGCTTCGTCTTCCAGGTGTTTGATCTTGAACCACGGTGCGCCCATGGCAATGCCCAGTGCCTTGGCTTCGTTGGAGCGGGCCACCGCACAGCCATCGTTGTTGGACAGCACAACCACGGGGCGGCCATTGAGGTCGGGCCTGAACACGCGTTCGCAGCTCACGTAGAAGTTGTTGCCATCGACCAGGGCGTACATGATCCCAATCCTCAGGCAGGAAACTGTTTGATGCTGGCCACGACCACGCCCCAGATTTCAACGGTCTGGCCGTCTTTGGGCACGATGTCCGGATAGGTTGGGTTGGCGGCCTTGAGCTTCATGCGGCCTGCCAGCATTTGAAGGACCTTGCAGGTGAACTCACCGTCGATGACGGCAATGACAACCTGGCCGGAACGGGGTCGGATGGCTTTGTCCACTAAGACCACGTCACCGTCGAAGATGCCGACACCGCGCATGGATTCACCGCGCACGCGCAGCAAATAGGACGCCTGTGGGTGTTTGATGAGTTCAGCCATCAGGTCCACGCGCTTGACCAGCATGTCTTCTGCAGGGGAAGTGAACCCGGCCTGCACAGACACGTCACGCAAGTCACCGATCAGCACGGGCGTGTCCAGGCCGGTTGCCCCCACACTGGGGAGCAACCGGTTGTCTGGAGCAGATGACGATGTGTAAGCCGAGGCGAGTGCCATGAAACTGGGTGACTGATAAATACTGTATGAACAACCAGTATACGCAGTCACCGTATCACTGCGTATCAAATCCACACCGTTGTGCTGGATGGTTCAAGGTCATCACGAGACAAGGCAGGTTGCCCGAATTTTGAGCAGGTCGCGAACTTCCCTGACGTGGCGTGGCTTGCGCAGTGGGCTCCCAATGCTGTCCAGTGGTTATCCACAGGTTTGGGCTAGGGCTGTGGGGATAAGTCACAGGAGTAGACCACTATCCGAGCGCGGCGGCTGCGGAACGACCGCTTCCTACCCGTCGTTGTACCGAGTGCCGACTCGTAAACCCTGCCTTGATCGTTTGGGCTGGGTTGCGGCCTATGCGACCCCAACAATGGCGCGGTCAGGCCCGGAATCGAGCACCTTCGCCCCTCGTTGCCAGGCACTTCCTTTCCGATAGACTGCATTCTGGGGAGAACTGGGCATCCTGCGCTGGGCGGGGCGACCGTGCTCCCTCGAAGGTGCAGCAATCGGCAATGAGTTCCACCCCTGTATTCAGCCTCTCCAACCTTGAATCCCACCTCTGGGAGTCCGCCAACATCCTACGTGGTCCTGTGGATGCTGCCGATTTCAAGACCTATATCTTTCCGCTCTTGTTTTTCAAACGCGTCTGTGACGTCTGGGACGAGGAGTACCAGGAAATCGTCGCAGACACAGGTGACGAACAGCTTGCCTGGTTTCCTGAGTCGCACCGCTTCCAGATTCCGGAGGACTGCCATTGGGTGGACGTGCGAGCGAAGCCAAGCAACGTCGGCGCCGCGCTGCAGCGCGCCATGCGCGAGATCGAAAAGGCAAACCCTGACTCTTTGTATGGCGTGTTTGGCGATGCGCAGTGGTCCAACAAAGAGCGTCTGTCCGACGCGCTGCTCAAGGACTTGATCGAGCATTTTTCAGCGCTGCCCCTCGGCAACCATAACGTCGACTCAGACCTGCTGGGGGACGCCTACGAGTACCTGATTAAGAAGTTCGCCGACGCCACCAACAAGAAGGCCGGCGAGTTCTACACCCCTCGCAGTGTGGTGCGTCTGATGATCGACATGCTCGATCCCAAGGAAGCCGAGACCATCTACGACCCGGCCTGCGGTACCGGTGGCATGCTGCTTGCCGCCTTGCAGCACGTGAAGCAACAGCACGGCGACGTCAAGCGCCTCTGGGGCAAGCTATACGGGCAAGAAAAGAACCTCACCACTTCATCCATCGCTCGGATGAACCTCTTCTTGCACGGCATTGAGGACTTTCAAGTGGTTCGCGGCGACACGCTGCGCAATCCCGCCTTCTTCGAGGGCGACCGGCTCGCCACTTTCGACTGCGTGATCGCCAATCCGCCGTTCTCGCTGGAAAAGTGGGGCGAGGACTTGTGGATGAACGACCCCTTCGGCCGCAACTTTGCCGGCCTGCCACCCTCGTCCAGCGGCGACTTCGCCTGGGTGCAGCACATGGTCAAGTCCATGGCCGACGTGACCGGCCGCATGGCCGTGGTGCTGCCCCAGGGCGCCCTGTTCCGAAAAGGCGTGGAAGGCAGCATCCGACAGAAGCTGCTGGAGCTGGATCTGGTGGAGGCGGTGATCGGGCTGGCACCCAACCTGTTCTACGGCACCAGCCTGGCCGCGTGCATCCTGGTCCTCCGAAAGCGCAAGCCAGTCAAGCACATGAAGAAGGTGCTGATCGTCGATGCGTCACGCCTGTTCCGCCGCGGACGCGCGCAAAACTACCTGGAGCCTGAGCACGCGGCCGAGATCCTCGGGTGGTATCGCGGCTTTGCGGATGTGCAAGACGCGGCACGTGTGGTCAACCTGGATGAGATTAAGGCCGAGGACTGGACGCTTAACATTTCCCGCTATGTCCTGCCGCCGCTGCAAGACGACATCCCGCCACTGCCCGATGCGATCGCGGCATTCAAGGAGGCCTTGACCCGCTGCCGCGAGGCGGAAGGCCGCCTCGCGCACGTCATGGAAGAAGGCGGTTGGCTGCGATGAGCACGTCTTTGGTCGTCATTCCGCCAGAGGACGCCAGTGTCATTGCCCGGCTGAGCCAGATCTTGGTCAAGCGATTGGTGCATGGCAGCGATGCGCCGGCACTGCGACAGACTCTGATGCGGGCTCTCTTTGGCCTACAGCGCCTGCCGATTCTCATTCCTGATGTGAATATCTCGATATCCGCAGGCTGGTGCCAGTTTCAGATCAATTCCGAGCACTGCGGCTTCGTAAGCTTCGCAGATGACTGGCACACCGAGTTCCGCATCCAGTACTTCGATGGCTCTTCGCACTGCATTGAAGGGTTCGAGACCCTTGAGGGCGAGGAGAAGATCGCAGCGGCAAAGCTGCGCCTCGACGTATTTGCGGCGGCCATGGACGAGCCGGATCAACTGTCCGTCGAAGATCACTCGACGCCTGGCGCAGTCGATGAGCCGCCGATTGACGACTACCTGGAATACGCGCAGACGTACGACAAACCATGAGCCGAATCACCCAACAAGAACTCGAAAGCTACCTTTGGGGCGCCGCCGTGCTGCTGCGCGGCCTGATCGACGCCGGCGATTACAAGCAGTTCATCTTCCCGCTGCTGTTCTACAAGCGCGTGTCGGATGTGTGGGAAGAGGAATACCAGGCGGCCTTGGCCAACTCGAAGGGCGACCTCTCGTATGCCCAGTTCGCCGAGAACCACCGCTTCCAGATCCCTCAAGGCGCTCACTGGAACGATGTACGCCAAGCACCCAAGAACGTTGGCGCGGCCATTCAGAAGGCGATGCGCGCTATCGAGACCGCCAACCCGGATTTGCTCGATGGCATCTTCGTTGATGCTCCCTGGACCAACCGGGGGCGGCTGCCCGACGAAACGCTGAAGAATCTGATCGAGCATTTTTCGACCCAAACACTCTCTGTAGCCAACGTCCCCGAAGATGAATTGGGCAACGCTTATGAATACCTGATCAAGAAGTTCGCGGACGACTCCGGTCACACGGCGGCCGAGTTCTACACCAACCGCACAGTCGTCCACCTGATGACGCAACTCTTGGCGCCGCAAGCGGGTGAGTCGATCTACGACCCCACCTGCGGCACCGGCGGCATGCTGATCTCGGCCCTGGACGAGGTGAAGCGCTCGGGCGGCGAATTCCGCACGCTCAAGCTCTACGGGCAGGAGCGCAACCTCATCACCTCGTCCATCGCCCGCATGAACATGTTCCTGCACGGCGTGGATGACTTTGACATCAGCCGGGGTGACACCCTGGCCGAACCGAAGCACATCGAAGGCGACCGACTGCGCCAGTTCGATGTGATCCTGGCCAACCCGCCGTACTCCATCAAGCAGTGGAACCGCGAGGCCTGGAGCAGTGACAAGTGGGGCCGCAACTCGCTCGGAACGCCCCCGCAGGGGCGTGCCGACTACGCCTTCCAGCAGCACATCCTGACCAGCCTCACTGCCAAGGGGCGCAGTGCAGTGCTGTGGCCCCACGGCGTGCTGTTCCGCAACGAAGAGCAGGCCATGCGCGCCAAGATGATCGAGCAGGACTGGGTGGAGGCCATCATAGGCCTGGGCCCCAATCTTTTCTACAACTCCCCGATGGAGTCGTGCATCGTCATCTGCAACCGCAAGAAGACGGCTCCGCGCAAGGGCAAGGTGATCTTCATCGACGCGGTGAGTGAGGTGACTCGCGAACGCGCGCAGAGCTTTCTGAGGCCCGAGCACCAACAGCGCATCCTGACCGCTTACAAAACCTTTGCGGATGTGCCTGGTTTCGCCAAGGTCGCCTCCCTGGCCGAGATCGGTGCCAATGCGGGCAACCTCTCGATCCCTGTGTACGTGAAGCGCATTGCCGCCGCAGTCGCCACCGACAGCAATGGCGACGCCGTTACGCTGCGCTCGGCCTGGGACCAATGGCAAACCGATGGGCGCGTCTTCTGGCAACAGATGGACACGTTGGTGGAAACGCTGGATGGGCTTTCCATGGCTGAGGATATGCGATGAAGCTTCAAACGATCCGGCTGTCGAACTTCCAATCTTTCGGTGAGGCGCCGACCGAGGTTGGGCTTGAGGAGACTACCTACCTCATCGGGCCCAACGGATCCGGCAAAACAGCGGCGCTGCAGGCCTTGTGTCGGTTCTTCGCATTCGATCCATCACTGCGCCGAATCCTGCGCTCGGACTTTCATGTCCCATTTAACGAGGAGGCTCCGCCCGCCGAGCGTCAGCTCTGGATCGAGGCCGACTTTCTGTTCCCAGAACTCGTCGAAGACAAGGACAACAGCACTGTTGCACCTCATTTCGGCCACATGCGCCTTGACAACGTTGATGGCACTCCCCGTTTGCGTTTTCGCCTTAGCGCCACCATGGGGATGGATGGGGACATAGAGGAGAACATGGTTTATGTGTTGGACATCAATACCGATGGTTCGCCACTGACCATCGCTCAAGTGCCCCGATCTGAACGAAACCATATCCACGTCCACTATCTGCCCGCACGCCGTGATCCTGCTGATCACATTGCCTACGGCGCCAATGCATTGCTCGGGCGCATGCTGCGTGCGGTGAATTGGGATGCAGAGCGAACTGTCATCAAGGGTCTGACCGATCAAATCAGCGACAGCTTGGCGGCCAATCCGTCTATCAACGCGTTCAGCACACGCTTGAAAACGGCATGGAGCGCTTTGCACAAGGGCAGCTTCTTTGCCGACCCAAAGCTCACTTTTGTAGCGTCCGAGATCGAGTCTTTGTTGCGCCACATGTCGGTGTCTTTCACACCAGGCCACGACGAGCAGCTGGTCGATTTCTCGCGACTGAGCGATGGCCAGAAGTCAATGCTGTATCTGTCACTTGTGCTGTCCTCGCAGGCCATCGGCCGCGCTGTTCTAGCTGAAGAAGACAAGTCATTCGACGCAGACAAGTTGCGCCCACCCGTGTTTACGGTGGTAGCGGTCGAAGAGCCAGAAAACAGCCTTTCGCCCCATTACCTTGGGCGGATCGTCAGTGCCCTCAACGGCATGACGGGCAACGGCGACGCACAAGCACTGATTGCCACCCACGCGCCGTCGATGCTGCGGCGCGTAGCCCCAGAACAGATCCGCTATCTGCGGCTGACCCTGGAGCGAACATCGCGCGTCACGCATATCCAGCTACCAGACGCGACTGATGAAGCGCACAAGTTCGTGCGAGAAGCCGTACAGGCCTTTCCGGAAGTCTATTTCTCGCGCCTTGTAGTCCTTGGCGAAGGGGACAGTGAGGAAATCGTGTTGCCACGTCTTCTTCAAGCGAAAGGAGCACCGGTTGACGAGTCAGCGGTCACGATCGCGCCCTTGGGCGGTCGCCATGTCAATCATTTTTGGCGCTTATTGTCTGCCCTACAGATTCCGTATCTAACACTTCTTGATCTGGATGTCGGACGGTACCAAGCCGGATGGGGGCGAATCAAGTACGTCAACGACCAGTTAGCTGCCTATGAGCCGAGTAAGGTTCTACCTGCAGATCATGGCATTCCTGGTTGGAACGATGCAACTCAAAAAGTACGTGCGTTTGGGCACTACAACACTCTTCTTGAGGAGCGCGGTGTGTATTTCTCGTTCCCGATGGATCTGGATTTTTCCATGTTACTCGCCTTCGGGAATGCCTACGGCGTAGTAAAGGAAGAGGCCGACGAGTCAACGATCAAAGCAGTCCTTGGTAAAAGCCATCACGACGCAGGCCAATACACCGAAAACGAACAGCAACTTTTCAGCACTTACCACCGCAGCTTTAAGCTGGGCAGCAAGCCGGCTGCTCACATCGAGGCTCTCGCCAAACTCAGCGACGCAGATCTGATCGCGAACATGCCCGAAACCCTTGCCCGGTTGGCCGATGCCGTGATCGCCAAGCTCGCGGAGTTGCCGGAGTGATTGCAGTCGACGCCTGGAAGCCGGCAGATGGGCTGACGCTTGAGCCCAACGCCCTGCTTGCGGCTAAGGAGCGAGAGCGCAGTCTTGCGCTGACTGCAGGCCCCGGCGCGGGAAAGACGGAAATGCTTGCGCAGCGGGCTGATTTCTTGCTGCGCACGGGTTCCTGTCGCTATCCCAAACGGATCTTGGCAATCTCGTTCAAAGTCGATGCCAGCAGCAACCTAAAGGAACGGGTCAAGCGACGCTGTGGTTCAGAGCTTGCCGTTCGCTTTGACAGCTACACCTTCCATGCATTCGCGAAGCGCATCATCGATCGCTTCCGTCCCATTCTGACCGGGCGAGATGCTCTGGATGTCGGCTACAAAATCGTAGACCGAAAAGTGAGGCTGTCCCCCAAAGAAATCGAGTTTGCCGATCTGGTTCCTCTGGCCATCACGATCCTGCAGAAGTCCGCAATGGCGCGCAACGCAGTTCGCCAAACCTACAGCGACGTCTTCCTCGACGAATTCCAGGACTGCACCAACCTGCAGTACGACCTGCTCAAGCTCGCCTTTCAAGCTACGAGCATTCGCTTGACCGCAGTAGGTGACACCAAGCAAAAGATCATGGGTTGGGCAGGGGCTATGGACGGCATCTTCCAGGCTTTCGTTACCGACTTTGCTGCCACCCCCCTCAACATGTACCGGAACTTTCGCTCAAAGCCGCGACTGTTGCGCCTGCAGAACGAGATCATTCGCAAGCTTGACCCCTCATCTGTCATGCCTGATGAGCAGCTTGCTGGCGACGAAGGCGAGGTGTTCGCATGGCACTTCAATGACAGCCGTAAGGAAGCTGACTACCTCGCAGACTTGATTGCAGGCTGGATAAAGACCGAGCAGCTGCCTCCTGCGGAAATTGCGGTCCTGATTCGCAATCAGCTCGACCTGTACGCTGATCATCTGATGACGGCACTGGAGGCGCGTGGCATACCCTTCCGTAACGAGCAGCAGATGCAGGACATCACGGTCGAGCCGGCTGCACGTTTGATCGTGGACTATCTGTCCTGCATCTATGGTCAGCGCGAACCCAAAGCATGGATTCGACTGATGAATCAGCTGATCCCTTTTGCTGACGAAGAGATTCAGTCGAACGCGCGCAAGGACCTTGATCGGATCGTCAAGCAGCAACGAAAAGAGATAGCCATTGCCGAGCTGTTCGATGAACCCTTCACAGGCTGGTGGGAGTGTGTTCGGGCATTCCTGAAGCAAGTCAGTACTGAGACCCTGGTGTCGCTTTCCCCGGACTACGAGTCGCTCGATCGGATGAAGGATGTGATTCGTGACACCAAGACCAGGATTGATGAATTGCTCAAACTGGAGCCTGACCTGCCCATAGCCCTCAAGCGCTTCTCAGACGACCAAGGAGTGCGAATCCTGACCATCCACAAGAGCAAGGGCCTTGAGTTCGATTCGGTCATCATCTTGGCAGTGGAAAACGAAATATTCTTTGGCAATCAAGATGAAAACCGTTGCGCTTACTTCGTTGGAATATCGCGCGCCAAGAGGCGACTCATCCTCACCTATGCAGATCAACGGGAACGTCCAGCGGGACATAAGAAACGCTGGGATGAGCAGCGCACAGCTCAAACTGAGTATCTCGGCTACGCCTTGCCGTTCGTAAGACAAGAACAATGATTAACAAAACAAAGAAGCCCGGCTGGCGCCGGGTGAAATTTGGCGATGTGGTGCACCTCTCGAAAGCACGCAGCCAAGATCCGCTGACCGATGGCATCGAACGCTACGTCGGTCTGGAACATCTCGAACCAGGTGACTTGCGCATCCGCAGTTGGGGCAGCGTCGCAGACGGCGTGACCTTCACCAGCGTTTTTCAGCCCGGACAGGTGCTGTTCGGCAAGCGCCGCGCCTATCAGCGCAAGGTGGCCGTGGCGGATTTCTCCGGCGTGTGCTCAGGGGACATCTATGTGCTGGAGACCAAGGACGCGCAGGTTTTGGTGCCGGAGCTGCTGCCATTCATTTGCCAGACCGACGCCTTTCTTGAGCACGCGGTGGGCACATCAGCTGGCTCGTTGAGCCCCCGCACCAACTGGACTAGTTTGGCGGACTTTGAGTTCATGCTCCCACCGATGGATGAGCAAACAAGCCTCGTTGAGGTCCTTAGTGGGTTCGAGGAAGCCATGGAATTTACGGAATCGCTATCCGCTACCGCTGAAACGCTTCGCCGCTCGCTGATGATTGATCACTTCGAGGCAGTGCACTCGGAACGTCGGCAGGTTTCAGAAATTGGGAAGTGGTACAGCGGTGGAACACCCTCGCGCGGGAATTCTGCTTATTGGAACGGCCCAATTCCGTGGGTCAGCCCGAAGGACATGAAACTGGCCGAGCTTGATTCCGCTGAGGAGACGCTCACTGCTGAAGGTGTTGAGGCGGGATCGAAACTGTTGCCCAAAGACACGATCATGATTGTTGTACGTGGAATGATTTTGGCGCATACGTTTCCTGTTGCTCGAACTTTGGTGCCTGCTGCCTTTAATCAGGATATGAAAGCGCTGGTGGTTAGAGATGAGTATCGACCCAAATACATCCAGTATTGGTTCGAATACGCGGCGCCGCGCTATCTCCGACTGGTGTCTGAATCGTCGCATGGCACGAAGCGCCTGGAGAGCAACAAACTCTTTTCACTCGAGGTCCCAAAGCTCGACCTCGATGAACAAGATGATTTCATCGTGCAAATAGATGACATGCGGGCGGCAGTTGGCGATGCAACGTCGAGGCACGCCAATGTTATGACGATGAAGCACTATTTCCTTGCCCAGAATCTGGCAGTTTGAGGTGATGGCCATGTCATTCACAGAGTCAAACACCGTCGAAGCCTACGTCCGCGATTTACTCGCCGGCCCGATCAAAACTGCCCCGGCCAACACCGCCCAAGAACCTCAAGCCAGCTACGGCCCCAGCCCCAAAGGCATCGGCTGGCGCTACGTCGCCCCGGCTGAGGTGCCGCGCCAGATTCAGGAAGTGCTGATCGAGCCATGGCTGCGCGAGGCGCTGATCCGCCTGAACCCGGAGATTGCTGCACAGCCCGACCGCGCCGACGAGGTGCTCTACAAACTGCGCGCCATCGTACTGTCGGTGCGTTCGGACGGCCTGATTCGTGCCAATGAAGAGATGACGGCCTGGATGCGTGGTGAGCGCTCGATGCCCTTTGGCCCCAACAACGAGCATGTGCCGGTGCGGCTGATCGCCTTGGATGGGCCCGACGATCTGAAGCTGAACCAGTACATCGTCACCCAGCAGTACACCTACCGTGCTGGCCCCACCGAGCGCCGCGCCGATCTGGTGCTGCTGGTCAATGGACTGCCGTTGGTACTGATCGAGGCCAAGACGCCGGTCAAAAAATGCATCAGCTGGGTCGACGCTGCGGTGCAGGTGCACGACGACTATGAGAAGTTCGTGCCGGAGCTGTTTGTTTGCAACGTGTTTTCAGTGGCCACCGAGGGCAAGGCCTACCACTATGGTTCCATCGGCCTGCCAGTCAAGGACTGGGGCCCTTGGCATCTGGATGGCGATGGCGACGATGGTCAGCACCACCCGCTGAAGTCGCTCAAGCTGTCCGCTGAGAGCATGCTGCGGCCGCAAGTGGTGCTGGATGTTCTGGGCAGCTTCACCCTGTTCGCCACCAACAAGAACAAGCAGCGCATCAAAATCATCTGCCGCTACCAGCAGTTTGAAGCGGCCAACAAGATCGTCGAGCGCGTGCTGGCGGGTTACCCCAGGAAGGGCCTGATCTGGCACTTTCAGGGTTCGGGCAAGTCACTGCTGATGGTGTTTGCCGCGCAGAAGCTGCGCATGCACGCCGGACTGAAGAACCCCACCGTACTCATCGTGGTGGACCGGATCGATCTCGACAGCCAGATCACGGGCACCTTCACCGGCGCGGACATCCCCAATCTGGAAAAGGCCGATACACGCGAGAAGCTGCAGCAGTTGCTGGCGCTGGATGTGCGCAAGATCATCATCACGACGATCTTCAAGTTTGGCGAGGCGACGGGCAGTCTGAACGAACGCAGCAACATCATCGCGCTGGTGGACGAAGCGCACCGTACGCAAGAAGGCGACCTGGGCCGCAAGATGCGTGAGGCCCTACCCAATGCGTTTCTGTTCGGCCTGACCGGCACGCCCATCAACCGTGCCGACCGCAACACCTTCTACGCCTTCGGAGCCGACGAAGACGAGAAGGGCTACATGAGCCGCTACGGCTTTGAGGAGTCAATCCGCGACGGCGCCACGCTGAAGCTGCACTTCGAACCCCGACTGATTGACTTGCACATCGATAAGGCGGCGCTGGATGCCGCGTACAAAGACCTGACTGGTGGCCTGTCGGATTTGGACAAGGACAACCTCGCCAAGACCGCAGCCAAGATGGCCGTATTGGTGAAGACGCCCGAGCGCATCCGCAAGATCTGCGAAGACATCGTCGAGCACTATCAGACAAAGGTGGAACCCAACGGTTTTAAGGGGCAGATCGTCACCTTTGACAGGCAGTCCTGTCTGCTGTTCAAGGCCGAGCTCGACAAGCTGCTGCCGCCCGAGGCCACGGACATCGTGATGTCGGTGCAGGCGGCTGACAAGAAGGAGCACCCGGAGTACGCCAAGTACGACCGCAGCCGCGACGAAGAAGAGCGCCTGCTCGATCGTTTCCGCGACCCGGCCGACCCGCTCAAGCTGATCATCGTCACGGCCAAGCTGCTGACGGGCTTCGACGCGCCCATCCTGCAGGCGATGTACCTGGACAAGCCGCTGCGTGACCACACGCTGCTGCAGGCCATCTGCCGGGTGAACCGCACCTACTCCGAGCAGAAGACCCACGGCCTGATCGTGGACTACCTCGGCATTTTCGACGATGTGGCTGCCGCACTGGAGTTCGACGACCAGAGCGTCAAGCAGGTGGTCAGCAACATCCAGGAGTTGAAGGACAAGCTGCCTGAGGCGATGCAGAAATGCCTAGCCTTCTTCACCGGCTGCGATCGCAGCCTGCAAGGCTACGAGGGCCTGATCGCTGCGCAACAGTGCTTGCCCAACAATGAGGTGCGAGACAACTTTGCTGCCGAGTACAGCGTGCTAAACAAGATGTGGGAGGCTCTGTCACCGGACACCGTTTTGGGCCCCTTCGAGAAGGACTACAAGTGGCTGTCGCAGGTGTACCAGTCGGTGCAGCCATCCAGCGGCCACGGCAAGCTGATCTGGCATTCACTCGGAGCCAAAACCATTGAGCTAATTCACCAGAACGTGCATGTCGACGCCGTGCGGGATGACCTCGACACCTTGGTGCTGGACGCTGACCTGCTGGAGGCTGTGCTCTCGAATCCCGATCCGAAGAAGGCCAAGGAAATCGAGATCAAGCTCAAGCGCCGACTGCGCGGGCACGGCGGCAACCCCAAGTTCAAGAAACTGTCGGAGCGGCTCGATGCGCTGAAGGACCGTTTTGAATCCGGACAGATCAACAGCGTCGAGTTTCTGAAGCAGTTGCTGGAAATCGCCAAGGAGACGCTGCAGGCCGAGAAGGAGGTTCCGTCCGAAGAGGACGAGGATCGCGGCAAGGCGGCGCTGACCGAACTGTTCAACGAGGTGAGGACCGCCGAGACGCCGATCATGGTCGAACGCGTCGTGGCGGACATCGACGAGATCGTGCGCTTGGTTCGTTTCCCAGGCTGGCAAGGCACGCAGGCCGGCGAGCGTGAGGTGAAGAAGGCGCTACGTAAGGCCCTATTCAAATACAAGCTACACGCGGATGAGGAGCTGTTCGAGCAGGCCTACAGCTACATCCGGCAGTATTACTAGACCGTAGGGAACACTATTGATCCGGCCCTTTGAAGTCGCAAGCCGAATAAGGGTGCACCCTGGTGAACGACCATCTGAAAGTTATAAGTTCATAGGGCCGGATCAATAATACAGCTCAGTTTCCGGGTACTGGGAGTTCGGGAGAGGCGCAGCCCAAAATTGAAGGGACAGGTCTACCTATGCCCAGGCGACTGGGACGACTACCCCCCCAAACAAAAAACCACAAACACCACACTGGCCCTCACAAAGGCCAGTGTGGTGTTGAACTTCAAGACGCGTGGTTCACAGCAGCCAAATGGTTTCTCCCCGCCTTCTCCTTCTGCCTGAGCTTGTTCGCCAGCCCAGGCGTAATCCCAGAACCCTGCCCGACAGCACTGGCACCAGTGTCCTCCAGGTGATCCCCCTCCACCGGGAAGAACTCCTCGATCACCGCAGCCCCATCCTCTTCAGACTCCTCGAACTCACCGAGTGCAAACCCGATTCTGGCCGCCTCATCCAGCGCCACCTGGTCTACTCCGGCAGCCTTGCGCTGGTCCCATTCAGCCCGCGCACCTTGAATGGCATCGGCCAGCGTGCTGTCCGTGCGCAACGTCAGATCCACGTAGTAGATGGGCGCACGGCGTGACAGCGTCGTTGATTTGCCCCTCAGCCGCAAAGCCAACGGCAAGGTAGACAGCAAACCACCCGACAGCGCGTGGAAGTAGCGCAGCCGGGCGACAAGCGTGCGTATGCTGTTGAACCCGGTGGTGCGCAACACAAAGCTGCCAAGCTCATCACCCTCTGCGCCATCCGCTTCAATGCGCACATGCAAACGCCCATATGGCTTGCACTGCCCATCAGCCATCGGACACGCCTGGGGCGTCGGACAAGGAAAGCTCTGCATCCCCGACAGCGTGGCCCGCTTGCAAGTCTCGCCATTGCCCACACACAAAGGCCGCCCGCTCAAGCGGTCAAACATCGTGTAACTGGCGCGCATGCTGAGATCCGGGTCATCAAACAGCAACCGCACCGGCAAGCTGCGCAATTTGGTGTTCGTGTCCCTGCGAAACAGCTCATCCAACGGATGGTTCACCCAGCCATCCCGGTTTTGCACCTGGCTGGTGATGGTGAACTCGTCATCCTTCTCCGGCAAACGCTTGCCGTTCTTCTCCACCACCTTCCCAATCGAAATCCGGCCAATGACCGGAGGTGTCAACGCCAAGCCTTTGAGCATGATGATTCCTTTCGTTCGTTCATTCATTCATTTACGTTCAGACAGACAACACAACGCAGCGCTACGACGAGGCCTGCACCAGAAACCGCCGACTACCCGCCTTGGGCAATGCGTAGGTGTCAGCCAGTTCAGGTTGATCCTTGAGAAGTCGCGCCGCATCCAGGACAGAGCTGTCTTTGCTGCGCTTCCAGGAGACTTCCCCGATCTCGAACACCGCACGCGAGGCATCGCCCATGCGTTGTTGAATGCGTTGCTTGATCTGGGCTTCCAAAGCGGTCTGGGTGGCGATCACCCCTCGCACCGCCAGCAAGTCGGAGAACACGCCTGACATCTCCAGATCGGTGGAAAGGTCCAGCGTGGTGCCGCAGTCACGTGGATACAGACACCGCAGCGCCAGGTCAGCCGAGTCCGAGCCATCAGCCGGTGGTGCCTCATCCCGCTCCACATGACCCCAGAACCGTTGTTCCAATGTGATCAGCTGGCCGATCAGCTCGTCATCCCGGGCAATCCGAAACACTTGCAGTTCCTGGCCACCCAGCAAAACCGCCACATCTGCGGCAGCCTTGCCGGTGACGGCCAACTGGTGCATCACCTGCAACTGGACGTATTCGGGCACACCATCGGTCCACAGGCGTGAACCATGGATGCCCGCTGTCTTGCATTCCAGGATCTGGACATCCGGGGCACCCAGTACCTCACGGTCCAGGTTGGCCAGCATCCAGGGGTGTTCCGGGTGTTGCAACACCGCATTGACGCGGCGCACACGGTTGCCCGTGCGACGGGTGTAGTGCGCCGCGACGATGGGTTCGAGCAACGTGCCCCAGTACATCGGGCTCTGGTCGTCGTTGGGATCGACCACTGGCAGATTGCCATCGCGCCCCGTCTTTTCCAGCCAGAGCTGGAGCTGGGATTTGTAGGGATGCAAGCCCACAGCGGCGGCGGCATCGGAGCTGCCCACACCGCCCTTGCGAACCTGCAACCAATCCTCACGGTCAAGGGCATGGGTCTTGACCAGCCTCAATGCCGGTCGGGGTTTCACGGTCGGCAAAACTGACGGAGCAGATTGGATTTGAATGGATGGCTGTGACATGGTGAGTCCTTGAGTTGTTGAGACACCCACACAACAAAAAGCCCCGGTCCCTTTTCAGGGCCGAGGCTTTGTGTGGTGAGTTGGGCGGTGATATGAAGAAGAGATAGCGAAGAGATCGCGGAGAGATGGCTGGGATCTGGGCAGTCAGAGAACCGACGTTGGTGCCGTCATTCAACGGCACGGCAACGGCATGGGCAGCAGCGTCACGACACCAACTGCAGGGCATGGTCCAGTGCCCGTTGCTTGAGCGCTGCGCCTTGGCCGAACCAGGCACTGTCGAGCCGGTGTTCCTGGCTGCGTGCACGCCGTTCGTGGTCGATGAACTCGGTGACCGCGCACAGCAGGCCCCAGCCGGTGCCTTTGGCTGCTTGCAATTCCGCTCCCCGGCCCTGGCCTTCGTACATGGCCTGCACTTTTTTGAGGGCGCGTTCGTTCGTCAGGCCTTGGGGCGAATCGGCATGGCCATCGGTCTGGCACAGCACCTTGAGGAAGTAGTTCATGGCCTCGTGGCTCTTGACCTTCCTCTCCGAGAGGGTCTTCATGCGGTACATGAAGTTGTCCCACTGGGAGACAGCAATGCCCAATTGCTTTTTGACGGCCAGGGCATCGAAGCTCGTGCTGTGGGGGACTTTGATGGCGCTGGTCGCACCATTGAGGGCGATGGACAGGGTGTTGTTGCAGACCACCCGGATCGTGGTGGGGGTGGCCGTGGTGGCCAGCGTGCCGTCACAGGACGTGGCCAGCAGCAAGTAGCCGTTGACCACGTCATTGCCTTTCAGTGCAGAGGACTTGCCCGTACGGGCCAGCGCCCAGAACTTGCGCCCGGCCTTGAGGACACCAGCGGTTTCCAGTTCGTAGCCCGAGACTTCGGTCAGGTCCCGGTAGAACTCTAGGACTTGCCGGGGCTGCACCACCTGGTAACGTCCTGACACCACGGACAGCGGTGCTTTGGTGTCGCTGCGGTAGAGCACTTTCTGTTCAGGAAACTCCAAGGCTTCGCCGTAGAGGCTGGTGTCGTCATCGGTGGCGAGGTAACGCACGGGTGTTTCCCGGATGTGCCATTGCATCCCGGCTGCCTGAGCCCAGACATCAATGGGTTGCTTTTTGGGCAGTGCGCTGCCCAATTGGTGCCAGGGTGTTTGGCCAGCATAGGCCATGGTTTCAACGAGGTGTGACATGAGGAGTCCTTTCGATGTTCGGTGGGTGTACGCACTGGCCTCGTATGGAGGCCAAGTGGTTCAGTTGTGATGTGAGTGGCTGGGGAGTCGGAACACGGCACCACAGTCGGTGCACTGGCAGTTGTCGAGGTATTGCTCGTCTGCGACACGGCCGAGTTGGCTGCCCGTGAGTGAGCCTGCGGTGGCACCGAGTAAGCCGCCCAGCAGCGCACCGGCCAGGCCGCCCAGTGCGATGCCAACGGGTCCGGCGACGGCCCCGAAAGATGCGCCGACCTGGGCACCGGACATCGTGCTGGCTGCACCGCTGGCGGCTCCGGCGATGCCGCCCAAAGTGCGGCCAGCGTTACGACCGATCTGGCGTGGAACCACGTTCTTGGATCGGCAAACAGGACAAGTGGGCGTGAGAGCGTGATGTGTCATGGGGTTCTCCTTGCGATGGACGCAAAAAAGCCCGGGGCACGTTGTCGTGCGCCGGGCTGATGGTGGGGTTGAATGGTGAGGGTGGAATCACCCCAATCGACGGTCTGTCGGTTGGGGCACTATATATATATGTAACTGAAGGGGATTCAAATGCAGGTCAAGGTAACCGCATCACTTGTCCAACAACGTCCAAAGACGACTTACTATGTCCAATAAAGTGTCAAGCCCCATACACAGGTTGTAGTGAGAAACAGCGGACAGTTCTGCTCATACACCGATTCAACACAAAGAGGCAGAAGTGGTTAGGCTCATCTTGAACGCTGTCAAACAGGAAAAACGTTGCACGACAAAAAAATCAGTGATAGAATTTTTCCAATGACGCGCCACAAGCACGTCAGAATATTGATAAGTAGTCACCAACACTGCTTCAGTCCTGATCAAGATAGTGCCACAAGCGCTGACAACCACACAAACTTACTGAGCTTACGAGCAAACCTAAGAGTTCCAACTATACGTAGTTGCAGTTCTTAGCGTCACATATTACTTAGCTGTCGTTCTCTCAGGAGATCGTCGAGCGCATGTCTACTAAAAGACGCATTGCATGGCTTCTTGCCAACTCTGCAGTCTTCATCGCTGAGCCAGCCTGGCTTTGAAACCAGGCTTAATGCGGCTCCTACAACGTATTGTTTCTGTTTGTTGCGAACTGGATAGCCAGTGCACACCTGTTTTGCGGTTGACTGGCAAAACAGATTGGTTTGAAAGTCACGTTGTGCTGATTCATCAGCCCAATCGATGACATGCAGTCGTGCGGATATGTTCCGCATGGATACGCGCACCTGACTGCAGCGCGCTAAGGCATGGGGTTGCGCAGCCATGTCTTAGGGGCATAGATTTTGTACCTTTCTCGAAAGGAGAGGTATCAGCGCCAAAGACCCCCATGCTCGCTCCTGCGAGGATGGGCTTGTAACCTTTTGGAGTACGCTATGAATGTTAACTTACCAGAACTCTTCTGTTTGACAGAAGTGAGTGCCATGACAAAACTTGCTCGCAGCACGTTGAACGATATTCAAAATCCCAAATCACCCCGGTTTGATTCAACATTTCCGGAAAAGGTCAAATTGAGCTTGCGGGCTGTGAGATATTCACGCAAAGATGTGATCAATTGGCTGGAAAGTCGCAAAGTGAGTTCTCTGAAGTCGAAAGAGGTCACAAAATGAACCACACTCATCCATCTGGAGCGATGATGCCCGGGAAACTGAGCGACGTTTCGAATGAAGTCATCTGTGCAACGAAAGCGCCACTGGAAATGGTGACCGCCAACGTCCTGGGGGTCACTTCAACGGTTGGTCAGCACCATTGCAGCATGCAGATGAAACCCGGTGTGATCGTACCCACATCCCTCAATATGTTCATTATTGCCGAGTCAGGTGAACGAAAAACTGCGGTTCAAAAACTGCTTTTCAAACCAATTACAGAAGTGGAAAGTCGAAGGCATGAGGAGGCAATCCAAAAAGCAAAGGCGTACAAGGTACAACATGCATTGTGGAAAGAAAGGGTGGAAGGGCATCGTCGCGCCTTGCAAAAGGCAATTGGCAAAGGGGATCCTTCAGCTCCTATCGAGGAAGATCTTCGTGGCGCACTAGAAGCAGAACCTCAGCCCATTTCTGCTCGCAAACTGATCTACACCGATACCACTGCGGAGGCGCTGCTGTGGGGTTTAAACGAATCCGGCTCATCAGCTCTCCTGGTGCATGACGAGTTTGGAGAGTTCTGTGATGGCCCCATGGCCAGGCGGCTGCCACTCTTGAATGCAATCTGGAGCGGGTCGGAATGCACTGTAGATCGAAAAACAGCGGGTAGCTTCGTGTTGAAAAACCCACGTCTCACGTGCTTACTTCAAGCGCAACCTAAGGTGTTTGAGCGTTTCATGGCCAAGCATGGGGTGCAAGCAAGAGGCAACGGGTTCCTGGCCCGTTTTCTGCTGGCGTTTCCTGCATCCACGCAAGGGACCCGCTTCGAGGATGGATCCACTGTGGAGTGCCCCACCTTCGAATGGTTCTACCAGCGATGCGAGCACCTGCTGAACAGGAGTGAGCACAGAGCATTGAGGTTTTCGCCACAAGCTCAGTACGAATGGACCCAGATGGCCAACTACTACGAGCAACAGATGAACCCAGGAGGAATCTACTTTGCTGCACGTGATTTTGCGTCAAAAGCTGCGGAGAACACCGCGCGGATTGCCGCGTCGTTGCATGCATTCTTGATCGATGACAGCGATGAGGTGTCCAGCGAGATGCTGGGTTACGCGGGCAACTTGATGGGCTGGTATGGCAACCAGTTTTTGTCGATCATGGGCGCACATAACCCGGCGATGGAACTGGAGCGCGATTTGTATGACTTGGAGAACTGGATTCAATCCCGACTGACTCAAAATAATACGAATTACATGCCGAAATCCTACTTGCTGCAGTATGGACCGAACCGACTGAGATGCCGGGAAAAACTCGACCTTCTTCTTGGCATTTTGTCTTCACATGGCCGTTTGATGGTTTATCAGCATCAGAAGAAGTGGATTATTCAAACCGCTCAAGTGATGGTACCAGTTGGGCGGCCTTGCTGGGTGAATTAACGTAGGGAGCTTCAAACCATAAACGATGCATGGCCGAACCGATTCCATCGGTTTGGCCGTGCCGATCACTTGACGTATCGAACCATTCAGCCGCTCAGACGAGGAGAAGACTCAATATCATGCCAATCAGCTTCAACCTGTTATTTTAGCCATGAGGGAATACTTCAAGCACGCATCTTTGCCACTTCAACCCTTCAACCTGCACAGTTACCAGTGTCTCATTTTGGCTTCGTAACTCGAATGTAACCCTCATATCAAGGAGTCGTTCAGATAATAAATCAGTCATTTAGGTTTCGCTAGTGCTGCTAATTTCGCAAATTTTAGCGAAAACAGCAAGCTTTCCGCTGATGGTGATGGCTGTCATGGCACCATGGTCCTATTGTGTCCAACTGGTTTTTCTCTCCGCATTCAGATTCGAGTCATTGGGTGCGGTCGTTTCAATTGCATAACATTGTATGCTTTTGAGCACATTCGCAACTATTGGATTGGGCTTGATTGACGAAATGTTTGATTGAACAACCCCAGCAAGATAGGGTGATGACAATTTAGGTTATTGATGTTATTTATTAAGAATAATAATATATAACTAAAATAGATAACCCACACACAGCACATATGCGAAACACAAACAGTGAGTATGCACATGCGTGTCCTGGATGAATTGATGCTTGAAGCGTCTAGTTGATGTACTTGTTAGGATGCAAGAGAGGGTGATGTGAACAGACAATTGAAAAGCATGTGCAACTACGCAGATGGACTCTTCGACATGTACTCGAAGCTTCTCGTGTTGCGTGTTGATCTCTCGTATTCACAGGAACGTGCCTCTGAGGTGGAAGTTTCAGACTTGAAGAGTGACGTCAAGCGACTTCTCGGAAACAGGCACTATAAGCCATCCATCTTCAATCCCATGGTAGGCTATATCATCAAATTTGAGCACGGAGATACGAAGGGGCCTCACTGTCATGCGATCTTCTTTTATGACGGCAATATGGTGAAGCATGACGGACACATTGCCGATTTGATCGGCACCTATTGGAGCAAAGTCATCACAAGTGGAGAAGGCCTTTATTTCAACTGCAACCGCCACAAGCACCATTATCAGGATGTGGGCATTGGGATGATTGCCTATTGGGATGAGGCGATGAGACGTGCGTTGCATCGCAACGTCATCGGCTACCTGGCCAAGTCTGACCAAAGCATCGCTTCTGCTGGCGACAAAAAGGTGTTGCGCGGATTCACTCGCGGTGTCCTGCCGGTGAGGAAAAGCGCAGCAGGGCGGCCCAGGCTCTACCAGTCCGAGGAGATCAGAGTTTGATACGTGGATGGCGTGTCCATTGTGCTGAAACTGGTTTGAATGATCGGTTGATCTGATGGCTCATGGACAGCCCGTTGATTTGACGTGATCACCCAGATGGTCGCCGCGCCAGAACCAAGTCCGCAATTGGCTGTCAGGAATCGGCCAATGGACATTCGACAAAGGCGGCTTTTGGGTGTGGATAAGACCGATAGACGCAAAATGATCGCTGATGTGCTCACCACGAGATGGGGTGAGTCTGCCCACGTCCTTCATATCCCTCAGATATGATTTGCTACGAACGCGCGGACTGCGCTTTGCGGACCGAAAAAGCGATAAAGCATTCAAAAGGGAGAGACAAGATGATCACACGAGGATCGGAGTGGCACCGATGGGAGCCCCATATTCACGGCCCTGGCACTGTGCTGAACAATCAGTTCGGCGGCACTGATCCATGGGATACCTATCTCACTGCGTTGGAGTCATGTGATCCGACGATTGAGGCGCTTGCTGTCACCGATTACTACACGACGGACACCTACGAAGAAGCAGTGCGCCTAAAAGATGCGGGACGCATTCCCAAAGTCAAACTGTTGTTCCCAAACATAGAACTACGGCTCGATGTCGCGGCGAGATCGGGCTTCGTTAACCTACATTTACTAGTTAGCCCTGAGGATCCGAATCACATCGGTGAGATTCGGAGGTTCCTATCTAGGCTGCACTTCGCAGCTCATGGCGACACATATGACTGCACTTCGCCTGATCTGATTCGTTTGGGAAGGGCAGCAGACCCGTCGAAGACCGATGATCGCGCAGCACTATCCCATGGCGCGACGCAGTTCAAGGTCAACTTCGCAGACCTCAGGAAAGCCTTCAAAGAGTCGGCATGGGCCAAGGAAAACATCGTGATCGCCGTTGCAGGCGCAGAGGGAGATGGCACCTCTGGCGTGCGTCAAGCTGCTGATCAGACCGTCAGGCAGGAGATCGAGAAGTTTGCCCATGTCATTTTTGCCAGCAGCCAGGCACAACGTGAGTTTTGGCTAGGCGAGCGGGCTATCAGCGCCGACCAGTTGCAAGCCCGGTATAGCGGCTGTAAGCCATGCCTTCACGGAAGCGATGCGCACGACCATGCGTCGATAGGTCGTCCAGTAGACGATAGGTTTACTTGGTTGAAAGGTGCATTGACGTTTGATTCCCTCCGCCAAGCGTGCATTGATCCTAAAGGCCGAGCCTATGTGGGCGCTGAGCCGCCAAAGGCGGCGATGCCGTCACAGGTGATCGCCCACGTGGATATTGAGAATGCTTCTTGGGTGGCAAGCAATTCTGTGCCGCTGAATCCCGGACTTGTCGCGATCATCGGTGCTAGAGGATCAGGCAAAACTGCATTAGCAGACATGATCGCCGCAGGTTGCGACGCAATCTCTGTTAGCGTAAGAGACGTTGACCAAGACATCAGTTCATCATTCCTGGTCAGGGCCCGTCCACTGATTGGAGATGCAAAGGTCAAACTCACATGGGGTAGTGGCGATCCGTCGCGACGTCACCTTGACTGCAGAGATGCTGACGATGCGATGGCTTACCCCAGAGCCCGCTACCTCTCTCAGCAGTTCGTGGAAGAGCTTTGTTCCGCTAGGGGCGCGTCGGAGGGGCTTGTTCGTGAGATCGAGCGCGTGATCTTTGAGGCGCACGCCGAAGACGAGAAGGATGGGGCCTACAGCTTCGACGAGCTTCGTGACCAACGCATGCTTCGATACCAGCAAGCACGGCATCGCGAGGCTGAAGCTATTGCTGCGACTTCAGACCGGATTGCTGAAGAGCTGGAGAAGGAGGCCCTCGTGCCAAGCCTGACAAAACAGGTCGCCGCAAAGGATGCTTTGATCAAAGGTTACACCGTTGATCTGTCCAAGCTTGTGATCAAGGGAACTGAGTCGCAAGTCCAACGACATACTTCTCTCGCCGAAGCCGTACAAAAGTTGACGGCAAAAGTGAACGCATTGGGCGACCAACGGCGATCGTTCGTCGCGATGCAGGACGAAGTTGCGAACATGCGAACCGCAAAAGCGCCTGAAATGCTTCGCCAAGATATGGCACGGCATCAGGGGAGTGGTCTCAATACTCAGCAATGGAACGACTTTCTGCTTGTACACCAAGGTGATGTCGATAGCGCTCTCAGGAATTACATCGCATGGGCGGATCAAGAGACTTCAAAGCTTAGCGGTGTCGCTCCGACAATCGTTGATCCGAATGTCCCGTTGATTCCTACTGACGCGAATCTAGAGCAGACACAGCTCGCCGTACTCAAGGCAGAAATGGCGCGCATCGAAAAGCACATCAGTGCTGACACAGTGATCCAAAGTCAGTACGCTGCGTTGTCCAAGAAGATCTCGATCGAGAAGTCGGCCTTGCAGACGTTGAAAACCCGCCTTGACAATGCTAAAGGGGCAGTTGATCGGCGCAAGGGCCTGCAACAAGAGCGGGACGCAGCATACGGGAGACTGTTTGATGCGGTCATCAGTGAGCAGAGCGCGCTCGTCACGTTGTACGCTCCTTTGATGGAGAGGCTGGCGGCCATGTCGGGCACATTGAAAAGGCTCAGCTTCAAGGTATCGCGCATAGCTGACGCTGCGGAATGGGCAAATGCTGGCGAGAATGACCTGATCGACTGCAGGAAGTCCGGGGATTTTTACGGCCGGGGTACGCTAGAGAAATTGGTGCGCACCAAACTCAAACCGATTTGGGAAACAGGGACCGCCGATCAAGTTCAGGCGGCGATGACCGGCTTTATCGCGTCTCATTACAGGGCGCTACTTGCTCATGCTCCTTATGCGCCTGCTGACCAAGAAGTATTCCGGCACTGGTTGAAACGCTTCGCGCAGTGGCTTTTCAGTACTGATCATATTTCTGTGAGGTACGAGATCCTCTATGACGGCATAGACATCCGAAAGCTTTCGCCGGGTACTCGGGGCATCGTATTGCTGCTTCTATACCTTGCGCTAGATGATGCTGATGACCGTCCGTTGATCATTGACCAACCTGAGGAGAACCTCGATCCGAAGTCAGTCTTCGACGAACTGGTCTCATTGTTTATTGCAGCCAAGTCGAAGCGGCAAGTGATCATAGTCACCCACAACGCCAATCTGGTCATTAACACCGACGCGGATCAGATCATCGTCGCAGAAGCGATACCACCGGCTGACGGTGGTCTTCCATCGTTCACCTATGTAGCCGGTGGGCTGGAAGATGCAGGGATACGCAAGGTCGTGTGCGACATACTTGAAGGTGGCGAGAAGGCATTTAGGGAGCGCGCGCGTCGCCTTCGAGTGCGGCTCGAACGGTAAACGTAGGCCGCCAGAGTTGGCACGGACGTAATGAAAGGTATGACCTCATCGCTTCGCACTCAGCAAAGTTGCCACCATTGCTTTGTAATCAATTCGCGATCCCAGCACAAACGTCCCCCAGTCATTCATAAGCCCCCTGCGTTGCTCCAGCAAGTCGGTGCGGTGATAGGCTGCCTCAACTTGGTTCCGTATGGTGTGGGCCAGTGACCGTTCGGCAAGATCGCGCGAATACCCATTTTCACTGCACCAATCCCTGAAGCTGGATCGAAAGCCATGTGCAGTGGCAATCCTGCCTGGCGTGTCGCTATGCGCTTTCAGGCGACGCAACAGTGAGGTGATGGCCATGTCCGACAGTTCCACCTGATCCCGTATCGAGGGGAATACGAGTGTTTCGTGTTGATCCTTCTGTGATTCAAGGATTGCCATGACACGTGGGGAAAGTGGAACGCGATGAGGAAGTGCGGCTTTCATCCGCACTGCAGGGATGGTCCAGACCTTGGCTTCGAGGTCCACCTCATCCCAGGTCATTCCTCTCGCTTCACCTGAGCGGCAGGCAGTCAAAATCACAAATTCAAGCAAAGTGCGAGTCACCTCAGGTCGGGTTCCCGACCTGAGGTGCTTCTTCACAAATTCAGGAATGTCCCGCCATGGCATCGCGGGGTGATGTTGCGTGCGCGTAGCTTTACCTGGCTGTTGGGCGAGCAGATGTTCGACAACATCAACCGGATTGGACTGGCAATGCCCATGAGCCCAACCCCAAGCGATCACGGCATGGATGCGCTGTTTGACTCGACTGGCTGTTTCTGCCTTGGTGAGCCAAATGGGCTTGAGCACTTCGGCAACATCGCCAGGCTGTATTTCGTGCAGGAGCTTACCCCCGAGCTTGGGAAAGGCGTACTCGGTCAGCGTGTTGATCCACTGCTGTGCGTGTTTGGGGTTCCGCCAGCCGGGAAGAAGATCCTTGTGCAGCGTCTCGGCAGCTTCTTTGAAAGTGGGAACGCTGGGCTTCTCTTCACTCTTTGCCTTCTCTTCCAGCGGGTCTTTTCCTTCTGCCAGTTCGATACGCATGGCGGATGCACGCTTGCCCACCTCCCCAATGCCGATCTCAGGATAGGAACCCAGGCCTGCGTTTCTGCGCTTACCCGTCACGGGGCTGACGTAGCGCAAAACCCATTTGCCGTGACCCTTGGTATTGGAGGCGTGCAATGCGAGTCCGGTGATCGTGCCGTGGGGGATTGCCGGGTCGGCTGGTTTGATGTTCCGGGCTGTAAGTGTTCACCCCCTGTCAGGGAACGACACTCAAGAGCAAGCGCTTGGATGCAGATGGACATGCTCGGGCACCAGGGACGGTGGCAAGCGTCCCTCCATCCACGCCTGCATGGCCTC
>JAVBXK010000088.1 GCA_030824555.1 bacterium
AGTCGGCCTGCGCCGTTGCGTGTGTGAAAGAAGCGCTTGCAGCCGCAATGTGCGCAGTACCAGCCCTGGGGCCAGCGGGCGGCGACCACTGCCGCCTCGCATTGGGTTTCACTGCCGTAGCGGCTGTGAAACTGTTCCCATGACAAACCGTGTTGGAATTGGATGGCATTTTGTGACATCGCACACCTCCTGGCTCCGCAAGTTGATCATCGAGTCTTGCTTCTTCTGACTCTGCTGCTGGCTGAATGTTCCTCTGAGGTATGTACCTAATCAGGCATTTTTAATGTTAATTTACTTCCGCGCAGGCGGCACATCCGTACAACTGCCATGCGCCACCTCCGCCACCATACCGATGCTTTCGCCCAGCGTGTGGTGGGGTTGGATGGCTTTGCCAATGTCCACGGCATCTGCGCCCATTTCGATGTCCCGAGTTACTGGCACTTTGCCTGCAAATACCAATAACTCGCGGGGCCCTGATCATAGAAACTATTGTTGGTCAAGATACCTAGGTAATACAGATGGTGGTCGCGGCTGCTCACCCCCAAATAGGCTTGTGTACCAGGGTAGTGACGGAAGTTAAACACATCGAGCGCCTTCGTGGCAGAACCCGCCGGCGCGTAGATGTGAGGGTAATTCTTTTCTGCCCAATTGAAGAGGCAGTCTTGAGGCGACCAGGATTCAGCGAACGGTTTGCTGCGCTCCGGGCCAGTCCAATGTGCGCCACGCACAAGTCTTGTAGAAAGATCAAGGCCAGAAAAGCTGTACAAATCGCTGGATTCAACTGTGTTACCCGTAGCGAAATCAAGGCTCCAATACCGGGTGGGCCCGAGATTGATCACTATTCCCGGGACAGGGCTGTACCCATCTTCAGGACCAAGAATCATTGACGAAGACCAATTTTTTAGCCCAGACGTGTTGGGAAATGCCTTGAGGTCAATGTAAAGCGGGCTTGGAGAGGCCTGCTTGATGCTTCTCAACTCATCAATGCTCGGCAATCGCCAGTCACTTTGCCCGGCATAGTTGTGGGTCAATGCTTGAGGAAACACTTTGGTGGTACTGGCCGGGCCCAAACAGGTGCGACCAGTCCAGGTCTGACCAAGCGGACAGCGCATCCAGGTCAGCCCTGTTTCACTGTCAAACACGGTGCCATCGCCATTGTCAGGGCCGACTCTCACCATACGCACAGCATAGCGATTGCTTATGTTGGCAGTGCCCGCCTCCAACCAGCCAAGAGACACCTCCCAGGCTCGTTCTGCCGGCCCAATGGTGTAGGGAGGCGTTGCAGACCCCGTGTAGCGAGATGCAGACCAATATATGGTGCCGTCCTCGTTGGGAAAAGCGATGGGATCAAGGGCAAGGGCAGACAAGTCAAAAATGCTGAACAGCTCACGTTCGGTTGGCAGCCGCCAGTCGTTTTGGCCGGCGAAACTTTGGGTCAGGGCGTTGGCCTCATCCCATGTGTAGAGGATGGCCGTGCCTGTGCAGGTGCGGCCATCCCAGTTTTGCCCCATGGAACAGCGCATCCAGGTCAACCCGGACGAGGCATCCGCCACCGTGCCATCTGGATGAGGGGTGAGAGCACCCAGCCACTGTTCGCCACGCACAGCGCGCACCGCAGCGGGGGATGCCATGTTTTGACCGCCGACCCAACCATCATCGAAACTTACGGACAAGACATCGTTGGGGTAGTGATGCGGGGTCGCAGACCAATAGGTGATAGATGGCGTATTGGGAAAAGCCGCGCGGTCAATGGCCGGGCTCCGTTCAAGCGTGTCAATGATGCTTTGCAGTTCACGGCCGCTTGGCAGCCGCCAGTCATTCTTGCCAGCAAATTCCCGTGTCACGCCAGTGGCTTCCCACCACGACTTGGCTTGCGTCCAAGTGGGGTATTGGATGGCTGTACCGGTACAAGTGCTGCCATTCCAAGTCTGACCGACCGAGCAGCGCATCCAGGTCAGCCCGGTGGCGCTGTCAGTCACGGTGCCGTCACGGTTGTCGGCGTACAGGGCGGCGGTCGCAAACGCGGGCTGCAACAGCAAATACACGAACAACAGCAATGGGCCAAATAGGTTTCGCGGGTGCATGTCGTCTCCTGCTGCAATGTGAATCCGAGTTTTCCAGCGCCCCGCAATCGCTGAGGGGAAATAGGCAGTAGGCGCGCAGGGCGCTGGCGGGGGGTAACTTTCGGAGCTACTGGG
Organism: bacterium; assembly: GCA_030824555.1. Lineage (GTDB taxonomy): Bacteria > Pseudomonadota > Gammaproteobacteria > Burkholderiales > Burkholderiaceae_C > UBA2334. Next base: position 2,199 of record JAVBXK010000088.1, read on the forward strand.
GCTGACGCAACCAAGCCGGGAGTTCCATCTTATTCCCACCATGAAATATCTGTGAGAAATATTGAAAGAAATATAAACAGACCCCCCCGAACGGCTACCCGTTCGGGTGGTTTATTTTTAATAGCTGCTTTCGCTTGACAGAAAAGCGCCAGAGGCAATTTAGGCTGTGAATTTACTTCCGCCCAGGTGGCACATCCGTGCAGCTGCCATGCGCCACCTCTGCCGCCTTGGCTGTGCGCTCCCCCAGCGTGGGGGGCGGGTGGATGGTCTTGCCGATGTCCACTGCGTCAGCGCCCATCTCGATGGCCAAGGCCACCTCGCCAATCATGTCACCCGCGTGGGTGCCGACCATGCCGCCGCCCAGGATCTTGCCCTCGCGCAGCGACACGGCCCCGGCCATGTCTGTGGCCGTTTGAGTTCTCTTCTGGGCTGTCGTCAAACAGCAGCTTGGTCACGCCTTCGTCGCGGCCGTTGGCAATGGCGCGGCCTGATGCCGTCCAGGGGAACAGGCCCTTTTTCACCTTGATGCCTTGGGCCTTGGCCTGGTCTTCCGTCAGGCCTACCCATGCCACTTCGGGGTCTGTGTAGGCCACGCTGGGGATCACCCTTGCGTTGAATGCTGCGGCTGCCAGCTCTTTGTTGCCTTGCAGTTCACCGGCAATCACTTCGGCTGCCACATGCGCCTCATGCACCGCCTTGTGCGCCAGCATGGGCTGGCCCACGATGTCGCCGATGGCGAAGATGTGCGGCACGTTGGTGCGCATCTGGATGTCGACGTTGATGAAGCCACGGTCGGTCACCGCAACACCCGCTTTATCCGCTGCTATCTTTTTACCGTTGGGCGTGCGGCCCAGGGCTTGCAGCACCAGGTCGTACACCTGCGGTGCAGGCGCTGTACCGCCCTCTTCCGCTGGCGCAAACGTCACCTCAATGCCTTCGGGCAAGGCGCGTGCGCCCACCGTTTTGGTCTTGAGCATGATGTTGTCGAAGCGCTTGGCGTTCATCTTTTGCCAGATCTTGACCAGATCGCGGTCAGCGCCTTGCATCAGGCCGTCCATCATTTCCACCACGACAGATTGCAGCCCTGCGTGCGCTGTACCCGCTGAGTTGAGACTTGGGCGGGTTTGCCCAATGGGACTAACTCACTCTGGCTAACCAGCGGGGGGATTCGCGGTTCAGCGCGCGGCTTGTATACCGCCCCTCACTGCGTCATGGCGGCCACCCAAGTGGCGATCAATCTGCATTCCAGCAGAAAACCGTGCTTGTTGTCGCGGGTTGGATAGACTACGGTCGCAGCACTGAAAACAGATGAAATCGTTGCTTTTTCGATAACAGTGATGGGACCCAAATGTTTTTGCCGATCCAAGTTGCAACCGCCGGCGAGGCTCTGATTGACCTGATTGCGCAGCCAGATGGCCGCTTCGATCCATGCTTGGGCGGCGCGGTGTACAACCTGACCCGCGCGCTGTCGCGTCAGGGCGTGGGTACGCTATACCTCAATCCGCTGTCGCGCGACCGTTTTGGCCGCCAGTTAGCGCAAGCCTTGGCACAGGACGGTGTCACGCAGGCCATGCCAGAGCCTGTGCACCAGGTCACCTCGCTGGCTGTGGTGGGAGTCGATGCGCTGGGACATCCTGACTACGCCTTTTACCGCGAGGGCGTGGCGGACCGTGCTATCACCGCGGCCGACCTAACCCAGGCCTGCCTTCACGCCGAGAGCTTGAGCTTGGTTTGTACCGGGGCGCTGGCCCTCTCCCCTGACGATGCCGATATCTACTTACCCTGGCTGTCGGCTCAGCGTCAAGTTGGGCGCACCGTGGTGATTGACGCTAACCTGCGGCCGTCGGTCATGCCGAAGCTGGCCCCATATCGGCACAACGTGATGAAGGCGTTGCAGTACGCCGACGTGATAAAGACCAGCGACGAAGACTTGGTTTGCTTGGACCTGCCTGGACAGAACGCGTTTGACCAGGCGAAGGCCTTGCTGTCGGCTACCCGTGCCAGCCTGCTGGCCTTGACCCTTGGGCCGGATGGGGCGGCACTGATCACGCGCCATGGCCAAGTGGTGTGCGCTCAAGAAGGCGCAGCGCTTGTGGTGGTGGACACCGTCGGCGCGGGTGACTGTTTTCTGGCGGGTTTGGTGGTTGCCATGCTGGCACACAAGCTATCGGCCGATTGGGGCACGGCACCGGTGTCAACCAAGGTGGCAAATGCTCTGTTAGCCAACGCGGTGGCAAGCGCCAGTTTTTGTGTCACACAGCGTGGTTGTGTGCCGCCACTGCCCGAACAAGTCACTGTGCGCCTTGGGTCGGTCAAGTTCAAATCGCCGTGGTCATGAATTTCGATTCAACACTCCATTTCTGAGCAATGCAGGTAAGAGACACTGCGTCATAAAACCGCTCAGGCCGTTGGCGAAAAAAGTTAAACCAACCAAACACAGACAAGGTCATTCTGGCGTGAAAAACCGCCCCCAAGACTCGTCACGAGGCTTGGCTGACGGCTCTCTGTTCAGTTGGCTGCATTGATGCCAGGTGCAGGGTCTGAGTTGGGAACGCAAATTCAACACCCAGCGTCGCGAAGTCATCAATCAGTTGCAAATTGATGCCTTGTTGAATGTCCATGTATAGGTTGTAGTCGGCGCTGTCGACGTAGTAGACGGCCTCAAAATCCAGTGAAAACGCGCCAAATCCTTTCAAGTGCGCGCGGTCAAAGCGGGTTTTGGCGTGTGCTTCGATGGCTTGTCGCATCAGCTGGGGGATGGTTTCAAGCTTGGCTTTTGGGGTGTCGTAGGTCACGCCGATGGCAAGCACCACGCGGCGTTGCTGCATACGCTTGTAGTTGCGGATCCGGCTTTTTAGCAAGTCGTTGTTGGAAAAAACGATTTGCTCGCCGCCCAGACTGCGGATACGGCTGGTCTTGAGCCCGACGTGCTCCACCGTGCCCATCAGGTCGTCCACGATGATGAAGTCACCAATCACAAACGGTTTGTCGATGGCAATCGACAACGATGCGAACAAGTCGCCCAAAATATTCTGCACCGCTAACGCCACAGCAATGCCGCCGATGCCCAGGCTGGCAATCAGCGCGCTGACGTTAAGCCCCAGGTTGTCCAGAATCAACAAAAACACCAGGGACCACAGCACCATGCGCCCCAGAAACGACAGCAGCGAGCGTGTCATTTCGCGCCCACCCTGTTCGTCAGCCTCGCCTTGTGACAGCCGGTGGCGCAGCCAGAATTCCAGGCCACGGGCGGCCCAAAAGCCCGCCTGTAGCAGCAGCAAGGTCACAACGAAGCGATCGATCGTTCGCTCCAGCGGTGCGGGCAGGACCAAAAAGAGTTGGGCGATGTACAGACTGACCGCCCCGGCCAGCAATACCCGCGTGGCGGATAAGACGTCGTAAAAAAAATCGTCAACCACAGTCTGTGTGGTGCGGGAGAGTAGCTGCAGGCGATGTAGCACCATCCGCCGCAGAATGTAAAACAGCATCAAAAAAATGCTGATGGCCAGCAAAGCGCTCATCCAGTGCTGCAGAGTGTTGGCACTCAAAAGTTCTCGGGTCAAAGTGCCACTCCTTGCTTTTCTGGCGGGAAAAGGTCGAAGTCTTTAAAATACATTTGTACAAATATATCAGTCATGCCGTGTTAGCAACGCAGTCAAACCCGGTTAACCTGAAACCATCTGGAATAAGTTCCTTTGACTAAATCAAATCTGCCCGCCGAAACCGCTGCAAAGTCCAGAGACAACGCGAGGCTTTTCATCGCACTCTTCAGCGTCCACGGCCTGATTCGGGGCCATGACCTTGAGCTCGGGCGCGATGCCGACACCGGTGGCCAGACCAAATATGTAGTAGAGCTGGCCAAGGCCTTGGGCCAACGTGATGACGTGCGCCAGGTGCTGCTGCTGACACGCAAAATTGTGGATGCACGGGTCAGCTCGGATTACGCCCAAGACTTTGAGGTGTTGTCGAACAAGGTTCAGATTGTTCGTATCGCCTGCGGCGAGGCTGGCTACATCCGCAAAGAGTTGCTTTGGGAAACTCTCGACACGTTTTGCGACAACACGCTGACCTACTTTCGGCAAACTACCGGCCTGCCAGACATCTTGCACAGCCATTACGCCGACGCAGGCTACGTGGGTGCCCGGTTGTCGCGCCAAACCGGCGTACCGCTGGTTCACACCGGGCATTCACTGGGACGCGGCAAGCGCAAACAGCTACTGGCTGCAGGGGTAACTCAGGCAGCGCTAGAGCAAACCTACCAAATCAGTCGGCGCATTGATGCAGAAGAGGATACCCTCAGCGTGGCCGTACGGGTGATCACCAGCACCCGGCAAGAGGTTGATCAGCAATACGCCATGTACGACTTTTACCAGCCTGAGCGCATGCGGGTGGTGCCACCAGGCACTGACCTGGAGACCTTTCACCCACCGGCCCCAACATCCCAGCGGCGGCCACCCGCCATTGCCAGCGAGTTGGCACGGTTTTTGTCCGATCCCGGCAAGCCCATCATCCTGGCCCTGGCACGGCCAGACCCCAAAAAGAATCTGATTCGGCTGGTACAAGCCTACGGCGAGTCAGCGGCGTTAAGAGCAGCCGCCAACCTGGTGCTGATCGTCGGCAACCGGGACGACGTGGCCGACGACAAAGCGGAGTCTGGGCAGGTGCATGGTGAACTCCTGCTGACGATTGATAAGTACGACCTGTATGGCCACGTGGCCTACCCCAAGCGCCATCAGAGCACTGACGTAGCCGACTTGTACCGTCTTGCCACTGCCAGTGGCGGCGTCTTCATCAACCCCGCTCTGACCGAACCGTTTGGTTTGACGCTGATCGAGGCAGCGGCCTGCGGTTTGCCCATGGTGGCGACACAAGACGGTGGGCCGGTGGAAATCCTGGCCAACTGTGACAACGGTTACTTGATCGATCCGCTGGACAGTCAGGACATGACTGACAAGCTGCTGCGTGTGCTTGACGAGCGAGAAAACTGGCAGCGCATGAGCCAAAATGGCATCGAGGGTGCACGCAAGCACTACTCTTGGAAAGCACATGTGGCCAGTTACCTAGAGGTGATTCGTCCACTGGCCGACAAAACCGAGTCGATTGCAGTGTTGCCGAAAGGTCGCAAAACCTCACGGTTCCGGCAGCGCGCGTTGTTCACCACTTTGGACCTGAACCTGACTGGGGATTCCGCGTCACTGGTGCTGCTGGTCCAGCGCATCCAGGCGCAGCGCAAGTCAATGCTGTTTGGGGTGGCAACGGGTCGCCACCTTGAAGATGCACTGGGCGAGTTGCGCCGCCATAACATCCCGGAGCCAGATGTGCTGATCACCCACCAGGGGACTCAAATCCACTACGCACCCGGCCTGAACCGCGACACCGCCTGGGAGCAACACATTGCGCACCACTGGAACCCGGCTGGCGTGCGCAGCCTGCTCAACGGCTACCCCGGCTTGACACCACAGTCCAGGCAGCAACAGAGCTATTTCAAGATCAGCTACATGGTTGATCCATCTGTGGCCGATATCGCCGCCATCCGCCAGACCTTGCTCCGTGGCGAGCAGGACGTGAACGTGGTTTTTTCCTTTGGACAGTTTCTGGACGTGATTCCGACCCGCGCCTCCAAAGGCCTGGCGGTGCGCTGGTGCGCCAGTCGGCTGGGTTTTCAGCTGGACCACACGCTGGTGGCCGGCGTAACGGCAGCGGATGCAGATATGTTGCGCGGCAACACCCTGGGTGCCGTCATTGCCAGCCAACATCCCGCCGAACTGGCGGGGCTGTCCAGCGCTGACCGCATTTACTATTCGCGTCAACAATTTGCGGCGGGCATTCTTGAATCGATGGCGCACTATGGTTTTGAGGCCTGAGCTATGCCCTGTGGAACCGATGCATGAGACCTTTTTTGTTATGTACCGATCTGGACCGCACCTTGGTGCCCAATGGCACCGCCAGCGAATCACCCTATGCGCGGCAGCACTTTGCCAATCTGGCGCGCCAGCCCTACGTCACCCTGGCCTATGTCAGTGGTCGAAACCTCGCGCAGATTGAAGAGGCGATCCAGTCCTACGCACTGCCAACCCCGGACTTTGCCATCACCGATGTCGGCGCCAGCATCTACCAGCACAAGTTCAATGGTTGGCAAAGTTGGCGTGCCTGGGATTTGCGCATTGGGCTGGATTGGGCGGGGCTCACCCCGCAGCGCATCAGCAGCCTGCTGGTCGACCTCACTGAACTGCGCTTGCAGGAGCCAGAAAAGCAGGCCCCGCACAAGCTGAGCTTCTACGCACCTTTGATAGCTTCCAGCGAAGCGCTGCTGTCGGTGATTGCCCGCAAGCTGGCCGAGCACGGTGTGCAGGCGCATGTGATCTGGAGCGTTGACGAAGAAATCCAGTGCGGTCTGATTGACATCCTGCCAGCACGGGCGGGCAAACGCCAGGCGGTTGAGTTTCTGATGCAAGCGCGTGGGTTTTCAAACGGGCAGATTGTTTTTGCAGGTGACAGCGGCAACGATCTGGACGTGCTGCTGAGTGACCTGCCCGCCGTCCTGGTGGCCAATGCGCACCCGCAGGTCAAGGCGCGGTCAGTGGCGCAGAAAAGTCGGAACCTCTATCTCGCCAAAGGCGGCTTTTTGGGGATGAATGGCAACTACAGTGCCGGTATTCTGGAAGGTATCGCGCACTTTCGCCCAGATATCGGCGCCTGGCTGACACAACAACATATCGGTAAGTAAAACATGTACGAACAAGCCTCACATGCGCTGCTAAACGACATCCTGACCAAGCTCAAGCCGGAGCTGGAGCATCCAGAAATGCGCCATTTCTACACCCGGCTGGGGGCCAATTTTTATGCCATCCACTCCCTTTTTCACCTGCTCTACGATGAGCGTGATGATTTTCCGGCACAAATGCTGGCGCTGGTCGAGATGCTGGCCCGGCGCTACGTGGAGCGTCCGACGCGATTGCGCGAAAGCGACATGCTCAGGGAGCAACATTACGAGTGGTTCCTGGGTCAAAAATGGGTCGGCATGGCGGTGTATTGCGATCGCTTCGCTGCTGATCTGTCCGACATGCGCAGCAAGCTGCCGTATTTGCAGGATCTGGGCATCAACCTCGTGCACATCATGCCGATCCTGGCTTGCCCTTCGTCCGCCAGCGACGGGGGCTATGCCGTCAGCGACTACTACAAGGTCGATGCGCGCTACGGCAGCAATGACGACTTAGAAGCGCTGGCGCAAACCATGGCGCAGCGCGACATGTTGCTGGTGTTGGATGTGGTAGTCAACCACACCTCAGATCAGCATGCCTGGGCGCAAAGCGCGCGTCAAGGTGACAAAAAGTACCAAGACTATTACTACGTCTTCAATGACCGGGGCATGCCCGATGCGTTTGAGCAAAGCATGCCTGAGGTCTTTCCAGCACATGCCCCGGGCAACTTCACCTGGGATGAAGCCATGGGCAAATGGGTCATGACGGTGTTCAACACCTACCAGTGGGACCTGAACTACCGCAACCCCGCAGTGTTGATTGACATGATCGACATCATGCTGTTCTGGGCCAACAAAGGGGTAGACATCCTGCGCCTCGATGCAGTGGCGTTTTTGTGGAAAAAAATGGGCAGCACCTGCCAGAATGAACGCGAAGCGCATTTGCTGCTGCAGATCATGAAAGACTGCTGCCAAGTCACGGCCCCCGGCGTGCTGTTCATTGCAGAAGCAATTGTGGCCCCGAGCGAGATTGCCAAGTATTTCGGCGAAGACGCCATCAACGCCAAGGAGTGCGAGGTAGCCTACAACGCCACCCTCATGGCCTTGCTGTGGGACGCTGTGGCGACCAAGAATGCCCGTTTACTGAACCAAGGTGTGCGCAGCCTGCCAGTCAAGCTTGAGCGAGCAACCTGGCTCAACTATGTGCGTTGCCATGACGACATCGGCCTGGGTTTTGATGACCAAGACATTCTTAGCGCGGGCTATGAACCGCATGCCCACCGGCAATTTTTGTTGAACTACTTCACCGGCAAGTTTGCTGGATCCACCGCTCGTGGCCTGCCGTTTGGTGCCAACCCGAAGACCGGTGATGCCCGTTTCAGCGGATCATTGGCCTCGTTGGTGGGGCTTGAGGTGGCTATGGAGGCACAGGACGAACGGGCCATCGACATGGCGATTCAGACCATCATCACACTGCACGCGGTGATCTTGTCTTTTGGAGGGATTCCACTGCTCTATTACGGCGACGCTATTGGCATGTTCAATGATTTGGTGTGTCTGACTGACCCCAACAAAGCCGACGACAACCGGTGGGTGCATCGGTATAACTTTGACTGGGAGAAAGCGGCTCGGCGCAAGCAGCCCGGCACGGTTGAGAACCGCATCTTCAGCTCGTTGAAAAAATTGATTTCAATGCGCAAACATATCTTTCCGTTCGCCGACTTTGACAACAGGCAGCTGCTGTCGGTCAGCAACCCGAATTTGCTGGTCTATTTGCGGATCGATCACAAAACACGCCATAACAAAGTGCTGGTGGTGGCCAACTTCAGCGAAGAAGCGCAATCCTTGGACCTCGATGAGGTCAGCACATCCATTCTGTTTCACCGAGGGATGGCGAAAAACTTGGTCGCCGGGACCCAAATCGAGCTGGTCGGCAACATCATCACCGTGACAGCCCGTGGGTTCCTCTGGTTGACCGAGGTATAGCCAAAAGACTTGCAATGGAATAAGTTGTTCATTTGGTCGGCAGACTTGGGGGCAATCCCAGGTGCCGTCTCGAAGCAGTGACAAGCCGACCACTGCTTTTGGCTGCTGTGGGCAAGGCTGCCATGGAAAGCAAAAAGCCCGAACCATTGCCAGTTCGGGCTTTTTCATCCTTGATAGCTGCTTGTGCTTTATCCAAAAGCGGTAGCAGCAATTTTTGGTTGATGTTTACTTCCGCGCAGGCGGCACATCCGTGCAACTGCCATGCGCCACCTCAGCCGCCATGCCGATGCTTTCGCCCAGCGTGGGGTGCGGGTGGATGGTTTTGCCGATGTCCACTGCGTCTGCGCCCATCTCAATGGCCAAGGCCACTTCGCCGATCATGTCGCCCGCGTGGGTGCCGACCATGCCGCCGCCCAGGATCTTGCCGTGGCCGTGCGCTTCGGGGCTGTCGTCAAACAGCAGCTTGGTCACGCCTTCGTCGCGGCCGTTGGCAATGGCGCGGCCTGATGCTGTCCAGGGGAACAGGCCCTTTTTCACCTTGATGCCTTGGGCCTTGGCTTGGTCCTCGGTCAAGCCCACCCATGCCACTTCGGGGTCGGTGTAGGCCACGCTTGGGATCACCCTTGCGTTGAACGCTGCCGCTGCCAGCTCTTTGTTGCCTTGCAGTTCACCGGCTATCACTTCTGCCGCCACATGCGCCTCGTGCACCGCCTTGTGCGCCAACATGGGCTGCCCCACGATGTCGCCGATGGCGAAGATGTGCGGCACGTTGGTGCGCATCTGGATGTCGACGTTGATGAAGCCACGGTCCGTCACGGCAACACCCGCTTTATCCGCTGCTATCTTCTTGCCGTTGGGCGTGCGGCCCACGGCTTGCAGCACCAGGTCGTACACCTGCGGTGCGGGGGCGGTGCCGCCCTCCTCTGCCGGTGCAAACGTCACCTCAATGCCTTCGGGCAAGGCGCGTGCGCCCACCGTTTTGGTTTTGAGCATGATGTGGTCAAAGCGCTTGGCGTTCATCTTCTGCCAGATCTTCACCAGGTCGCGGTCAGCGCCCTGCATCAGGCCGTCCATCATTTCCACCACGTCCAGGCGTGCGCCCAGGGTGCTGTAAACGGTGCCCATTTCCAGGCCGATGATGCCGCCGCCCAGAATGAGCATGCGCTTGGGCACTTCCTTCAGCGCCAGGGCGCCGGTGGAATCGACCACGCGCGGGTCGTTGGGCATGAAGGGCAGGCGCACGGCCTGGCTGCCTGCTGCAATGATGGCTTTTTTGAAGGCCACCACTTTTTTTGTGCCGGTTTTGTCTTGCGCTGTGCCGGTGGTTTCTTCCACTTCCACGTGGTTGGGGCCCACGAATGCGCCGTAGCCGCGCACGGTGGTCACCTTGCGCATTTTGGCCATGGCGGCCAGGCCGCCGGTCAGCTTGCCGATGACTTTTTCTTTGTGGCCGCGCAGCTTGTCAACGTTGACCACGGGTGCGCCGAATTCCACACCCAGGTCGCCCAGGTGGGCAACTTCGTCCATGACCGCGGCCACGTGCAGCAACGCTTTGGACGGGATGCAACCGACATTCAGGCACACGCCACCCAGGGTGGCGTAGCGCTCGACGATGACCACTTTGAGCCCTAAGTCGGCGGCGCGGAAGGCGGCGGAATAGCCGCCGGGGCCACCGCCCAGCACCAACAGGTCGCACTCGATGTCGGCACTGCCGCCAAAGCTGGCAGCGGTGGGGGCCACCGCCGCAGGGGTTGCAGCGGGAGTTGCAGCTACCGCAGGTGTAGCGGCTACCGCATTTGCTGATTGCGCTGGAGCCTGATTTGGTACTGAATTTTCGCCAGTCACTTCCAGCACCAACACCACCGAGCCTTCGCTGACCTTGTCGCCCAGCGCCACCTTCAGCTCTTTGACCACGCCAGCGTGGCTGGACGGGATTTCCATGGAGGCTTTGTCGCTCTCCACGGTGATGAGGCTTTGTTCGACCTTGACCGTGTCGCCGGGTTTGACCAGCAACTCGATCACGGCCACTTCGTCGAAGTCGCCAATGTCGGGGACTTTGATGTCAATGTGTGCCATTGTTTTTCCTACTCAGCTTGTGTCTCTATTCTGAAAAGCACCGAGCGCATCGGTGCCCGCTGCTGTGTGCGGGGTGTTGGGCCCCGCCGATTTCTGGGCGTTTGACAGCATGAGGCGGGGCTCAACACCCCGCACGCAGCCGCCAAAAGCCGTCATTCATCTCACAGCAGAACGCGGCGGAAGTCGCCAAGAATCTGGCCCAGGTACACGTTGAAACGGGCTGCAGCGGCGCCGTCGATCACGCGGTGGTCCCAGGTCAGGCTCAGCGGCAGCATCAGGCGCGGCACAAAAGCCTTGCCGTCCCACACGGGTTCCATCTGGCTCTTGCACACACCCAGAATGGCCACTTCAGGCGCGTTGATGATGGGTGTGAAGTAACGCCCGCCAATGCCGCCCAGGCTGGAAATGGTGAAGCTGGCGCCGCTCATGTCGGCTGGGCCCAGTTTGCCGTCGCGGGCCTTTTTGGCCAGCTCGCCCATTTCCTGGCTGATCTGGAAGATGCCTTTTTTGTCGGCATCCTTGATCACAGGCACCACCAAGCCGTTGGGCGTATCGGCCGCAAAGCCGATGTGGAAGTACTGCTTGTAGACCAGGCTGTCGCCATCCAGACTGCTGTTGAACTCGGGGAATTTCTTCAACGCGGCCACGCAGGCCTTGATGAGGAAGGCGAGCATGGTGACCTTGACGCCGCTCTTTTCGTTCTCTTTGTTGGTGGAGACGCGGAAGGCTTCCAGGTCAGTGATGTCGGCGTCGTCGTGGTTGGTGACGGCCGGAATCATCACGGCGTTGCGCAACAGGTTGGCGCCGCTGATCTTCTTGATGCGGCCCAGCTCTTTGCGCTCGACGGGGCCGAACTTGGCAAAGTCCACCTTCGGCCATGGGATCAGGCCCAGCTCGGAACCGCCGCCACCTGCCGGGGCCTTGGCGACCGCCGCAGCCACGGCAGACGCAATGGCCGTGGTCTGGAGGGCGCCCGACATGACGCCGCGCGTGAACGCTTGCACGTCGTCGGGCGTGATGCGGCCCTTGTGGCCCGTGCCTTTGACTTCAGCCAGCGGCACGCCGAGTTCGCGGGCAAACTTGCGAACCGACGGAGATGCGTGGGGCAAACCAGCGACCAAGGTGGTGGGGTTGTGCGCAGGCACCGCCACGGCAGCCGTGGCAGCCACGGGGGCGGCTGCTGCGGCAACCGAGGTCGCAGCAGAGGCGGCCGCAGGTGCAGCAACTGGCGCTGCAGCAGTGGAGGCTGCTGGGGTGGGGGCGGCGGCAGCTGGGGCACCGGCAGCGCCTTCCAGAATGGCCAGCAGGTCACCGATGTTGACGGTGTCGCCCAGCTTGACCTTCAGCTCTTTGATGACGCCCGCGTGGGATGACGGGATTTCCATCGACGCCTTGTCCGACTCGACGGTGATCAGGCTCTGCTCCACCTTCACGGTGTCGCCCACCTTCACAAACACTTCAATGACGGCCACGTCTTTGAAGTCGCCAATGTCGGGCACGCGCACTTCAACCGGGCCTGCAGCGGCAACGGGTGGCGCTACAGCTGCAGGAGCTGCTACCGCAGCAGGTGAAAGCGCTGGAGCCGTATTTTGTTCAACAACTGGTGCTGCAGCGGGGACCGAAGCGGGTGTGTCAGCGGCTCCGGCCACTTCCAGCATCACCACCAGCGAACCTTCTTTCACCTTGTCGCCCAGGGCGACCTTCACTTCTTTCACCACGCCAGCGTGGGAAGAAGGGATTTCCATCGACGCCTTGTCGGACTCGACGGTGATGAGCGACTGCTCGGCCTTGACCGTGTCGCCCACTTTGACCATCAGCTCGATGACCGCGACTTCATCAAAGTCCCCGATGTCGGGGACTTTCACTTCAATGATTGCCATGATGTTTTGTCTCCACTCGGGTTATGCGTACAGCGGGTTCACCTTGTCGGCATTGATGCCGTACTTGGCAATGGCTTCGGCCACTTTGGACACGGGCAACTTGCCTTCGTCGGCAAGGCCCTTGAGGGCGGCCACCACAATGAAGTGACGGTTGATTTCGAAGTGCTCGCGCAGCTTGCTGCGGAAGTCGCTGCGGCCAAAACCGTCGGTGCCCAGCACTTTGTAGGTGCGACTTGAACCGTCGCTGTTTTTGGGAATGAACGGGCGAATCTGCTCGGCATACGCCTTCATGTAGTCGGTGGATGCCACCACGGGGCCCGTGGTACCGCCCAGTTGTTGCGCCACAAATGACACTTGCGGGGTGTCCAGCGGGTGCAGCAGGTTGAAGCGCTCGGCGTTCTGGCCGTCGCGGGTCAGCTCGTTGAAGCTTGGGCAGCTCCACACGTCGGCCTGCACGCCCCAGTCGGTGGCCAACAGGGCCTGGGCAGCAATGCTTTCGCGCAGGATGGTGCCCGAGCCCAGCAGTTGCACACGTTTGTCGCCTTCTGCGCCGGGTTTGCACAGGTACATACCCTTGATGATCTGCTCTTCCGTGCCAGCGGTCAGGCCGGGCATGGCGTAGTTTTCGTTCAGCAGGGTCAGGTAGTAGAAAACGTTGTCCTGCTTTTCCACCATGCGCTTCAGGCCATGGTGCAGGATGACGCCCACTTCGTGCGCAAAGGTCGGGTCGTAGCTGATGCAGTTGGGAATGGTGCCCGCCATGATGTGGCTGTGGCCGTCCTCGTGCTGCAGGCCTTCGCCGTTCAGCGTGGTACGACCAGACGTGCCACCCAGCAGGAAGCCACGTGCCTGCATGTCGCCCGCAGCCCAGGCCAGATCGCCAATGCGCTGGAAGCCGAACATGGAGTAGTACACATAGAACGGCACCATGATGCGGTTGCTGGTGCTGTAAGACGTGGCTGCTGCGATCCAGCTGCTCATGCCGCCGGCTTCGTTGATGCCCTCTTGCAGGATCTGCCCAGCCTTGTCTTCGCGGTAGTACATGACCTGGTCTTTGTCGACCGGGGTGTACTGCTGGCCTGCGGGGTTGTAAATGCCCACTTGGCGGAACAGACCTTCCATGCCGAAGGTACGGGCCTCGTCCACCAGGATGGGCACCACGCGTGGGCCCAGGGCCTGGTCGCGCAGCAACTGCGTCAGGAAGCGCACATACGCCTGGGTGGTGGAAATTTCACGGCCTTCAGCCGTGGGCTCCATCACGCTCTTGAACACGTCGAGCGCGGGCACCGTGAACTGCTCGTCGGCCTTGGTGCGGCGGTGGGGCAAATAGCCACCCAGTGCCTTGCGCCGTGCATGCAGGTACTGCATTTCCGGCGTGTCGTCGGCGGGCTTGTAGAACGGGATTTTGGACAGCTCGCTGTCGGGAATCGGCAGGTTGAAGCGGTCGCGAAACGTCTTGATGTCTTCGTCCGTCAGCTTCTTGGTCTGGTGCACGTTGTTCTTGCCCTCGCCTGATTTACCCATGCCAAAACCTTTCACGGTTTTGATGAGCAGCACGGTGGGCTGGCCCTTGGTGTTCACTGCCTTGTGGTAGGCGGCATACACCTTCTGTGGGTCGTGGCCGCCACGGCGCAGGGCCCAGATGTCGTCGTCCGACATCTTGGACACCATTTCCAGCGTCTTGGGGTCGCGGCCGAAGAAGTGCTTGCGCACATAGGCACCGTCGTTGGCCTTGAAGCTCTGGTAGTCGCCGTCCAGCGTGTCCATCATCAGCTTGCGCAAAGCGCCGTCTTTGTCGCGGGCCAGCAGAGGGTCCCACTCGCTGCCCCACAGCAGCTTGATGACGTTCCAGCCCGCGCCACGGAACTCGCCTTCCAGCTCTTGCACGATCTTGCCGTTGCCGCGCACCGGGCCGTCCAGGCGTTGCAGGTTGCAGTTGATGACAAAAATCAGGTTGTCCAGCTTCTCGCGCGCGGCCAGGCCGATGGCGCCCAGAGATTCGACTTCGTCCATCTCGCCGTCACCGCAGAACACCCAGACCTTCCGGTTTTCGGTGTTGGCAATGCCGCGTGCGTGCAGGTACTTCAGGAAGCGGGCCTGGTAAATGGCCATCAATGGCCCCAAGCCCATGGACACGGTGGGGAACTGCCAGAACTCGGGCATGAGTTTGGGGTGCGGGTAGCTCGACAGGCCTTTGCCATCCACTTCCTGGCGGAAGTTGAGCAGCTGCTCTTCGGTCAGGCGGCCTTCCAGGTAAGCGCGGGCGTACACGCCAGGCGACACGTGGCCCTGGATGTACAGGCAGTCGCCGCCGTGGTTTTCAGATTCGGCGTGCCAGAAGTGGTTGAAGCCGGCACCGAACATGTGGGCCAGCGAGGCAAACGAGCCGATGTGACCGCCCAGATCGCCGCCGTCGGCGGGGTTGTGGCGGTTGGCCTTGACGACCATGGCCATGGCGTTCCAGCGCATGTAGGCGCGCAGGCGCTCTTCAATTTCGATGTTGCCTGGGCAGCGTTCTTCGGCATCAGGCTCGATGGTGTTCACATAGCCGGTGTTGGCTGAAAACGGCATGTCGATGCTGTTTTCGCGGGCGTGTTCCAGCAGTTGTTCAAGCAGAAAGTGCGCACGTTCGCCGCCTTCTTTTTCGATGACGGCGGACAGCGCGTCCATCCATTCACGGGTTTCCTGACTGTCTGCGTCTTGGGCAGCTTTGCCAAAAGCATTGGCGTCCTGTGGGTTGGACATGGTCTTGTCTCCTGAGTTGACCGATTGGGGAAATGATGTTGACTGAAAACAGCACGAAGTGTGTCACAGGCCCTATAAAATTTCAATATGTAAATGTTGATTTTGTATTGTGATATTTTGTTGTGGTTTTTTAACCATCACGTACATTGCTGCCGTGGCAAACTGGCGCCAACGAACGTTTAACCATGAACAACCCCATCGCCAACCGCAGGTCTGCCAAGTCAGACCGCCGAAACCCACCGCCCTCGTGGCGCCAGTGGTGGAAACTCCAGACCCCCACACGGCAAGACAGGCTCGCACTCATTGCGCCGCTGGCCGCGGTGGTGCTGTTCCTGCTGGTGATGCTGTCTGCATTCGCCTACCTGCGCATCGAAGAACTTGACCGCGAAAACGAAGCCGTCAACCGCGACGTGGAGTACGCCCAGCAACGCATGCGTTTGCGCCTGCTCGAACGCCAGGAACAGCTCATGCGGATCGCGCGGCAGGTCATCAACCGCGACATCGACCCGGCCGAATTCCAGCTGCAGGCTGAAAACCTGATCAACCAGTTCCCCGAACTGATTGCCGTGAGCTGGATCGACGCACAGCGCCAAGTGGTGGCCGCACACGCATCGCCCAGCGCGGCCGACAGCAGCAACCGCAAACCCGGCGACCTGGTGCCACCGGGCGAAACGGCGGGCTCGTTCGACCTGGCGCGCGACCTGCGCCAACCCGTTTACTCCAACCCGCTGTCGCACAGCGACCAGGGGGCCACGGTGTTGGTTCAGATTCCGTTGACCGATGTGTCGCACTTCAGCGGCGTCATCATGGGCGAGTACTCGCTGGACGGTCTGTTGCGCTTTGGCGTGCCGTCTGAAGTCATGGCGCGCTATGCCGTCACATTGGTCACGGAAGACGGCAAGCTGCTGGCGGGCACGCCTCCCCCAGTCAACACCCGCACCTTGCCCGCCATGCCGGGCATGTCGCACAACTTCGAGCAAGAAACCCCGGTTTCTCCGGTGGGCAACAGCCTTGTGTTGCGCGCGCAGGGCTACCGCACCTCGCAGGACATGGTGGGCGGCAGCTTCATGTGGCTGATGGGCGGCTTGAGCGCCCTGACGGTGTGGATGCTGGTGGGCAACTGGCGCCACACGCGGCGCAGGGTACAGGCGCAGCAGGCCCTGCTGGCCGAAACCAACTTCCGCCGCGCCATGGAAAACTCCATGTTGACCGGCATGCGCGCGCTGGACATGCACGGTCGCATTTCTTATGTCAACCCGGCTTTTTGCAGCATGACCGGTTGGACGGAAACCGAGCTGGTGGGCCAGACCGCACCCTTCCCCTACTGGCCCGAAGAAGACAAGGACATGCTCACCACGCGGCTGGATGACGAGCTGAACGGGCGCTCCAACCCAGGCGGGTTTGAAGTCAGGGTGCGCAAACGCAATGGCCAGATATTCGATGCCCGCATGTACGTGTCGCCGCTGATCGACCCGAACGGTGTGCAGAAGGGCTGGATGACGTCCATGACCGACATCACCGAGCCCAAACGCATCCGCCAGGAACTGACGGCCTCTTACGAGCGCTTCACCACGGTGCTGGAAAGCCTGGACTCCGCCGTGTCCGTGGTGCCCCTGGGCAGCGACGAGCTGCTGTTTGCCAACAAGTTGTACCGCCTTTGGTTTGGCATGGACGGCAAAGGCCACCAGCAGCTGGTCGAGCAGTGCGGGCCTGCCAACACCCGCTCGCCCGACGACGGCGACCAGATTGACGTGTTTGCCGGCATGCCCACCCAAACCATGACCGATGCCCAGGCCGAAAACGCCGAGCTGTACCTGGAGAACCTGGACAAGTGGCTTGAAATCCGCTCGCGCTATGTCACCTGGGTCGACGGGCGCCTGGCCCAGATTGCCATTGCCACCGACATCAGCGCGCGCCGCCATGCAGAGGTGCTTGCAGCGCAGCAGGCCGAGCGCGCACAGACCGCCAGTCGTCTCATCACCATGGGCGAAATGGCCTCCAGCGTGGCACACGAGTTGAACCAGCCACTCACCGCCATCAGCAACTACTGCAGCGGCATGATCACGCGGTTGCAAAAGCGCACCATGGAAGAAGCCGACCTGCTGGCCGCGCTGGACAAAACGGCACGGCAAGCCCAGCGGGCCGGGCAAATCGTGCAACGGATCAAGTCATTCGTGAAGCGCAGCGAGCCCAACCCCACCCTGTCAGACGTGGCCACGATGGTGAACAACGCCATCGAGCTGGCTGACATCGAATTGCGCCGCCAGCAAGTGCGGTTGACACACTATGTGGCGGCACGGTTGCCGCAACTGCTGGTAGACCCCATCCTGATCGAGCAGGTGCTGATCAACCTGCTGAAAAACGGGGCTGAATCCATTTTGCAGGCCAAGCGCCCGGTGGAAGAACGCCAGATCGAGCTGAAGGTGTTGCCACGCAAGATGAACGATGCCGATGTGGTGGAGTTCAGCGTGCGCGATACAGGCACCGGTGTGCCCACTGAATTGCTGGAGCGGATATACGAAGCCTTCTACAGCACCAAAACCGAAGGCATGGGCATTGGCCTGAAGCTGTGCCGCAGCATCATCGAGTCGCACCACGGGAGGATACAAGTGGAGAACATCTACAATGGCGCCGACATCACGGGATGCGTTTTCAGTTTCTGGATACCGGTGACATCACCTCTCAAGTCAGGCACAGCCTGACCGCCGGAGCCGCACCGCTGCGCAACCGCATCGACCCGAGGAAGACACCATGAGCTTTACCCCAAAAAGAGGCACCGTTTACGTTGTAGATGACGACGAAGCCGTGCGAGATTCACTTCAATGGCTCCTGGAAGGCAGCGACTACCGCGTTCGCTGCTATGAATCTGCCGAGGCGTTCCTGAGCCGCTACGACCCGCGCGAAGTGGCCTGCCTGATTGCCGACATCCGCATGGTGGGCATGTCAGGCATGGAGCTGCAAGACCGCCTGATTGAACGGCGTTCGCCCCTGCCCATCGTGTTCATCACCGGCCACGGTGACGTGCCCATGGCGGTCGAGTCCATGAAAAAAGGCGCCCTCGATTTCATCCAGAAGCCATTCCAGGAAGCGCCTTTGCTGCTGATGGTCGAGCGCATGCTCGAAAAGGCCCGCGAGTCATTTTCCGAGCACCAGAAAGCCGTCAGCCGCGATGCCCTGCTCTCCAAGCTGACATCGCGCGAAGCGCAGGTGCTGGAGCGCATCGTGGCCGGCCGCCTGAACAAGCAGATTGCCGACGACCTGGGCATCAGCATCAAAACGGTGGAGGCGCACCGCGCCAACATCATGGAAAAACTCAGCGCCAACACAGTGGCCGACCTGCTCAAAATTGCCCTGGGCCAGAACGCGCCGGTCGCCGCCTGATCAACTGCTGGCCACACAGCATCGAATCCATACAACCATAGCAACCCAAGCCCGCCAGACAAGTGCTGACGGGCTTTTTCATTTCAAAATACCATGACCGCACAACTGATAGACGGCAACGCACTTTCCCGCCAGACGCGCGAGCAGGTCAGCCAACGCGTCGCCACCCTCAAAGCCCAGGGCATCACGCCGGGTCTGGCCGTGGTGCTGGTGGGCGAAAACCCGGCCAGCCAGGTGTACGTGCGCAACAAGGTGAAGGCCTGCGAAGACACCGGCATGCACTCGGTACTGGAACGGTACGACGCCACCATGACCGAAGCCGACCTGCTGGCCCGCGTGGAGGCGCTGAACAACGATCCCAGCATCCACGGCATCCTGGTGCAACTGCCCCTGCCTGCCCACATGGACGGGCAAAAGGTCATCGAGACCATTTCCCCAGCCAAAGACGTGGACGGCTTCCACGTGGCCAGCGCCGGTGCGCTGATGGTGGGCCAGCCCGGCTTCTGGCCCTGCACGCCTTACGGCTGCATGAAAATGCTGGAGAGCATTGGCTACAACCTGCGCGGCAAACACGCCGTGGTCATCGGCCGCAGCAACATCGTGGGCAAGCCCATGGCGCTGATGCTGCTGCAACAAAACGCCACCGTCACCATCTGCCACAGCGCCACCCCCGACCTGAAAGCCATGACCCTGCAGGCCGACGTGATCGTGGCTGCCGTGGGCAAGCGCAACGTGCTGACGGCCGACATGGTCAAACCCGGTGCGGTGGTGCTGGACGTGGGCATGAACCGCAACGACGAAGGCAAACTCTGCGGCGACGTGGACTTTGCGGGCGTGAAAGAGGTGGCCAGCTACATCACCCCAGTGCCCGGCGGCGTGGGTCCCATGACCATCACCATGCTGATGGTCAACACGCTGGAAGCAGCCGAACGGACGCTGGCTGCGGCCTGACACCACCCGCCAGGCGCACCTGCAGTGGCGTGGCGCCCAGATGCCGGCGCACCAGGTGGTTCAGGTGGCTGGTGCTGGCCAGACCACAACTCTGGGCAATGTCGGCCAGCGGCCTTCGACTGTGCATCAGCCAGTCCTGCGCCTGCGCTACGCGCCGTTGTGTGACCCAGGCGTGAACGGTGCACCCCATGGACACCTTGAACATGCGGGCAAAGTGAAATTCCGACAAATGGGCCACGCTCGCCAGCGTCCCCAGGCTGAGGGCCTGCCCTGTGGGGTCGGCCAGCTGTGCGTCGATGTGAGCCAAAACCCGGCGCCGGGCCATGACCGACAATCCGCCGGTACTGCGCTGCGCACTGGCCCGCAATCGCGGACGGGCCGCTGACAGCACCAGGCCATCCAGCATCGCGTGGCTCCAAGCCTGTGCGGCCAACCGCTGCGTCACATCGCCCCAGTCGGCAGCCAGCACACACTGAGCCCAGACGGCCAGATCCGGATCCTGGGCGAACACCCGCCGTTCCAGCGTGTGGGCGCGGGGTTCGGCATCGAGCAGGCGCACCACGCGGTCGGCCCACATCCGGTCCGACAGGTACAGGTGCAGGAAACGAAACGGTTCCCCGATGGCCCAGCCCGACTCATGCTCGGCCGGCAGGATGCAACTGCGTCCGGGTGCCCCATGGTCGCCCACGCCTTGCCCGCGTTCGCCCAGGTAACGGGTCTCGTGACCACCCTCGACGTATACCGATACCGTGTGGTGCCCCGGCTGCTGGTAGCCGGTGCGATCATGCTCGTTGCGCCAAAGCGCCACCTGTAGGCCATCGCCCAGCCAAGCCGTGCGCTGTGCCTGGGCAAGCGGGCGGTGGCTCAGCACGTCGAACACCTGGAAGCCGCGAGATTCGGGCGCAGCGGGGCGAGGATGGGACACGGAGGGGCTCATGCGGTGCATGGTAGCGCCCACCGACCCCGCCACCCCACTCAGGGCCATGTCCGCCGCATGAGACCGGCCACAAACCGCAAGAATCTGCAATGCCGTGCCCCAGGGCAAGTGCATGCTCAAGGTCCTGGTCTGCCCCTGCCTGCCTTTTTTGCCCACACTGCCATGAATGCCAACGCCGCCAACGCCCTGCTCTATGCCCTTGTCGTCCTCATCTGGGGCACCACCTGGCTGGCGCTGAAATGGCAGTTGGGTGTGGTGCCCATCGCACTGTCTATCGCCTACAGGTTTGCGTTGGCGGGCGGGTTGCTGATGCTGTGGCTGGCCTGGCGTCGACAGTTGGTGCTGCCCAGGGGCAAGCCTGCCGTGTGGGTGCTGGCCCAGGGTCTGTGCCTGTTTTGCCTGAATTTCGTGTGTTTTCTGCAGGCCAGCCAGACACTGGCCAGCGGGTTAGTCGCCGTGGTGTTTTCCAGCGCCACCCTTTGGAACGCAGGTCTGGCCCGTGTGCTGCATGGTCGGCGTCTGGCACCGCAAGTGGCGCTGGGCAGCGTGTTCGGCCTGGCCGGGTTGGTGGTGCTGTTCTGGCCCGAGCTGCGCAACGGCCCGGGCAGCCTGGCCGGGCTGGCTTGGGCGCTGGCCGGCACGCTGTGCTTTTCCAGTGGAAACCTGCTGTCGGCCGCGCTGCAGCAACACGGGTTGAAACCCGCCCAGACCAATGCCTGGGGCATGTTGGTGGGCACGGGCGTGCTGGTGGCGTATGCGGCATGGGCAGGCCTGCCACTGACGTTTGATCCCAGCTGGCGCTACACCGGCGCCCTGCTCTACCTGGCCATTCCGGGGTCGGTCATTGGCTTCACCGCCTACCTGACGCTGGTGGGCCGCCTGGGCCCAGAGAAAGCCGCCTACAGCACCGTGCTGTTTCCGGTGGTGGCGCTCAATGTGTCGGCGTGGGCCGAGGACTACCGCTGGAGCACGCTGTCTTTCGCCGGAATGGCCCTGGTCATGCTGGGCAACGTACTGGTGTTTCGCAAAGCCTCGACACCAGCACCCACGACACCACCAGTGCCCCGACCCACTGCGTGAGCACCAGCAGCGTGCCCAACCCGTGCCACACGCGAAGGCTGCCACCTGAGCTGCGAGCGGTGACGATCTGCTGTGCCACCACGCCGTCCTGCACCACAGCGGCCAACACAGCCAGCACAGAAAAATACATAGCTAACTTCATACGTTTATCAAGCGATGGGGCAATAAAAAGCCTCAAATACAGAGCCAACCCGGCACCGCACCCCATGCTGAGCTTGGCCACCACGGCAAACAGCCAGGCCGCCACCGGGCCTGCCACGGCAGGATTGCCCAGTTTGGCAAACAGCGAAGGCACGGCCACAAAGGCCAGCCCAGTCAGCATGCCCCACCACAAGGTGGCCACCATGACTGCCAGCCGAGGTGCCATGTTGTCCCGCACGGCCAAGCTCACTCGTAGCGCACGCCCACGATTTCGTAGTGCTTGACGCCGCCGGGTGCCTGCACTTCCACGCTGTCACCCACTTCCTTGCCGATCAGGGCGCGGGCAATGGGGCTGCTGATGTTGACGCGACCCAGCTTCAAGTCGGCCTCGTCTTCGCCCACGATCTGGTAGGTCACCTGGGCGCCGCTGTCTTCGTCTTCCAGGTCAAGCGTCGAGCCGAACACCACCTTGCCGCCTGCATCCAACGTGGAGGGGTCAATGATCTGAGCGGTCGACAGCTTGCTGTCAATTTCAGCGATGCGGCCCTCGATGAATCCCTGGCGGTCTTTAGCTGCGTCGTACTCGGCGTTTTCGCTCAGGTCGCCTTGCGCGCGGGCCTCGGCAATGGCGTTGATGACCCAGGGGCGGTCAACCGTTTTGAGTTTGTGCAGTTCGGCACGCAGTGCTTCGGCGCCGCGCTTGGTCACGGGAATGGTGGCCATGGTGAGTGTCTCCAGATAAAAGAGAAACCGCCACCGGTAAACCGTGTGGCGGTTGATGTGTTTGTGCTGGGGCGCGAGTTTAATGCAAGCCAGGGGGCTCCCACCGGCGTTGTTTCAAACCCGCAACGTCGCGCATTCAGGCAGCCAGTTGGGCGTGCATTTCCTGCACGGAAATGACACCCAGGTTGTCCATGGCCTTCATGCCTTCTACGGCGGCTTCTGCACCGGCAATGGTGGTGAAGGTGGTCACGCGGGCCAGCAGTGCCGAGGTGCGGATGTGGCGCGAATCGGCAATGGCGTTGCGGCGCTCTTCCACCGTGTTGATGACCAACACAATGTCGTTGTTCTTGATCATGTCCACGATGTGCGGGCGGCCTTCGGTCACCTTGTTGACCGTTTTCACGGCCACACCGGCCGCCGCGATGGCTGCTGCGGTGCCTTTGCTGGCCACCACTTCAAAACCCTGGGCCACCAGTTCGCGGGCCACTTCCACCGCGCGCACCTTGTCGTTGTTCTTGACAGAGATGAACACCTTGCCGCTGGGCGTGCCATCGGCCTTGGTGGGACGTGGCAGCTTGGTGCCCGCACCCAGCTGGCTTTTCACAAACGCTTCACCGAAGGTCTTTCCCACGCCCATGACTTCGCCGGTGGACTTCATCTCGGGGCCGAGGATGGTGTCCACACCGGGGAACTTCACGAACGGGAACACGGCTTCCTTCACGCTGAAATAAGGCGGTGTCACTTCTTTGGTGATGCCTTGCGACGCCAGTGTCTGGCCCGCCATGCAGCGCGCGGCCACCTTGGCCAGCTGGATGCCCGTGGCTTTGGACACGAAAGGCACTGTGCGGCTGGCGCGGGGGTTCACTTCCAGCACGTAAATCACGTCTTGGCCGTCGATGTTCTGGATGGCGAACTGCACGTTCATCAGCCCCACCACGTTCAGCGACGCGGCCATGGCCTTGGTCTGGCGCTTGATTTCATCCACCGTCGCAGCGCTCAGGCTGTAAGGGGGCAGCGAACAGGCGGAGTCGCCGCTGTGCACACCGGCTTGTTCAATGTGTTCCATCACACCACCGATGAAGGTCTGGCCTTCGGGGTCGCGCAGACAGTCCACATCGCACTCGATGGCATCGTTCAGGAAGCGGTCGAGCAGCACGGGGCTGTCGTTGCTCACCTTCACGGCTTCGCGCATGTAGCGCTCCAGGTCGCGCTGCTCATGCACGATTTCCATGGCACGCCCGCCCAGCACGTAGCTGGGGCGCACCACCAGGGGGTAGCCCAGGGTGGCGGCTTTTTCCAGCGCTTCGGGTTCGGTGCGGGCGGTGGCGTTGGGCGGTTGCTTCAGGTTCAGTTCGCGCAGCAGGGCCGAGAAGCGCTCGCGGTCTTCGGCCGCATCGATCATGTCGGGGCTGGTGCCGATGATGGGCACGCCTTCGCGCTCCAGGCCCAGGGCCAGCTTCAAAGGCGTTTGGCCGCCGTATTGCACGATGACGCCGGTGGGCTTTTCTTTGTCCACGATTTCGAGCACGTCTTCCAGCGTCAGGGGCTCGAAGTACAGGCGGTCGGAGGTGTCGTAGTCGGTGGACACGGTTTCGGGGTTGCAGTTGACCATGATGGTCTCGTACCCGTCTTCGCGCATGGCCAGCGCGGCATGCACGCAGCAGTAGTCAAACTCAATGCCCTGGCCGATGCGGTTGGGGCCACCGCCCAGCACCATGATTTTTTTGTTGGTGGTGGGTTCGGCCTCGCACTCGTCTTCGTACGTGGAGTACATGTAGGCGGTGTTGGTGGCGAACTCGGCGGCACAGGTGTCCACACGCTTGTAAACCGGGCGCACGTTCAGCGCACGGCGGGCTTCGCGCACTGCCTTGTCGGTGGTTTGAAGCAGCTTGGCCAGGCGGCGGTCGGAGAAGCCTTTTTTCTTCAGGCCACGCAGGTCGTCGGCACTCAGACTGGCCAGGGCGCCCTCGCCTTTTTCGGCAGCGAGTGCATCCAGCGCCAGTTCGTTTTTGACGATGTCTTCGATCTGCACCAGGAACCACTTGTCGATTTTGGTGATGTCGTGCACTTCGTCGAGTGACCAACCCGCGGCAAACGCGTCACCCACGTACCAGATGCGGTCCGGGCCGGGCTCACCCAGCTCTTTTTCCAGGATTTCGCGGTCCTGGGTTTTTTCGTTCATGCCGTCCACGCCCACTTCCAGGCCGCGCAAGGCCTTCTGGAAGCTTTCCTGGAAAGTGCGGCCCATGGCCATGACCTCACCCACGCTCTTCATTTGCGTGGTCAGGCGGCTGTCGGCGGTGGGGAATTTTTCAAAGGCAAAACGCGGGATCTTGGTGACCACGTAGTCGATGCTGGGCTCGAAACTGGCGGGCGTGGCGCCGCCGGTGATTTCGTTGCGCAGCTCGTCCAGCGTGTAGCCCACGGCCAGCTTGGCAGCCACTTTGGCGATCGGGAAACCCGTGGCCTTGGAGGCCAGCGCAGACGAACGCGACACGCGCGGGTTCATCTCGATGACGATCATGCGGCCATCGGCTGGGTTGACCGAGAACTGCACGTTCGAGCCGCCCGTGTCCACACCAATTTCACGCAGCACCGCCAACGAGGCGTTGCGCATGATCTGGTATTCCTTGTCGGTCAGCGTCTGCGCGGGGGCCACGGTGATGGAGTCGCCGGTGTGCACGCCCATCGGGTCCAGGTTTTCGATGGAGCAGATGATGATGCAGTTGTCCGCCTTGTCGCGCACCACTTCCATCTCGTACTCTTTCCAGCC
>JAVBXK010000037.1 GCA_030824555.1 bacterium
GAGGCCATGCAGGCGTGGATGGAGGGACGCTTGCCACCGTCCCTGGTGCCCGAGCATGTCCATCTGCATCCAAGCGCTTGCTCTTGAGTGTCGTTCCCTGACAGGGGGTGAACACTTACCCCTCTGCGCTATGGTTTTGGGCGCATTATTTGGACCCTCTGAGGGGGTGAACAGTTACCAGCGCCTGGGGCTGCAAGGCCGGGTGACGGGCTCGCACCTCACGTCCATGCACAGCATGGACAACTACTACGTCAGCAAACTCATCCCGCTGATGGCCGAGGCGCGGTTGAACGTGGTGGCCAACCCGCTCATCAACATCACCCTGCAAGGCCGGCACGACACCTACCCCAAACGCCGGGGCATGACCCGCGTGCCCGAACTGCTGGCCGCCGGGCTGACCGTGGCCTTTGGCCACGACTGCGTGATGGACCCCTGGTACAGCCTGGGAAGCGGCGACATGCTGGAAGTGGCCCACATGGGCCTGCACGTGGCGCAGATGACCAGCCAGGCTGGCATCCGCCAGTGCTTCGAGGCCGTGACCACCGCCCCCGCACAAATCATGGGCCTGGACGACTGGGGCATTGCCCCCGGCAAACAGGCCAGTTTTGTGCTGCTGCAAGCCACCGGCGTGGTGGAAGCCATCCGCCTGCGGGCGCACCGGCTGGCGGTGTACCGCAAGGGAGTGAAGCTGGCCAGCAGCGCGCCTGTGGTGAGCGAGTTGAACCTGCCGGGGCGGCCCGGCAGCACCGGTTGGGCGTTGCGCTGACGCGCCCTGGGGCTGATGGTCAGCCCAGCCGAGCCACCTGGGTTCGTGCGCCTTCCAGATGCCGGGCCAGGGCGTCCACGCAGTTGGCAAAGTCCGCTGAACACCGCTCGTCGGCACTGATCTGCGCCAGAAAGTGGCCCGCCAAGTCCAGCGCTTGCCGCCAAGTGGTGTTGTCCACACTGGCATGCAGGTTGGCGGGTGGCAATTGGGTGGGCAAGGCACCGCTGGCGCGCGGGGCAAAGCCCATGGGCAGCATGTCGTAGGCTGGAGCCAGTGTGTAGGGGCGACCATGTTCGCTGGTGAACGACAGGTTGCCGTTGTGCATGTCGGTGTTGCCAATGAAGGTGCCAAAGGCATAGAGCAGCGCAGCCCCCTGGGCCGAGGCGAGGTCGATGTGGCCCGCGTCGGCCAGCCGTGTGGCCAGGCTGGGCCACGGCGCGGGGGCATCGCCCACAAATTCGGCCTCCACCGCCGTCAACGAGAACACCCCACGCCGCCCCAGTGCCCCCACCCGGTCGAACCGATCCACCTCCAGAAAGCGCTGCCCCTCATGGTCCACCAGCGCGGTCCGCGCGGCTGGCACCCCGGCGGCGGCCAGGGTTTGCAGGGCATGGTGCTCTGCCAGCAGCATGTCGCGCCAGCGTTGTGTGATGGGGTTGCCCGCCGTGCCGTCCGGCAACGAAAACTTCACCAGCACATGGCGTGGCCCTTCGGGGGTGTCGGCAAAGGTCGTGAACTTGGGTTGTTCGCCCCCGGCGGACGAGCCGGGCTGCTCGCCCCGGGCGGCGGCTTCTGCCAAGCGGGCATAACGCTCGCCCTTGTGCGCCTGGGCGATGGGCTCGGGCACAGGGTTGTGGAGAAACTGGTCGCGGGCCAAGTCGCCCAACAGCAGGTTGCCCACCGCGTCATGGCCGTGGGCCATGAGTGCACGCAGGGCGTGGGCATCGCGCCAGTCGGACAGGCTGGGTGGCAAGCCCAGGGCTTGCGCATGTTGGGCCACATAGGCACGGCCCAAAAAGCCCTGGGGCCGCATGTCCAGCAGCCACCAGGGCAGGCTGTCGCTGTGCAGGGTGGCACCGTCGGTTTGCTGCATCACAAAACCGTCGGGCCGCACCGGCACCAGCACGCCCAAAGGTTGGAGGGTGCCATCGGCCCCCACGCGGTGAATGGGCACATCGCCCACGCCCCGCCCCGTGTCGCGCAGCGCGTACTGAATGGATCGGGCCGCCCCCCAGCGCACCACCTCGTCACCCATGGCGGCCAAGGCGCGCGACAGCGTGGGTTGGCTGATATCCCCCATGTTTTCAAGCAGTTGGCGCGCACCTGCGGGGCCACGGGCCAGGATCAGGCGGATGCGGTCGGCGTGGGTGGTCATCGTGTTTGAATGAATTTTTGAATAGATACTTGAATGATCACCGCAATCTATCATGCTCAGGTATTGGCGATCCTCTGGCGGAGGCAAGCAGAGAGAGTCTGCGGTTCTGTCGGTTATGTGGTGGCATTTTTGCTACCATGAGCCATGCGTGCAGTGATCGATACCAACGTGCTTGTGGGTGCTTGCATCGGCGCAGGTGCTTGCAATGCCGTCGTTCGTGCCTGCTTGACAGGGGTGGTAGTGCCCGTGATGGGCGCGGCATTGATGGCCGAGTTGGAAGATGTGCTGAGCCGTTCCGACCTGTTTGCCAACAGTCCGCTGACAGGTGCTGAGCGCAGCACCTTGCTTGACGTGTTTCTGGCTCGCTGCGAATGGACCCGGGTGTACTACCTGTGGCGGCCCAACCTGCGTGACGAGAGTGACAACCACCTGATCGAGCTGGCCGTGGCCGCAGGTGCCCCGTTCATCGTCAGCCGCAACGTGCGTGACTTGCGAAGCGGGCAACTCCCCTTTGCCGGGTTGCAAGTGATGACCCCCGAAGCTTTCCTGAAGGAGATTTGACATGGCCGCACTCACCGTCCGCCTGCCCGACGACAAGCACCGCCGACTCAAAGCCCTGGCGGCCAGCCGAGGCACACCGCTCAACCGATTGATTGACGAGATGACCACCCTCATGCTGGCCGAATTCGATGCGGAAACCCGTTTTCGCGTTCGCGCCAGCCAAGGGGCAGGCCGCGAAGCCGAAGGGCTGGCCTTGCTGGACAAGGCCATGCAACCGCAGTGAGGCTTGTCACCGCCATGCCCGCCGACGCATCAACCCTGCGCCGCCAGATGGCCAGCGCCCTGCATGTGCCCGAGGAGGCGGTGGACCTGATCGAACTGCGCCGCGCCAACTTGGCCATGCGCGCCGCCGTGGCCGAAGAAGGCGTGGTGCTGCATGGCGACAACACCCTGGCCTGGGAGCGCTTTTTGCGCCGCACCTGGCGCGAGCTGGAAGACTTCTACTGGGACCAAGCCCATGCGTGACGACATCTACCATGCGGAAACCCGCCGCATCGCGGCTGAACAGCAAGCTCGGCTGGACCAGGCCCGCCAAGCCTTGCAGGCAGGGGATCAACTGTCACTACTGGAGCAAGGCGGCGTGCTGCACGCGCTCCAAGTGCTGATTGAAAACGCCATCGGCAAAGCCAAACGCATGCTGAAAGACCAGGGCCACCCCGTGCCGGTGTCCGCCTACGACGCCTTTGGCGCCCTGGTCACCCACGGGCTGCTGCCCTCAGGCATGTAGCGCTGACAAGGCATTCGGGTTGGCATCCACAATTTTCAGCAAAGCGCGCGCTGGGCCTGCTGGCCGAACCCTGTGTTGTTCCCAGTTCTGCAGCGTCTTGGGCTTCACACCAATCAGGTAAGCAAAACGGGTCTGGCTCAGACCGGTCCGCTCCCGAATGGCTTTGACATCTGGCTCCGGAAACTCACGCACAACCACGCCTGAAACGTGTTCGCCACGCATGTGACGCCCCATGTCACGCACGCTGCCCAGCAGTTCATCAAATTGTTTATCGTTCATGGTGACTCAACTCCGCATCGATGACATCGGCCAAACGCTGTAACTGGACTTTTGTCAGGTCGGATGCCACGTTCTTGGCATAGGCATAGACCAGATAGCACTGCTCATGGCTGACCCAGTGGTAGTAAACCACCCGAGCACCGCCACGTTTACCTCTGCCGGGCAATGGCACGCGCAATTTCCGTAGCCCACGTCCAGCCGGAATCAAGTCACCTGCAGCCGGGTTCTCCAGCAACGTTACTTGCAACCCACGCAGGTCATCGTCAGTGAACAGCTCCCCAGCACAGCGCACAAAGATGGGGAGCTCAACAAAAACCATGCTGGAAATTGTACGCTAGAAGCGTATCTGCGAAACCGGCTGGTACACGACTACATGACGTCGGCATGGCTCAGGTGCTGGAATTGGCGGCGCAGGAACGGGAGGGGTTTGTGGTGGGGTTCTTGTTGGGGCGGTGAATGGGGTATTTCATGAACGAAATATGTATTTACCTCATATATCAAAAGCAGTAATAGCTATGAATTTTGATCAACCTTCGAAGAACCTGCAACAGGTATTCGAGTGCGGCAGAATGATGCCGGGTTTGTCGGTGCTTTTATTAGGCTGCCAACGCATCAGCCAACCCACAAGCCATTGATTTACAAAAGGAATCAGGAGGAAGCCGTGACAAGAATATCCCGCACTGACCGTTTTATTCCGCAGGTTCTGCGGGATACATTACGTTCGGCGTCATGTCAGCGCGTATGAAACGTTGTCGGAATTCGAGATGAACATGCCAGAGCATTCCCAACGCCCTCTTGCCCCTTTAGGAAGCGTTGAGCCGCACGCGCCACTCTTGCTCATTCCTCCCGAGGGCCAATTGCTATACAAGGTCATGACGGTTGAAAACCTATTGCGCTCAGTCACTGGCAATTATCTTTACTTCAACCGCGTCGACAGCTACTCAGACTTTCCAAACGCCGATGAGAACGACGGGCGACAGTTGCCGAAAGATCAACCGGCAAATGCCGCAGTACGGTTTGAAAATGCACCTGACTTTTCGGCGGCGCATTACTACGATCAATCGCGGGCGAGAACCTATGCTTGCTGTTTTTCTACCTCGAACTCTGATTACATCTGGAACAACTACGGCAACGGAAGTGAGAAGGGCAAAGTCTGCGTCGTGTTCGATTTCGGTAAGCTGAAAGCCTTACTCAATCGCGCGCTGAACCCTGAAGGGGCTGCACTTCTATATGGAGGAAATGTCTGCCGCCAAATATTCGATGTAAATTATGGTCTAGTTAACTATGTTGATTGGGACAGCCATCGAACAAACGAGCACTATCTGTCCAATCCAATCCTTTACACGTACATCAAAGATGCCACTCGCTTCCGCGAAGAAAATGAGTTTCGCATTTCCCTATCTGCCATCGGCGTTGGCCAGTTCGCGCTAAGAGACGGCACCCTGATTCAATTTCCACCCTCCTTGCAACTTGGATTCGATTTCAGGGAGGCCATCGCCAATGTGGCAATTCGAGAAATCTTGCTTGCCCCAGAAGCTGATTCTGGGTTTCTCACTCATGAGTTGAGCAAACTCCGTATCGAGCCCGCGCCTGTGCCTGCGAACACATGACATCGAACCCATCATTCCACCGGACCTTGCGCATAAAGCCGCGCAAGGCCGGTGAATTCAAACGTTAAACATCACAATCATCGACCATGCGCTTCCTGCTCTTACTATGCATTTTTGTAAGTTCAAACGTGTTTGCTGGCGACTACTATCGCACCGAGCGAATAGACACTTACGACCCAGCTACTGGACTCTATTTCAAATCTGTGGAAAAACCTGATAGTGGAGATCGTGGCTTTCTTGGCAGCAAACAGTCGAATCCAGCGCCGCTGAACATTGCCGTTTTCGATCCTTCCACAAATAAATCACGACTCCTGTTTCACGAGCCGCCAGTGGGAGTCATTAGCTCAGTAGTGTTCGAGACCGGTTTCAAAGACGGCGCGATCACGTTTACAAACGATGCCAGCTATCGCATTAAGAATAATGAAAACGTGGCAAAGCGTGAGCCAAGAAGTAAGGTTCTCGTCGTTGTCACGGTCGAAGATCGCAAGGAGTCTGTTTTATTCGTCGCGGAGAAAAAAACTGGCGTTCTCGTTCCTCTTGTAAAAGTGCCGCAGTCAGCCGACTGGCACATCGACGTAAAAAACTCAAAACTAAGGGTCGTTCGGCAAACTGGTCAGGGTATCCAAGTCGAGAGTTTTGACTGGTGAGACCTTTTACAAAGCGATGTTTAACATGTTGCTCGGCGCGGACACGCACCCGCAGAATACCGCTTCGCGGTGCTGGCTGCGTGCCGGGCAGCTTTGACGTTAGGCGTCTTAGCCCCTATTGACTATGCTCACTTCACACATGAATGCTGGAGGATGTCTAACAGGTCGTTCAAGGGGCGGCCTGCGGCAGTTCGACCTTACGTCGAACATTCTCCCTCACCCAGCCCGCTCCAACATCGCCCGCAATAACACATTGCACCCGGCGGCCACGTGCTCAGGCTTGGCATCCTCGATCTCGTTGTGGCTGATGCCGTCTTTGCAGGGGATGAAGATCATCCCGCTGGGGGCCAGCCGGGCGGTGTACACCGCATCGTGCCCAGCGCCTGACACTGCGGGCATGTGGCTGTAGCCCAGGTCTTTTGCTGCGCGTTCTACTGCGGCTATGCAGTCGGGGTGAAAGCCTTGGGCCGGGTAGCTGGACACGAGGTCAATCTGAATCGTCAGCCCGGTCTCTGTTTCCAGCTTCTTCGCATAGGCCTTCACCTCATCGACCATGGTGTCCACCAGCGCGTCGGTGCTGTTGCGCAGGTCGATGCTGAACTTCACCCGGCCTGGGATGACGTTGCGGCTGTTGGGAAACACATGCACCATGCCTACGGTGCCCCGGCCATGCGGCGGGTGGCGGTGGGCGGCGGCCACCACTTCTTGCATGAGGTGGGTGGCCACTTGCATGGCGTCTTTGCGCAGGTGCATGGGGGTGGGGCCTGCGTGGGCTTCCATGCCCGTCACGGTGCAGTCAAACCAGCGGATGCCCAGCACGCCTTGCACCACGCCGATGGTCACGTCGGCATCTTCCAGCACCGGGCCTTGTTCGATGTGGGCTTCGAAGTACGCGCCGATGGGGTGGTCGCCGGGTTCTTCGGTGCCGATGTAGCCGATGCGGGCGAGTTCGTCTTTGACGGTTTTGCCTTCGGTGTCGGTGGCGGCGTAGGCGTGTTCGAGTGTGAAGGCTTTGGCGAACACGCCTGAGCCCATCATCACGGGCACAAAGCGGCTGCCTTCCTCGTTGGTCCAGAAGGCCACTTCAATGGGCGCTTCGGTCTCGATGCCGTGATCGTTCAGCGTGCGCACCACCTCGATGCCCGCCAGCACGCCGTAGTTGCCGTCGAACTTGCCGCCGGTGGGTTGGGTGTCGATGTGGCTGCCGGTCATGATGGGCGGTAAGGCGTTGGTGCGCCCGGGGCGGCGCATGAAGACGTTGCCGATCTTGTCCACCGTGACGCTCATGCCCGCCTCGCGCGCCCAGCGCGTCACCAGATCCCGGCCTTGTTTGTCCAGGTCGGTGAGGGTCAGTCGGCAGACGCCGCCCTTGGGGGTGGCACCGATCTGGGCCAGCTCCATCAGGCTGGCCCACAGGCGGTCGCCGTTGATGCGCAGGGTGGAGAGGTCAATCGCGCTGGGAGCGGTGGTGGCTGAGGTGATCATTCGTTACTCCTGATTTGGCAGCTGCTCACGCTTTCCAAATAAGCGTTAGAGGCCAAAAAAGCTTAAAAATTCGAAATACTGAGCTGAGCTGAGCTGAGCTGAGCTGAGCTGAGCTGAGCTGAGCTTGGCTTGGCTTGGCTTGGCTTGGCTTGGCTTGGCTTGGCTTGGCTTGGCTTGGCTTGGCTTGGCTGGGCGCAGCGTCAGCGCACCACTGCCGTGGGCACGGCCAGCTTGGCCTTGCGGGCCAGCGACTCAAAGTGGCTGCCCTGGCCCGTGGTGCCGGTGAAGGCGGGGCGCTTGATATAGCGGCCCGCGCCGCGCTCGGCCCGCAGGTCGCCGTTGGCAAACACCAGCTTGCCCTGGCTCAGGGTGTGGCTGGGAGCGCCAGTGACGGTGCGGCCTTCGAAGATGTTGTAGTCGCCCTGGCTGTGCTGGGTCTTGACCGACAGCGTGCGCGTGGCGGCGGGGTCCCACAACACCAGGTCGGCGTCGGCCCCCACGGCCACGCAGCCCTTGCGCGGGTACAGGTTGAACAGCTTGGCGGCGTTGGCCGAGGTGATGGCCACGAACTCGCTGCGGGTGAAGCGCCCGGTGTTGACGCCCGCTTCCCACAGCACCTGCATGCGTTCTTCCACGCCGCCGGTGCCGTTGGGGATTTTGGAAAAGTCGAACCGTCCGGCGGCCTTTTGCTCGGCGCAGAAGGTGCAGTGGTCGGTGGCGGTGGTGTGCAGGCTGCCCGATTGCAGGCCGCGCCACAGTGCTTCCTGGTGCGTTTTTTCGCGGAAAGGCGGGCTCATGACGTGCGCGGCGGCGGTGGCAAAGTCGGCGTGGCGGTAGACGCTGTCGTCCACCACCAGGTGCCCGGCCAGCACCTCGCCGTACACGCGCTGCCCGGCGGCGCGGGCGCGGGCTATTGCCGAGGCGGCCTCTTCACACGACACGTGCACCACGTAGATGGGCACGTTGAGCACGTTGGCAATGGCAATGGCGCGCTGGGCGGCCTCGCCCTCCACGGCGGGCGGGCGGCTCAGGGGGTGGCCCTCGGGGCCAAGCACGCCCAGGTTTTTCATTTCCTGTTGCAGCAGAAACACCAGCTCGCCGTTTTCGGCGTGCACGGTGGGCATGGCCCCCAACTCCAGGCAGCGGCGGAAGCTGTTCACCAGCGTTTCGTCGTCGCACATGATGGCGTTTTTGTAGGCCATGAAGTGCTTGAAGCTGTTGACGCCTTCTTCCTGCACCAGGGTGCCCATGTCGCGCTTCACGCGCTCGTCCCACCAGGTGATGGCGACGTGGAAGCTGTAGTCGGATGCGGCCTTTTCGGCCCAGCCACGCCAGGTCTGGTAGGCCTCCATCAACGGCTGCTGCGGGTTGGGGATGACGAAGTCGATGATGGTGGTGGTGCCCCCCGCCATGGCCGCCGCCGTGCCGCTGTAGAAGTCGTCCATGGTGACCGTGCCCATGAAGGGCAGCTGCATGTGCGTGTGCGGGTCGATGCCGCCGGGCAGCACGTACTGGCCGCTGGCGTCCAGTTTCGTGGCTCCGGCAGGGGCGTCCAGCCCGGTGCCCACGGCCACGATCTGGCCGTCCACACACAACACGTCGGCTTTGAATTCGCGGTCGGCGTTGACCACGGTTCCGCCCTGAATCAGCACTGCGCTCATGAATGTCTCCTGGAAATGGGGTGCGGGTAAATGAATTGCGCTGGGAAGGCATTTCACACCGCTGGCCTGCCCCATGCAAGGGTCTTGCCAGCCGGTGTGTCACGCCTGTCGTCAAACCGGTGGGGGCATGCGGGTGTGCTCAGGCCCGCATCGGGTTGTTGGGGTGTTGCGTCCAGTTCATGGGCGTGTCGCTGACGGGCTTGCCTGTGCGCTGGTCCACTTCGCCGGGGGCCAGGTGGCGCAGGGTGATGCATTCGGGCACGGGGCAGACCAGGGTGCACAGGTTGCAGCCCACGCATTCGGCCTCGTTCACCTCGAAGTGCCGCTGACCGTCTTTCACGGCAAAGATGGCCTGGTGGCTGGTGTCTTCGCAGGCGATGTGGCAGCGGCCGCAGTCAATGCATTTGTCTTGGTCGATGACGGCTTTGCTGACGTGGTTCAGGTTCAGGTAGCGCCAGTCGCTCACGGTGGGCACGGCGCGGCCCACGATTTCGCTCACGCTCTTGAAGCCCATTTCGTCCATGTAGTCGGACAGACCGCTGGCCATCTCCTGCACGATTTTGAAGCCGTAGACCATGGCGGCGGTGCACACCTGCACGTTGCCCGCGCCCAGGGCGATGAAGTCCACCGCGTCGCGCCAAGTGCCCACGCCGCCGATGCCGCTGATGGGGATGCCAGCGGTCTGCGGGTCACGGGCGATTTCGGCCACCATGTTGAGCGCAATGGGTTTGACCGCCGGGCCGCAGTAACCGCCGTGGCTGCCTACGCCGCCGGTGCTGGGCACCATGGTCAGGCTGTAGGGGTCCACGCCGATGATGCTGTTGATGGTGTTGATGAGGCTGACCGCATCGGCCCCACCGACCTTGGCGGCGCGGGCGGGGAAGCGGATGTCGGTGATGTTGGGCGTGAGCTTCACGATCACCGGCAGCTTGCTGTACTGCTTGCACCAGGCCGTCACCATCTGGATGTACTCGGGCACCTGGCCCACGGCAGCGCCCATGCCGCGCTCGCTCATGCCGTGGGGGCAGCCAAAGTTGAGTTCAATGCCATCGCAGCCGGTGTCTTCCACGCGGGGCAGGATGGCTTTCCACGACGCTTCGTTGCAGGGCACCATGAGGGAGACCACCAGCGCGCGGTCGGGCCACAGGCGTTTGACCTCGGCAATTTCGCGCAGGTTGGTTTCCAGGTCGCGGTCTGTGATGAGCTCGATGTTGTTGAAGCCCAGCAGCCGCCGGTCGTTGGACAGCAGCGCGCCGTAGCGCGGGCCGTGCACGTTGACCACGGGTGGGCCGGCTTCGCCCAGGGTTTTCCAGACCACGCCACCCCAGCCCGCCTCGAACGCGCGGTTGACGTTGACGGCTTTGTCGGTGGGCGGCGCAGATGCCAGCCAGAAAGGGTTGGGGCTGGTGATGCCCGCGAAAGTGGTGCTGAGGTCAGCCATGGCGGTTACTCCGAAATAAGTAGCTGTTCACGCTTATAAATAAAGCGGTAGAGGCCAAAAATGCTTGAAAACCAGTGCCCATGCGGGCCTGTGGCCTGCGGCATGGACGATCAGGTGCCAGGGTCATGGCGAAGGGCCGGTCAGCTCAACGCCTGGTGGATGGCCAGGGCTGCGCAGTGGCCGTGCGCCACGGCTTCCACGGTCAGGTCCAGGCCCCCGGCGCGGCAGTCGCCGCCCACCCACACGCCGGGCAGGTTGGTTTGGCCGTTGTCATCCGCCGCAATGCGGCCGTCGGTCAGCGACAGGCCGGTGTCGGCCAGCCAGGCGTTGCCCAGCGTCTGGCCAATGGCCTTCAGCACCGTGTCGGCAGGCAGCTCCACGGTGTCGCCAGTGGGGGCCAGCTTGCCGTTGGTGACAGCCTGGCGGGCAAAGCGCACCGCTGTAACGTGGCCTTCGGTGTTGCCCTGCAGCTCAGTGGGGGCCAGCCAGTGTTGGATGACCACGCCGTGCTTGAGCGCCCAGTCTTGCTCGTCCTGGGAGGCCGACATGCTGGCCTGCCCGCGCCGGTACACCAGCGTGACCGACTCGGCCCCCTGCAGCTTGCTTTGCACGGCGGCGTCCACGGCGGTCATGCCGCCACCGATGACCACCACGCGGCGGCCCACGGGCACGGTGGCTTTGTCGGCGGCTTGGCGTAAGGTGGCGATGAAGGCCACCGCGTCTTGCACGCCCCCCAGGTCTTCGCCGGGTACGCCCAGGCGGTGTGTGTCGGCCAGGCCCACGCCCAGGAACACGGCGTCGAAATCGTATTGCAGCGTGGTCAGTTGTGCTGCGGTGGCCAGCACCCAGTCGGGTTGCAGGGTGATACCGCCGATGTCCAGCAACCACTGCACCTCGCGCTGGGCAAAGTTGTCAGCCACTTTGTAGGTGGCCAGGCCGTATTCGTTCAGGCCACCCGGTTTGGCGTGCGCGTCGAACACGGTCACGTCGTGCCCATGGCGGGCCAGCGTGTGAGCACAGGCCAGGCCCGCCGGGCCCGCCCCCACCACGGCCACGCGCTTGCCCGTGGGCGCTGCGCGGGTGAACACTTGCGGGCGGCTGCTGGCCATCAGCGCGTCAGTGGCGTGGCGTTGCAGGCGGCCAATGGCCACGGGCACACCGGTTTGCGTGTTGCGCACGCAGACCTTTTCGCACAGGTCTTCGGTGGGGCACACGCGGGCGCACAGGCCACCCAGGGGGTTGACCTCCAGGATCTGGCGGGCCGCGCCACGTTCGTTGCCCTCGGCAATGCGACGGATGAACGACGGGATGTCGATGCCCGTGGGGCACGCGGTGGCACAGGGCGCGTCAAAGCAATACAGGCAGCGCTCTGCTTCCAGCAGGGCTTGCGACGGGGTCATGGGCGGGGTGGTGGCTTGTGCAAACCGGGTGGCGCACGCGTCGGCACT
This sequence comes from bacterium, assembly GCA_030824555.1. Taxonomy (GTDB): domain Bacteria; phylum Pseudomonadota; class Gammaproteobacteria; order Burkholderiales; family Burkholderiaceae_C; genus UBA2334. The sequence goes on from JAVBXK010000037.1 coordinate 12,001, forward strand.
GAGTCGGCCGGGGCGAACATCGGGCAATGAGGGGGTGGACACGCTGACGGCTCCTGAGGGGTGAAATTGAAGTTGACCGTTTGGTCAACTTTGCCAACAGATTAGCAACAGGTGTGCCAAAAGAAAAGGGGGCTGAACCCAGGCTCAGCACCTTTGAGCGATACACACCAGCCCCGGCACAGGGCGCGGCACCGGTGGCGCGCGCCGCCAAGGTGCGTGGCGCGCTCAAATGGGGCGTGGCCGTTGTCCATCTGCAAAAATAGGGCATCTGTGGTTTCACCGGCGGGATGAGCCCACCGGCATGAGTCCACCTCTACCTCTGATTGCCCGCATGCCCTCCTCTCATCTTCCCGGCATGCCGGCACCCTCAGCGGCCCCAACCACCCCTGCGCCCACCGCCCTGCCCCACATCACCTGGGTGCAAGACGGCGTGTCGCACGCCGCGCAGTGGCGCTCCGAACGCGGCGCAGCCGCCCCCCTGCGAGTGGTGATGGCCAACGACACCACCACCGCCGACGAGGCCTATCGCCACGCCTGCGCGGGCACCGCCATGCTGTGGGCGGGCGACTTTTTCAACGCCCGCCAGCTGTTGCAGGCCATGGCCCGCCGTTGCGATGCCGTGCCCCAGCGCAAGCGCCGCAAAACGGTGCTGGAAGCCCCCAAGCCGGCCGCAGGCACGGCCGACGCTTTTCACCAGCACCGCCAGGCCCAGGCCCAACGCGCACGGGTGCTGGGCATGCTGCTGATGCCCCTGGAGGCCGACTACGGCATGGCCCTGCGCCGGGCCCCCGACGTGCGCCAGGCTTGCGCCCACGCCTGGGGCCCGGCCACGCCCGACACACCCGCCAGCGTGATCTCGCTGCGCGAACTGCTGGGGCTGAGCAGCGCCGAAGAATGGCGGCGTGTGGGCGTGGAAGTGGCCGCGCTGGGCGCGGCGCCCCACAACCGCATCCACCCGCACTACGGGGTGTTTTCGCCTGCGCGAGGCGAGTATGTGGACCTGGTGGCACGCGCACCGTTGCCTCAGGCGGCTCTGCAAGCGGGCGCACAAACGGGCTCAGAGACAGGCAAACCAACGGGCACACACACGGTCGCAGAAACGTATGCGCCGACGGGTGCGCCAAGGGGCATGGCAGGTGCGTTCGACATCGGGGTGGGCACGGGTGTGCTGTCGGCCGTGCTGGCGCGCCGGGGTGTGAGCCACATCGTGGCCACCGACCAGGACCCACGCGCCCTGCTCTGCGCCAGCGCCAACCTGGCACAACTGGGCGTGACCGAACAGGTCACGTTGCTGCAAACCGACCTGTTCCCCCCTGGCACCGCGCCGCTGGTGGTGTGCAACCCGCCCTGGCTGCCCGCACGCGCCAGCTCGCCCATCGAGCGGGCCGTATATGACGAGGGCAGCCGCATGCTGAAGGGCTTCCTGGCAGGTCTGGCAGCGCACCTGTCACCCGGTGGCGAGGGCTGGCTGATTTTGTCCGACCTGGCCGAGCACCTGGGCCTGCGCTCGCGTGCCGAGTTGCTGGCCTGGGTGGCCGAGGCCGGGCTGACCGTGCTGGGCAAACTGGACACCCGCCCCGTGCACGGCAAGGCCACGAAAGCCACCGACGCGCTGCACGCGGCCCGGGCGGCCGAGGTCACGTCGCTGTGGCGGCTGGGAGCGGCCGTGCGCTGACGAGTCGGTTGACCCGTACCGCAAGCCCGCGCCTGCTGGGCTTGCACACCCGGCCCAAACAACGGCAACATATGCCTACGTTGAACTGGGAGCATCACCATGCCTGCACACTTGACACGACTGACCCGCCTTTCAGGCCCCCGCCTGTGGTTTGTTTCGGCCTGCATGGTGGCGCTGTCCGGCCACGCGACAGGGCAAACCAGCGGATTGAGCCTGGAGGTGGATGCCGCCCAGCCGACAGGGGCCATCAGGGACGTGTTTGGCGTCAACAAAAAGCCTTCGTTCAGCGCACGGACACCTGGCGCCAACATCGATGCCAGCAGCCTGTACACCGCGTTCGGGGTGTCACAGATCAGGCTGCACGATGCGGGGGTGGACCTGTGCGCCATCTATGCCCCCGCCACGAAGTTGAACGTGGGTGTCACGCCTGCACAGGCTGTTGCCGGTTGTGAGCTGACAGGCACCGGTGCCATCCCACATTTCAGCTGGACACCCAGTTCTTCGGCCGATGCCGACCTGAACAACCCCGACCACTACAACTTCACCGCAGTCGATCAGACGCTGGCCGAGGCCATGGCGACGGGTGCGCAGACATACCTGCGCCTGGGCGAGAGCTACAACGGCCCCAACGACACGAGCGATCCCGTTGCCTGGGCCAAGGTGGCCACCAACATCTACAAACACGTCATTGGCACCTTCAAGCCCACGCCGGGCATTGCCGTTGACCCCGTGTTCGTCGAGGTGTTCAACGAACCGGACGGTGGATTCTGGCGAGGCACTGCCCCTGATTTCCACACGCTGTATGTCGAAACGGTCACACGCGTGCGCGCGGCAGCGGCGGCGGCGGGCAAAACGGTCCGCATCGGCGGCCCCGGCTTCACGCGCAGCATCCTGACCAGCAGCACGGTCACAGGCAACCCGGCCAACGGGTTTGTCGCGGCAGTCGGGGCCAGCAACCTGGACTTCTTTTCTGCGCACCTCTACAACAGCTGCTCCACGGCCACGCTGACCTCGGCGGGCACCTTCCTGCGGTCGCTCAGGTCGTTGGCCGACAACCAGGGTGCCACGGGCAAGCCCCTGCACATCACGGAATGGAACATCGGCCTGGGCACACAGTGTGGCAACGACTTTTATGCCGAGCCCCGAACACAGTCTTTTGCCAGTGGCGTGCTGACGCTGATGCAAGACCCGACATTTAACATCGACGCCGCGCATTTTTATGCGGGTGTCCCCATCATGTCCTTGTTCGACTTCACGACCACCTCGGGCAAAGCACGGATCAACCCCTCGGCATGGGCGTTCTGGGCGCATGCACGCCTGCGTGGCGCCACCAGCCTGGCCACCCAGGTGTGCCAGGGCAGCACGTGTGCAAATGGCCTGGCCTCGGATGCCCTGCCCATCATGGCCCTTGCCGCCCGGCGAGCGAACGGGCAGACCGTGGTCGTGACCAACGACACGACCACGAGCCAGCGCTACACACTCCGCCTGAAAGGGCTGACAGGCTCACAGGTCACGTTGACCACCAGCCAACCCGCAGCCAATGTGGTGGAGCTGTCCACCACCGGCTCCCCGGCCGTTGTGAACCCGAGCAACCTGCAAGCCCTTGCCCAGACCGTGACCACCGGCACCCCGGTGGCTGCGGCCGTGACGGCAGGCGTTGCAACGGCCACCCTTTCCATACCGGCCCGAAGCGTCCAGCTGATCGATGTGGCGACCACGTCCCCCAGCCTGATGCAACGAATTGACTGCGTGTTCAAGTGGGGCGAACAACAGCTTCCCGATGTGCTCACACCTGCGCCGTTGTTCTCAGTCACCCTGGGCGACTATGCATACCGGTACTACGCAGGCAGCGCAAGTTACCTGGCCGTGGCGGCAACCGATCAGCAGCTTGTGTACCTGAACACACGCAGCACCCAGGGGCCGGTGAACCTGGGCTTGCTTGCCAACTGGTTGGCGGCATCAGGCTGCCCGTGACGGCCGCTTGACACCGAACCTCAATCCAGCTTGATACCGGCCTTGGCCACCAGGCGCGCGTAGCGTTCCTGCTCGGACTTCAGCATGGCCGTGGCGGCTTCGGGTGTGGTGGGGGCTATTTCGTTGTTCTGCTTGACCATGGCGGCCTTCACGTCGGGGTCGTTGAAGGCGGTCACCACGGCTTCGTGCAGGCGCTTCACCTGCGCCGGTGGCAGGCCTTTGGGCCCCACCATCACAAACCAGCCGCCCACATCCACATCGGGGTAACCCTGTTCAGCCAGGGTGGGCACGTTGGGCAGCGATGCCACGCGGTTTTTACCGGTGACCCCGATAGCCTTCATGCGACCCGACGCGATGTGGCCTTGCACGGCGGGCACCGCGGCCACGCCAAAGTCAATCTGGCCGCCAATGATGTCGGTCATCATGGGCCCCATGCCTTTGTAGGGCACGTGCTGCACGGTCACGTCCATGGCGTCCACCACCATCTCACCGGCCAAGTGAATGATGGTGCCGTTGCCCGACGAGCCCATGTTGTATTTGCCCGGATCGGCCTTCAGCTGCGCCTGCATCTCCTTGGCGCCGGCCCCCGGGAATCGGGTGGGGTTGGCCACCAGCACGAACGGCGTGGCCCCCACCACGCTGATGGCGGTGAGGTCTTTCAGGCTGTCGTAGGGCAGGCTTTTGAACACGCTGGGGTTGACGGCGTGGTTGTTCGACAAAAAGGCCACCGTGTTGCCGTCGGGCGCGGCTTTCACCAGCGCAGACGTGCCGGTGATGCCGCCCGCGCCGGGCAGGTTTTCCACCACCACGGCCTGGCCGCCCAAGGCTTTGGACAGCGCCACCTGCGCCGAGCGGACGATCACGTCCACCCCCGAACCCGCACCCACGGGCAAGATGACGCGCAACGGGGTGGAGGGCGCTTGTGCTTGGGCGGCACCGCAGAAGGCGGCAGCAGCGGCCCAGGCCAGGGCGGTGCGGCGGGTGAAGTTGAAGGCGTTCATGGGTTGTCTCCGTGGGTGTTGTGTGGAAAAAGAGGGTAGGCAGACCGTGGCTTGAAGGCTTCTTGAACGATCGTTTGATCGGTTTTTTGATCCGACACTGAAGGCTTGCGAACCTTGTTCGGGCCTCAGCGCTCAGCGGCGGTGCAAGCCTGCCAGCACCTCGGCGGTGTGCTCGCCCACGGCGGGCAGCGGGTGGCGCACGCCGGGGCGACGGCCGCCCATCAGCAGGGGCAGCAGCACCACTTGCGTGGTGCCACCGTCTTCGGTCTGCATGGGCACCAGGCCGCCGCTTTCAATCAGGTGTTCGTCATGCACCAGCTGGTCGGGGCGCACCACCTTGGCGTAGGGCAACCCGGCGGCTTGCAGCTGGGCGCAAAGGGTCTCCAGATCGTGGTGTTGCAGGGTGTCGGCCAGTTGGGCCAGCAGCGCGGGGCGCACGGCCACGCGCTGGGCGTTGGTGGCCAGGGCGGGGTCGCTGGCCAGGTCGGGCCGGTCAATCACCTGGCACAACGTGGCAAATTGCTTGTCGCTCACCGCGCCCACAAACAGCTGGTCGCCGTTGGCCACGGTGAAGGTGTCGTACACGCTCCAGGCCGAGATGCGCGACGGGAACGGTGGCGGCACCTCGCGCGTCATCTGGAACTGCTGCATGTGCTGCGAAGCCAGCAGGCAGCAGTTTTCAAACAGCGCGCTTTGAATTTCCTGGCCCTGGCCGGTGCCGCCTTCGCGGTCGCGTTCGCGCAGCGCGGCCAGCACACCGATGGCACCGAACATGCCGCCCATGATGTCGTTCACCGAGGTGCCCGCGCGCAGCGGGCGACCCACCGGGCCGGTCATGTACGTCAGGCCGGCCATGTTCTGCACCACCTCGTCCAGCGCCAGGCGGCTTTCATATGGCCCCGGCAAAAAGCCCTTGTGTGACACGTAAATAAGGCGGGGAAAGCGCTCGCGCAGCGCCTCGCTCCCCAAGCCCAGCTTGTCCATCAGGCCTGGGCGGAAGTTTTCCAGCAACACGTCGCACTGTCCGATGATTGCCAGTGCGTTGGCCAGGCCTTCGGGTGTGTGAATGTCCAACACCACACTCTTCTTGTTGCGGTTGAACGACCTGAAAAACCCGATGCCCAGCCCCGGCAGGTTGCGGGTTTTGTCGCCACCGGGGGGCTCGATTTTGATGACTTCAGCCCCCAGGTCGGCCAGGATCATGCCGCAGGTGGGGCCCATGACCATGTGGGTGAATTCGACGACGCGCACGCCTGCCAGCGGCAGGCTTGATGGAGGAGCTTCTGTGGTCATGTTGAGGGTTGGGTTGGCGGTTGGGTTCAAAGACGTGCGGGTGGCGGTGTTCATGGGTGCTGACAGGGGACGCGCGCGCGGTGACTGGGGTGACGTTCATGGCAACCGCAAACCCGTCAAGCCCAAAGCGCCATTCATCAAAAACAAGAGCTGGTTACGCTTTCTGATAAAGCGCTGAAGCCGTATTTTTTATAAATTTTGGGGCAAACCCGCACGCCACAGCACCCCATGGGTTTGTTCGCCCGGTAACCAGTTCACCACCCGCTGGCGCAGCGCCAGCAGCTGGGGCAGGTCAACGCCCGTGGCCACGCCAGCGGCTTGCAGCATGAAGGCCAGGTCTTCGGTGGCGGCGTTGCCGCTGGCACCGGGCGCGTGCGGGCAGCCGCCAATGCCGGCCAGCGACGCGTCGAACCGCGTCACGCCCGTTTGCAGCGCGGCAAACACGTTGGCCAGCGCCAAGCCACGGGTGTCGTGGAAGTGGCCGCAGCAAAAGCGGTCGCCTGCCAGGCGCAGTGCCTGCTCGAACAGGCGGCTGACCGAGGCCGGGTCGGCATAGCCCACGGTGTCGGCCAGGCTGACGCGGTCGGCCCCGGCGTCCAGCAGCGCGGCCAACAGGCGCAGCACCTCGGTGGGCTTCACCTCGCCTTGCAGGGTGCAACCAAAGGCGGTGCCCACACCGCCTTCGATCAGCGTTTGGCTACCGGCCGCGTCACGCTCGGCGCGGATGCGGCGCATCTCGTCCACCACCTCGTCGGGCGTTTTGCGCAGGTTGGCCAGGCTGTGGGCGTGACTGGCCGACAGCGGCAGGATCATCAGGTGCGCGCCGCATTCAATGGCCCGCTCGGCGCCTTTCAGGTTGGGCACCAGCACGCTGGCCTTCAGCCCGGGCAGGGTTTGGGCATGGGCCAGCACCTCGGCGGTGTCGGCCAGCTGGGGCAGCAGGCGGGCAGGCACGAACGAGCCCACCTCGATCTCACGCTGCCCGGCAGCAAAGGCGGCGCTCACCCATTCGCATTTGAGGGCGGTGGGCAAAACGGTCTGGATGCTTTGAAGGCCATCGCGAAGGCCCACTTCGCGGATGACGGCTTGGGGGGGCAGTGAAATCATGCTGGGCAGTTTATGATTTCCATACAGAACATCAAGTGAACTTTAGGAAGCAATTAAATTCCCAGCTGGAACTTAATCAAAGGGTTAACCCCATGCGCGACCTGGACCTGAAAACCCTGCGCCTGCTGGTGGCCGTGTGCGACAGCGGCAACATGAAAAGCGCGGCGGCGCAAGAGCACATCGAACCCTCGGCCATCAGCAAACGCATTGCCCAGCTGGAAGACACGCTGGGCACGCCCGTGCTGGTGCGCGGGCGGCGCGGCGCAGTGCCCACGCCTGCGGGCCGCGCTCTGCTGGAGCACGCGCGCACGCTGCTGTTCACCCTTGAGCGCATCGAGGCCGACATGGCCGCCTTCAAAGGCGGGGTGAAGGGCCAGGTGCGGGTGGTGGCCAGCGCCTCGGCCATTGCCGAATCGCTGCTGGACGACCTGGCCGCCTTCATGCGCGAGCCACTGCACCAGGACATCAAGGTGGACATCGAAGAGCGGTTTTCCAAAGACGTCGTGGCCATGGTGCGCGAGGGCACGGTGTCGCTGGGGGTGTGCTGGGGCAACATCGATTTCGGCGGACTGGAGCACCGCCCCTACCGCCGCGACGAGCTGGCCCTGGCCGTGCCCCTGGGCCACCCGCTGGCCCAGCACGAAGCCGTGTGGTTTGAAGACACCCTGGTCTACGACCACGTGGGCCTGCAGCCCAGCACCGCCGTGTACACCATGCTGCACCGCGCTGCAAGCAAAGCGGGGCGCAGCATGAGCTACCGGGTGGTGGTGTCCAATTTCGACGCGGCGTTTCGCGTGGTGGGTGCCAACCTGGGCATCAGCGTGGTGCCGCAACAGGTGAGCCAGATGTACGTGTCAGCCGGCCAGGTGCGCATGGTGCGCCTGCGGAACGACTGGGCGCAGCGCGAATTTGCCGTGTGCTTTCGCCGCCACGGCGACCTCACCCCGGCGGCGGCGCGGTTGGTGGAGCACCTGTGCCTGCAGGCGCAGGCCGCAACCGTCAGCGCATCTCGAACAGCTCCTGGTGAAACCGCGCCGCAGACAGGCCCATGGCCATGAGGTCTTTTTTCAGCGCGTGGCTGAACGCGCTGGGGCCGCAGAACCACACGTCGGCATCGCGCCAGTCGGGCACCTGGCGGGTGATGCGCTGTGCCGTCAGCAGGCCATCACGCTCGTCCCACAGCGCATGCAGCGCCACACGGGCGTCGCTGGCATCTTTTGCCAACAGCTCCATCACGTGCGGGTCCCACACTGCGGTGGTGTGAAACAGGTCGATGGCTTTGCCGTCAGGCGCTTTGGCCAGGGCTTTCATGCGCGCCACGAACGGGGTGATGCCGATGCCCGCGCCCACCCAGATCTGGCGCGGCTGCGTGCCCTGGAAGTTGAAGCGCCCATACGGCCCTTCGACCTTGACCACGTCACCCACCCGCGTGCGGTGGGCCAGGGTGCGGGTGTAGTCGCCCAGCGCCTTGATGATGAAGGTCAGGCAGCCGTCGTTGCGCCAGTCTGACGAAATGGTGTACGGGTGCGCCCCCTCGTCGGCATGCAGGGTGACGAATGCAAACTGCCCCGGCTCGTGGCCCGCCCAACGGCCCTGGAACTGGATGTCGATTGCCAGCACCTTCAGCAGCCTGTGCTGGCGCACCCCCACCACCTCGCCCACCAGCTGACGGCGCGTGGCCACACGGCCAAACAGCACCAGCATGGCAGCCACGGTCCCGGACAGCAACAAGACGGCCATCACAGCGCCCAGCGGGCTGCGCCAGTAGTCAAACGTCAGCAGCACCACCGAATGCCAGACCAGCGCCAGGTAGGCCACGGCAATCAGGTGGTGGGTCTTGAAGAAATGGCGGTACGGGAAGCGTTTGAGCAGCGCCAGCGTCATGAGCAGCACGGCGGCGTAAAACGCCCACTCGCCCACCCCCTCGGCCAGGCCGCGCTGGGTGACCAACCACTGCTGCAAACTGCCTTCCGGCAGCACAGGCCGGGGGCCACGTGCCGGTCGGGCCAACCAGCCCCAGCCCACGGCCCATTTGGTGCCCTGGGCCAGCAACCAGTGGCCAATGGCCAGCACCAGCCCGGCAATGCCCAGCCACTTGTGCAAGCGGTACATCTTGTCCAGCCCACCCAACGTGGACTCGAACCACACGGGCCGCACGGCCAACACCATGGCCACGCTCATCACACCCATGCCCAGCACACCGCTGACTTGCATGAGCACGGCACGCCATGCAAAAAAGTGGGGCAGCTCAGCCCACGCCGTGGTGTCGGTCCACCACCAGAGCCCGGACAGGGCCAACAGAAAAAGCCAGAAAAATCGTTTGATGTGGGTCATGGTGCACGGCGCTCAGCGGCAATGCAGCCAAGCGTAGAAGCACCCGGTAAAGCCCAGGTAAACGTGGGGTGTCTGTGGGGCAAACGTGCCCAAACGCACGGTCTGCGCCGTGCTCAGGCAGCCGTGTCGGGATCGGCGGTTCGGGATTTGGCCTTGGCCTTCGCGCCACGGGCTGCCGCCTTGGCCTTGGCTGGCGGCGCGTACACCAGCTTCAACAAACGTTTGAGCGTGGCACGCTGCGCGTCGGTGAGCGCCCCAGTGGCATCGATTTCAAGCTGCTGAGCAGTGGCTTCGGCATCGGCCATCATGATTTGGCCTTGAGGAGACAGCGACAAGGCAATGGCCCGACCGTCGTGCGGGTGCGGCTGGCGCACCACCAGATCACGCTGCTCCAGCTGGTTGAGCATGGTCACGAGGTTGGGGGGCAACAGGCCCAGGCAGGCACACAGCTGACGCGAAGTGATGCCGGGGTTGTGCGCAATGACCGACAGCACCGAGAAATCGACCGGGCGCACACCGTAAACAGCCATGCGCTCCATGAATGTGCCAATGATGGTCAAAGCCGCACGCCGGGCGTTGTACCCGATCAGCGTTTCGAGAAACGCCGTGTCGAGTCTGCCGGGTGCGGCTGCATCCGCTTCGGGGGTGGGCAGGGAAGCGGTGTCCTGCGCTGCGGTTGCGGGTGCTCGGGCCATGGCGTGCTGTGGGATAAAGCCACAAGCTTATCGCGTCTGGCCCTCGCAGGCAGTCACCGATCAGTCAATCTTCACGTACTCGTAGTCAACGGGCTGCTGGTTGATGCCCATGCGGGGAGGGGCAATCCAGCTGGCGTACTGGCCGGGTTCGTGATTGGGTTTCATCAGGGAGTTGATGAAATCCATGTCTGCTTCGTTGGGCAACCAGTTACCCACACCGGCTTGCCACTCGGCTTCGGAGATCAGCTCGCCTGCCGTGTTGATGCGGTGGCCACCGAATTCACCGATCTTGCGGTTGAAGCCCTTGTATGGCTGCGTGAACTTGAAGTTGATGCCGGCCTTTTCGATGATCTTGTTCCAGCGGTCAATGCCGCCTTGGCAATCGGCCATGTAGTCGTCGAGCAGGCGGCAGTTGATGGCGCGCAGGGCAGGCACGTCTTCGTTCACCAGTTTGCCGTCCACCACGCGGGTCACGCTGTAGGTGGCATCGGTCAGCTGGTGGTCGTCGCCTTTCAGGTTGGCTTCGTTGAAGCGCCCCTTGAGGCCGGAGCTGAATGACTCGGCACCATTGGATGAAATCTCGGAGCCGAACAGGTCGCGGGTGACGGACATGTGGAAGTTGGCCTTGCGTTGCAGCAGTGGCAGGTCCACCACACCCAGCTTGCGGATGGCTTCGGTGTCGTACGGATCGGTGATGCCCGCCTTGACCATGGCTGCGCAGGTGGCTTCCACGGTGCGGCCCACGCCGGTTTCGCCCACGAACAGGTGGTGTGCCTCTTCGGTCAGCATGAAGCGGCAGCTGCGGCTCAAGGGGTCGAAACCGCTCTCGGCCAGTGCAGCGAGTTGCATCTTGCCGTCGCGGTCGGTGAAGTAGGTGAACATGAAGAACGACAGCCAGTCGGGCGTGCGCTCGTTGAAAGCACCCAGGATGCGTGGGTTGTCTTGCTGGCCGCTGCGGCGTTCCAGCAGGGCTTGCGCCTCTTCACGGCCATCTTTGCCGAAGTACTTGACCAACAGGTAGACCATGGCCCACAGGTGGCGGCCTTCTTCCACGTTCACCTGAAACAGGTTGCGCATGTCGTACAGGCTGGGCGCGGTGGCACCCAGGAAGCGCTGTTGTTCGACGGAAGCAGGCTCGGTGTCGCCCTGCACCACGATCAGGCGGCGCAGCAGGGAGCGGTATTCACCGGGCACTTCTTGCCAGGCGGGCTCGCCCTTGTGGCGGCCACAGGGGATGGTGCGGCCTTCGACCTTGGGTGCCAGCAAAATGCCCCAGCGGTATTCGGGCATCTTCACGTAGCCAAACTTGGCCCAACCGGCGGGGTCCACGCCCACGGCTGTGCGCAGGTACACGTCGGCGTTCTGGAAGCCCTCGGGGCCCATGTCTTTCCACCACTCCAGGTATTTGGGGTGCCAGCCTTCCAGCGCTTTGAGCAACTGGCGGTCTGATGACAGATCGACGTTGTTGGGGATGGCGTCGTCATAGCTGACTTCGACAAACCGGTCGCTGTCGATCGCGGCTTTGTCTTCGACGATGGTGTCTTCATTGATGCTCATGCGTGTCTCCTGGTAAAACAAGGTGGTGGCGGGAACTGATGCAGTATTGTTCCACACACGCATCAAAATGCACGCATTATTTTGCCATATTGCAAAGAAAATTTGATCTACATCAAATTCAATGCGGCAGCATGAGGTCGATAGCCCGTGAATTATGCATTATTTTGCATATTCTCTCCATGAACCACCCCACACCCCATCAGTAGCGCAGGTTGCCCTGGTGGTCCACGATGCCCAGGTCCACGTAAGACGACCCGTTGTGGTTTTGCGGGCCATAGCGCACCACGAACTTGCCGAACGACACCTCGCCCATGCCCTCCATCGCCGCAATGAAGGTGTCGCTCGTCAGGTTCTTGCCCGCGCGGCGGAGCCCTTCCACCACCATGCGCGCCTGGATGAAACCTTCGAACTGCGGCGCAGACGGCTTGGCGCCGGGGTCTTTGAGTTTGAGCAGACGGTGGTACTCGGCCACCACAGGCGTGGACAGCTGGTTCAGCGCAGGCAACACCTGGGCCAGCACGGTGCCCCGCGCGCCCTCGCCCAGCTCGGTTTTGATGACCTCCAACCCCGCCACCGAAAAACCGTAGAAGCTGGGGCGGCTGGCCGTGGTCTGCCGCACGGCCTTGATCAGCTCGGTGAAGGTGCTGCCCCCTGTGCCCATGATCACCACCTGCGGCTCGGCCCGCGCCAGTGCCTGTGCGGCGGCCTTGAAGTCGGGTTGTTTGGGGTCCAGCGCCACTTCGGCCACCAGCGGCACACCGCCCGCTGCGGCGGCTTTCAGCACCTCGGCCTGCAAGGCCTTGCCAAAAGCGTCGTCCTGGTAGAACAGCGCCACGCGCTGTATGCCCACCTGGCGCAGCTGCGTCTGGATGTAGCGCGCCTCGTCGGCATAGCTGGCGCGCACATGGAACAGGTAGCGGTTGAACTTGTCACGCAAGGCGGCCGCCCCGGTCACCGGGGAAAACACCACGGTGCGGGCCTCGACCGCCAGCGGCAGGATGGCCGCCGTGTGCCCCGTGCCGGTGTTGTTGTAAATCATGAACACCTGCTGCTCGTCCAGCAGCTTGCGGGTGTTCTCGACGGCTTTTTTCACGTCAAACGCGTCGTCCAGCGTGGTGTAGCTGATCTTGCGGCCGTGGATGCCGCCGCTCTGGTTGACCCAGTCGAAGTACAGCCGCGAGCCCGCGCCGTATTCGGCCGTTTGCGGCCCCAGCGGGCCACTGAGCACGGCTGACGCACCCAGGCGGATTTCGGTGGCCGTCACCCCGGCCTCCACCGCCTGCGCAGCGGGCACGGTTGCCAACGTCAGCACCGTGACCAGTTGGGAAACGGTGGGCAACACGGGCAACTTGGGCCACCACGAACGCGACAGAACACCCATGGGAACCCCTTTTTTGCAGACCTGCCAAACGGCCACCTGACAGGATGATGCAGCGCAGACCGCTGCCCTTGCGTCAACGGCCTGACGCACCAGCCAACAGGCTCAGCCGCATCTCGAACTCGGGCAGCACCCAGGTCCGCAGTGCATGGCTGGGGTTGGACCAGCGTGCATCACCCGTCACGTTGGCACGGTCGATGCGCGCCCAGCCCCAGGCCATCAGCACTAGCGTCACGGCGCGCAGGTAGTCACCCGCCACCCAGTAGGCGTGTTCGGGCGAGGCCGCTGCCCTGGCCAGCAGGCCGGTGGTGGCCGCCTGCAAGGCGTCGGCCATGCGGGCCACCTCGGCAGCAGTACCCGCACTCGAACCGCCTGCGCCTGCGCCCGCCATACCACCACCCTCACCCCCACCGGGTGCGCATTCTGTCCCTTGTCCGGCCACGTCTGCACGCAACTCGCCCAGCAACGCAGCCAGCGCCTGGCCTTGGTCGCCCATCACCTTGCGCACCAGCAGGTCGATGGCCTGGATTTCGTTGGTGCCTTCGTAAATCATGGCAATGCGCGCGTCGCGCAACACCTGCTCGATGCCCCACTCGCGCACGTAGCCGTGGCCGCCGAACACCTGCAGACAATCGCTGCCGCCATGGAAGGCCTGCTCGGTGAACGCGCTTTTCAGCACCGGCGTGACCAGGCTGCACCAGCGCAACGCGCGCTCGCGCCGGGCTGCGTCGGGGTGGTGGTGCGACAGGTCCAGCTCCAGCGCCGTCTGGTAGGCCAGCACGCGGCCCGCGTCGATCCATGCGCGCTGCGTGTCCAGGATGCGGCGGATGGCGGGGTGCGCCATGATCAGGTCGGCAGCCTGGCCTGCTGAATCGGCAGGGCGAGGGCCGGGCGCGCGCATCTGGCGGCGCTCTTGCGCATAGGCGTTGGCCATTTGCCAGGCGGCTTCCAACAGGCCTACGCCCTGCAGGCCCACGTGCAGGCGGGCGGCGTTCATCATCACGAACATGGCCCCCAGGCCCTTGCCGTGCTGGCCGACCAGCCAGCCGGTGGCACCGTCAAACCGCATCACGCACGTGGGGCTGCCGTGGATGCCCATTTTTTCTTCGATGCGCTCGCACACCACGGCATTGCGGCTGCCGTCGGGCATGAACTTGGGCGCCAGGAACAGGCTCAAGCCTTTCGGGCCGGGAGGCGCATCGGGCAAACGGGCCAGCACCAGGTGCACGATGTTGTCGGTCAGGTCGTGTTCACCGCCCGAAATGAAAATCTTGGTGCCTTCCAAGCTGTAGGGCGCACCCAGGGCGGTGTCGGCGGCTGACGGGTTGGCCACAGGCGTGGCCTTGGTGCGCACCAGGCCCAGGTCGGACCCGGCATGCGCCTCGGTCAGGCACATGGTGGCCAGCCACTCGCCGCTGGCCACTTTGGACAGGTAGGCGGCTTTCAGCTCGTCGCTGGCATGGTGGCGGATGCACTCGTATGCACCGTGCAGCAGGCCGGGCGCCATGGTCCAGCCGTGGTTGGCGGCGCTGAGCATTTCGTACAGCACCTGGTTGAGCACCTCGGGCAGGCCCTGCCCGCCGTCTTCGGGCGCGCACGACAACGATGCCCAGCCGTTTTGCCAGAAGTCGGCATACACCTCTTTGGAACCGGGGGGCATGGTGACGGTGCCGTTGGCAAAGTGCGCCCCGATTTCGTCACCGTCGCGGCGGATGGGGGCCACTTTGTCGGCCACAAAGCGTGCAGCCTCTTCCAGCACCTGCTGCATCAGGTCGGCATCGGCCTCGCCATAAGGCGCAAGCGCTTGCAACTGGGGCTGGACCTGCAGCACGTTTTGCAGGATGAACTGGATGTCGGCGGTGTTGGGTTGGTGGTTCATAGGGTGTTTCTATTCGTGATAGCTAACTGTTCAACATATGAAAGCGGTGGAGGCACTTTTTATTTGGTTTTTGACTTGACGCGGATTGTCATTGGGACGTCGGCATGGGCGGAGCGGGTGCAGAGACATTGGCTGGCTGCGCGTGGGCGAGGGGTATGCCGATCTCCTCATGCTGACTGCTGCGCATTCAGAAATCGTCAACCGGCACACCCCTCACCCCCGCGAACCCGTATGTGCACCGCGCTTTGAAAGCGAACCGGTGCATGACGTTCGGGGCTTTGTGCCGGTTTGAACGAACTGGCAATGGACCAAACAAAGACGTAACGGACCGGCCTTCCCCCCGCACCTGAACCTGCTGCCGCGTCTACCACGCTGCGCAGCCTGACGGGGTGGGCCG
>JAVBXK010000085.1 GCA_030824555.1 bacterium
GCTTCAATCGCCGCTTTGACATGCCTGCCATGATCCCCAGGCTGTTGCGTGCCGCTACCCTCACCCAACCTCAGCCTTTGCGATCGCTGCGATCGTCTGAGGTATGTACCTAATCAGGTGTAAATGTGTTTCTGTGCTTTCTGGTATTGATTTGTTTGCTATAAAATATGTATCAAACAAATGAATGTGGTAAAGCGACAGAGGATTTTTTAATGCCTTCCTGTTGCAACTGCGCGTCATGCGCGTGCAGGCACCCGTGCGGGCGATGCCAACGCGGTGCCGGGTGACCCGTGTGGCGGGGTTCACCAGCGGGCGGATGCGAGCCATCAAGGCATTGTTGGCCGTAGCCGTGGGGCGGGTATGGGCCATATCAGACCGCCTGTCGGACTTTGAAAACGCGGGCGGCGAGGGTAAACACTGATCGAAATCAGATGCCTTTCAATCGATTTATGAAGCGCTTCATATTATGATGAAGCCTCACGGAAGCTATCAATTCGTTTTTTTTAATCGATATATGAAGCGCTTCAAATTTGTTGAATGACATTGAAGGAGACATCTGGTGATCAAACATCTCAAACGACTGGCTACTGCTCTGGGTTGCCTGACCGTCATGGCCGCAGCACCGGCTCACGCCCAAGACATCAAACTGGGGGCGCTGTATCCGTTCAGCGGTGGGTTGGCCCTTTTGGGCGATGAAAGCTTTCGCGGCACCCAGATGGCGATCGACGAGCGAAACGCTTCGGGGGGCATCAACGGCAAAAAAATCGTGCTGGTCAAGGCCGATGCTGTGGACGCAAACCAGGCTGTGGGGGAGGCTCGCCGCCTGACTTCGGTTGAGGACGTGTCCGCGATTTTTGGCAGCTATGCCTCGGGCATTGCCGCCGCTGCG
Organism: bacterium; assembly: GCA_030824555.1. GTDB lineage: Bacteria > Pseudomonadota > Gammaproteobacteria > Burkholderiales > Burkholderiaceae_C > UBA2334. The sequence goes on from JAVBXK010000085.1 coordinate 890, forward strand.
ACCCAGGTAACTGAATTGGCCGGTGTGCCCTACTTCGAGCTGGGTGCAGTGGCTGACACGATCACCAGCCGGGGTCTCAAATATGTGTTTCGCAGCAACGCCACGGCCAAGAGCTTTGCTGACCGCAGTGTCGAGTCTGTCGTCAGGGTCATCGCGCCCATGTTGAAAGCGGACCCCAAGTCACTGAAGATCGCGATCATCCATGAAGACGGCCCTTACGGCACTTTGGTGGGCGGCTTCCAGAAAGAAGAAGCCAAACGGCTGGGGCTGAATGTGGTGGAAAGCCAGGCCTATTCAGCCAAGAGCGTCGACCTGTCTTCGCTGGTGTTGCGCATCAAAGGTGCCAACGCAGACGTGGTGCTTCAGACCTCGTACCAGAACGACACCTTGCTGTTTTTCCGCCAGTCGACCAGTGCGGGCTACAAGCCCAAGGCGGTGATCGGGGCAGGCGGTGGGTATTCGTTGCAGGAAACGGCACAGGCACTGGGTGCAGCCGTTGACGGTGTGTTCAACGTTGACTTCCCACAGGTCACCATGAAGGACACCGGGGCACCTGGCCTCAAAGAGTTCGTTGCTGCCTACGAAAAACAATTTGGCATGCCACCACGTTCAGGCCACAGCCTGGTGAACTACGTGGGTGCCAAGGCCTTCCTGGATGTGCTGGCGCAAGCCAAGTCCACCGACAAGGACAAGATTCGGGAAGCCGTTTTGGCTTACCGCAAACCTGTGGGTTCCAACGCTGCGGGTTGGGGCTTTCAGTTTGCAGACAACGGGCAAAACCAGTTGGCATCCACCAACCTGATGCAGTGGCAGGGCGGCAAGCTCGTCACGGTGTATCCCGAGGCTGTGTCGACAGCCAAGCCCATCGCCCTCAAATAAGCCGTCAGGCGCTCTTCCTTCAATCCATTGAGGTCGTGCAAGGCCGCGCCTTGCACGACCCTAGGGGGCTTTTGTGTCCATCTTCATTCAACTACTGGTCAATGGCCTGCTGCTGGGGGGTGCCTACGCCATCATCAGCATTGGACTGACGCTCATCTTCGGTGTCGTCCGGGTGGTCAACTTTGCGCATGGCGAGTTTCTGATGGTGGGTATGTACGCCGTCTGGTTGCTGGCCCAACACGTCGGGCTCCACCCTTACGCCTCTGCGGTGCTGGTGGCCGTGCTGCTGTTTGGCTTGGGTGCCTTGATGCAGCGGGTGGTCATTCAGCCGTTGCTGTCGGCCGATGCCCACATCCAGATCTTTGCGACCGTGGGGGTCTCAACGGCATTGCTGAACCTGGCGCTGATGATGTTCGGTGCTGACATCCGAAAAGCCGAGATCACGTTTGGCACAGAGCCGATGTCGGTGGGCGCTTTCACCTTCGTCAGTGGACAGGTCATCACCTTCGTGGTCGCGGTCGCCGTTGCAGCGGGCATGCACCTGTTCCTCAAACACACCTACACCGGGCGTGGCTTTCGGGCACTGGCTCAGAACCGGATGTCGGCCGCCCTCATGGGCGTGGATGTCAACAAGGCTTACGTGCTGGCGTTTGGCATCGGGGCGGGTCTGGTGGGTTTGGCCGCTGGCCTGTTGGCCGTGCAGTACCCCGCTTTCCCGACGGTGGGCCAGTACTTCGTCCTGACCGCTTTTGTGATCGTGGTGCTGGGTGGCATGGGCAGTTTGCCCGGTGCCGTCATCGGCTCGCTCTTCATAGGCTTGATCGACAGCCTGGCGGGTTATTACGTGGGTCCGGCATTGAAGGAGGTTGTGTACTTCCTTGTTTTCCTGGCCATTCTTGTTGTTCGACCCACTGGCTTGTTCGGCCTGGGTCGCGGATCTGAGTGAAGGACATCCAGATGATGCCCCCTGTCTTGCATCCCCGGGTCTATATCGGCCTGCTGGCCCTGCTGTCCCTTTTGTTGGTGCCCCTGGTGGCCCAGTCGTCCTTTGTGTACCACCTGGCTATCCAGGTCTGCGTGTTTGCCGGACTCGCGACCGCGTGGAACATCGTGGGTGGTTTCGCCGGGCAGTTGTCTCTGGGGCACGCTGTGTTCTATGGCATTGGCAGCTACTCGGCGGGCCTGCTGGTTGCGATGTTCGGCATCTCTCCGTGGATCGGCATGTTCGCCGGTGCGGCGGTGTCGTCCGCTGTGGCCTTGGTCATCGCGTATCCGACGCTGCGCCTGCGCGGCCCTTTCTTTTCACTGGCCACGATTGCCTTCCTGGAGGTGGTGCGCCTTCTTGTGGTGCACCAGGAAAGCTGGACTGGTGGTTCTGCCGGGTTGAACGTGCCGCTGCAGGTGGGTCTGCCCTGGATGATTTTCCGGGAAAAGTGGGCTTACCTGCTTGTTGCCTTCGGCTTCTTCATGGTGGCGCTGGGTGTGAGCTGGTTGATCCGTCGATCCCGTTTCGGCTTCTACCTGATTGCCGTTCGCGAGCGTGAAGATGCCGCCAGGGCCGTGGGCGTGAACGCCGTGCGGGCCAAAATTGCAGCGGCGGTGATCTCTGCGGTGCTGACCAGCCTGATCGGCAGTTTTCACGGCATGTACCTGACGTTCCTAGAGCCTTCTTCGGCCTTTTCACTGGAGATGTCGATCCAGATTGCCATGTTTGCCCTGATCGGCGGCTTGGGAACGGTGGCAGGCCCGGTGATCGGTACCGTGCTGGTTCTGCCGGTTGCAGAACTGGCCCGCGGATGGCTCAGTGCATTTGGCAACGGCACACACGGGTTTGTGTACGGCGTGCTGCTGGTCATTGTGGTGCTGTACTTTCCGCGTGGTCTGGTGGGGCATTTGGGCGAGCGGGTGCTTCGCCTGATCGATCGGCTGCCCAACGGCACCAAGGCCCACGTCAACGCGCCTGCCGTGGTGGCTGTTCAGCAAGCAGTGGCCACCCAGGGCCAACCGATCTTGCGTGCAGAAGGGCTGCACAAGCGGTTCGGCGGACTCAAGGCCACTGACAACGTGTCGCTGACATTGCACCAGGGCGAAATTCTGGGTGTGATCGGCCCCAACGGCGCGGGCAAAACCACGGTGTTCAACCAGCTTTCTGGCTTTATCAAGCCAGACCAAGGCAGCGTGAGTGTGCTCACCGAAAGCGGCTGGGTGTCCCCGCGTTCGCCAGAGACGTTTGCACACGCCGGTGTGGGTCGCACCTTCCAGATCGTCCAGCCATTCGCAGGTTTATCGGTCATGGAAAACATCATGCTGGGGGCCTTCATGCACACCGGCAACCGGGCTGTCGCCGAAGCGATTGCCCGCGAGGTCGCACAACTGACCGATCTCACCGCACTGCTGGACACCGAAGCCCGCAGCCTCACCGTGGGGGGGATGAAGCGCCTGGAGGTGGCACGTGCCCTGGCCACTCGACCGCGCGTGTTGCTGCTCGACGAGGTGCTGGCTGGTTTGAACCCATCCGACGTGGCCCGTGCCATTGACATGATCCGGCGCATCCGGGACGTGGGCGTGTCGGTGCTGATGATCGAGCACCTGATGCAAGCCACCATGGCGCTGTCCGATCGCATCGTGGTCATCAACGTCGGCAAAGTCCTTCTCGAAGGCAAACCGGCCGATGTGGTCAACGATCCGACTGTCATTGAAGCCTATCTGGGAAAGGGGTACATCCATGCTCAAACTGCGTGATGTGAAAGCCGGTTACGGCAAAAGTGAAGTGCTGCAAGGTGTGTCGCTGGACGTGCATGTGGGCGAAGTGGTCACCCTGGTAGGGGCCAACGGCGCGGGGAAAACAACCACACTCAAAACCCTGTGCGGCATTGTGAAAGCGCGCAGCGGCAGCATCGAGTTCGATGGCATCGAGCTCACGGCACATGCGCCCCACGACATCGTCGAACTGGGTGTCACCATGATCCCTGAGGGGCGCCAGCTGTTCCCCTTTCTGACCGTAGAAGAAAACCTGCTGATGGGGGCCTACAAGCCCTCCGCCCGCAAGTTCCACCAAGAGCGCCTGGAGCGCGTGCTGGCGATATTTCCTCGCGTGAGGGAGCGCCTAGCGCAGCTGGCCGGCTCGTTGTCGGGTGGCGAGCAGCAGATGGTGGCCATCGCGCGCGGCATGATGGCCGACCCCCGGCTGCTCGTCTTCGATGAGCCGTCCTTGGGGCTCTCTCCGCTGCTGGTGGATCAGATGTTTGACGTGATCCGAACCGTGGCCGACCAGGGCACCACCGTCTTGCTGGTGGAGCAAAACGTGTTCCACACCCTGCAGATAGCAGACCGGGGATACGTCCTTGAGAACGGCTGCGTCACGCTCAGCGGCACCGGCAAGGAGCTGCTGGAGAACCCGCACGTGTGCCGTGCGTATCTGGGTCATTGATACACCACAAGGACAAAGGAATATCAAATGAACGACGCAAAGACACACACCGACCGGGTGGTTCTGGTGACGGGTGGCGGTGGTGGCCTCGGCAGTGCGATCTGCGAGCAGTACGTGCTTCAGGGAGCCTCTGTGGGGGTCGTGGATCGCTCGCCAGACAGCGCTGGCGCGCTGGTGTCCCGGCTGGCCGAAATGGGGCACCGTGTGCACTTTGTCGCGGCGGATGTGGGCCGCTACGAAGACTGCGAGCGTGCGTGTCGCAGCATCGAGGCTGCGCTGGGGCCTATCGACACTGTCATCAACAACGCCGGGATTTCGCCCAAGCACCAGGGTCTGCCTGCGCCGATCTGGCAGATGGACCCGGCGGAGTGGCAGCAGGTGGTGGATGTCAACCTGAACAGTGTTTTTCACTTCACTCGCTTGCTGGCACCGGTCATGGTGGAGCGGCGATTTGGCCGCATCGTCAACATGTCATCGGTGGCGGGGAAGGCTTATCTGGACATCGTTGCCGCGCACTACAGCACCACCAAGGCAGCGCTGATCGGCATGACCCGGCACCTCGCGGGTGAACTGGGGCCCTACGGCATCACGGTCAATGCCTTGGCACCTGGACGGATCGACACCCCCATGGTCGCGGGTGCGCCTGTTGAGGCCAACGAAGCGGTCATCGCAGTGACACCGTTGCGCCGCCTCGGAAAGCCCGTGGAGGTGGCCGATGCCTGCCTGTTCCTGACTTCCGCACAGTCCAACTTCATCACGGGCCAGGTCATTGACGTTGCCGGTGGCTGGTTGATGACCTGAGAACACTTGTTTACCTGAACAGAACACACACCATGAGTAAGAACGTGCACAAGAACTTCATTGCAGGCGAATGGCTTGAAGGGGCCACCGTCGGGTTGAACCTCAATCCCTCCGACACCAACGAGGTGATCGGTGAATACGCCCGGGCCGATGCGGCACAGGCCACACAGGCCATCGACGCTGCGTTTGATGCGCAAAAGCGGTGGGCGCAATGCACCGCTGAAGTGCGCTCCGACGCGCTCGACCGGATCGGGACAGAAATCCTGGCCCGTCGAGATGAGTTAGGCATGCTTCTGGCACGCGAAGAAGGCAAGACCCTGCCCGAAGGGGTGGGGGAAGTGGTCCGTGCCGGGCGGGTTTTCAAGTTCTTCGCGGGCGAAGCCTTGCGCGTGGGTGGGGAAAAGCTGCCCGCCATTCGTGCGGGCGTGGACGTGGAAGTCACCCGCGAACCAGAGGGCGTGGTGGGCATCATCACACCCTGGAACTTCCCCATTGCCATTCCGGCCTGGAAGATCGCACCCGCACTGGCCTTCGGCAATGCGGTGGTGTTCAAACCAGCCGATCTGGTGCCAGGCAGTGCCTGGGCGCTGTCGGAAATCATCGCACGCGTCGGGCAGCTGCCAGACGGCACTTTCAACCTGGTGATGGGCCCAGGCTCAAAGGTGGGGCAGACGATAGCGACTTCGCGCAAAGTTCGAGCCATCACCTTCACCGGCTCGGTGCAGACGGGGCGCGCCCTTGGCATGACCTGCATGGAGCGAGGTGCCAAAGTCCAGCTGGAAATGGGGGGGAAAAACCCGCTCGTTATCCTGAACGACGCCAACCTGGAACAGGCTGTGGCAGTGGCCCTTAACGGGTCTTTCTATTCCACCGGGCAGCGTTGCACAGGATCAAGCCGGCTCATTGTTCAAGACGGCATCCACGACGCCTTCGTTGCGGCGATGGCCGAGCGCATGGCAACGCTCAAGGTAGACCACGCGCTCAAAACCGGGACTGACATCGGGCCCGTCGCGTCCCAGGATCAGTTGGATCAGGACATGCACTACATAGAACTGGGCAGTCAGGAAGGCGGGCACCTGGTCACCGGTGGTGAACTGCTGGTGCGCGACACCCCCGGTTTTTATCTATCGCCCGCGCTGATCACTGAGACCCGAAACGACATGCGCATCAACCGCGAAGAAGTGTTTGGTCCGGTGGCATCGGTGATCCGCGTCAAGGACTACGAAGAGGCGGTTGAAACGGCCAACGACACCGACTTCGGCCTGTCCTCGGGTATTTGCACCACCTCGCTCAAGCACGCCACAGATTTCAAACGGCGATCAAGCGCCGGCATGGTGATGGTCAATGTGCCCACAGCAGGGGTGGACTACCACGCACCGTTTGGTGGCCGCAAAGGGTCGAGCCATGGTTCTCGCGAACAGGGCACCTACGCACGCGAGTTTTACACATCGGTCAAAACGGCCTACACATTGGCTTGAATCATGCAAATCATCACGGGCAACACCCAACTCTTCGCGATCCTGGCGGATCCGATCCACCACGTCAAAACACCCCAACGGATCAACAGCCACTTTGAAGCCGAAGGGTTCGACGGTGTGATGGTCCCCCTCCACGCCCGGGCGGATCAGCTCCAGGCGGCAGTGCAGGGCCTGCGCACCCTGAGCAACCTGGCGGGGTTTGTGGTCACGGTGCCTCACAAAACGGCCATGGTCGCCTTGTGCGACGAGGTGTCAGCGCATGCGCGACTTGTTGGCGCGGTGAACGTCGTCCACCGAACGGCCGAGGGCAAGCTGATAGGGACCATGCTGGACGGCGAGGGCTTTGTCGCGGGACTGCGCCAGGAGGGCATTGAACCCAAAGGCAGCAGTGCTTACCTGGCCGGGGCGGGGGGGGCCGCCAGCGCCATTGCCTTTGCGCTGGCCAGGGCTGGTGTGAGCCGCCTGACGGTCGCCAACCGCACGACCGACAAGGTGCGCCAGCTGATAACGCGCATCCAATCGGTGATACCGGATGTCGAGTTGCTGGTCGGGACTGATGATCCATCGGGGCACGATCTGGTGGTCAACGGTACATCGCTGGGCTTGCGCGCTGAAGATGCTTTGCCTTTGGATGCCGCGCGCCTGGAGCCGAACCAAGTGGTGGCAGAAATCATCATGCAACCTGCTGAAACGGCGCTGCTCAAGGCCGCCCAGGCCAGGGGGTGTCGTGTCCACTTGGGCGCGCCCATGCTCGCGAGTCAGATTCCATTGATGGCGGCCTTCATGCGTCATGGTCACACCGAAGGGGTCGATCATGCGGCTTGAAGCACTGCCCGCAGCCTTGGCTCAGGTGGTGGGCGAGCGTGGACTGGTGACCGACGAAACCGATCTGCACCCCTACTGCCACGACTGGCGGCACATGTTCAAAGGTCACCCGCTTTGCGCCGTGCTGCCACGCAACACCCGAGAGGTGGCCGAGGTGGTGCGCCTGTGTGTGGCAGCGGGCGTTGCGGTGGTGCCCCACGGCGGAAACACCGGCTTGTCCGGCGGTGCAACGCCCGACGGCTCAGGTCGGCAGGTGGTGCTGTCGGTGGCCAGAATGAACGCCATCCGCGACATCGACGTGATGGGTGAAACGATCGAAGTGGAGGCCGGTTGCATCCTGCAAACCGCTCAGGAAGCCGTCGATGACAAAGGCCTTCTGCTGCCGATCACGCTCGCGGCAGAAGGGTCTGCATGCATCGGTGGCATCGTTGCAACCAATGCGGGTGGCACGAATGTGCTGCGCTACGGCATGGCCCGGTCCCGCATCCTGGGCCTGGAGGTCGTTACCGCAGACGGGCAGGTCATCAATGGCCTGCGCCGCTTGCGCAAAGACAATGCGGGCTACGACTGGAAGCAGTGGTTCATTGGCAGCGAAGGCACGCTGGGCATCGTCACAGCCGCCGTGCTTCAGCTGGCACCCAAGCCTCGCTACCGGGTGACGGCATTGCTGGCCGTGCGCTCGCCTGCCGATGCGTTGCAGGTGCTCTGCGCGGCCCGACTTGCCATCGGTGAGACCCTGACGGGTTTCGAGTTGATGTCCGGAGCCGCGCTGGAGCGGGTGACCCGGCACCAGCACCTCAAGGTGCCCTTGGGCGACGCGGCCTGGTACGTGCTGCTGGAGGCCAGCTCGTCGTTGCCAGGACTGCGAGATGCCACCGAATCGTTCCTGGGCGAGGTGCTTGAAAAAGAGATTGCCACCGACGGTGTGGTGGCCGAGTCGGCGCGACAGGAAGCGGACCTGTGGGCCTTGCGTGAATCGATCACCGAAGCCGAGGGCCGAGAGGGGCGCTCGGTCAAGCACGACGTGTCCGTGCCCATCTCCTCGATCCCGGACTTTCTGAAGACGGCCGACGAGGCCGTGATGCGCGCCTTCCCCGAGGCCCGGATCAACACCTTTGGCCATGCCGGTGACGGCAACCTTCACTACAACGTGATTGTGCCGGCTGCGCTGGATGCGCTGGCGCTCAACCGGTTGGTGCACGACGTTGTCGTTTCTTTCGGCGGCAGCATTTCGGCGGAACACGGCATCGGGCAATACCGGGTGGATGAACTCGTGCGATGCCGTGCGCCGGTCGAGCTGGCGATGGCACGGCGCATCAAGGCCGCATTGGATCCCCAGAACACGCTGAATCCCGGCAAGGTGTTTGCCCTTCGTTGATCCCGAGCGGATCGACCTTTGAGGAAATTCACATGATCATGGAAACCTTTGATTACGTCATTGTTGGAGGTGGAACGGCTGGCTGTGTGCTGGCTGATCGGTTGACCGCATCTGGCAAACACCGCGTGCTTCTGATTGAAGCGGGTGGCGAGCCCTCAAGCATGTGGATTCCCATTCCAGCCGGGTTCAGCAAGCTGTTGACCAACAAAAAATACAACTGGCTCTTCAAGACCACGCCGGAAGAGCACACCAAAGATCGCGTCATATCAGTGCCGCGTGGCAAAGGCCTTGGCGGGTCCAGCTTGATCAACGGCATGATTTACGTCCGGGGCCAGCCTGCTGACTACGATGCCTGGGCGGCGGCAGGTGCCACCGGCTGGGGTTATGCAGATGTGGAACCCTATTTCCGGCGACTGGAGAACTACCCCCTCGGCGGGGACACGCGAGGCAAGTCGGGGCCGTTCCATCTGGACCAGGTACATGAACGCTTCCCGATCGCCGATGCCTTTTTGAAAGCGGCGGTGCAGGATGGTCAGGCCTTCAACGAAGACTACAACTCGCCCACCCAGGATGGTTTTGGTTACTACCAGGTCAACCAACGCAACGGCCAACGCTGGAGCGCCTACGACGGCTACCTCAAGCCGGCCCGATCACGGTCGAATCTGGTGGTCCGGACCGGTGCGCACGTGCTTCGCCTCGAACTGCAAGGGCAACGCTGCACAGGCGTGACCTACCGGTGCAAGGGCCGCGAGGTCACGGTGGCCGCATCGACCGAGGTCATCATGGCAGCTGGTGCCATTCAGACACCCCAGATCCTTGAGCTGTCTGGCATCGGTTGCCCCGAACGGCTTCGGTCGTTGGGCATCCTGGTCAGGCATGCCTTGGTAGGTGTCGGTGAAAACTACATTGACCACTTTGCCACCCGCATGAACTGGCGGGTGAAAAACACGGTCACGCTGAACGAAATGGCCCGTGGCTGGCGTTTGATGCGCGAGGTGGCCAAGTACTTCACCGCACGCAAAGGCATCCTGACCCTGGGCACGGGCTTGGTCCATGGTTTCGTCAAAACCCGCACAGATTTGCCTGCGCCCGATGCCCAGTATTTCATGGTGCATGCCAGCTACGCCAATGCCGCCGAACGGATCCTGGACCGTGCGCCCGGCATGACGATCGGTGTGACCCAACTGCGGCCTGAGTCGAAAGGGAGCATCCACATCCAGTCTGCAGATCCGTTTGATCAGCCCGCCATTCGTCCGAACTTTCTGGACAGCGAGGTTGACCGGCAGTGCATCGTCAACAGCATGAAGGTGGCGCGTCGCATCATGTCGCAACCGGCGATGGCGCATTTCATCGCGCATGAAATGAACCCGGGTGCCGCAGTCCATTCGGATGCCGACTGGCTTGAATTCGCCCGCAAAGACGGTCAGACCATCTATCACCCGTTGGGTACATGCCGCATGGGTACCGACCACAAGGCGGTGGTGGACCTTCGTTTGAAGGTCAGGGGGCTGGACGGCTTGCGCGTGGTGGACGCCTCTGTGATGCCCCAAATGGTCTCAGGCAACATCCAGGGGGCCGTCATAATGGTCGCGGAGAAGGGGGCCGATCTGATCCTTGAGGATCACAAGGGCTGATGGCGATGTGTCGGCACCCCGGTGTGGCCACCCCTGTTTACAACCCCTACGCGTTTTCCATTCAACATGGCTTCAGGCTCCCGTCCCACCCTCGAAGATGTCGCCCGCCTTGCGGGTGTCTCCCTGGGGAGCGCCTCACGGGCGCTGTCGGTTCCCGATCTGGTCAAGCCGGGCACCCTGGAGCGGGTGAACCGGGCGGTCGAACAGCTGGGGTATGTGCGCAACGGTCCGGCAAGGGCACTTGCCTCCCGCCGCACCCGGACCATCGCGGCCATTTACCCGTCACTGGACAACCCCATCTTCGCTGTTTCGATCCAGTCCCTTCAGCAGACGCTGTGGGATCTGGGCTATCAGCTGCTGGTGGCAAGCCACGATTACAAGCCCGAGCGGGAGTTGGGCCTCTTGCGTTCGTTCGTTGAACGGGGGGTGGATGCGGTGGTGCTGGTCGGGACGGACCATGACGATGCGGTGTTCGAGTTGTTGGGCCAGTACCAACTGCCCTATGTGCTGACTTGGTCACTGGACGAAGCCAACCGTCGCCCTTGCGTCGGATTCTCTTACTACGATGCCGCTTTCAAGATGGCGCAAGGGGTCTTGGCGCACGGCCACACTGATATTGCCGTTTGCCCGGGGCAGGCTTACCGAAACGAGCGGGTTCGGGCCCGCATCGCGGGCACCCAGGCGGCTCTTCAGGGGGCCGGTCTGACGCTTCGTCCTGAATGGATCATCGAACAGCCTTTTACTTTTGAAGGCGGCCGACAAGCCGTGCGCCAGGTTTTGGGTGGCCTTGCCAGACCCACGGTGCTCATCTGCGGCAACGACTTGATCGCCATCGGTGCGATGGCCGAGTGCCGGGAGCAAGGCATCCAGGTGCCGGGCGATCTTTCCATCACGGGGTCTGACGACATTGAACTGGCCAGCATGGTCGAACCCCAATTGACCACCGTGCATGTGCCCAAGGTCGAAATAGGTGCCCTTGCCGCCCACCGGATCGTGAGCCTGATCGACGGGTCTCCGGCGCTGGAGGTGTCCCCGCTCTCAACGCGGGTCGTGCTCAGGGGCAGCTTGAAACGGATCACTTGAAGTGGGGCCATGCACCGCACATGCGACCCACCCGTCACATCGCCTGAGTGGTGGGTGCCGAGCAGTTCAAGTGCAGGTGGCATGTGGTGTGCGTTTATCTGAATTAATAGCTGCTTGTGCTTATATATAAAGCGCTTAAGCCACTTTTCATTCTTATTTTTGGCGCGATCAGAGTTTGATGAAGTTTGTCGCCGACAGTGGTCCGAACGGCAGTTCCGCCAGCCGACCACCCACCGCGAGCGACCCTAGGTCGACCGGGAAGTAGCCGATGGCTTCCAGAATTTTGCGCACCTCGGTCTTGGCGGCAGCGTCATCGCCCGAATAGAACTGCACACGTTGGCCACCCGAGACTTCAGGTTGCGCCAGTACGTTCACATCAAGGTGGTTGAGCGCCTTGACGACACGTGCGCCAGGAACCAATGTCTGGAAAACCTCGCTCGACGAACGGCCGCCCACATCGATGGCCTTGATGCCGTAGGCGGCTAGCGGGTTGCAGGGGTCTTTGGCATCCGGTGAATCGGGGTCGAGAAACTCAACCGGGTTGGTGCCGTCGATGACGATGCGCCCGTTCCAGACGGGCAGGCCACCCAGTGCAGCGCCCAGGTCGGTCCAACGCACCGCCACGAGGACGATGTCCGCGCTGGCCGCTTGTGCTGCCGTACCAGCGTGGATGGTGGGGCCCAACTCCGCAACCAAGGGTGCCAGCGAAGCCGGTCCGCGTTGGTTGGAGATGGTGGCCGACAGGCCTTTTCTGGCCAAGGCGCGAGCCACGTTGGAGCCCAGGCTGCCAGAACCGATGATGCCGATGTTCATTGCTGTATCCGATCGAAAAATGGGGGCGTGAGAAAGCAGAACCCCCATCGCCCCCGAGGCTGATGGGTTCACGTTGAAGCGTGAGTGCGTCGCTACAACGACGACTGAGTCGGTGTGCGTTCGCTGCTATGCCTGCTAGGCGGGCCGTTGCGGTTGCCGAAGGCGCATGCCAATGCGCCTGATTTCTGTGTCGCCATGCGCAAGGGCTTCCCGGGTGGTGTGAACCGAGTAGGGCCCCATCACCAGTTCGTGCGGATGTGGTGCAGCCGAACCCAGTACAAAGTCCGTATCGCGGTGCGCGACGAAATCGATAGGCTGGCCAGACACCTCGAACGCCACGAGTTCACCCGCCCCGATGGGTTCGCCCGCGCTCAGTTGCCCGTCAGCCACGGCGGCCCAGGCCACGGTGTGCCCTGCTGGCGGCGTGTAGCGCCACTGCTCACCCGCGCGCAGGTGCACGGCGAGATAGGTGATGGCTGCAGGTGCGGCGATGGCACTCTGCGCCGCACCGTGGCGGCCCAGCAGCACACGCGCCGGGCCTTCTTGTGGCACCTGCTCCGGCGCGAGGTACTGGCTGTGGGCCGGGGCATTTTCTTCTGCGGCCGGCAAGGCAATCCAGAGTTGAAAGCCCCTGCCTGGCGTGTCGCCGACAGGCGCACCGGTGTGCCACACACCGGCACCGGCCCGCATCCATTCGACACCACCCGCCAACAGCACGCCGGCCTCGCCGGTCGTGTCGGCATAGCGCACATCGCCTTCGGCCATGAAGGTCAGGGTGGCAATGCCGGAATGCGGGTGCATGCCGAAGCCCTGGTTGCTGGTGTCTGGCTGGAAGTTGACCAGGTCCAAAAAGACGAAAGGCTTCAGAACCTGGCCCAGGTCGCCAGGGCTCATGAGCCGTGTGACCGGGCCATGTTGGCTGCCCCGGGTGCGGTGGACGATTGAGCGGGCCTGCACTGAAAGCATGGTGAACCTTGGTGGGGTGGAACAGATGACGGAACTTTAGGATGTCAGCAATAAACTGACTAGACGGTACAGTCGGATTGAACTCATCCATTTTTAAAAGGAATATCGCCATGCTGGACCTCAACGACGTGGCCGTGTTCGTGCACGTGGTGCGCAGTGGCAGCTTTGCCGAGGCCTCTCGGCGCCTGGGCGTGCCGCCCAATACCTTGAGCCGCCGTGTCCAGCAACTCGAAGCACGGCTGGGCACCCGGCTGATGCAGCGGTCCACCCGCAACCTGGCGCTGACCAGTGCCGGACAGGCATTTCACGACCGTTGCGCCGATGCGGTGGACGGTCTGCTCGACGCAGGCCGCGACCTGACCTTGGGCAACCAGGAGCCACGCGGTCTGGTGCGCGTGGCCGCGCCAGCAGACTTCTTCGACTTTTTCCCGATGGAGTGGATGGTGGAATTTCTGGCCACGTATCCGCTGGTCCGTGTGGACTTTGTGCTGAGCGACGCGCGGGCCGATCTGATTGCCGATCGCATCGACGTGGCGATTCGGGGTGGGCCGCTGGCGGACTCAGGGTTTTTCGCGCGCAAGGTGCTGGATGCCGGCATCGACGGCCTGGTGGCCAGCCCTGCCTACCTCGCTGCACGGGGCTCGCCAAGCACACTGCAAGCGTTGGCCGAGCACGACTGCCTGGTGTTTGCCCACCCCGGTGGCCGCGTCACCTGGCGCTTGGCCGGACCTGACGGGGCCGACGCAGAAGTGCAGGTGGCCGGTCGCTTCAGCGGCAACACCGCGCAGGCCTTGCGCAAAGCCACGCTGGCCGGGCTTGGCATCGCCTTGCTGCCCGCAGCCATGACCCGGCGCGACCTGCGGGCCGGACTGCTGGTGCCGGTGCTGCCCCAGTTTCACCGCGAAGGCCATGGCGTGAACTTGGTGTACCCCAGTCGACACCACCTGCCGATGGCGGTGTCGGCATTCATCCATCTGGTGGTTCAAAAGCTGGGGGACGTCGAGGAATTGCCGACATCGGAAGCGTGTCGCTCCGCTTAAACGACTGATCTGCAGCGCACGGCAGGCCGCAACAGGTTGACGAGTGTCAGTCTGCCCGAACCACTGAAAATGCTGAAATCGAAGATACCACCTGCGCATTCATACCCATGACCATCGAACTGTCCAAAGAAGACCGGGCCCAGGCCGTTGCCTCCATTGAGCGGTATTTTCGCGAGCACATGGACGAGCCCATTGGCAACGTGGCCGCTGGCGGGTTGCTGGGTTTCTTGCTGGTCGAAATTGGCCCCAGCATTTACAACAAAGGCGTGGCCGATGCACAGGAGCGCCTGCAGGCCCGCGTGGCCGAGCTGGACTTCGAGGTGCACGAGGCCGAGTTTGCGTACTGGCGCAAGCCAGGCAAGCCGCCCAAGGCCGTGCGGTAAAGCCCATGCGTTGGCCTGATGGTGGCTTGTGCTGCCCCTCAACGCAGCAGATGGACCCGCAAGGGCGCGCTGGCCACTGAGGGTGCCAGGCGTTGCAGCTCGTCGAGATCGCGCTGTTGCGCGTTCAGGATTTTCATGTCACCTTCCAGCAGCATCTTGCCGCCGGGGCCGGGCAACACGCCGTGGTCGTCTCTGAAGCGCAATGCCAGATGTCCTGCATACGTCAGGGCACCCGCTGTCAGTTTGAACCGCTGACCCAGCGGTTTTGCATTGCCGATGCCCCGCAAGCCACCCCACGCACCTGCCATGCCGCCAAAGCTGACCAGCTCGTAGTCACCCAGGGGCAACGCCAGCCATATCAGGCTGCCTTTTTCGCCGTCGTTGTAGTACTGCGACCAATACCCGTCACTGCCGGTGCTCCACACGGCCAGCGCAATGTCCGGTCCGCCACCGACCGGTCGGGCCGTGAATTGCAAGCTGTTCAGGTATTTGAGGCCTTGAACGGTGATGCGCAACGCCACGTAGCCTTGACCGGCAGGCAGTGCATCGGCAGTCATCGGCGCGGGTGGGTTGGTGGCGGGGCCACAGGCGGCCAGCACGGTCACACTGGTCACTGCCACCGCAGTGAGGAGGTTTCGCCGCGTCAAACCGCAGCTTGAATGGTCAGCAGGCATGTCACCACCTTTTGGAGAGTTCAGGCACATGCTATGAGATGTCGGCGCAACCGTCCAGACGCACTGTGTGTGTCACCCGAAGACTGGCTGTCGCGCCAAGCGCAAGGGCGTCGTTGTGGTTTCTGCGTCTTGCTTGTCTGGTCGCTTCACGAACCTTCCAGCGGCACCACACGGTCACCATCAGCGGGCTGGCAGTCGTCGGGCAAAGGTGCCCACCCGTGGCGCAGCAACACATGTTGTGGGGTGTAGCAAAACTCCACGCGCTGAGCGGCGGGTGCACGGTCGCGCACAAACCGTTCCAGTCCCTCGGGCATGCTCACGCGCAGGCGCGCTTCGGCCAAGTCGGCTGCAGGGTGGTCGTCGGTGTGCAGCCAGGGGGACAGTGTGGCCAGCCACAGCAGCGGGCGCCAGCCCACGTCCAGTAGCGTGGCCTGGTAGCCCTGTTGCTGCAGCCAGTGCTGCGCCTGTGCGCGAGCATCGAGGCTGCCCGGCAAGTCGGCAGACAACCCGCTCCATGCCGTGGCCAGCAACTCGGCCAGCCACTGGTTGCAGTTCTGGTACGTCAGACCAAATGCATGGGCGTTGGCGCTGTAGGTGTTGCCCAGCAGTTGCAGCGCCAGGTGGTCGTTCAGTGCCGCTTGCGCCAGCGTGGCTTCCGCGTCTGGGGGCAACAGCAGCACCGACACAAAACCCACCTCGGCATCGTGCACGCCCAGCACAAAGCCCGGCAGGCCCTGGTCAAAAATGCGGGGGCGTTGTTCGTCGCAGGCAAAGTACAGCTGCCGCACCGACCACGGTGCGTTGGGGTTGGCCTGCAGGCTCACCCCGGCGTGCGAGTAGCGCTGCCCCAACCGTTGCAGCGCCAGGCCCGACCGTGCCACGATGGCCGCGTGGTGGCCCGATGCCGCCAGTTCGGCTTTGACCACGGCGGCCACCTGAATGAGCCTGTCCTGCACCGCCGCGCCCGGCTCGGTGGTGTCAGTGCAAAACGCACCCAAGCCTGCCCAACTGCAAGGTGCGGCCAGGCTGAGGCACAGGCCTCCCAACCATTTCACCCAGGGCCTGGCCCAGCGCTGTATCCGGCGTTTTGCCCAGTGTCGATCCCGGTTGCGGGCCACGCCCACCGTCACGGGCCGTTCAGCCGCCAACCGGGTGGTTGTGCAGCTCGCGGTGCCAGCTGTCGTCCAGCACCAGGAAGAATGGGCGCGCCTGGCCATCGCTGCCCAGCGTGGCAAACGCCAGACCGTAGGGGCGGTGTTGGGCCAGCACCGTGTGGCCAGCGGCCAGTTGCTCGCGTTCTGCGGTCACGCGCGGCAATGTCAGCGTGAATTCGGCCGCAGCGGTGCCATCGGCTGTGGCCACGCCTTGCAGGCGCAGTTGCAACATGTCGGGCTGCTGGGCCACCGCGGTCATGTTGAGCACGGTGTAGGGGCCTTGCGCCACGCGCTTGTTGCCTGTCGAGCTGTTGCTGGAGGTTTCGAGTGATGTGGACGAGCTGCCCACCGAGGTGGAGGCAGCGCTGGACGCAGACGACGTGCTGTCAGCCAGTGCAGGGGCAGTGGCCAGGACCGACGCGGCAGCGATAGCGGCGAAGAAAGGTCGTTGCAGAAAAGGTTTGGGCATGTGGAATGGCATGGTGGTGGGGTACGAACGGATTCAAGCGAACGGGTTCAAAGCATAGCTGCAAGTGCCGCCTGGCACATCCGGAGCCGGGGGGATTTACCGGGCATCGATCAGGTATCGATGAACAGCGCCGGGTCTACCATGGTGCGGTTGAGCATGACGCCCCAGTGCAGGTGTGGCCCCGTGACGCGCCCGGTGGCGCCCACCGCGCCCACGCGCTGGCCGGCAGCCAATTCATCGCCCTCGGCCACATCGATTCGGCTGAGGTGACACACCATGCTGAGCAAGCCCGCCCCGTGGTCCAGCCACACCGTGTGGCCGTTGAAAAAGTAGTCGCCCGTGTCAATCACCCGGCCTGCCAGCGGTGCGACCACCGGTGTGCCCACGCTGGCTGCGATGTCCATGCCGCTGTGCGGCTTGCGTGGCTGGCTGTTGAACACCCTGCGCAGCCCGAATGAGCTGGAGCGTCGCCCCGGCACAGGCACCCGCATCCGCAGCGCGCCCGGCTGGGTCAGCAGCGGGGTGGATGCTTCGGTGAAGGTGGTCGTCACATGGCTTTGGTGGTCGCGTTCGCGCTCAAAACGGGCCAGGTCGGCGGGCGACAGATCCACAGTGCGCGGCGATACCTTCAGGTGCTGCTCGACGTACTGTTTGGGGGCAATGGTGTAGCCGATGTTGTGAACGGTACCCGCTTCGGGTGTGACGGCAATGTGAGCCTCGCCCGGCTGTGCTGACAGCGCGATGCCCACCACTGCCGTCCAGCCGCCGGGGGTGCCCAGCACCAGCACAGGCACGTCGCCCGCATGGGCCAGCGGGCGGGTGGCTGCCGGGCCAAGCGCAATGCGGGCTATGCCGCCAGGCACTTGCAAAGCCTTGGGCCACGCTGTGTGGGCGGCTGTTTGTGGTTTGCTGTTGCCTTCAGCGGACCATGCTGGCATGCAGGCCGCACCAAGTGCAGCCCACAGGGCTCGGCGGCGGCTGAGCGAGTTTGTTGCCTGAGTTTGTATTTGTGACATGTTTGCAGTTGAGCTTGGGGTTGCCCCCGGCATGAACGCGCATTCTGATGCACATCCCCTGCGCGCCCGTGCGATAGCATCCCCCACATGAGCTCACACTACGAAAGCCTTTTTCCCCTCGATCTGTACCCCGAAGCGTTTGGCGTGCAGGCTCCCACTGCAGAGGTGGGGCGGGACGTGTGGCCCCGCAAGCCTGCGGTGTTCATCCGGCAGGTGCCCGGTGCTGACCTGCTTGCACCGGCATCCGAACAGGCCATCGAACCTGCTGCCGATGCCACCAGTGGCGAGCCCGCTGCCCCAGTCCAAGTCCCAGCCAAGACCGTCCAGCGCGAGCTGGTGGTGGGGCAATTTGGCCTGGTGCCCCGCTGGGTCAAGTCGGCATCGGACGCCAAGCTGCGCTCTACCAAGCTGGTGAACACGCGGTCAGAGACCGTCAGCACGTCCAACACGTCGCGCGAGGCCTGGCTGGCCGGGCAACGCTGCATCGTGCCCATCACGGCTTTTTTTGAAGATGATTTGCGCTCGGGCAAGGCCGTGCCCACCCGCATCGCGCGGGTAGACGGCAAAGCCATGGGCGTGGCGGGCCTGTGGGAGCAGTGGGAAAAAGACGGCGAAACCATTACCAGCTTCACGTTGCTGACCCTCAACGCCAACAGCCATGCCCTGATGCGCCGATATGGTCACGCTGGCACCGAAAAACGCATGCTGGCCGTGCTGAGCGAAGGCGCCTACGACGCCTGGCTGAGCGCCCGCCCCGAAAAAGCCCGCGAGTTCATGCGTGCCTACCCAGCCAACTGGCTGCTGGCCAACCCGGTGGAAACCAAAAAACCCAAAGTGCCTGCCGCTGTGCGGGGGTTGTGAGCCATGAACCCGACACCCGCCAGCAGCCTACCTGCCCACTGCCAGCCTGTACCGCTGGACAAGGCCTACAGGTTGATGAACCATGGCCCCACCGTACTGGTGTCTGCCACACACGGGGGTGTGCACAACGTGATGGCAGCAGCGTGGGCGTGTGTGCTGGACTTCACACCACCCAAAGTGACAGTGGTGATTGACAAGGCGACCGCCACGCGAGGCCTGATCGAGGCAAGCGGCCAGTTTGCATTGCAATTGCCCACGCGAGACCTGGCCAGGCTCACCACGGGCGTGGGTACAGACAGCGCCCGCAACGTGCCCGACAAGTTGCGGCTGCATGGCGTGTCGCTGTTCACCGCCCCCGGTGCTGACTTGCCACTGGTGAATGGCTGCGTGGGCTGGCTGGTGTGCAAGCTCATCCCTGAGCCGCATAACCAGCAGACTTACGACCTGTTCATCGGCGAAGTGACGGCGGCCTGGGCAGACGAACGTGTGTTCAGCCAGGGGCGCTGGCACTTTGACGGTGCCCCTGACGGTTTGCGCACCATTCACCATGTGGCCGGTGGCCACTACCTGGTGTCAGGCGACAGCGTTCAGGGCTGAGTGACGGCATTTCTGCTTCGGCTGACCGCTCGCTACGCGTGCGTGATCAGTCGCAGAGCTGTGTCTGTTGTTGCAGCCACTTGGGTACGCTGGCTTTGCTGCGGGTTTGCAGGGCCATCAGCAGTGCATGGTCAGCGTGGGCCAAGCCGTATTGCGTGTGGAGCTGCCTGAGCATGTGGTGCAACAGTTCGGCCGTCATTTCGGCATCGGCCAGGGCACGGTGAGCGCGGCCTGTCGCCGGCAAACCCAGGTGCCGCACCAGTGTGCCCAACTGGTGGTTGGGTGCGTTGGGCAACAGGCGGCGGGCAAGCAGCACCGTGCAGGCAAACGGGTGGTCAGCTGGCTGACCCAGCCGCTGCAGTTCGGCCTGCCAGTACTTGCGGTCAAACGACGCGTTGTGCGCCACCATGGGGCTGTTGCCCACGAAGCGCGCGGCGTCCAGCATCACTTGCGCCACGGGTGGTGCGGCCTGGACCATGGCGTTGGTGATACCCGTCAGCTGTGTGATGAATGCCGGGATGCGCAGGCCAGGGTTCATCAGGCTCTGGAAGCGGTCCACCACCACGCCGCGCTCGGTCAGCACAATAGCCACCTCGGTGGGGCGGTCGCCCATATCGGGCGACATGCCCGTGGTTTCAAAGTCGATGATGGCAATGGTGGACATGGCTGCGGTGAAAGGGGTGACGTCTGAACGGGCGTGTGCCCGTCAGAACGTTTCCCAATCGCCATTGTCTCCTGCAGGCTTGGCAACGGTTCTCGTCCCGCTGGATGCCGTCGGCAATGCAGCGGTGGTCGCACTGCTGCGCGTCGTGGGGGTGTGAGATGCCGCCTTGCCCGCCCCAGCAGATTTGGCTGCCGCCGCAGCGGGCAGAGCAGGTGCCTGAGTGCGCTTGGTTGCGGTCAAGGGTTTCGGGTTTTTGGCGGGGCTGCGCAATGCGATGGGGGGTGTGACCGCCAGACTTGGCCGGATAGTGCCTTGCGATGCCCCATCGCCATGTGACAAGCGGAAGCGCGAAACCACTTGCACCAGATCCTGCGCCTGACCCCTGAGGCTGGACGCTGCGGCGGCCATTTGCTCGACCAATGCGGCGTTCTGCTGCGTGGACTGGTCCATCTGGCCCACAGCGTGTCCGACCTGTTGAACGCCCTGGCTCTGATCGGAGCTGGCCGCGCTGATGTCACCCATGATGTCGGTCACACGTCGGATGCTGGCCACCACTTCGGTCATGGTTTCACCGGCCTGGTCCACCAGGGTGGTGCCTTGATCGACTTTTTCAACACTGGTGGAAATGAGTGCCTTGATCTCCTTGGCAGCGGCCGCACTGCGTCCGGCCAGTGCGCGCACTTCGCTGGCCACCACGGCAAACCCCCGGCCCTGTTCGCCGGCACGGGCGGCTTCCACCGCCGCGTTCAGGGCCAGGATGTTGGTCTGGAAGGCAATGCCGTCGATCACGCTGATGATGTCGTTGATCTTGCGCGACGAATCGTTGATCTCCCGCATGGTCTGGACCACCTGGCTGACCACATCTCCGCCTTTCACCGCCACGTCAGATGCGACCTGTGCCAACTCGTTCGCCTGGCGTGCGTTGTCGGCGTTCTGGTTGACGGTGTTCCCCAGCTCGGTCATGGAGGCACTGGTTTCTTCCAGCGCCGCAGCCTGCTGCTCGGTTCGGGCCGACAGATCGTTGTTGCCCTGCGCGATCTCCGAGCTGGCCATGGACACCGACTCCGCATTGGATCGCACCTGACTGAGCACAGAGTGCAACTTGTCCACGAACGTGTTGTAACTTTCGCTGATGTGAGTCAGTTCGTCGCGCCCCTCGACCGGGAGCCGCTTTGTCAAGTCGCCCTCGCCAGAGCCGATGTCCACCATGGCGTCGCGCAGCAGGCCGAGGCGCTTGAGCATTGGCGTCAGCAAGCCAGCAGCCGCAACCACGGACAGCACCGCGATCACCAGGCTGATGACCAGAGAGGTCGAGATCATGGTTGTCACACCCGTCAGGGCCTCGCCTTCGTGCATGGCCACGATCAGATACCAGTCGGTGCCCTTGATCGGTTCGGCAAACAACAGGCGCTTGGCACCATCGATCTGAACGGACATCAGTGCGCCACCGGCCAACGATGCCACGTTGCTCAATTCAGGTGCCAGGGCCGTGGTCGGTTTCAGCACCAGGTCCACTTTCTCGTGGACCATGATCAGGCCTTTTTGGTTGGCCACGAATCCGAAAGACCCCGGTGTGGGCCGAATCGACGCCACGTTGGCCGAAATGGTGTCCATGAACACGTCCAGCGCAGCCACCGCCTTGAGGTTGCTGCCGTCCTTGATGGCATTGGCAAACGTCATCACCAGCTTCTTGCTGGCGGCATCCACATAGGGTTCGGTCAGGGCCACGCCTTGAGTGGCCAGTGCCTTTTGGTACCAAGGCCGTGACGTGGCGTCATAGCCAGGGGGCAACTGCTGCGGTTCGGAAAAGGCAATGCGCTTGTCGGGGTAGCCCAGGTAGGCGCTGTCTACACCGCCTGCAATCTTGGCCTGTTGCAGGGCGGGCACAGGGTCGGGCAAATCGGCTGCGGCGGAAAAACTTTTCACCACGTTTTGGCGGGCGTTGATCCACACGGCCACGGTTTCTGCGTGTGATCGCGCCAACGATCGGGCTTCCTGCGTTAGCTGCCCCATGGCATGGCGCTTGGCTATCCACAAGGTGCTGCCGCTGAGCACAGTCAACCCAGTCAGCGCCAACACACCCACCGCCAGAATGATCTTGCTGCGCAAGCTGGTCACAGAAAAGAAGGACATGAAGACGCTCTCCAGAAATGTTGCGTTCCGTTTGCTGCGCAATACAGGCCCAGGTTCCCTTTGAGGGGAGTTTCAGTCTAGCGAGATCGACACGAAGTTGAAAGTGTCTCAGTACCGCACCAGCGTGCGGTAGGCCAAGGTGGTGGTGCCCTCGGCCGGTACCTTGATTTGCCAGACCGCCGTGTTGCTGGTGGCTTTGGTAGACGGGTGGGTTTCGCTCAGCATCTTCCAGTCGCCGGGAATCGGCTCTTGCACCGTCACGGTCACGGGTTCTTTCTTGGCGTTTTTCAGCACCAGCTCGAAGGCGGATTCAAACTGGCTGTTGTAGCGGTCGGCGCTGCCCAGTTTTTTGAAGTCGGACTGCTTTTTGTCGGCTGTCACGTCAAAGGCTTCACCCAGCTTGAGACGCACTTTTTCGTTCTTGGGCGTGTGGTCGATGCGGTCTTCCCCCACAAACTGGGCGTTGCCTGCCAAGTCTTTTTTGTACACGCGGATGATGCCTTTGGGCAGCGGCTGGCCCAGGCGGGCGCTCTCTTTGTTGTCGAACTCGATGAACACGCCCACCTTCATTTTCTGACCCAGGTCGCCAAAGCTGCTACGGTAGTAGTAGTCGGCCCCTTTCAGCAGCAGCTCTTTGCGGGCAGGCACGGCGGCAGCGGCCAGCAGCGCCACTTGTTTGGTCTGGTTCTCGGCAATGGTGGTGGGGCGTTGCAGGGTGTACAGGTGGTATTCAAACAGCGACTCCTCGGCCATTTCGCGTTTGGCCATGGCTGGGGCCGGCGCCGACATCACCTGTGCCCGAGCGATGTTCTGCATGGCCGGGGTCACCTGGTTCACATCACCGGCCACCAGTTGCAGCTTGGTGTTGCGGTAGGTGGCGCCGCTGGTGTTGGTCAGCGTCACCCAGCCGGAGATGTCGAGCTTGTCGTCGGCGGCGTTCAGCTCCACCACGTAGTCGGCCTTCCAGGCCAGGCCACCGGTCAGGTAGCTCAGCTCCACGTCTTGCTGTGCGCTGCCTGTGTTGTCAAGAGACATGACCAGCGTCGGGCGGTCGCGCAGGTTGGGGGGCACGTCGCTGTAGACGATGCGGGCGTTGGGCGTGCCGGTTTCAATGCGCTGGCCCACTTGCAGCACGATGCCGTTGCTGGCCGCCAGCACCTGTGCCTGCTCGGTGGTTTCTGCACCTGTGGCGGGGTTCGTGCGAACCAGTTGCACGCTGCGGCCCACGTATTTTTCAAGCAGCTTTTGCGGGGTGAGCAGGTCAAAGTCGAAGTTCTGCTCTTGCACGTACAGGCTGCCCGGTGCGCTGACGCTGCGCAGCAAGGCGGTTTCAGGCCGCATGCGGGCGCTCACGTCGCGGAAGGCCAGCGCCAGCGGGCCGGTTTTGAGCTGCAGCTTGCGTTGGTCTTTGACGAGCGCCAAGTTTTCGTTGTAAATGGTGACGGCCACCTGCGTCTGGTCGGCCAGGGTGCTGCGTTGCTCGTCGGTTTGAGCCAGGGCACTGGTGCCCATCAGCAGGGCCGACAGTGCCAGTATGGGGGAGCAGGTGCGTTTCATGGGGTGGCCTTTGGAGGTGTGTGGGCATGGCGTTTGTCGCCCGCCATTTTGGCGGGAACCCCGCCGCAAACCACGCCCTGTCCGACAACTTGTTACAACGCCGCATGCCATGCCTGCGGGTTAAGGCAGCGTTCAGTGCGGGCGGCTTACTTGGCCGCAAACTGCTCGTAGTAGGCTTGCACACCGGGCAGGTTGGTGATGCGGTCCATGTGTGCATTCAGCGCGGGGGCCACGCGTTCCACCAGATCGGCGGGCACGTGGTCAAGGCGGCCCGAGTTCAGGCCACGCACATCCACAAACACCTTCAGGTCGGCCATGGTCAGACGGTTGTCGGCAAAAAACTCGCCACCGTGCGCCTGTAACTGGGCCTGCAGCCAAGCCAGGTACACGGGCATGGAGCCGTTCACCAACGCCAGGCGCGCGGCTTTTTGCTCTTCGCCGCTCATGCGGAAGGTAGGGCCTATGCGCACGCTGGCTTCTTCCACCACGTACATCACTTCGTCGCAGAACAAGGCCTGCAGTGGGTCGGTGGGGTACAGCCCGGCCAGCTTGCCCACATAGCGGTTGATGGCGTCGCACTGCGTGACGTGCACGCCGTCCACCTCCAGCGTGGGCACCTGTCCAAACGGCGTGCATTTGCGGAACTCGGCAAATTCAGGGAAGGCAAACCGGTGGTCTTCAAACGCAATGCCGCCCATGTGCAGCGCAATGCGCGCGGGCTCGGCACGGCCACCGTGAAAGTCGAAATAGTTGAGTTTGAGTTGGGGCATGGAGTTTCCTGTAGGGAGCTTGCGCAGGTTATTCAGAGGTTTGATTCTGGCGCGATTTGTCGGACTGCGTGGGGCTGGCACGCGACGGGCCAAACCAAGGCACCAAAGCACGCAATCGGTAACGGTGTCTTGATGTTCAGCAAAAACCTGTTACGGGGTGGTGTGCTGCTGCGCTCGTTCGGCCACCTCCAGCAGCCAGCTTTTCAGTGCCAGCACAGCGGGCCGCAAGGTGGCTTGGCGCGGGTGCACCACGTGGTAGCCCTTGTGCACGGGCAGGTTCAGCGGCCACGGTTCGCACAGCGTGCCCTCGCGCAGCTCGGTTTCGACCAGGATGGGGCTGCTCAGCATCACGCCCTGGCCGTGCCGCGCCATTTCGATGGCCAGCATGGACTGGTCGAAATGCACACCCGCAATGGAAGAGATTTCCTGTGCCGTCAACGGGCTGAATACCCGCAGCCATTCAGCCCAGTGCGGTTGCAGCGTGGTGTGCAACAGCGTGGCCCGGGCCAGGTCAGCGGGCGTGGCCAGGTTCAGCCGGGCGATGTAGTCGGGCGCACCGTACAGCCGGGCCTCGTCGGCGTACAGCAGGTCGGCCTGCAGCGCGGGGTCATGCCCGTCGAAGTAGCGGATGGCCAGGTCCACACGGTCCCGCTGAAAGTCGATCAGCGCCGTGGTGGCGCTCAAGTGCAGCGACACACCGGGCTGTCGCGTCAGAAACCCCGCCATGCGCGGCGCAAACCACTTGGCCGCCAGCGTGGGCGGCATGGACAGCCACACCTCCTGCGCCTGGCCCAGGCGCAACTGGTCGCTGGCCTGGTGCAGGCGTGCCAGTGCGGGTTGCACCGTCGCCCAATAGTTCAGCGCGTCAGCGGTGGGCTGGACCTGCCGCACCCCTCGGGTGAACAGCGGGGTGCGCAGCCAGTCTTCCAGCTTCTGGATCTGCTGGCCCACCGCACCGGGTGTGACGTGCAGCGCCTGAGCCGCCTGCACAAAGCTGCCATGCTGCATGACGGCGTCAAACACCAGCAGCGATTTGATGGGCAATGTGTGACTCATGGCATAGATTTTCTATGCAATCGATTCAATTCAAATGGTTTGTGCATCCAACAACGGCCCCCCACAATGCCACGCATCGAAACTGGGGAAATTGAACATGAAACAGCGCAACGCGTGGGTGTATGTGGGCGTGGCCGCCGCCATCCTGATGGTCACCATGGGAACCCGGCAGTCCATGGGGCTGTTCCTGTCGCCGCTCAACACCCATACCGGGCTGGGCGTGGCCACCATCAGCTTTGCCATGGCCATCGGGCAGCTGATGTGGGGTGTGGCACAGCCGGTGTTTGGGGCGGTGGCCGACCGCTGGGGGCCGGGCCGCGTCATCGTGCTGGGCGCGGTGATGCTGGCTGGCGGGTCGGCGCTGACCACCCAGGTCACCAGCGAGTGGGGGCTGATTGCGGCGCTAGGGCTACTGAGCGCCGCCGGGGCGGGGGCGGG
>JAVBXK010000073.1 GCA_030824555.1 bacterium
GCCCCCGCCAGGCCGGGGCCGCGCGTGTAGGCCACCGCGTCCACGTCTTCCAGCGAGCAACCGGCCTGCGCCAGCACCTCGTCCGTCAGCGGCAGCACACGGCGGATGTGGTCGCGGCTGGCCAGCTCGGGCACCACGCCACCATAGGCCTGGTGCATGACAATCTGGCTGTGCAGCGCGTGCGCGCGCAGCGTGGGCACCGGCCTGTCAGTGGTTTCAACCAAGGCCACGCCCGTTTCGTCGCAAGAAGATTCGATTCCTAAGATCAGCATGGGCCAAGTTTACGGCCCACCTCCCCAACACCCGCGAGGTGGAATGCTTGTTGCTAACCCGTCTGCCATGCACCGAACCCTGCCCACATGATTGCCGGACTCCACTTTCTCGTCACAGCCAAACACTGTGAAATTGCCGACCTGACTCAACTGACCCAGACGGCGTCACTGGTGGACACCACCGCGCGGCTGGTGCACGGCCTGCAACGCGAGCGGGGTTTGAGCAACCTGTACCTGGCCCCGTCAGGCGAATCGGTGCTGGCACCGCTTCAGGCGCAGGTGAACCACTGTCTGGCCATGGAAGACGACCTGCGCACCCGCTACGAAAGCCTGGGCACACCCACGGGCCGCCCTGGCCACGGTGCCCGGCTGTTCAACCGCGTGGCCTATGCCGTGCAGGGGCTGGACGCCCTGGCCACCCTGCGCGACCGGGTGGCCAGCCGCCAATGGCAAGCTCCCCAGGCCACCGCAGGCTATGTGAAGCTGATTGCGGGCTTGCTGGCCGTGGTGTTCGAAGCGGCCGACAGCGCCGCCGACCCCGACGTGTCGCGCCTGCTGGTGACCCTGTTCAACTTCATGCAGGGCAAAGAGCTGACGGGACAGGAACGCGCACTGGGCTCTGCGCTGTTTGCCTCGGGCCGGGCAGATGCAGGGCAACAGCAGCGCTGGCTGCACATCATCGACTCGCAGGCACGGTGCTTTCAAATCAGCCAGGAATTTGCCAACCCCGATGCGTTGGCCCACATGCGCAGCCACGACGCCACGCACGTGCTGGCCGACATCGAACACCTGCGCAGGGTGGGCTGCACCACGCCTCCAGGTAACACGCTGGACACTGCGCACAGCCCGCGCTGGTTCGAGTTGTGCACCCACCGCATGGATGCCATGCGCACCTGCGAAGAGCAGCTGGTCGCCACCCTGCTGACCCTGTGCGAGGCCAAAATGCAGACAGCCAGGCAAGACATCGCGCAGTGGACCCGCCTTCAAAACCAGTCACTGGCAACCACCCTCTCTCCACTCGACCCGACAGCCGCAGATTTTTTCGATGCAAAAGGGCCCACTGCCCCGCCAGTCCAGGCCGCCGGGCAGCCCGTTGACGGCCCTGCCACCCACGGCCCGCTGCTGGGCAAAACCATTCTCGATTTGGTGCACGAACAAAACCTGCGCCTTCAGGCCATGGAGGCCGAACTGGACACCGCACGCGCCAGCCTGCAAGAGCGCAAAGTGATCGAACGGGCCAAGGGCCTGCTGATGGCCCACCGCCAGCTGTCGGAAGACGGCGCGCACAAACTCATGCGCCAGACGGCCATGCACCAGGGCAAAAAAATGCTCGACGTGGCGCAGGCGGTCTTGTCCATGGCGCATGTGCTGCCGCTGCAGGGCTCGGATGGTGCCTGATGGGCACAGCATGCGCGCACCTCAAGAGGTCACGCACCAAATTTGCTGCACCGCACCACATCCGTGGGCGGCTGCACCGCAAACAACTCCCCAAAGCGGTGCATGGCACACGGACGCTGGTGAATTCAAACGCAATTCCCCCTGATATGGACAAAAACGGGGCCTGAAAGCAAGTTGGCACGCTACGTGCATGGAAGTGTCCACATCTGAACCAAAGACGGTTCAGATCCGAAAAGCATCTCGCACATCTGGACAACGGCGTCCATCTGTCAGCCCTCACTGGGGTTGTCCGATGGACGCCGTTTTTCATTTCCAAGCCACTTTCATTTCACAGGAGTAGCCCATGACCACGAACCGCCCATCAGCTGCCGACACCACCCAGCGCCTGCATACCGATGCCACGCCCGCCCTGCCCCAGGTCGATGCCAGCGCCGTGGCACTCAGCCGCCGCCACATCCTGAAGCAAGGCGCTGCCGTGACCGGTGCAGCCCTGTTCTCCACCCTGGGTCACAGTGGGGTGTGGGCCGCAGGCTCTGATGCCCCCGAGAAGAAGGAAGTGCGGATCGGCTTCATTCCCCTGACCGACTGCGCCAGCGTCGTCATGGCCAGCGTGCTGGGCATCGACCAGAAGTACGGCGTGAAAATCATCCCCACCAAAGAGTCCAGCTGGGCGGGCGTGCGCGACAAACTGGTCAACGGCGAGCTGGACTTTGCCCATGTGTTGTATGGCTTGGTGTACGGCGTGCACGCCGGGGTCGGCGGTGCAAAGAAAGACATGGCCGTGCTGATGACCTTGAACAACAACGGCCAGGGACTGACACTTTCCAAAAAGCTGGCAGACAAAGGCGCGGGCAATTTGGAAGGCCTGGTCGGGTTGATGAAAAAAGAGCCCCGCGAATACACCTTTGCCCAGACCTTCCCTACCGGCACACACGCCATGTGGCTGTACTACTGGCTGGCCTCGGCAGGCATCAACCCGTTCAAAGACGTGAAGTCCATCGTGGTGCCCCCGCCTCAAATGGTGGCCAACATGCGCATCGGCAACATGGATGGCTTCAGCGTGGGCGAGCCCTGGAACCACCGCGCCATCATTGACGGCATCGGCGTCAGCGCAGCCACCAGCCAGGATGTCTGGAAAGACCACCCCGAAAAGGTGCTGGGCACCACCGGCGACTACGCCAAGAAGTACCCCAACACCTGCCGCGCCGTGACCGCCGCCATTTTGGAAGCGGGCCGCTGGATCGACGCGGGCCTGCAGAACAAGATGAAGATGGCAGAAACCGTCGCCCAAAAGGCCTACATCAACACCAGCGTGGATGCCATCAACGAGCGCATCCTGGGCCGGTACCAGAACGGCATGGGCAAAACCTGGGACGACCCCAACCACATGAAGTTCTACAACGACGGCTCGGTCAACTTCCCCTACCTGTCAGACGGCATGTGGTTCCTGACGCAGCACAAACGCTGGGGTCTGCTGAAGGACCACCCTGACTACCTGGGCCTGGCCAAGGCCATCAACCAGACCGCCATTTACAAGGACGCCGCCGCCGCCAGCAAAACACCGCTGCCGAAGAGCGACATGCGCTCGTCCAAGCTGATCGACGGTGTGGTGTGGGACGGCAAAGACCCCGCCAAGTACGCCGACAGCTTCAAGGTGCATGCCTGACCTGCGGGTCAGCGCAGCCCCCACCCTCACACGCACATCTCAGGAGAAACACCATGGTCAGCGCCGTTTTTCATGGACCACTGGACGGGGCCAGCGTGCCCCCACCCGTGAGTGCCGCCCGATCCAAAGCACCCACAACAGAAGCAAACAAACCAATGCAGACAAGCGCTGAAGCACAAAAAAGCACTCAAAAACAGCTTCCATCTCGGGTGGACTGGCGCGAGCTGGCGCTGACCGTGGTGCCACCCGTGCTGGGCTTGGGGCTGCTGGTGGGGCTGTGGGCGCTGGTGTCCATCAGCACCGGGGCCAGCATCCCCGGCCCGGTGGAAACCTGGGGCCAGGCTGTACAGGTGTTTGCAGACCCGTTCTACCGCAACGGCCCCAACGACCAGGGCGTGGGCTGGAACGTGCTGATGTCGCTGCAACGCGTGGCGGTGGGCTTTGGCCTGGCGGCACTGGTGGGCATCCCGGCAGGGTTTGCCATCGGGCGCTTCACCTTTTTGGGGCGCATGTTCAACCCGCTCATCAGCCTGCTGCGGCCCGTGTCGCCGCTGGCCTGGCTGCCCATCGGGCTGCTGGTGTTCAAAGGGGCCAACCCGGCTGCCATCTGGACCATCTTCATCTGCAGCATCTGGCCCATGATCATCAACACCGCCGTGGGCGTGCAACGCGTGCCACAAGACTTCATGAACGTGGCCCGGGTGCTGAACCTGAGCGAATGGAAGATCCTGACCAAAATTTTGTTCCCCGCCGTGCTGCCCTACATGCTGACCGGCGTGCGCCTGGCCGTGGGCACCGCGTGGCTGGTGATCGTGGCCGCCGAAATGTTGACCGGTGGCGTGGGCATCGGCTTCTGGGTGTGGGACGAGTGGAACAACCTGAACGTCAAGAACATCATCATCGCCATCTTCGTGATCGGCATCGTGGGGCTGGTGCTCGAATTTGCCCTGATCAAACTGGCTTCCGCCTTCACATTCGACGAGGTGAAATCATGAACGCATCCCTGTCCACCAAGTTCATCGAAGTTCAAGGGGTCGAGCAGACCTTCAAAACCAAAAAGGGCCCGTTCATTGCCCTGCGTGACATCAACCTCACCATCGCCAAGGGCGAGTTTGTGGCGCTCATCGGGCACTCGGGTTGCGGCAAGTCCACCCTGCTGAACCTGATTGCCGGGCTCACCACCCCCACCCAGGGTGCCCTGCTGTGCGCCAACCGCGAAATCGCCGGCCCCGGCCCCGAGCGCGCGGTGGTGTTCCAGAACCACTCGCTGCTGCCCTGGCTGACGTGTTTTGAAAACGTGTACCTGGGTGTGGAACGTGTGTTCGGCGCCGCCAACAAAAGCACAGGCGCAGCGTCTGAAACCAAAGCCCAGCTGAAAGCGCGCACCGACGCTGCCCTGGCCCTGGTGGGCCTGACACCTGCCGCCCAGAAGCGCCCCGGCGAAATCAGCGGCGGCATGAAGCAGCGCGTGGGCATTGCCCGCGCCCTGGCCATGGAACCCAAAGTGCTGCTGATGGACGAGCCCTTCGGCGCCCTGGACGCCCTCACCCGCGCCAAGCTGCAGGACGAGCTGCTGGAGATCGTGGCCCGCACCCACAGCACCGTGGTGATGGTGACGCACGACGTGGACGAGGCCGTGCTGCTGTCCGACAAGATCGTGATGATGACCAACGGCCCCGCCGCCACCATTGGCGAGGTGCTGAGCGTGGACCTGCCCCGCCCCCGCAGCCGCGTGGCCCTGGCCGACAGCCCTCAGTACCTGGGCTACCGCAAGGCCGTGATCGACTTTTTGTACACGCGCCAGGCGCACGTCGAAAAAGCGGCTTAAACAGCCCCCGGCGCTGCGCCTTGGGCGCAACACCCCCTGAAAGAACCCATGTGGGCGACACCTGCAGCCTGGCAAAGCCAGTGCTGCGCCCGCCGCCCGCCGGGATGAACACGCCCTGCGCCGCCCAAGTCGCTGAAGAACTGGAGAACCTCATGGATACCACCGACAAACCCAAGGCGAAACTGAAGCTGGTCATGATCGGCAACGGCATGGCCGGCGTGCGCACGCTGGAAGAGCTGCTGAAAATCGCGCCAGATCTGTACGACATCACCGTGTTCGGTGCCGAGCCGCACCCCAACTACAACCGCATTTTGCTCAGCCCCGTGCTGGCCGGCGAGCAGACGCTGGATGAAATCATCCTGAACGACTGGAGCTGGTACACCGACCACGGCATCACCCTGAAGGCCGGCTGGACCGTGACCAGCGTGGACCGCGTGAAGCGTGTGGTGCACGCCACCCACCCCGCCGGTGAAACCACCTCCGCGCCTTACGACCGCCTCATCATGGCCACGGGCTCCAACCCATTCATCCTGCCCTTGCCAGGCAAAGACCTGAGCGGCGTGCTGGCCTACCGCGACATTGCCGACACGCAGGCCATGATCGACGCTGCCGCCACGTACAAGCATGCCGTGGTGATCGGCGGCGGCCTGCTGGGCCTGGAAGCGGCCAACGGACTGATGAAGCGCGGCATGAGCGTGAACGTGGTGCACGTGATGCCCACGCTGATGGAGCGCCAGCTCGACACGGTGGCGGGCAAGCTGCTGCAACAGTCGCTGGCCGAGCGCGGCATGGGTTTTTTGATGGGCGCACAGACACAAGAGCTGGTGGGTGATCAAAACGACGGCAAGGATGGTCGTGTGAAAGCGGTCAAATTCAAAGACGGCACAGAAGTGCCCGCAGACCTGGTGGTGATGGCCGTGGGCATCCGCCCCAACACCACGCTGGCCGAGGCCATGAAGCTGCACGTCAACCGCGGCATCGTGGTCAGCGACACGCTGCAAACCACCACCGACCCCCGCATTTACGCCGTGGGCGAGTGCGCCGCACACCGGGGCATTGCCTACGGCCTGGTGGCCCCGCTGTTCGAGCAGGGCAAGGTGCTGGCCAACCACCTGGCCATGCACGGCATTGGGCGCTACACGGGCTCGCTCACATCCACCAAACTCAAAGTGACCGGCATCGACCTGTTTTCTGCCGGTGAGTTCATGGGCGGCGAAGGCACCGAAGAAATCATCATGTCCGACCCCTTCGGCGGCGTGTACAAAAAACTGGTGCTCAAAGACGACAAGCTGGTCGGTGCCTGCCTGTATGGCGACACCGTGGACGGCAGCTGGTACTTCAAGCTGCTGCGCGATGGCCGCAGCGTCAAAGACATCCGCGACAAGCTGATGTTTGGCGAAAGCAACATCGGCGACACGGGCCACCAGGGCCACAACAAGGCCGCCGCGATGGCCGACACCGACGAGGTGTGCGGTTGCAACGGCGTGACCAAAGGCAGCATTTGCAAAGCCATCAAGGACAAAGGCCTGTTCACTCTGGACGAGGTGCGCAAACACACCAAGGCCAGCGCCAGCTGCGGCTCGTGCACGGGTCTGGTGGAACAGCTCATCATGTTCACCGCCGGGGGCGACTACTCGGCTAGCCCGAAGCTCAAGCCCATGTGCGGCTGCACCGACCACGGCCACCAGGCGGTGCGCGATGCCATTCGCACCGTGCAGCCCGACGGCGCCAAGCTGCTGACCGTTGACGGCGTGTTCAAGTCGCTGGAATGGAAAACCCCCAACGGCTGCGCCAGCTGCCGCCCTGCCGTCAACTACTACCTCATCAGCACCTGGCCCAAAGAGGCCAAGGACGACCCGCAAAGCCGCTTCATCAACGAGCGCAGCCACGCCAACATCCAGAAAGACGGCACCTACAGCGTCATCCCGCGCATGTGGGGCGGTGAAACCACGGCAAGCGAACTGCGCCGCATTGCCGACGCGGTGGACAAATACAACATCCCCACCGTCAAGGTCACGGGCGGCCAGCGCATCGACCTGTTGGGTGTGAAAAAAGAAGACCTGGTCAACGTGTGGAAAGACATCGGCATGCCCAGCGGCCACGCCTATGCCAAGGCGCTGCGCACCGTCAAAACCTGTGTGGGCAGCGAGTGGTGCCGCATGGGCACGCAAGACAGCACCCAGATGGGCAAAGACCTGGAGCGCGCCATGTGGCGCATGTATGCCCCGCACAAGGTGAAGTACGCCGTGTCAGGCTGCCCGCGCAACTGTGCCGAAGCCGGCATCAAAGACGTCGGCATCATCGGCGTGGACAGCGGCTGGGAAATGTATGTGGCGGGCAACGGCGGCATCAAAACCGAAGTGGCCCACTTCTTCACCAAGCTCAAAACCGCCGAAGAGGTGCTGGAGTACACCGGCGCCTTCATCGAGCTGTACCGCCAGGAAGGCTGGTACCTGGAGCGCACCGTGCACTACGTCAGCCGCGTGGGCCTGGACTATGTGAAAAAGAAAATCCTGGACGACCACGCTGGCCGCAAGGCCCTGTGGGAGCAGCTGCAGTTTGCGCTCGACGGCGAGCCCGACCCCTGGTTCGACTTCGAGCAAGCCGCCGTGGACACCCGCCAGTTCAACGCCATTCCCGCCTGAGGCTCCCATGCTGCGCCGCACCCTGCTGCTGTCTGCCGCTGCACTGGCCCTGCCCACGCAGGCCCAGGTGCTTGACCTGAGCGATGCCATCAACAAGGCCGGCCGCCAGCGCATGCTCAGCCAACGCATGGGCAAAGCCTGGCTGGCCCTGGTGCACGGCATCGAGTCCGCCGCCGCACAGGCCGTGCTGGACAAATCCATGGCCCTGTTCGACCGCCAACTGGTGGAACTGAAGGCCTATGCCCCCAACACCGAGTTGCGCGACACCTACCAAAAGCTGGAAGCCACCTGGAGCGAGCACAAGGGTGCGCTGGTGGGCGCAGCACCGGCCAGAAACAGCGCCGCCGCCCTGCTGGCCAGCGATGCCAAGGTGCTGGCCCTGGCCCATCAGGGCACAGTGCAATACGAAGCCGCTTTGGGCAAACCGGTGGGCAAATGGGTGAACGTGGCAGGCCGCCAACGCATGCTCAGCCAGCGCATGGCCAAGTTCTACCTGGCGGCCACGCTGCCGGTCGAGGCCGACACCGCCACCGCCGAAATTGCCAAGGCCCGCACGGAGTTCATGGGCGCGCAAGACCTGCTGCGCAACGCGCCCGAAGCCACCGCACGCATCAAAGACGAGCTGCAACTGGCCGACGGACAGTGGGTGTTTTTTGACGCCGCGCTGCAGCGCATGCAAAACGCCAGTCGCTCGGCCAAGCCCGGCACCGAGGTGTTCGTGACCAGCGAAAACCTGCTCAGCGTGATGGACCGGGTGACCGGCTTGTACGCCTCAGTCAAGGCTTGATCGCCATTTTTTCAAGCAAAAAGTACCTCTACTGCTTTTGACCATTCAACTTTCAGCTACACAAAAACAGGAACTGCCATGACCACCTGGAAAGCCGTTTGCAGCGTTGAAGACATCCCCGCCCTGGGCTCGCGCCGCGTGTCCCGCCCTGTGGGGTTGGACGTGGCCGTGTTCAAAAACGACTCGGGCGAGGTGTTTGCCCTGCTCGACCGCTGCCCCCACAAAGGCGGGCCGCTGAGCCAGGGCATCGTGTTTGGCACCAGCGTGGCCTGCCCGCTGCACAACTGGACCATCGGCCTGTGCACCGGCCAAGCTGCCGCACCGGACGTTGGCAGCACCCCCTCGTTTGCCGTGAAAGTGGAAGGCGGCCAGGTGTGCCTGAGTGAAGAAGAGCTGGCCACAGTGGGCATCAGCCTGACACGGCCGGTGGCTGGCCCGGCAAGGCGTGCCCCAACCTCGGGGACCACACCCTGCGGCGGCACCTGCGACTGACCCGCGCCGCGCCAAGCACCGCCCCATGGCCCATGGCTGCTCTGCCCAACGCAGCACACCTGCCAGGCCACTACACCCCAACTCTGACCGCTGAAAGCACCCACCCCATGGCCGCCGCCACAGACACCGGAACCGTCAGGTCCACCCGCTCCACCTGCCCCTATTGCGGCGTGGGCTGTGGCGTCATCATCGAATCGGTGGGTCAACAGATCGTGGGCGTCAAGGGCGACCCCGACCACCCCGCCAACTTCGGCCGCCTGTGCACCAAAGGGGCCACGCTGGCCCAAACCGCCACAGCGCCTATCAACCGGCATGCCCGCCTGCTGCAACCGCTGCAACGCCTGCAACGCGGCGGCCCCACCACCCCGCTGGGCTGGGACGCTGCGCTCGACTTGGCTGCCAACAAGCTGGGCACTATCGTGCGCGAGCACGGGCCTGACGCCGTGGGCTTTTACGTCAGCGGCCAGCTGCTGACCGAAGACTATTACGTGTTCAACAAGCTGGCCAAAGGCCTGCTGGGCACCAACAACATCGACACCAACTCGCGCCTGTGCATGAGCAGCGCCGTGGCCGGCTACAAGCTCACGCTGGGGGCCGACGCGCCACCCGCCTGCTACGACGACGTCAACCACGCGCAAACCCTGTTCATTGCGGGCAGCAACGCCGCTTGGGCCCACCCCATTTTGTTCAGGCGCATCGAAGACGCGCGCGCGGCCAACCCGGGCATGAAGGTCATCGTGGCCGACCCACGCCGCACCGACACCGCCACCAGCGCCGACCTGTTTTTGCCCCTGCAACCCGGCACCGACGTGGCACTGTTCCACGGGCTGATGCACATCATGCTGTGGGAAGGCTGGCTGGATGCAACCTATATCGACGCCCACACGGCCGGTTTCGACGGCCTCAAAGCCCTGGTGCGCGAGTACACGCCCGACCACGTCGCCAGCGTGTGCGGTCTGGCCAAGGCTGACCTGTTCACTGCGGCGAAGTGGTTCGCTGGCGTTGACAACGAAGGACTGGCCGCACCCGGCATGCCCCACTCTGCCAGGCACTTTACCGGGCTCGATGGCCGCCCCCGCCTGCCCACCCTCAGCCTGTACTGCCAGGGCCTGAACCAGAGCACCAGCGGCACCGCCAAAAACGCCGCCCTCATCAACCTGCACCTGGCCACCGGCCAGATCGGCCGCCCCGGCGCGGGCCCCTTCAGCCTGACCGGCCAGCCCAACGCCATGGGCGGGCGCGAAGTGGGTGGCCTGGCCAATTTGCTGAGCGCCCACCGCGACCTGGCCAACCCCGCCCACCGGGCCGAGGTGGCCGCGCTGTGGGGCGTGCCTGACGTGCCCGGCAAACCCGGCAAAACCGCCGTTGAGATGTTCCAGGCTGCGGCCGACGGCGAAATCAAAGCCCTGTGGATCGCGTGCACCAACCCGGCGCAAAGCATGCCCGACCAGACCACCGTGCGCCGCGCTTTGGAGCGCGCCGAGTTCGTGGTGGTGCAAGAGGCCTTTGCCACACCCGCCACCTGCGGCTACGCCGACCTGCTGCTGCCCGCCACCACCTGGGGCGAAAAAGAAGGCACCGTGACGAACAGCGAGCGCTGCATCAGCCGTGTGCGCGCGGCTGTGCGGCCCCCGCAGCCCGATGCATTCGCATTTACCGGCAATGCCGCCCGCACACCCGTTGGTGAAGGCGGTGAATCCGCACGATCCACGTCTGCCGATGCCGCCAGCCCGCTGCACGGCAACGGCCCCCGGCACGACTGGCAGATTGGCCTGCTTCTTGCGCAGCGTATGGAAACCACCCTGCGCCCCGGCCAGCCCACCCTGTTTCCTTACCCCACGCCCGAAGCCGTCTGGAACGAGCACCGTGAAAGCACCCGCGGGCGCGATCTGGACATCACCGGACTGAGTTACGCCATGATCGACACCCACGGCCCTCAACAATGGCCCTTGCCCGACAACCGACCCGCCATCACCCGCCGGGCTGACGAACACACGCTGCCCTTCAAAGGCGGCGAGGTGCGGCTGTACACCGACGGCGTGTTCCCCACGGCCGATGGCAAAGCCCGGTTTGCCGCTGTGCCGCACCGCCCGGTGGCCGAGGCACGGGAATCGAAGTTTCCGTTCTCGCTCACCACAGGCCGCCTGCGTGACCAGTGGCACGGCATGAGCCGCACGGGCACCCTGGGTCGCCTGTTTGGCCATGTGCCCGAACCCACCGTGCACATGCACCCGCAAGACATGGCCCGCCGCGGCTTCGCGCAAGGTGACCTGGTCAGCGTCACCAGCAAGCGCGGCACACTGGTGGTGCCGGTTCAGGCCAGCGAAGAAGTGGGCCTGAGTCAACTGTTCATGGCCATGCACTGGGGCAGCGAATTTCTCAGCGGTCTGGGGTCTGATGGGCTGCCACTGGCGGGCGTGAACGCGCTCACCACGTCGGCGTATTGCCCCACGTCCAAACAGCCCGAGTTCAAACACGCCGCCGTGCGGGTGGACAAAGCGGCCCTGCCCTGGACGCTGCTGGCCCTGGGCTGGCTGCCCGACGACGAGGCCCATGCCGCACGCGACGCGCTGCGCGCCCTCATGCCCCAATTCGGCTTTGCCACCTGCGTGCCGTTCGGTCGCGAGCGCAGCGGCCTGTTGTTCCGCGCGGCAGCCACCCATGCGCCCGATGTCGCCGTGCTGGACCACATCGAAGCGCTGCTGGGTCTGAACCGCAGCGACACGCTGCGCTACGCCGACGCCCGCCAGGGCCAACGCCGCGCAGTGCGGCTGGTGCGCACCCCCGACATGATGGGCAACACCGACGACAACACAACGGTCACGCTGGACGCTTTTTTGCTGGCAGGCGACACCCGCTCGCAAGCCTGGATCAAAACCCTGCTGCAGGAAGAACTGGCCGCAGGCGCCTATGGCCGCCAGCTGCTGCAACCTGGCAGCCAGGCTCCGGCCGCATTGGCCAGCGCCGTGCAGGCGCAAGGCCAGCAGGTGTGCACCTGCTTCAACGTGGGTGAGGCGGCCATTGCACAGCACCTTCAGGCCTGCCCGGGCACGGCCACGGCACGCCTGGCATCGCTGCAAACGGCCCTGAAATGCGGTACCAACTGCGGTTCGTGCGTACCCCAGCTGAAAAAGATGGTGGCCACCGTGGCCGCGCCCGCAACAGTGACCTTATGACCACAAGTAGTTTGTAAACCCAGACAATCGCGGTCATGAGCATCAGTCACCACATCAAAATCATCGGTCGGGGCAAAGACGGCGCACGTGCACTCAGCCGCGAAGATGCCGCCGACCTCATGGGCCAATTGCTGGACGGCACCGTGACCGACCTGGAGGTGGGTGCGTTCTGCCTGGCCATGCGCATCAAAGGCGAAACACCCGAAGAAATGGCGGGTTTCCTGGACGCCATTCACGCCCGCCTGCAGCGCCTGCCCGCCACCGCGCCCACCGTGGTGCTGCCCAGCTACAACGGCGCGCGCAAGCTGCCGGTGCTGACCCCG
This sequence comes from bacterium, assembly GCA_030824555.1. Taxonomy (GTDB): domain Bacteria; phylum Pseudomonadota; class Gammaproteobacteria; order Burkholderiales; family Burkholderiaceae_C; genus UBA2334. Next base: position 12,588 of record JAVBXK010000073.1, read on the forward strand.
CTGCTGGCCCTGCTGCTGGCGCGCGAAGGCCTGGCCGTGCTGGTGCACGGCTGCGAAACCGAAAACAACCGAATTTCAGCACAAAAAGTGCTTTCAGCGCTTGATATAAAAGCGCTGACAGCTATACAAAACGCAGTTCCAGGCCAGGTGCTGTTTGCCCCGACCGAATTGCTGCACCCTGGCCTGAAACGCCTGCTGGACGTGCGCCGGGTGGTGGGCCTGCGCAACCCCGCCCACAGCCTGGTGAAACTGATGGTGCCGGTGGTCGGCCCCGCCCTGCTGGTGAGCAGCTACACCCACCCCGAGTACCTGCAGTCCATGACGGCCACCCTCACGCTGACCCACACCCCGGCCCTGCTGCTGCGCGGCACCGAGGGCGAGCCCGTGGCCGATGCCCGGCGCACCCCGGCCATGGACGCGTTTGCGGCAGGCGTGGCCACCCGCGTGCAAGAGTCTCAAGCAGGCCCACTGGCCGAGTTGCCCGACCTGCCTGGCACAGCGCCCGAAGACACCGCCGCCTGGATCCAGCGCGTGCTGGCAGGCCAGGCGCCCGTGCCGCAGCCCGTGGCACAGCAGGTGGCCCACATCGTGGCGCTGACCCGCGCCACCTTCCCGAAACACGTCACCGATGCCGCCACGCCAGCGGCCCACCCCGCATGAACGCGCCCACAACCCCAGACTTCTGCGCGCTGGCGAGCATGCCCATCCATGCTGCGGTGTCCCATGTGCCAACGCCGCATACGGTGGCGAGCGCGCCGACACACACTGCGCCAGCCCCCACAGCCACAGCGACGCCCGCAGCCATGCACCGGCCCGGCACCTGCACGCTGGTGGGCGCAGGCCCGGGCGACCCCGAGTTGCTCACGGTCAAGGCTGTGCGCGCCATTGCCCAGGCCACCGTGCTGATGGTGGACGACCTGGTCAGCGACGACATCGTGGCCCTGGCCCCCGCCAGTGCACGCGTGGTGCACGTGGGCAAGCGCGGTGGCTGCCAGTCCACGCCCCAGGCGTTCATTGAAAAGCTGATGATCCAGGCCGTGGCAAACGGCGAGCGCGTGGTGCGACTCAAAGGTGGCGACCCGTTCGTGTTCGGCCGGGGCGGTGAAGAGGTCGAGCACCTGCAGGCCGCTGGCGTGGCCGTGACGGTGGTCAACGGCATCACCGCCGGGCTGGCAGCAGTCACCTCACTGGGGGTACCGCTGACGCACCGCGAACATGCGCACGGTGTGGTGTTCGTCACCGGGCACGCCAAACCTGGCAGCACCGGGCCGGACTGGGCTGCACTGGCCCACACCTGCCAACAGGCCCGCCTGACACTGGTCATTTACATGGGGGTCAGCGGTGCGGCGCACATCCAGGCGCAACTGCTGACAGGTCTGCCTGCCTGCACCCCAGTGGCCATCGTCCAGCACGCCAGCCTGCCTCAGCAGCGGCACGCGGTGTGCGAGCTGCAACACCTGCACGCCACGTTGAAGGCCGAGCAACTGGGCAGCCCCAGCGTGATCGTGGTGGGCGACGTGATGCAAGGCCTGCTGGCCGTCGCGCAGGGCGACCAAGCGGTACTGCAACGCACGGGTTGAGTAGCAAGCGGCACAGCGTCTCATGAGAAAACGCCTGGCCTCCCGAAATTTTCTCATCCCCCTGCGGGGGCTTGCAGCAATGCGACAGGGCTGGGGGCGCTCACACTATGTCAACCTGAAACTGTTTCCACCGCTGACTCGGGATGCAACCAGCGGTTCACCACCGCATTCAACGTGTCGGGGTGAATGGGTTTGGACACGTAGTCGTCCATGCCGGCAGCCAGCACGCGCTCACGGTCACCGCCCATGGCATCGGCCGTCATGGCCACGATGGGGATGCGCCGCACCGCGTCGCCCGCCAGGCCGTCGCGGATGGCCTGTGTGGCGGCAAAGCCGTCCATGACAGGCATGCGGCAATCCATCAGTACCAGCCCATACGCATGGTTGGCCAGCGCCACCAGGGCCTCCTGCCCGTTGCCCGCCACATCGACCAGGTGCCCCTTGCGACGCAGCAGCGCCGTGGCCAGTTTCTGGTTGGTGAGGTTGTCTTCCACCAGCAATATGCGCACCTGTGGCGCCTCTTCGGCCAGTTGGTGGCGGGTGATCAGGCGCGGGGCTTCGCTGGTATGGGGTGGCATCAGCATGGCCACCAGGGCTTTTTGCAACAGGTCGGCACGCACGGGTTTGGGCAGGTACGCTGAAAACCCCACGGTCAGCAGCCTGTCGGCATCGCCACGCATGGCCACTGACGTGAGCAGCATCAGCGGCAGGTGTGCCAGGGCCGGGTCCGCCTTGATGCGTTTGCCCAGTTCTTCGCCGTTGATGTCGGGCATGTGCATGTCGATCACCACACCGTGCACGGGCCGCCCGTCAGCCGCTGCCTGGTGCAGCGCGGCCACCGCCTCACCGGGGTGGGCACAGGCTGTATCGTCACAACCCCAGGTTTTGAGCAACATGTGCATCAGGCTGCGGTTGGTGGCGTTGTCGTCCACCACCAGGATGTGTTTGCCCCGCAGCACAGCCCATTCAGGGGCGGCGTGTGCCTCGGTCTCTGCCACGGGCACCGGGGCCACACCCACCGGCAACTCGAACCAGAACGTCGAGCCTTTGCCCGCTTCGCTGGTCACACCGATGGTGCCCCCCATGAGTTCGATCAACCGTTTGCTGATGGACAGCCCCAGGCCCGTGCCACCGAAATTGCGGCTGATGGAGCTGTCTGCCTGCGTGAACGGGGTGAACAGCTTGGGCAGCTTGTCGGCCGGTATGCCCACACCGCTGTCGCGGATCTCAAAGCGCAGCCGCACCGGGTCGCCCGCCTGCACCACGCTGACGTTCACCGTCACCTCTCCCTGCGCGGTGAACTTGATGGCGTTACCCACCAGGTTCAGCAGCACCTGACGCAAGCGACCAGGGTCCGAATGGACGTGCGCAGGCACGGCAGGGCCGACCAGGCTGACGAACTCGATGCCCTTTTCCTCTGCCTTGAAGCCCAGCAGTGTGGCCACCTCGTTGAGCATGACGCGCAGGTCGAAGTCGAGCAATTCGATGTCAAGCTTGCCCGAGTCGATTTTGGAAAAGTCCAGGATGTCGTTGATGATGGTCAGCAAGGCCTGTGCGCTCTGTTTGGCGGTTTCGGCGTAGTCGCGCTGCTCGTCGTTCAGCGGCGTCATCAGCAGCAACTCGGTCATGCCCAAAATGCCGTTCATGGGCGTGCGGATTTCATGGCTCATGTTGGCCACGAACACCCCTTTGGCCTGGTTGGCCGCCTCGGACGCTTCGCGGGCGTTGCGCAAGTCGGTCACATCCACCCGGAAGGCCACCGTGTGCCCATTGGGTGTGCGGCGGTCCACCACGCGCAGCCAGCGCCCGTCGGCCATCTGGAATTCGGCGTTGCGGTGGCCACTGCGGTGATGCGCCAGCGCCTCGGCCACCCAGGTGTCTTCGTCGACCGTGAGGTTGGCGTAGTCACCGCGCTGCACGCACGTGCGCACGATGGTCTCGAACGTGGTGCCCGGCACGATCACGTCCGCCGAGCGGGAATACACCTCGCGGCAACGGTCGTTGGCGTAAATCAGCCGGTCGTGCTCGTCGTAAATCATGAAAGCCTCGTCGATGGCCTCGATGGCCGTGCGCAGCAAGCCCTCAGTCTGCTCCAGCTCGTTCGCGGCGCGTGCCTTGTCTTTGGCCCGCGCGTCGGCCAGCTCGTGCGCCAGGTGGTTGATGGCCGTGGCAATGCCCGCCATTTCGCCGCGCATGGCTGGCAGCCGGTGACTCAGGTCGGTGGCCAGCACCGTCATGCCGCGCTCGATGACGGCCACCTCGCGCGTGAGGTGTGTCGCCAGCAAAATGACCAGTCCCATGCCAGCCAGTACCACCAGGCTGGTGACCAGCAGCACTGCCTGGCGCATGCGGGCCAGGTCAGCTTGCACATCCACCAGCAACTGGTTGGCCCACACGTAACCCACCACGCGGCCGCCAGACTCGATGGGCATCATGGCATTCAGGATGGGGCCGCGCACCAGTTGACCACTCTCCACCAGCGGCTGGGCGGTTTGCATGACCTTGCGCCCAGGGTGATCGGGACCAATGGCCGTGCCCACCTTGTCGCCAAACTGGTTGGCCGGGCCGTAGGTGACGATGGCATCCAGCTCGCGGTGGTAGTACCCCAGCCCCAGACCGGGGAAGGCTGCGGCAATCTCGTCAGTCAGGTCACGCAAAGCCGCGTTCAGCCGGGCCACACGCGCCGCCTGGTCAGTGGGCGGCAGCGCCGTGCTGCCCAGCTGAGTCTCCAGCCCGGCAAACCCGCCCAATGCCTTCAGCCGCAGCAGCTGTGTGCGGTTCACGCCCTGCAGGCTGGCCCCTTTTTCTGCCAGGATGGCCTCTTCGCCAATTTGGGTCAGCATGTAGCCCAAACCGGCACAGGCTGCCAGCAACAGCGGCACGAGCACGACCACCATTTGCTCGCGCAGCGTCGACGGCCACAGGCGGCGCAACCAGCCGGTCATGCGCAAGCGCCTGGAAATTGGTTGCCACAGCCACGACCTTGGCAACAGGTACATGAGGTATAAACCCCCATCCCGAACCCGAAATCCGGACTTTTTTCACGCCCCATGAGACGCACTTTGGTTGTTGACGACAACGCGGTCAACCGCAAATTGGCGGTGGCCTTGCTCAAACGCCGGGGTTGGTACATTGAAGAAGCCGAAAACGGTGTCGTTGCCATGCAACGGCTGGATGCAGGCAGTTTCGATTCCGTGCTGCTGGACATCAGCATGCCCGTCATGGACGGCGAAGAAACCTGTCGGCGCATACGCGCCAACCCTGCCACCGCCGCTTTGCGCGTGGTGGCATACACGGCACACGCCCTCGAATCCGAGCGCTCGCGCATCATGTCTGCGGGATTCGATGACATCGTGATCAAACCCATCACCGCCCAAGACCTGCTTCGGGTGCTGCCTGACTGAGTTCGGGCACCCAGAACTCGAAATAGGCGCCCTGGCCCAGCTCGGACACCAGCCGCACCTCACCCCCCATCAAACGGACAAATTCGCGCACCAGCGCCAGGCCCAGGCCGGTGCCGCCGTGTTCGCGGGTCATGAACGCGGTGCCCTGACGGAAGCGTTCGAACACCAGCGCCTGCACCGCCGGGTCGATGCCGGGGCCGGTGTCACGCACCCCAACCACCAGGCGCTTGTCGTGCCAATGCGCTGACAGCGTGATGCCCCCTTCGTGGGTGAACTTCACCGCATTGCTCAACAGGTTGTGGATGACCTGGCGCAACCGTGCCGGGTCAGACACCAGGCTGACGGGCAGCTCGTCGCCGAACTGGGTGTTCAAGTCCAGTCCTTTTTCCTGGGCACTGGGAGCATGCAGCAGGGCCAACTCGTCCAGCACCTGACGGATGTCGAACGGTTTGGGGTCCAGTGTCATGTGGCCAGACTCGATCTTGGCCACGTCCAGCATGTCATTCACCACCGACAGCAGGTGCTGACCGCTGAGGTGGATGGTCTGCGCGTATTCGCGGATCTCTTCGCTGGGTGCATCGTCTCGGATGATTTCCGAGAACCCCAGGATGCCGTTGAGCGGCGTGCGCAGCTCGTGCGACACGTTGGCCACGAAATCGCTCTTCATGCGGCTGTTTTCCTCGGCTTGCTGGCGCGCGTCGTCGCTTTGTTTGAACGACGCTTGCACGCTGTCGGCCATTTTGTTGAGCGAATCGCTCAGTGCGCCCAACTCGTCGTTGGAGCCCCGCTGGAAGCGGAACGACAGGTCACCCCCCTCTATGCGCGACAAGCCGGCCACCAAATCGGTCACGCGCCGCGTGAGCAGCGAAGCCAACCACACTGCGATGACCACCACCACCACGAGCATGACCAACGTGGACACCGTCAGGTTGACGGCCGTGGCGTTCATCGACTCGGCAATCACGGCCTGCAAATCGGCCTTCTTGGTCTTGAGGCGTTCACCGAATTCGGCCAGCTTGCCGTCCATCAGCTTTTGTGTGGCCACGGCGGGTGCATGGAAATCGTCCACGTTGGCACCGATGGTGACGTAACCGAAACCGCGCGGCGTATGGGCGTAATGGCCGGTGAAGTAAGGAATGGCGGCCGCGGTGGTCAGCTTCCACACGCCCGACCACAGGATGAGGAATGAGCCCGAACCCCCGTGCTCGGTCAGGTCGTGCCAGCCCTGGCATTGCGGCGCGAAGTTGAGGTAACGGCAATCCAGCCCCACCAGTCCGGCCTTGATGAGTGGCACGGCCGGCTTTTTCTCGCGGGTCTGACCGTCAAAAACGGGGATATCCGCCAGGTAAGTCTGCAACGGTTTGCCGCTGGCTTGCCACCCCTCATAGATGCTGGCCTCCAGCCAGGGCGTGGCGTGTTCACCGGTTTGCGGGTCGAACCCCACGATAGAGTGGTGCCGGGGGTGGGCAATGCTGCGGTCCAGGTAATCCCACATGAAGGCGTAGTTGCCATTGGTGGCATCGGAAATGGCGGTGTAGCGCGCCGCCGTGGGCATGAGGTTGTCGGTGAAGCTGCGGATGTGTGTGTGGTCCAGCGCCAGCGTCACATACCCCGTGACCACACCGTTTTTCACCACCGGCGTGGCCCAGCGCACCAGCCCCAGAAAGCGCTGACCGTTGGGGTTTTCACGCCCGGCATACGCTTCTTTCTCGGGCTCGAACGCGATGTCCAGGCTCTTGGCTTTGTCAGGCGTGACCGGGCCGATGATGCGTGAGCCCACGTAAGGCCCGATGACGTCGGACACATGGATGTCACCAGGTTTGAGTTTTTTCAACTGCTCGAAATAGGTTTCGGCCTTGGCCCAGGTGTTTTCTTTGCGCGACACGTCACGCAGGTCGGGCGGCAGCACGTTGGTCATGGAGACCTTGAGCTTTTCTTTGCCGTCCAGGCCCACGTAGGTGATCTCGTGATACAGCGGTGCGGCCACGCTGCGCATCACCGATTCAGGCGGGCGGGAGTGGAAGTCCTGCTTGTTCTCGGCATTGCTGGGGGTGGCCAGCTTCGGTGCCGCGTCGGCACCCGCTTTGGGCACCCAACCCTTGCCGTCAGCACCCAGTTCCCATTGGCCTGGGTCGGTCACGTACCGGGTGCGTGTGTCCAGAAACGACTGGTACAGCGCTTTGGAAGGTTCCAGTCGGGCGGCCAGCAGCACGTCGCGGTCGCGGTCATACAAAAAATCGGCCACGGCGCGCGCGGTGTCGGTGGTCAGGCGCTCCAGCTCTTCGCGGGCGCGGTCGTCAAGCGCTTTGACCGATTCTTTGGAAAACGCCGCACTCATTTCGGTCACGGTGGACTTGACCTCGCCCGCCAGTTTGTCGGTCTCCTCCGACAGGCTGTGCCCCAGGTGGCTGACCCCCTCCCACGCCAGCAATGCCAGCAAACACAGCGGCAGCACCTTGATGAGCACAAACAACGAGATCAATTTGGTGCGGATACCAAACGGGCTCTTGGCCACACTGTCTGCCAGCTTCATGGGGCTTCCTTGGTTCTACCGTCTCGGGTGCACGGCCAGGGTGCATCACGCGGCAACCTGCTGCACGCGCACGCCATCCATCCGGGTGCGCGTCACATGTTAGTGCAGGTCAAATGCCCCACACCCCACAAAAGTCAAACAAGTTGGTATGGCCCGCCACTTGCTTAAGGGTAAACACTTACAGGAGCCTTCCTATGTCACTCCCAATGGTCAGCGCCCCGAAAACGCATCAACTGTCAATCGTCAACCTGGCAGCCCGCCAGCGCATGCTGTCGCAACGCATGATCCTGCAAACCCTGCTGGCGGCAGATGGCCGTGCAGACATGCTGGCCGCAGCCAAACAGTCGTTCCAGCTGTTTTGCGAGAGCCACACCGAGTTGCTGCAGACCGTCAAACACTTGGAAGCCCATCAGGCCCAACTGATTCGCCAGACCTACAGCGGGCCACAGGGTGTCGGCCCCGTCATCGATCGCTTCATGCAACACATGCGCACCGCGCTGGACCAGGCCACCCGGGCAAGCCCGCTGCTGTCACGCGCGGTCGACGACCTGGTGGCCAGTACCGATTCGGTGCTGGCCGCACTGAACACGGCCACCACGGCGTTCGACCAGATCACACGCCAGAAGGAAGACCAGCTGATGAAGGAACTGACCAGTATCGTGGCCGACATCCAGTCGGTGGCGCGCGAGGCCAAAGTGGTCACGTTCAATGCACAGGTCATTGCCGCACGCGCTGGCGAGCACGGGCGCGGCTTTGCAGTGGTAGCCAACGTGCTGTCGGGCATCACGACCGAAATCGACCGCCAATCCAAAAAAGCGATGGAGCTGACCGAGCGCACCCGCCAAGCCGCCTGACCCCTTGCGCAGCAGGACACCCTGCCCTGCGCACAGCACGCCGCATACACTGCGGCGCATGTCTGAATTCGATGTCGTCATCCTCGGTGCGGGCGCTGCCGGCCTGTTTTGTGCGGGCGCGGCTGCCCGACGTGGCTTGCGTGTGCTGGTCATCGACCACAGCCCGCGTGTGGCCGAAAAAATCCGCATATCAGGCGGTGGGCGCTGCAACTTCACCAACCGCGACCTGGACGTGCGTGCCCCGCAGCGTCACTTCCTGGGCAACAACCCACAGTTCTGCCGCTCGGCGCTGGCACGTTACACACCACAGGACTTTGTGGCCATGGTGCAACGCCACGGCATCGCCTTCCATGAAAAACACAAAGGCCAGCTGTTTTGCGACCACTCGGCGGAAGACATCATCCGCATGCTGCTCGCCGAATGCGGCGACAACGTGACGCGCTGGCAACCCTGCGAAATAAAATATACAGCTTTTTTGGCATCCAGCGCTTTACCTTATTCACATCACAGCTATGAATTGGTGACTTCACAGGGCACCGTTCGGGCGCGCTCGCTGGTGGTGGCCACAGGGGGGTTGTCCATTCCCAAGATCGGTGCATCGGACATCGGCTATCGGCTGGCGCGCCAGTTTGGCATCGCGGTGGTGCCCACACGCCCCGCACTGGTGCCACTGACGTTTGACGAAGCCCAGTGGCAGCCCTTGGCATCCCTGGCCGGTGTGGCCCTGCCTGTGCGTGTCGCCACGGGCGAAAAGAAACAGCGTGTCGAATTTTTGGAAGACCTGTTGTTCACCCACCGTGGCCTGTCCGGGCCAGGGGTGTTGCAAATTTCAAGCTTCTGGCAACCCGGCCAACCGCTGGACATCGACCTGCTGCCCGACGTCCGCCTGCACGACGAATTGCTACAGGCCAAGCGCACATCGAAAAAGCGAACCGCCAACGAACTGGCCCGCTGGCTGCCCGCACGCCTGGCCGATGCCGCGTGCGCGGGCTTGCTGAGCAGCTTCAGCCTGTCTGGCACCCAAGCCATCGCCCTGGCCAGCGCCTGCGACCGCCCCATTTGCGACGTGCCTGACAAAGCCCTGCTGCAACTGGCCGACGCCGTGCACACATGGCAGGTGACGCCCAACGGCACAGAGGGCTACCGCAAGGCCGAGGTGACCGCTGGCGGGGTGGACACCAAAGCCTTGTCGCAGCAGACCATGGAAGCGCGCAATCAACCCGGCCTGTACTTCATTGGTGAGGTGGTGGACATCACGGGCTGGCTGGGCGGCTACAACTTCCAATGGGCGTGGTCGAGCGCACAGGCCTGTGCGCAGGCATTGGCCGGGCCAGAAGATGCCACTGCCGCCAGCCCCACACCCATATCGAACGTTTCATGACCACACAGACCCCTACCGATCCGTCAGTTCCCAACGCGCCCACTCACTGGCTGGCCCGCGAATTCGGGTTGCCATTGCCCGTTCTGCAAGCCCCGATGGCCGGTGCACAAGACCATGTGCTGGCGCTGGCGGTGGCCCAAGCGGGTGGGCTGGGCGCCATTCCGGCGGCCATGCTGTCACCCGCAGCGCTGCGCACCGAGCTGGCCGCCTTCAGGGCCGGCAGCGCCGCACCGCTGAACGTGAACTTTTTCTGCCACACGCCCCCTGCTCCCGATGCAGCAGCGCAGGCGCGGTGGATGGCGGCGCTGCAACCACACTTCCAGGCGTGGGGAGTGGACCCATCGGCCATCGACAACGGCCCTGGCCGCTTGCCATTTGCCGATGACACCGCCGACCTGCTGGCCGAGTACCGGCCCGAGGTGGTCAGTTTTCACTTCGGCTTGCCCGCACCTCGGCTGCTGGCCGCCGTGCGCGCATGGGGTGCCAAGGTGATAGCCAGCGCCACCACCGTGGACGAAGCGCTGTGGCTGCAAGACCACGGGGCCGATGCCATCATCGCCCAGGGGCTGGAAGCGGGTGGCCACCGTGGCCACTTTCTGGACCACGACCTGACACGTCAGGCGGGTCTGTTTGCCTTGCTGCCGCTGGTAGCCCGGGCCGTCAGCGTGCCCGTCATTGCCGCAGGTGGTGTGTCCACACCCCAGGCGGTAACCGCAGCCCGCGCACTGGGCGCGCAGGCGGTGCAGGTGGGGACGGCCTATCTGCTCAGCCCCGAGGCCACCACGCGCGACCTGCACCGCGCCGCATTGCGCGGTGAAGGCAACCGCCACACCACCCTGACGCGCCTGCTGACCGGCCGACCCGCCCGGGGCATGTGGAACCAGCTGATGCACGACTTGGGGCCCTTGGCCGACGTGGCACCGGCATTCCCGCTGGCCACCGCCGCGCTGACCCCACTGCGCGCTGCGGCCGAGCACCAAGGCCGCAGCGATTTTTCGCCACTGTGGGCTGGCCAGGGCGCACCCCAGTGCATGGCCTTGCCCGCCCATGACATCACCCGCCAGCTGGCCGCTGGCTGGGCATAGACCCAGCTTTGGTGCCAGATGGCACCCGGATGCCCCGCTGAAGGGCGACCTGCACCCCACTTTGCGTTGCTGATTCGCAACCCCTTGCGCCTAATTCTGTCGCCAAACAGAAAAAAGGGGCGAACCAACGCAAGTGCAAAAGTTATAATCGCACGCTTTGCTGGCAAAACCCCGTCGGCCTGATCAACTGATAGACGGGGACAATTGCTGACCCTTGGGTGTGAGGCGCGATCTTCCCCACACTTGCAATTCAGCGCATCCATGGAAATTTCTTAACTGATGACAACCGTACGCGTTAAAGACAACGAACCCTTTGAAGTAGCCCTTCGCCGCTTCAAGCGCACCATTGAAAAACTGGGCCTGCTGACCGACCTGCGCGCCCGCGAGTTTTACGAAAAGCCCACCGCAGAGCGCAAGCGCAAGAAGGCAGCCGCCGTCAAACGCCACTACAAACGCGTTCGCAGCATGCAGCTGCCCAAGAAATTGTTCTAACTGCTTCAGTTGTTCTGATTCGGCAGCGCTGAGTCAGGTCACCGAAACCCGCCCATGGGACGCCAAGGCGGGTTTTGTCGTTTCTGGGCCGCCTGAACGAGTTGAACCTGCGCGGCGGGTTGCCAGACAGTGCTCACATCAGCGCCCAACGCCCCTACCCTCCCACTGCAACCCTGGCATCACATCAGTCCGCACCCACCAGCGCATCCAGCCGCTGCTGAACCCGCCCAGCGGCGGATTGCAGTGCCGCCACCAGCGCGTCGCGCAGCGGGTGCACCGCCCGCCATTGCGGCAGCACCAGGTTGACGTTAAACGAAATGGGCACACTGAAACGGCGCAGCACCAACCCATCGCCCGCCATGGCCAGCGCTGTGACCGGGTTGACCAGCGCCACCCCCAACCCCGCCGCCACCAGGGCACACACCGATGCCGCGCTGGCCGACTCCACCCGCAGTTGCCGCGCCACGCCAGCGTCTGAAAAGGCCTGGTCGATGCGCTGGCGGTACGGGTCAGCAGGTGCCAGGCTGACGAAAGGCATGCCCTCGAAATCAGTCGGACTCAGGCTCTGCCTGCCGGCCAGTGCGTGCCCCACTGGCAGCACGCACACCTCCTGCGTGCGCAGCAGGGGCTGTTGCAGGCAAGCGTCGGGCACGGTGTCGTGCTCACTCAGCCCCAGGTCGACCCGCTGTTCGGTCAGCGCGGCCTCCAGCGCCAGCGACTCCATGGGCAGCAGCGTCACGCTGGCCTCGGGGCAGGCTGCGGCAAACGCGGCCACGGCCTCGGGCACCAAGGCCTGGGCCAGTGCGGGCAGGCAGGCCAATTGCAAGCGCCCCCGCGTGTACTGCTGCAGGCTCAGCGCGTGGGCCGCGATGCGGTCCAGTCCCACGAAACTGGCTTCCACCTCCTCCAGCAAGGCCATGGCCCTGACCGTGGGGCGCATGCGGCCCTTGTCGCGCTCGAACAGCGGGTAACCCAGCAACTGCTCCAGCCGCGCCAGCTCGCGGCTGACCGTGGGTTGCGAGGTGTGCAGCAGCTCGGCCGCGCGCGTCACCTGCCCCGCCAGCATGACGGTGCGGAACACTTCGATGTGGCGGTGGGTCAGGCGCATGGCAAGGTCTGCATGAATGATCAGGCTGTGAAGCGTGTGAACGGCAAGTACATATCAAATTTGAATGAGCATTGCACTTTAAAGTATTTTTCAAAATACCCGTACGCAGGCACACTGCCGCCCATGACCACTCAAGCCACCACCCCATTCAGCCCCGAGACATTGCGCAACCTCGCCCACACACACGGCACGCCGCTGTGGGTGTACGACGCGGACACGGTGCTTGCCCGCATCGCGCAACTGAAGGTGTTTGGCACCATCCGCTTTGCACAGAAGGCCAACTCCAACATCCACCTGCTGCGCCTGATGCGCGAACAAGGTGTGGTGGTCGATTCGGTGTCAGCAGGCGAAATCCGCCGGGCGCTGGCCGCAGGCTTCACCGCCGCAGCCGATGCCAACGGGGCATCGGGCATCGTGTTCACGGCCGACCTGATCGACGAAGCCACGCTGGCACTGGTGGTCGAGCACCTCATTCCCGTCAACGCGGGCAGCATCGACATGCTGCACCAGCTGGGCCAGCGCAGCCCCGGCCACCCCGTGTGGCTGCGCATCAACCCCGGCTTTGGCCACGGCCACAGCAACAAAACCAACACGGGTGGCGAGCATTCCAAACACGGCATCTGGCACACCGAGCTGCCTGCGGCGCTGGCCGTGATTGGCCAGCATGGCCTGCAATTGGTGGGCCTGCACATGCACATCGGTTCGGGCGTGGACTACAGCCACCTGGAGCAGGTGTGCCAGGCCATGGTCGATCTGGTCAAGACCAGCGGTGCCGACGTGCAGGCCATCTCGGCCGGGGGCGGCCTGTCCATCCCGTACCGCCCAGGCGGCGACCGGATCGACACCGCGCACTACTTCAGCCTGTGGGATGCCGCGCGCAACGCCGTGGCGCAGCACCTGGGCCACGCCGTGCACCTGGAGATTGAGCCGGGCCGCTTTCTGGTGGCCGAATCGGGTGCGCTGCTGACACAGGTGCGCGCCAGCAAGCACCAGGGCAGCCAGCACTTTGTGCTGGTGGATGCTGGTTTTGGCGACCTGATGCGCCCCGCCATGTACGGCGCACACCATGAAATGAGCATCATCCCCGCCCACGGTGAGCTGCCCGCCAACGCCCCCACCTACCCCAGCGTGGTGGCCGGGCCGCTGTGCGAAAGCGGCGACGTGTTCACACAAGGCGAAGGCGGCGTGGTGCTGACGCGCGACCTGCCCGCCGTGCAAGAGAACGACTACCTCGTCATCCACGACACCGGTGCCTACGGTGCCAGCATGAGCAGTAACTACAACAGCCGCCCGCTGATTGCCGAGGTGCTGATCGAACCCGCCGCCCAGGGCGGCCAGCCGCGCCTGATCCGCCGCCGCCAGCGCATCGAAGAGCTGATGGCGCTGGAACTGGACCTCTGACACTGCGTGCCAGCGCTGGTTTGAATGACCGGCTTGTCTGATGGCCTGTAGACAGCCTGCTGGACTGCGGTGACCCGACAAGTGTTTTCGGGTCAACAACGCATCAACACATGACGGGCTTTTGACTGCCAGGAACGGCCTTTGCTCAACCGGTGAAGCAGTCGTTCAACGTAAAAGCCCCCGGCGCTGCGCGGCACTATCGCGCAGCGTCCGTGTGGACTGCCGGGTTAGCGTCAGGCAGGCGAGACAGACCATTGATTGATTTCTCCAGGCTTCGTACACCCAGTTGGAGTAGTTCTGGTACGTCAACGAACTCGACAAACGGAGCGAAGAAGACGCGAGAGTTGGCTGAGAGAGTATGTTGCCGTTGCCGCTCCGATGCGGGAAGAGATGGAATGTAGACCTGAACGACGAAACCGAACAAGAGGAAGCAGATGGAGTGTATGCGGTCCATTAACCGCACCCCTTGCGCAGAGCCGCCAAATGAGATGAGGATTCAGGTGTGGGAGCGACCAGCGACGAATCAGTCGGCTGGCATGGCAATAGACCACGGCAGTAAC
>JAVBXK010000089.1 GCA_030824555.1 bacterium
AGCCTGCACTTGTCGCGCCACCTGCAACGTTCCCCCCAGCCCCAGCCGCGCCTGAGGGCTCACCTGCCGATGGCGCGCCAGCAACCGAGGTGTCGCTCCCGCCATCCGAGGCGACGGTCGCGCTGCCATCGCCAATGGCTGCTGCGGAGACGGTTGCCAAGCTTGATCAGGTTGTCATTGAGAATAATGAACAAAAACAGGCTTCACCGCTTATTGGTATTGATAAGTCAGCTTCTGATTTTGTAACGCTTCCCGTCGTGAATGCACCTGTTCGCCTGGCTGATACCCGTGTGCCCACCAGCCAGTCTGGCGTCGCACAGGCGGACTCGGATGCCGGTGCGGACGATTTCTGGCACGCGTTGGTGCTGGACATGGCACGTGCCGAAACCGTGATCGCACTGGTGCGCGAGCTGGCGTTGCAGTCTCAGTTGCTGGTTCGTGATGCGTCGGGTGAGCGGCCTCACTGGTTGCTGCGCGTTGAAAACGCCACGCTCAATCAGTCCGGTACCCGTGATCGCCTGCAGGCGGCGTTGGCCCAGCACGGGCACAACGTGACGTTGGGTGTGGAGGTGGGCCCGGTCACCGACACCCCGGCCCGCCGTGTGGCAGAGGCCAACCGCCAGCGCATGATGCAGGCCGAACAGACTGTGCTGGCCGATCCGTTTGTGCAGCACATGATGCGCGACTTTGGCGGCAAAATCGTGCCCGGCACGCTCAAGCCCCTTGATGCGTGACAGACACTTGATTGACATCTGATTTCTCACTGCCCCAGCTGGCGGCCTCAGGCACTGGCTGTGGTTCAAACACCCGCTTTTCAACCATCCCCCACAAGGAATCCCATGTTCAACAAAGGACAACTCGCCGGTCTCATGAAGCAGGCCCAGGCCATGCAGGACAACCTGAAAAAAGCCCAGGACGAATTGGGCAATATCGAAGTCACGGGCGAGTCCGGTGCGGGCCTGGTCAAAGTGGTCATGACGTGCAAGCACGATGTCAAGCGCGTCACCATTGACCCGTCTTTGCTGGCTGACGACAAAGACATGCTGGAAGACCTGGTGGCCGCCGCCTTCAACGCCGCCGTGCGCAAAGCTGAAGACACCTCCCAGGAAAAAATGGGCAAGCTCACCGCAGGCATGCCCGGCCTCCCCGGCGGCATGAAATTCCCGTTTTGAACCACCCAACCGCCAGCCACAGCGTGCCGTTGAGCAAGGTGTGCCGTGGCTGATGCCCACTCGCTCGACGCCCTGACCGAGGCCTTGCGCCGTTTGCCAGGTGTGGGGGCCAAGTCGGCTGCGCGCATGGCATTTCACCTGATGCAGCACGACCGGCCCGGTGCGCTGCAGCTGGCCATGGCGCTGAGCCAGGCGGTCGATCAGGTGCAGCATTGCGAGCTGTGCCACACGTTCACCGAGCAGCGGGTGTGCAGCACCTGCCTGGACCCGTCGCGCGACCGGTCGCAACTGTGCGTGGTGGAAACACCCGCTGACCAGGCTGCGCTGGAACGCACGGGGGCCTACAGAGGACTGTACTTCGTGTTGATGGGCAAGCTGAGTCCGCTGGACAACATCGGCCCCCACGACATTGGCCTGCAAAAATTGTTTGACCGGCTGGGCGGTGCGAATTTACCCAAGCTGGAGTCCGAGTTTCCGCTGGTGCAGGAGGTCATTCTGGCCACCAACTTCACCGCAGAAGGCGAGGCCACTGCCCATGTGATTGCCCAGGCCTTGCGTGAAACCGGCTTGCAGGTCACGCGCCTGTCGCGCGGTGTGCCCGTGGGCAGCGAACTGGAGTACGTGGACCTGGGCACCATTGCGCACGCGCTGGTGGACCGTCGCAGCACACAAGGCTGAGAGGCTGAGAGTCTTTCGCTCATGCCCGAAAAAGATGGTCAACCGCTGACTGCTGGCCCATCCCGCAGCCTTGAGCCCCTGTTTTTCCGAAAGAGAAAGGTTTTCTGGCATGAGCACTTCGTTTACCGTTGCCTACGGGTGTGTGCTGGCCGCAGCGTTGCTGCCCATTGGCTGCGCGGCCCTGGCCAAGTGGGGCAAATTCAAGGTCTCGCGCAAGGACGGTGGTTACGACAACCACAACCCGCGCGCATGGCTGGCATCGCAGGCCGATTGGCGCGCGCGCGCCAATGCCGCGCAGGCCAACAGTTTCGAAGCGCTGCCGTTTTTCATCGGAGCGGTCATCATCGCCCACCAGTTGCACGCACCGCAGACCAAGCTGGACATCCTGGCCTTCATGTTCGTGTTCACGCGGCTCATCTACATCTTCATGTACGTGGCCGACATGGCCACGGCACGCAGCATCGCCTGGACGGTGGGGCTGGCGCTGAACGTGGCCATCCTGTTTGCCGGGGCCTGAGAGGCGGAGAGACTGCCTGGGCCTGACCGATACCACGCATGCGGTTTAGGTACAAACCCGCTCGGGATTGCTCCTGATGCACTGCAACATAAGCGCGCTTAAAGTGCTGGCATGGGTATCCAGCCGACCTTTCAACCTGACAGACGCGCGTTTTTGCAGCGCAGCATGCGCGGCGGTGCAACTGCGGCTGCTGTGTATGGTGGGCTGTTGCTGCCGCAGGTTGAAAGTGTCGCCAAACCTGTACCTGAGCAACACGTGGCCATTGGGGTGTCGCAGACCGCTTCACTGAGCAACCTGCCGTTGTTGCTCGCGCATGAGCTGGGATTTTTCCGGGCCGAGGGCATCGTGCTGGATTGGGTACCGCTGGCCTCCGAGGCCGCTGCGGCGCAGGCGCTGGCCAAAGGGCGCATCAGTTTGCTGTCAAGCGACTTTGCTCACACGCTGATGCACGACGCGCGGGGCGGTGAGCTCAAGGCCTTTGTGGTGCAGGCACGCACGCCGCAAATGGTGTTTGGCGTGCTCCCGCGTTCGCTGGTCGGCTACCGTCAGTTCAGCGACTTGAAAGGGCGGCGCGTGTGCACGTTGCCCACATCCACGGCCAGCCAGCTGGTCATCAACCGGTTGATGCAGGATGCCGGATTGCGCGGGGTTGAGCTGTCCATCGTGACCATTGCCGAACCCGCCGACATGCTGGACCAGGTCCGCCGAGGGGGCATGGATGCGTTTTGCATGGACCACGCCATGGTGGCCGCGCTGGAGCAGCGTGGCGAGGTGCGGGTGGTTGCCGACACCCGGTCGCTCAAGGGCACGCTGGACGTGTTCGGCGGCCCCATGCCTGGCGCGGTGGTCTGTGCGCCTGCCGCATACATCCAGCAGCACCCCGATGTGTGCCAGGCCACAGCGAATGCAGTGGTACGCGCGTTGAAGTGGCTGCGAACCGCCGGGCCATCCGATCTGATCAAAGCGCTGTCGTCCGTCGCGCTGGATGCTGACCGGGTGAACTACCTGGCCGCCCTGGAAAAGTCGCGTGATGGTTTCTCGGGTGACGGCGTGTTGTCAGATGCGGCGGCGGCCACCGCGTTGGCTGCGGTGAGCCGTTTGGACGCGCGCGTGTCACCCAGTCACCTCAAGCTGGCACAGTCATTCACCAACGAGTTTGCCCTGCGGGCCAAAGCCCGGTTCAGAGCCTGAACAAAGATGCTCCACCTGTCAGCCATCACGCCCGCCATGTCGGCGGACCGCGTTGCCGAGATTGCCGCCACATTTGACCTGCGGCACCTGCCTGCCGATTTCCTGGCCAACCCGTACCCCGTTTACGCTGCGTTGCGTGCGCATGAGCCCGTGCGCCGCATGCCGGATGGGTCATTTTTCCTCACGCGCCATGCCGACCTGACGGCGGTGTACCGCGATGCGCAGACGTTCAGTTCCGACAAACGCGTGGAGTTTGCGCCCAAGTACGGTGTCGGTTCACCGCTCTATGCCCACCACACGTCAAGCCTGGTGTTCAACGATCCACCCTTGCACACGCGTGTGCGCAAGCTCATCATGGGTGCGCTGACACGCCGGGCCATTGCGGAGATGGAGCAAGGCTTGGTCGAGCGGGTGGATGCCTTGCTGGATGAGCTGGCTGCCCATGGTGGTGGTGATCTGATTGAAGACTTTGCGTCGGCCATTCCCGTGGACGTGATCGGCAACCTGCTGGGCGTACCGCCATCAGACCGCGAGCCCCTGCGCCGCTGGTCGTTGGCCATCCTGGGTGCGCTGGAGCCAGTGTTGACCCCGGAGCAGGCCGAGGCAGGCAACCGCAGCGTGTTGGAAATGCTGGACTACCTGCGGACGCTGGTGGCTGACAGGCGGCTGCACCCGCGTGACCCCGAGCGCGACGTGCTGACCAGGCTGATACAGGGGGAAGCCGGTGGAGAGCAGTTGACCGAAGCCGAGCTGATGCAGAACTGCATTTTCCTGCTCAACGCCGGGCACGAAACCACCACCAACCTGATCGGTAACGGCCTGATTGCGCTGCAGGCGCATCCGGACCAGCAGCATTGGCTGCAGGACGCCCTGGCAGCCCATGGCGGCGATGACGTAGTGACCGAAGGGGTGCTGACATCGGCGGTCGATGAAATTTTGCGTTATGAGTCGTCGAACCAGTTGGGCAACCGGCGCGCTTTGACGGCCTGCTGCATCGACGGCGTTGAATTGCCCGCCGGCGCGTTGATCACGCTGTGCATTGGTGCGGCCAACCGTGACCCCGCCGTGTTCGAGCAACCCGAGGCGTTTCAGCTTGCGCGCACGCCCAACCGGCACCTGGCTTTCGGGTTCGGTGTCCACCAGTGCGCGGGGCTCAGCCTGGCCAGGCTGGAAGGGCGGGTGGCCATTGGCCGTTTCCTGCTGCGGTTTCCGCAATACCGTCTGACGGCACAGCCTGTTCGTGGTGGGCGCGCGCGCTTCAGAGGCTTTTTGCACGCCCCGTTTGCCACCGGCTGACTGCTTGTCCGCCGAGGGTGGCTTGGGGCCAGCGTCACTTTTTGGGCTTGGCAGTGGCTTTGGACGGCGCAGTCGGGGCCTGTTTGCGAGACGGCTGAGGCGATGCTGCGGTGCGTGATGGCTTCGGCGCCACGTGTTTCACACCATTGTCTTTGCGGGGGGCAGAGGCCAGCACACTGACTTCGGTGAACACGATCAGCGCCTGCCCGGCCTTCAGCGCAGCTGTGGCCGACAGCTTGTTCCATTTGGCCAGGTCGGCAGCGTCATGCCTGACGCGTTTGGCCAATGCCTGGACCGTCTCGCCTTTTTTCGCTGTCACGGTGGAGCGGCGCAGCACCATTTCAGCCTGGAGCGCCAGTTGGGCGTGGTCGGCCACGTGCTCGGGCACGTCTGCCTGTGTGTGCCCCATGCGCGGTACCAACAGCGTCGAACCGGCCTTGACGAGCATGCCAGGTGGAATTTTGTTCAGGCTGCGCAAGTCGCTTTCAGGCATGTCGAAGCGCCTGGCGATGTCGGCCGTCCGCATGCTCGATGGCACGGCCCAGGCGGTCAGCGTGGCCAGGGGCCCGATATGGAACTGCAGGTTGCGCTTGAACGTGATGGCGTTGTTCCAGGGCAGCAGGATATTGGGTGTGCCAGCCGAAAAAATGACCGTGCCCCGGCTGGATGGGTTGAGCAACCTGAAATCGTTTTCGTCAATTTCGGCGAGCCTGGCAGCCAGCGCCACGTCAATGTCACGTTCAAGCGTCACCGTATCGAAGAACGGGTGGTTCTCGATCAGTGGCAGCCGTGCGCTGTGGGCGGCCGGATTGGCCACGATGTTCTTGATGGCTTGAAGCTTGGGCACATACAGGCGCGTTTCCATGGGCATGGTCAGGTCTTCATAACCAGCGAGCAGCCCTTTTTTCTGATTGCGTTCAACCGCTTTTTTCACGCTGCCCTGGCCCCAGTTGTACGCAGCCAAGGCCAGGTGCCAGTCATTGAACATGCCGTGCAGCATTTGCAGGTAATCCAGTGCAGCGCGGGTTGACGCGAGCACGTCGCGCCTGTCATCGCGAAACAGGTTCTGCTTCAGGTCAAAGTCCTTGCCGGTTGCAGGCATGAACTGCCACATGCCAGCTGCCTTGGCGCTGGAGACCGCTTGAGGGTTGAATGCACTCTCAACGAAAGGCAACAGTGCCAGTTCGGTGGGCATGCCCCTGCGCTCGAGTTCCTCCACCACATGAAACAGGTACTTGCGCGAGCGTTCTGCCATGTGGAAAAGGCTGTCGGGGCGGCTGCTGTACCACTGTGTGCGGTCCCTGACCAGGTCACCCTCCAGGTCCGGCATGGCAAAGCCGCGCCTGATGCGGTCCCAGATGTCTGAGGGAGGGGTCAGTGACGTCACATTGAGGCTGTATGTCGAGCCCACCTCAATGGGCTGCAGTGCATCAGACGGCAGGAGGGGGCTCAGACCCGGGCGGCTGTCGACTCTGGGCAGGAACGAAAACAGGCTGCCGGTGCTGCTGGACGGTGCCTCGGCACCTTTAGCCTGTTCGCTCGGATTGACCGTGGCGCAACCGGTCAGCAGCACGCTGATGGCAGCCACGGCTGACCAGATGCCGCGTGCAATGGAGCGGGAAAGTGTCATGTGTGGTGTGTTCAAAACGTGTTTTTCCATTCCCGCAGGGCGGCCAGCACATCGACATCCGTCATGTCTGGGCGGCTTGCCTGGGTGCCGTTGGGCTGACTGGCTGTCCACCTGTCGGCAGCAAGGCGCACGACAGGTTGGCGGACCCGCAGGAAAGGGTTGATCTGGCACTCCCGTGCCAGCGTGCTGGGCAGGGTGGGTTGTTGGTCGGCGCGCAGTGCTTCGCAAGTGAGCTGCCATTGCTGCAGTTCGGCGTTGTGAGGTTCCACGGTCAGTGCAAACCGGATGTTGCTCAGTGTGTACTCGTGTGCGCAACAGACGCGCGTGTCGCCGGGCAGGCGGGCCAATGCGTCCAGCGAGGCCAGCATGTCGGCTGGCGACCCTTCAAACAGCCGCCCGCAACCTGCCGAAAACAAGGTGTCGCCGCAAAACAGAATGGGGGGTTCGTCATCGCTGGCAATCACATAGGCCACATGGCCTGCCGTGTGGCCGGGCACGTGCAGCACTTGGCACGGCATGCCCAGCACAGTCAGCTGGCTGCCATGGACCACGCGGGTGGCTGGCAAATCGGGGCATTCGGCGGGTGCGAACACGTTAGCGCCTGTGCGGGCCTGCAATTGGGCCACCCCCCCGGTGTGATCGCCATGGTGATGGGTGACCAGAATGCTGTCCAACTGAAGGCCATGGTCGGCCAGATAGACCTCGACACCTGCCGATTCCCCTGGGTCCACCACCACGGCGTGCGAGCCGTTGTGCCACAACCATATGTAGTTGTCTTGAAAAGCGGGAACAGGGACAAGTACCATGAGGGGCTGCTGGGGTTAGGCTGTGAGCGGCAAGGAACGACCATGCCATGCTGCATGATGCGCAGCGGATGGCCGCTGACGGCCGACAGCCCCGATCTTCAACCCGTTTTCAGCCAGTTGCGAGGCGCATGCGTCAACAAATTATAAGTTTGGACGATTGGTGGGACACCCCGCAGGGCAGGCACGCGCTCGCGTGGGAGCAAAGCCGGTTTTCGGCGGCAGTGGCAGATGTGTTCGGCTTCAATGCAGTGCAACTGGGTGTGCCCCAACTGGACGGCCTGGCCACCAACCGCATGCCGCACCGGTGGCTGGTGGGGATGCACCAGGTGGCAGATGACTGTGCCGTCGATCCCGC
Source organism: bacterium (assembly GCA_030824555.1). GTDB lineage: Bacteria > Pseudomonadota > Gammaproteobacteria > Burkholderiales > Burkholderiaceae_C > UBA2334. Next base: position 7,646 of record JAVBXK010000089.1, read on the forward strand.
TACCCCCCTGCACCGCACCTGCCAGATGGTCTGTGACCCTGCAGCACTGCCTTTTCAGGCCAACACGCTGGACTTGGTGGTGCTGCCACACACACTGGAGCAAAGCGCTCACCCGCACGGGGCATTGCGCGAGGTCGAGCGGGTGTTGCGCCCCGAGGGGCGTGTGGTCATTTCGGGGCTGAACCCGCTGAGTCTGTGGGCCATGCGCCAGCGGCGTTCGCACCTCTGCGGCAAACTGGGCTTGCAAGGCCTGTCCGAACGTGCGCTGTTTCTGCCCCGATCCGGTGAATTCATTGGCCATTGGCGCATCCGGGACTGGCTGCAGTTGTTGGGATTCGAGGTCACGGCGGTGACCTTTGGCGTGTACGAACCTGCGGTGCAATCCGAGCGCTGGCTGACCCGGTATGCCTGGATGCAGCAGATGGGTGCCCAGTGGTGGCCCATTTTGGGTGCGGTGTATTCGGTGGAAGCCGTCAAGCGGGTGCGTGGCATGCGCCTGCTCGGGCCTGCGTGGAAACCGTTCCGTTCGCGTGTGGTGGCACCCGTCGTGGTGGCCGGTCGTCAGGCCCCGTCACAATTCAGCCATGGCAGCGGTAAAGCGGCCAGCATTTCACAAGACAAGGTTGAATCGGATTGAACAAAGTCATCATTTACACAGACGGTGCGTGCAAGGGCAATCCAGGGCCCGGTGGTTGGGGGGTTGTGCTGCGATCGGTGGGGCACGAAAAAGAGCTGTTTGGTGGCGAGACCAACACCACCAACAACCGCATGGAGCTCATGGCGGTCATCGAGGCCCTGACGGCCTTGAAACGACCGTGCGACGTGGCGCTGCACCTCGACAGCGAATATGTGCGCAAGGGCATCACCGAATGGATCAAAGGCTGGAAGGCCAAAGGCTGGAGAACCTCGGCCAACCAGCCCGTGAAAAATGCCGATCTGTGGCAACGGCTCGATGCGCTGGTGGTAGCCGGTGGCCACAAAATTGACTGGATCTGGGTCAAAGGCCATGCCGGAGACCCCGGCAACGAACGTGCCGATGCACTGGCCAACATGGGTGTGCCAGCAGGGCGCTGAACCCGCTGTGTAAAGCGTGCGTAAAGTTGGTGTGTGGTGCGTGCTGAAGCCGCCAGTGGCATTGCCCAAGTGCGCACGCTGTCAAGGTGCCGCTGATACATTCCAATTTCTTGAAAATATGGGTGGCAGACAACATGGCGATCAAAGGTGTGCATGCGTGGGTGGCGGTATTGGGTATCGCAGCCGCGTCAGGCGGTTGGTGGGTTCTGAACAAACCAGCCAGCCCGGCAGCTGAGGCTGGCGGTGCAAACACGGGTGCCAGCAAAGGTGCTGCACCCGTGGCAGGCGCACCGGCACCGGTTCGTGCGGCCAGTGTGGAAGTGAGCAAGGTCGAACGGGCTTCGCTGCGCGACGATGCCCAGGCTGTGGGCACGCTGCGGTCGCGACAAAACACCATCCTCAGGCCCGAGGTGGCCGGTCGCATCAGCCAACTGGGGTTTGCCGATGGCGCACGTGTCAGAAAAGGGCAATTGCTGGTGAAGCTGGACGATGCCCTGCAAGCCGCCGAAATCAAGCAGGCACAGGCACAGGTGGCCATTGCACGCGCCAACTACAATCGCAACCAGGAACTGGTGGCACAGAATTTCGTTGCGCAGCGCGTGCTGGACGAAAGCCAAGCCACCGTGCAAGTGGCAGAGGCACAGCTGGCGCTGGCCGATGCCCGTTTGCAGCGCATGGCCATCGTCGCGCCTTTCGCTGGCACGGTGGGCATCCGCAGCGTCAACGTGGGCGACTTCGTCAAGGACGGTGCCGACCTGGTCAACCTGGAAGACCTCAGCAGCCTGTATGTCGATTTCCGCTTGCCCGAGCGCTTCCTTTCCCGCCTGAAGCGTGGGCAACCCGTGGAGGTTCAGATGGATGCGTTCCCTGGTCGTGCCTTCAAGGCCACAGTGGAAGCCATCGATCCGCTGGTCGATGCCAATGGCCGGTCTGTCGGGGTGCGTGCCGTGTTGCCCAACACGGCGGGCATGCCTTTGCTGGCACCGGCTGGTGCGCAGGCCAAGGCGATGCCGATCACACAACCTGTACAGCTTTCTGCGCCACGTTCCGCAGCCCCCGCTGCAGAGGGCGGGCCGTTGCGCCCCGGCATGTTTGCCAAAGTGACCGCCGTGTTTGCCGTGCGCGACAACGCGCTCACGGTGCCTGAAGAGGCCATCGTGCCGCAGGGCGGCAGGCAGTTTGTCATCAAGGTGGTGCCTGCAGACACGTTGACCCCTGAAGCACGGGCCAAGCTGCCACCCGAAACGGTCAGCGTGTCGCAGCGCGCAGAAGTCAAGTTGGGTATCCGGCGGCCGGGGCGTGTCGAATTGCTCGATGGCGTGGCCGAAGGCGACACCGTGGTGGTGGCTGGCCAACAGCGCCTGCAGAAAGACGGCTCGCCCGTGCGTGTGATCGACATGGCGCGGCCCGCTGGCCCGTCGGCTTCACCGCCCAGCGCACCACCTGCGGCTGGGACAGCGCCCGCACAGGTCTCCTCGTCTGTTCCGGTGCCAGCGCCGGTTCCCGTTCCCGCTGTGCGCTGACCCGGGAGCTTTGTATGCAGTTGCCTGAAGTGTCCATCCGGCGCCCGGTCTTTGCGACCGTGCTGTCGCTGTTGATCGTGCTGGTGGGGTACGTGTCGTTCACCCGGTTGAACGTGCGCGAATACCCCAAGATCGATGAGCCCGTGGTCACGGTCGAAACCAAATACACGGGCGCCTCCAGCGAAGTGATCGAGGCCCAGGTGACCAAGGTGCTGGAGGACTCTTTGGCTGGCATCGAGGGGGTGGACGTGATTTCGTCCATCAGCCGCCAGGAGCAAAGCCAGATCACCGTGCGTTTTGTCTTGTCGCGCGAGGCCGATTCCGCCGCCGCTGACGTGCGCGACAAGGTCAGCCGCGTGCGTCAGCGCCTGCCGCAGGGTATCGACGAGCCGGTGATTGCCAAAGTCGAGGCCGATGCCTTCCCCGTCATCTGGCTGGCGTTCAGTTCGGACACGTTGAATGCCCTGCAACTGTCCGACTACGCCAACCGCATCGCCAAACCCATGTTGCAGACTGCGCCCGGTGCCTCGGATGTGCGGGTGTACGGTGAACGCAAGTACGCCATGCGCATCTGGCTCGATGCAGACAAGCTGGCTGCCTTCAAGCTCACCACGCAAGACGTGGAAGATGCGCTGCGTCGATCCAACCTGGAAGTGCCCGCGGGGCGCATCGAGAGCAAGCAGCGCGAATTCAACGTCACGGCAGCCACCGATCTGCAAACGCCTGCTCAATTCAGGCAGATGGTCATCAAGACCATCAACAACATGCCGGTTCGCCTGGGCGATGTCGCCAGGGTCGAACAGGGGCCTCTGGCCGAACGCACATCCACCCGGCTCAACGGCCAGGATGCCATTACGCTGGGGGTGATCCGCAACGCCACGGCCAACCCGCTGGACCTGAGCGCTGCCGTGCGCAAAATGATCCCGCGCATCAAGGAAAACCTGCCGCCCGGCATCGAGATTGAGGTGGCCAACGACAACTCGGTGTTCATTGACCGGTCCATCAAGGCAGTGTTCAAAACCATTCTGGAAGCCGTTTTGCTGGTGGCGCTGGTGATTTTTCTGTTCCTGCGCACCTTCAGGGCATCCATCATCCCGCTGGTGACCATTCCAGTTTCGTTGGTGGGCACGTTCGCGCTGATGGCGCTGTTCGGGTTTTCGGTCAACACGCTGACGCTGCTGGCGCTGGTGCTGGCCATCGGACTGGTGGTGGACGACGCCATCGTGGTGCTGGAGAACATCTACCGCCACATCGAAGACGGTATGCAGCCTTTTCAAGCTGCCATCAAGGGGGCCAAAGAAATCGGTTTTGCCGTGGTGGCCATGACGCTGACCCTGGCTGCGGTGTATGCGCCGCTGGCCTTCACACCCGGACGCACGGGGCGGTTGTTTGCCGAGTTTGCGCTGGCACTGGCCGGTTCGGTGGTGGTGTCGGGCTTCGTGGCGCTGACGCTGTCGCCCATGATGTGCTCGGTGCTGCTGCGGCACAACCCCAGCCCCAGCCGGTTCGACCGGGGCATGGAGTGGGTGCTGAGCGGCATCACGGCTTTCTATGGCCGAACTTTGGCCTGGACGTTGTCAGGCTCCCGCGTCGGTGCCACCCAGGTTTCGCACCGCTGGCTCGTGGTGGCCGTGATGGGGCTGGCGGGTTGGGGCACGTGGTCGCTGCTGCAGTCCACCAAGAGTGAATTGGCACCGCTGGAAGACCGTGGGGTCATCCTGACCGTCATCAACGGTCCAGACGGTGCCACGCTCGACTACACCATGAAGTACGCCGCCGCCATCGAAAAGATGGGCAGCGGTTACAAAGAGTTCGATCGCATTTTCACGGTCGCTGGCAACCCCACGGTGGCACAGGGCAACGTGTTCTACCGCACCACACCGTGGGAAGCGCGCACCCGCACCACACTTGAGCTGGCCCGTGAAATGACGCCCAAAATTGCCAGCCTGCCGGGTGTGACGGCATTCCCCATCACACCGCCATCGCTGGGGCAGGGCTTTCGGGAAAGGCCTGTGAGCTTCGTGATCGTCACGTCCGACAGTTACCAGAACCTGGCGCAGGTGGTACGCACCATGCAGGACGAAATGGCCAAAAACCCCGGTTTCGTGAGTGTGGACACCGATCTGCGCCTGAACAAACCCGAAATCCGGCTGGAGGTGGATCGCGAGAAGGCGGCCGACCTGGGTGTGGCGGTCGATGCCGTGGCGCGTGCCGTGGAAACCATGATGGGCGGCCGACAGGTCACCCGCTACAAACGCGAAGGCGAACAATACGACGTGATCGTGCAGACGGCGGCCACCGGGCGCGATACGCCTGAAGACATCGAACGCATTTTTGTGCGTGGCCGCAACGACACGATGATCCCGCTGTCAGCCTTGGTCAAAACGCGGGAAGTGGTTGTGCCGCGTGAGCTGAACCACTTCGGGCAGCGCCGCAGCGCCACCATCACGGCCAACCTCACGCCCAGCTATTCGCTGGGCGAAGCGCTGGTTTTCATGGGCGACACCTCCAAACGCGTGCTCAAACCCGGCTACGCGACCGATCTGAACGGCACCTCGCGCGAGTTCCGAAACTCGTCGGGCTCGCTGGCGGTGGTGTTCGTGCTGGCGCTGGTGTTCGTTTACCTGGTGCTGGCCGCACAGTTCGAAAGTTTTGTGGACCCACTGATCATCCTGTTCTCGGTGCCGCTTTCCATGGTGGGTGCCCTGCTGGCGCTGCAGTGGAGCGGGGGCACACTCAACGTGTTCAGCCAGATCGGGCTCATCACGCTGGTGGGGCTCATCACCAAACACGGCATTTTGATCGTCGAATTTGCCAACCAGCTCCGGGAACAGGGCATGGCCACACTCGACGCCGTGAAGCAGTCTGCCACCTTGCGTTTGCGCCCCATCCTCATGACCACCGGGGCCATGGTGCTGGGGGCCATTCCGCTGGCGCTGGCCGAAGGCGCGGGTGCCGAAAGCCGCCGCCAGATCGGCTGGGTCATTGTGGGCGGCATGAGCCTGGGCACGCTGCTGACCATTTTCGTGGTGCCCACCATGTACACGCTGCTGGCACGGCAGCGCATTCCGGGCCCCATCAAAGGCGCGGGTCGGCGTGACGCGCATTCGGCCGCACACCAGTGAAACCCCCAAGCCGCATCAGAAGTCAGCACCACAGTCCTGAAAACAGAGCAAAAAATGTGAGCTGCTCACGCTTTATTTATAAGCGATTGAGCCACTTTTATTGATGAAATTTTGATCGATTTCCTGAAAAATCAGCCTTTTCCGCATGCCCAAAGCGCTTCTGACGGTCAGGGCAATGCGCTTTGAGGGGAAATGACGAAATATTTGCTCATTTTTCATATTCAAATTGGTATCAAAGCCAATCAAATAAAGCGTAGATAGCGCTTATTTTTTGCTCCTGTTTTAATATCTAAAAATGGATTAAACCAGCTACAGGTTGGCTAACGTGAGCATGCTAAACACATAAACTGGATATAAACACAGTGCCATCAGGCGCCCAGCCCACGCTGGTACTGCCCCATGAGAGCCAGCCTGTGGTCAATCACATAGCCTGTACAGGCACCACTTGACCGTCCAGTACTGGGACAGGGGTGATTCTTCTTAAGCTCAGCTCTTGCTTGCTTGCTTGCTTGCTTCGGGCGATCTTTCCATGAGCATCCCTCTGCACACACACCTCCTTTAGATATGAGGGCTGGCTACTGTGGGATTGGGTGGCACTGTGACTTTTGCTGGCATGGCATGACTGCTGTGACTTGCATGACTACCGCTGTGTCCACCACCAGAATGGTGTGTCGAATGTCCAGTCGCAAAAGCTAAGTTGGTGGTGACCAGAAGCAACGACAGCAACATACTGAACCACATCGGGGTGGACTCCGAGCCCCCGCACATATCCCCGGCACGCGGGCCGCCGTTGTGGGACGACTGTGGTGATGTGCAGATGGATGAGGGTGTTGCGGTCGAGCCGGACTGGGATCTGGCCGCACAACCGGCCCCCGACTACTGTGTCGATCAGCGTACAGGTTGGTGACAGGTTGAGGCGGCGACGCCCACTCGCTGCGGGACGGGCTACGCGCGCAGCAAGCCGAAACGGAAATGCACACAGCGGGCTCGCCATTGGGCGATCTGCGATTCCCTCAAACTGAACAGACCAGGGGACTTCGCAAGCCCAAAACCCGTGCCATAACCCGTGCCATACCCGTGCCAAACTTGGCCTCATACGGTTGAATTTCCTATCCGTTACCCGCTGCAATTAAAGGGTGAGGCCATTCCCCTGTCCGCACGCATCTTTGCCGTAGCCGACGTATTTGATGCACTGTGCTCCAAGCGCCCGTACAAAGAGCCCATGAGCTTTGAGGCCACCATGGCCATTCTTGACAAAGACACCGGCAGCCACTTTGACCCCAGCGTCATGGCGGTATTCAGACCCATGGCAAAAGACATCTTTGAGCGCTTTGCCACGACCGACGAAAACCAGAGACTGGCCCTGCGGGCACTCCGCTGTCAAAGCGCTAAAACGGCCGAACGGGGGTACTTACAATTTTGTCCACAAAAATGCCCTCTAAAGAACGCCGTATATGAACCTCAACACCAAAGCCACCCTGTTTTTCGTCAGCATTCTTGGCCTGCTGATGGCGGCTTTGGTGGCCATCAGCTTGTACGCGTTTCGCAGTTTCTCCATCATTGCAGCCACCGAGAACATTCGCACCGCGGCAGAAATCGTGCGTGTGCACCTGACCGATTCGATGATCCACGGCACCATCGACAAACGCGAGAGTTTTCTCAAACGACTGCTTGACGTGCAGGGGTTGAAATCAGCCCATGTGGTCCGCTCAACGCTGGTGAGCAACCAGTTTGGCCCGGGGCTCAAACAAGAGACTGCGGTCGACGCCGACATCAGTGAGGTCTTGCGGCTGGGTCAGCCCCAATTCCACATGCTCGACAAGGGAGACGATTTGATCTTCAAGGGCATCATTCCCTACATCGCCTCGTCCCATGGCACCCCAAATTGCCTGCAATGCCATCAGGTGGCTGAAGGCGCGGTACTTGGGGCTGTGTCAATGACCATGTCGATCTCGGCCATTCGAGACAAAGCCTTATTGGCGGTGGCCGGAATCGTCTCCGTGGTACTGATTTTTGCCCTGCTCCTGATCCTGCTGATGCGGCGCATGTTCAAGCCGATTGCCAGCACGGCACGAGCCGTCGAGGTCGCCGTTCACAAGGCCATTGAGGGCGATTTCAAATCGCACATCGAGCAAAAGACCAACGACGAAATTGGCCACATTGCGGCAGATTTGAACCGCTTGTTAAAGTTTCTCGACGACGGGCTGAATCGCATCGGCCACAGTGTCTCGCGCCTGACCGGGCGTACCTCTTCGCCGGACGACAACCTGCTCAGCGCCACCATTTCCATGGTGGACGGCCTGACCAAGGCGGCGCATTTCAAGCAGGCCATTGAAGAAGACGAGACCAAGACCGAGATTTACCAACGCCTGGCGACGCTGCTGCAACAAGACCATCAGATCACCACCTTCTCGATATACGAGCTGAACAACCAAAAGCACCAAATCATCCCGATCCTGGTGGACGGCCAGTTGGGCGCCGACTGCCGTTGGTGCGACCCGCAAATCCTGATCCGTCCTGAGGCCTGTCGCGCACGCCGCACCGGACACATGGTGGACGGTGTGACCACGCCCGAGATTTGCTACGCGTTCCGGCCCACTGGTGACGGCAGGCATCGCCACATCTGCTTCCCCATCATCCAGTCCGGCGCCGTGGGTAGCGTGCTGCAACTGGTGACCACGCCACAAGACCAGCAACACCTGCTCGACATCGAACCCTACATCAACGTTTACCTGCGCGAGGCCTCGCCCGTGTTGGAAACCAAGCGCCTGATGGAAACCCTGCGCGAGGCCAACTTGCGTGACCCCATGACCGGCCTGAACAACAGGCGCTTCCTGGAGGAATACGTCGAGACGCTGATCCACAATGTGCAACGCAAGAAAAGTCACCTGTCCATCCTGATGCTTGACCTGGACTACTTCAAGATGGTCAACGACACCTATGGCCACGATGCCGGTGATGCGGTGCTGAAGGCGCTGGCCAAGGTACTGAAACAATCGGTGCGCGCCTCCGACATGGTGATCCGTTACGGCGGCGAAGAGTTCCTGATCATCTTGCAGGACGCCGAAGGTGGCCAGGCCGACGTGATTGCCGAAAAAATTCGCCTGGCGGTCGAGGCCCTCAAAACCCAGGTGGCGGGCATCGTGATCGAGAAAACCATTTCCATCGGTATCTCAGACTTCCCCACCGACAGCGACACCTTCTGGCAGGCCGTCAAATACGCCGACGTGGCGCTCTACCAAGCCAAGGACACCGGGCGCAACCGCGTGGTGCGTTTTGACACCAGCATGTGGACTGACAAGAAGGAGTATTGAAGCGCGGTCAAACCGATCAAAGACAATACCCGCCAAGCTCCTCTCCAACACCATGACACACGCTCACCCACACGACCCTGCGCACCCCTGCGCTCCCGCATTCACACCCGCACCCGCATCCAGCCCAGCCCGTGGTTCAGTTTGACGTGCTTCGCACCGACCCTGCGGTGCCTGAGACCGGCTACGCGGGCTCTTACGCCCGACGCAGCACCATGGTGCTCAACCACGGCATGGTGCAAACCCCCATCTTCATGCCGGTGGGCACCTATGGCACCTTCAAAGGTGTCATGCCAAGCAGCCATGGGTGCACAAATCATTCTGGGCAACACCTTTCACCTGTGGATGCGCCCTGGAGAAGAGGTGATGAAGAGCTTTGGCGGCTTGCACGACTTTGAGCGCTGGAACAAGCTCATCCTGACCGACTCGGGCGGTTTTCAGGTCTGGAGTCTGGGCGCCATGCGCAAGATCACCGAAGAAGGTGTGCATTTCTCCAGCCCGGTGAACGGCGACAAACTCTTCATGTCGCCCGAAGTCAGCATGCAAATCCTATGAACATTGCTTCCATCGCGACCGCCACGGGTTTGCTGAAAAAACACCCGGCGCTGTGGGTGCTGATGGCACTGCTGGTGGGTGGGGTGTCGTTCTTGGCGCTGCGCGCGCCAGTGTCCCCCGCCCTGGCGCCGACCCCGGTGACTATTGCCGTTCCCCTGCAAATCAACAGCGCGCGGCTTCTTGTGGCGCCTGCGCAAGGCCTGTTCCTGAAGGCCGGCGTGGATGTCGTAGGCCAACCATTCGAGTTCGGCAAAGATGCGTTGAAGTCCGTTCTCGGCGGTCAGGCCGATCTGGCGGTGGTGGCCGATACCCCGCTCATCTTCGCGCTGCTCGATGGCGCAGATATCGCCATATCATGAGCGATACCTCCAAGCGCGTGCTCAAACCCGGCTACGCGACCGATCTGAACGGTACCTCGCGCGAGTTTCGCAATTCGTCGGGTTCGCTGGCAGTGGTGTTCGTGCTGGCGCTGGTGTTCGTTTACCTGGAGCTGGCCGCCCGGTTCGAGAGCTTTGTGGATCCGCTGATCATCCTGTTTTCAGTGCCGCTGCCCAAGCGGCCTGCAGTGCCCGCCCAGTTGATTTTTCAGCTCAACCCGCCCAGCCAGACATCGGCTGGCGCCGGGCGGCTGAACAAGTAGCCCTGCAGGCTCTGGCAGCCGTGGGCCAGCAAAAAGTCGGCTTGGGCGCGGGTTTCCACCCCTTCGGCCACCACTTTCAGGCCCAGTGTCGCGGCCATGGCCAGGATCATGCGGACGATGGCCACGTCGTTGGCATCGTCGGGCAGGTCGTCTACAAAGCTGCGGTCGATTTTCAGTTCGTACAGCGGCAGGCGTTTCAGGTAGCTCAGGCTGGAGTAACCCGTGCCGAAATCGTCCATCGAAAACCGGAAGCCCCGCGCCACCAGCCTGGCCATGCTGGCGATGGTGTCACCCTCGTCGGTCATGGTCAGGCTTTCTGTGATTTCAAGCATCAACGCATCGGGCGGCACGCCATGTTCAGCCAGGATGGTGTGCAGCCTCGCCTCGAAATCGGGCTGTCGAAACTGCAGTGCGCTGATGTTGACCGACAGTGGAAACACATGCCCCAGCTCGCGCAGCCGCACGGCCAGCAAGCAGGTTTGCTTCAACATCCAGTCGCCCAGCGGCACGATCAGGCCACTTTGTTCGGCCAGCGGTATGAACTGCGACGGCGACACAGCGCCCAGGTCAGGGTGCGTCCAGCGGGCCAGCATTTCAGCCCCTGTGATCTGGTTGCTGGCGTTGACCTGCGTCTGCACAGCAACCGTCAGGCCACCGGTGCGCAGCGCGTGCGCCAGGTCATTGGCCAGTTGCATGCGCTGGTGCAGGGCGGTGTGCATGAACTCTTCGAACAGCGTCACCTGGTTGCGGCCTTTGCCTTTGGCCTGGTACATGGCCGTGTCGGCCTCGCGCATGGCATCGTCTGCCGAGCCCAGGCCGCAGGTTTGTACGCTCACCCCGATACTGATGCTGGTTTGTATCTGCTGGCCATCCGGCAGCAAAAACGCTTGCGCCATGGCCGCGCGGAGTTGCTCGGCTTTGGCCAGTGCCTGTGCGGACACAGGGGTCGGGTCGGCGGGGGCGGGGTGGAACAACACCACGAACTCGTCACCGCCCATGCGCGCCACCAGCGAGGGTTTGGGCACCTGCGTGGACAGCCGACGGGCCACGCGCACCAGCAGTTCATCGCCTTTCAGGTGGCCATAGGTGTCGTTCACGTCTTTGAAATTGTCCACATCGATGAACATGAGTGCACTTTGGCAGTCGGGTCGGCTGGCCAGTGCTTGCAGCTCATCGCGCAGCGCGCGCCGGTTGGGCAGCCCGGTGAGCGGGTCGACCAGCGCAAGCTGCGTCATGATGTGCTGCGAGGTGTTGGCCTGGTCAACCGCCATGTCCAGACGTCGCAGCAGCACGGCTACCGACAGGGACAGGATCAGGCTCAACGCCAGGTAGTTCAGCCCCAGCATGAACCACATCAGCAGCGGGTGTGGCAGCAGCGGCACAGGCTCCAGCGGCAGCCCGTACACATAGCCCAGCGGAAACACCACCGCACAAATGAGCACCGTGAGCAGCAGCGCCGTTTTGCGGCCCAGCAGCAGCGCCGCCACGATGGGCGCGGCCGACAACCACGGCAAGCTGAATGCGCCGATGTGGTTGACCAGAAATGACACGCCCACGCCCGTGAGAATGAACAGCATCCCCACACCGCGTGCGCCGACTGTCAGGCCACGCAAGTAGCGCAGGCACAACAAAGTGGCCAGACCCGCGATGTTGGTGATGCCCATGGCCACGTCTTGCTTGAAGTAAGCCACGGCGCTGCCGATCACGACCAGCACTGTGCCTGCGGGCACCGCGACGGCCAGCACGGTGCGCAACAAATCCTCACGCCAGAGTGCCAGGCGGTTGGTTGCTGAAGCCTCTGACTGTGAGCGTGTGGTGGGTGTGTCGGTTGACATGGGTTGACGGGCGCCGCCTGGTGGCGGTGCCAGTGGTCAAATCATGCCATCAAACATCATCACATCGACTTCGTCGCCCATTGCGACATTGCCCTGGCTGTGGTGCAACACGATCAGACCGTTGGCCTCGACCATCGAACGCAGCACACCCGAGCCCTGGTTGCCCGTGGTGCGCACGTGCAGGCTGCCGTCGGGCGCGGTGGTGACGGTGCCGCGCTGGTACTCGGTGCGGCCCGGCTTTTTGCGCAGGGCTTCCTGGCTGCGCGCTTTCAGCAGCACTGGCGGTGTGGCCGTGCAACCCATCATGCGCTGCAGGGCAGGGCGCACGAAGGCCAGGAACGTGACCATCACCGCCACCGGGTTGCCGGGCAGGCCGAATAGCACGGCGCTGTGCTTACTGTTTTCATAGCTGCTACCGCTTTTGGATAAAGCGTTAGAGGCATTTTTTTCTTCAAATTCAGTGGGTTTGGGTATGCGTCCCACGGCCATGGGCCGCCCAGGGCGCATGGCAATGCGCCAGAACACCACGCCGCCGCCTTGCGCGGGGTCGTCGCCAGCCAGTTTTTTCATCATGGCTTTGGTGTGGTCGGCCTCACCCACGCTCACGCCGCCGCTGGTGATGACGGCATCGGCCTGCGCCGCTGCGCTGCGAAATGCGGCCTCCAGCAGCGCGGGCTGGTCGGGCACCACGCCCAGGTCGATCACGTCGCAACCCAGGCGCTGCAGCAGCCCGAAGACGGTGTAGCGGTTGCTGTCGTACACGGCACCTTCGCGCGGCGCGTCACCCAGGCTCAGGATTTCATCTCCGGTGGAAAAGTACGCCACTTTCAGGCGGCGAAACACCGTGACCGTGGGCAGCCCCAGGCTGGCAGCCAGCCCCAGCGCGGCGGGTGTGAGGCGCTGACCCTGGCGCAACGCCGGTTTGCCTTGCATCAGGTCTTCACCGGCGAAACGGCGGTTGTCGCCACGTTGCAGCACGTTGGCCGGAATGGAGATGGCCTGGGCGCCGAGGGCAGGTGCGTGGGTGGCAGGTGTGCCGTCGCTGTTGCTTGATGCAGGGGCTGCACCGCCCGCCGTTGCCGGTGTGGCCGGTGCAGCGGGCGCGGGTTGGGTCAGCTCCTGCGGTACCACGGTGTCCAGCCCGGCGGGCATGATGGCACCGGTCATGATCTTCACGCACTGGCCTGGCCCCACGGTGCCTTGCCAGGCTTTGCCAGCAAAGGCTGTGCCGCCCACGGGTTGCAGCACCAGCGGCTGGCCGGGCTGCAGGGCTGCGCCGTCAAACGCATAGCCGTCCATGGCCGAGTTGTCGTGCGGCGGCACGCTGATGGGCGAGACGATGTCTGCCGCCAGCACGCGGTGGTGTGCGGCCATCAGGGGCAGCGTTTCGGTGTCGGCAACGGGTTGCACCAGCTCGGCCAGGAAGGCATTCACGCTGTCGGCGCTGAGGGCCTGGGGGTCGTAGCCTTGCAGCTGGGCTGCAATGTCATCGATATTTTTCATGTTCACCGCTTGATGGGTATGGGTTTCAAGCTATGCAATTCAGATGGCTTGCAGCGCGTGGTTCGTGTGCAGTCTGGGGCAATCAAGGCGCTTCCAGCGTCTGCAATTCGGCCAGGGTGTTGGCATTGAAGAAGGCGCGCGGGTCGTCGCCGGGCAAATCGAAGGGCACCAGCACGGTCTGGTGCTGGCCGGTCCAGCGGTCGATCTTGCGGCCACCGGCTTCGGTGAAGGCCATCAGGCTGGGCAGCAGTGCGGTGCTGAGCAGACAAAACACGGGCTGGCTGCGCAGCTGGCCGTCTTCTTCACGGGCAGCGGCCATGGCAATGTCGCCACCCTCGCGCATCAGCGCCTGGGCCAGGCGCTCGGCCATGTCCAGCGGGAAGCGGGGGGTGTCGCACGGCACGGTCAGCAACCAGCCGGTTTCGGCATGGTCCAGCCCGGTCATGAACCCGGCCAGCGGGCCAGCGTAGTCGGGCAGCGAGTCAGGCCACACAGGTGAGCCAAAGGCCTCGTAGGCCGCCAGGTGGCGGTTGGCGTTGACCAGTGTGGGCCCTATCCAGCCGCCTTGCTGCATGTGCAGGCGCATCAGCGTGTGCAGCGCCAGGGGCGTGCCATGAAAGTTTTGCAGCCCCTTGTCGGCGCCGCCCATGCGCGAGCCGCGTCCGCCGGCCAGCACAAGGCCCGTGATGTCGCCAGGGGAAATGAGGGGAAGGGTCATGGTGCAAAGGTGTGCGTGAAGAGAAGCTGACAGCCAAGCGGGCAAGGAACAGACTGGCAGCAGGTGAGCAGGGGCGTGGTGGGAAAAGTTGCGCCTGCCCGGTGCAGCTTGCCCGGCCATCAGCCCCCGATGTAACTCATTTCGATGCGTTTGCCACTGCCCGCTTGTGCCTCGGGCGGCAGGCTGGCGCGCAGCTGTGAATAGCGGTCGGTGCGCTGCTGCCAGATGGCCCCGATGGCGCTGATCAGCTCGGTGTCGCTGGCCGGGTGGCCCAGCGGGTGTGCACGGTCTGCCGTGGCAGGCGGTTGGGCCAGGTCTGTAGCGGCAGCCGTTGCCGTCGCCATTGCACTTGCAGTTGCAATTGCGTCGGCCGCCGAACCCTGGCCGCGGATCAGGTCGCGCAGATCGAACCCCTGGGTGGCAAACAGGCACAAAAACAGCTTGCCTTCGGTGGACAGGCGGGCGCGGTTGCAGTCGTGGCAGAAGGCTTGCGTCACGCTGCTGATCACGCCAATTTCGCCCAACGCCGGGTCGTGCTGGCCATTGGCCCCCACGTAACCCCAGCGCTCGGCGGTTTCACCGGGGGCTGACGGTTCCAGCTGCACCAGCGGCAATTGGGCGTGGATGCGTTTGACCACTTCGGCGCTGGGCAGCACCTCGTCCATGCACCAGCCGTTGGTGGCACCCACGTCCATGTATTCGATGAAGCGCAGCACCATGCCGCTGCCTTGAAAGTGGCGCGCCATGGGCAAAATTTCGTGGTCGTTGGTGCCGCGCTTGACCACCATGTTGATTTTGATGCCGCCCGGCTTGCCGTTCACCGGCGCACCCAGGCCCACGGCCTGTGCTTCGGCCAGGCCGGCCAGCACATCGGCCACCGGAAAGTCCACGTCGTTCATGCGGCGAAAGACGGCGTCGTCCAGCCCGTCCAGGCTCACCGTCACGCGGTGCAGGCCGGCATCTTTCAGTGCGCGGGCCTTCTTTTTCAGCAGGCTGCCGTTGGTGGTCAGCGTCAGGTCCAGCGGCTGGCCCTCGGGCGTGCGCAGCACGGCCAGCTGTTCGATCAGGCGTTCAATGTGCTTGCGCAGCAGCGGCTCACCCCCGGTCAGGCGGATTTTTTGCACCCCGTGCGCCACGAAGCTGCGTGCCACCCGCGTGATTTCTTCGAACGACAGCAAGGCGCTGTGCGGCAAGTACACATGCTCGTTGTCGAACACGTCTTTGGGCATGCAGTAGTTGCACCTGAAGTTGCAGCGGTCGGTCACGCTGATGCGAAGGTCGCGCAGCGGTCGGCCCAGCGTGTCGGCCAGCAAACCGGTGCCCGCGATGGGGTGTTGCGGCACCTGCGCGGCGCGTGTGCGCATGCGGTGGTCGATGACGGGGATGACGCGTTCAGACATGGAGCGGCATTATCAGGTAGCCCACCCCGGCGGTCACTGAATGGCCGTGGTCTGCGGCAGGTCAAAGCCCGTGTGGCGTGAGTGGCAGTTGTCATGTGACTGACACAAAAAACGGACCTGCCTTGTGTTGAAATCCGACGCCCTTGCGGGCTGCCCGCTGTGTGCACGGTGAAACGCAACGGGCCACTTACCTGATCAGAAGAGACAACGATGAACGATGCTGTTTACAACGTGCTGTTTTTGGGCACACACAACTCGGGCCGCAGCATATTGGCCGAGGTGTTTTTGAATGAATGTGGCCATGGTCGGTTCAAGGCGTATTCGGCAGGCACCCGACCCATTGGCGAGGTTGACCCGATGGCGATCGAGTTTTTGCACACCAATGGGCGGTCGACGCAGGGGCTGCGCAGCAAGCACGTGACCGAATTTGCCGCAGCCGAAGCCCCGGCCATGGACTTGGTCATTTCGGTTTGCGATGACGTGCCGGGTGAGCCCTGCCCTGAATGGCCCGCCCACACGGTGTCGACCCACTGGGGCATTCCAGACCCGACACGCGTGACCGGTGACCACGAGGCGAAGCACCATGCCTTCGTCGCGGCCGCCACCGCTTTGCACCGGCGTGTCGAGCTGCTGGTGGCCTTGCCACTGGCTTCGCTGGACCGGCTGTCGTTGCACAGCCACCTGGAGGCGCTGCACCGCGACGCTTGAGGGCAGAGAGGCTGAGAGTCTTTCGCTCATGCCCGCTCACCACCCCAAACGCACCCGCTCTGCGTTGCAAATGCGCGCCATAGCCCGAGCTATGGCTGTGCTTTGCGCCTTGATCGGGCGCGTTTTGGGGCGTTGCTCGGGTACGACCGAAAAACTCCCAGCCTCTGAGGCTGAGCGGCGGCAGTCTGGCGGCAGTGGTTGCGTCTGAAGGATTGCACGGGTGCTTTGGGTGTAACGGGGTGTTTTGTGCAATAATTTCAACAATACTTGAAATATTGAAGTCAATCCACCCACCGGAGCCCGTCATGAAACGCTTTCACGTTCACCTGCATGTGTCTGACCTGAGCGCCAGCATGGCGTTCTACAACAAGCTGTTTGCGACAGAGCCCGCCCGCGTCGAGGCCGACTATGCCAAGTGGATGCTGACCGATCCGCCGGTGAACTTCGCCATTTCCACCCGTGGCAACCAGCCAGGGCTGGACCATTTTGGTTTCCAGGTGGACAACGCCGACGACTTGGCCGCGCTGAAAACCCAGGCCCAAGCCGCCGACATGGCGCTGCTGGACGAAGGCGAAACCACCTGCTGCTACGCCCGCAGCGATAAATACTGGGTGACCGACCCGCAAGGCGTGGCGTGGGAGCAGTTCCACACGCTGGGCAACATCCCCACGTTCAATGACGGTCATTCGGATCAAAAACAGGATTCAGCGCAAGCGTGTTGTGCACCCAAAGCTATGGAGAACGAAGCGGTTGCCTGCTGCCCGCCAGCCGCAGCGGGTGCTGGCAGTGCTTGCTGTGCCCCTGCCGCTGCCCCAGCTGCGGGCGGTTGCTGCGCACCTGCAGACGCGCAAACAGCGGCAGCCAGTGGCGGTTGCTGTGCACCAGCAGGTGCCCAGGCTGCGGTTGCCAGTGGTGGCTGCTGTGGTGCAGCGAGCAGCGGCACGGCCAAAACAGGTTGCTGCTGATGGCACACACGTCCACCACCATGACGCACACCGACGTGGTCAAGGCGCTGGCCGCCCTGGCGCACGATGCCCGGCTGGCCGTGTTCAAACTGCTGGTGCAGGCCGGGTCTGACGGCCTGGCAGCGGGTGTGCTGGCCGAGCAATTGGCGCTGGCCCCGTCGGCACTGTCGTTCCACCTGAAAGAACTCACCCACACGGGCCTGCTGGTGCAGCGACCCGACGGCCGCAAGCTCATGTACAGCGCCAACTTCAATACCATGAACGAATTGCTGAGCCACCTGACCGAAAACTGCTGCCAGGGTGCGCCATGCGCGGTGGACACGCAGCCCGTCTGTTGCCCGGCTCAGTCGCAACCCAAGGTGCCCGCATGAGCGCTCAATGCGACACCACGGCCAAGCTGGTCGCTGGTGCACCCATGAGCGTGTTCGAGCGCTACCTGACGGTGTGGGTGTTTCTGTGCATCGTGGCGGGCATCGCGCTGGGGCAGGTGCTGCCCGGCGTGTTCCAGGCCATTGGCCGCATGGAGGTGGCGCAGGTCAACCTGCCGGTGGGGCTGCTGATTTGGGTGATGGTCATCCCCATGCTGGTGAAGGTGGACTTCGGCGCCCTGGGCCAGGTGCGCCAGCACATGCGCGGCATTGGCGTCACGCTGTTCGTCAACTGGCTGGTCAAGCCGTTTTCGATGGCGTTTTTGGGCTGGCTGTTCGTGCGGCATGTGTTTGCCGAGTGGCTGCCCGCCGACCAACTCGACAGCTACGTGGCCGGGCTGATTCTGCTGGCCGCCGCACCCTGCACGGCCATGGTGTTCGTGTGGAGCCGCCTGACCGGTGGCGACCCGTTGTTCACCCTGAGCCAAGTGGCGCTGAACGACAGCATCATGGTGGTGGCGTTTGCGCCGCTGGTGGGGTTGCTGCTGGGCATGTCGGCCATCGTGGTGCCGTGGGCCACGCTGGTGACATCTGTGGTGCTGTACATCGTCATTCCCGTGGCGCTGGCACAGTGGCTGCGCAAGGCACTGCTGCAAAAAGGGCAGGGCGCTTTCGATGCGGCCATGGATCGGCTGGGGCCGTTCAGCATCGCAGCGCTGCTGGTCACACTGGTGCTGCTGTTTGCCTTCCAGGGCGAGGCCATTCTGAAGCAGCCGCTGGTGATTGCCATGCTGGCCGTGCCCATCCTCATCCAGGTGGTGTTCAACTCCGGCCTGGCCTACTGGCTGAACCGCGCCGTGGGCGAAAAGCACAACGTGGCCTGCCCGTCGGCGCTCATTGGGGCCAGCAACTTTTTCGAGCTGGCGGTGGCCGCAGCCATCAGCCTGTTTGGCTTCAACTCGGGTGCGGCGCTGGCCACGGTGGTGGGTGTGCTGATAGAGGTGCCGGTGATGCTGGCGGTGGTGGCCGTGGTCAACCGCAGCAAGGGCTGGTATGAGCGGGGTTGACGTCGACTGCAGCAGCACAGCCATTGGTGCTGCTCCCCTGAGCACGCTGAGTCCGGGCATGCCGCCAAGCTTGCCTGCGCGCATGGGTATTCAATAAAATATGCGCATTCCACTTTTATATATTAAATAGTTTGCTATTTTTATAGTTGCACTTTCAAGGTAACCCATGACCCAGATCACCATCTATCACAACCCCAAATGTGGCACCTCGCGCAACGTGCTGGCCCTCATCCGCAACAGCGGTGTCGAGCCCGAGGTGATCGAATACCTCAAAACCCCGCCCACCCAAGCCCGTCTGGCCGAGCTG
>JAVBXK010000076.1 GCA_030824555.1 bacterium
CGCCCCACAGGCCGCCCCACAGGACTGGACCGACCTGTGCGCACAGCTGGGCCTGGCCAACAAAGCCACCCACATCACCGATGCCGGTGAGCCGATGAACCTCGACCAGATGCTGTGCAACCGCGCCCTGGGCAGCACGGCCCTGAGTGCCCAAGTGGTCATGAACCACCCCGACCCTGCCACCGGCGTGCTGCCCAGCGACCACTTTGGCCTGATGGCCACCTTCACAGACCAGTGAAGCCAGATACCGCTGCGGGTGCCACAAAAGCTTCTTGCAGCCTTCAAGCGCCTGTCACATTGGCATTCCAGACTCCGGTTGTCTAGACGAATTTTTTGCCAACCGGAGCCACCCTATGTCAACTGCCTTGAACGTACAAGGGCTGAACAAGCACTTTGCCAACGGCAAGCACGCCCTGCGTGACATCAACCTCAGCATCCAGAAGGGTGAGATGGTGGCGCTGATCGGTGCATCGGGCTCGGGCAAATCCACCCTGTTGCGCCACGTGGCCGGGCTGGTGGTGGCGGACAGCGGCAGCCCGTCGCTGATTGAAATTGACGGCCAGTGCATCCAGCGCAACGGGGCTTTGAGCAAAAACATACGCCAAGTGCGCTCGCAAATTGGGTTTGTGTTCCAGCAGTTCAACCTGGTGGACCGGTTGCCTGTGCTGGTGAACGTGCTGGTGGGCCTGCTGCACCGCATGCCCCTGTGGCGCAGCTGGTTGCGCTCGTTCAATGCCACCGAGCGTGCCCTGGCCGTCGAGGCCCTGGGCCGTGTGGGCATTGCCGACTGCTGTGACCAGCGGGCATCCACGCTCTCGGGTGGCCAGCAACAGCGTGCCGCCATTGCCCGCACCTTGGTGCAAGGTGCCAAAGTGGTGCTGGCAGACAAACCCATTGCGTCGCTGGATCCCGAGTCTTCACGCAAGGTCATGGAGATCCTGGCGCGCATCAACCGTGACGACCAATGCACGGTGGTGGTGTCGCTGCACCAGGTTGACGTGGCCATGAAGTACTGCCCCCGCGTCATTGCCCTTCACCAGGGGCAGGTGGTGTACGACGGCCCCTCCGCCGCCCTCACCCCGCAACTGCTGCGCGAACTGTATGGCGTGCAGGTGGACGAGCTGCTGGCCCCACCCGCACCACCGGCGGCGGCACCGCTGGGCACCCCAGGCAACTCGCACACACAACCGTTGTGGAACGCCCACGCCATGCAATCGGCCCAGGTGGCCTGAGTATTTCTTTCGCCTTCGCTTGACCGCACTTCCCACTCAACTCTCGGAGCTTCACATGATCAAAAAACTGACCCTTGCCATGGCATTGGGCCTCGGCATGACCGCCGCACTGGCCGAAGACATCAACTTCGGCATCATTTCCACCGAGGCCTCGCAAAACCTGAAGGCCGACTGGCAACCCCTGCTGGACGACATGGCCAAGCAGACGGGCTACACCGTCAAGGCCTTTTTTGCCCCGGACTATGCCGGCATCATCGAAGGCATGCGCTTCAACAAGGTGCACCTGGCTTGGTATGGCAACAAATCGGCCATCGAAGCCGTGGACCGCGCCAGCGGTGAAGTGTTTGCCCAGATGGTCAACGCCGACGGCACACAGGGCTACTACTCGCACCTCATCGTCCACAAAGACAGCCCCATCAAGTCGCTGGACGAGGTGCTGAAGAACGGCAAGAGCTACAGCTTCGGCAATGGCGACCCCAACTCCACATCTGGCTTCGTGGTGCCCGGCTTCTATGTGTTTGCCCAGAACAAAATTGACGCCAAAAGCCACTTCAAAGTGGTGCGCAACGCCAACCACGAAACCAACGCCTTGGCCGTGGCCAACAAACAGGTGGACGTGGCCACCAACAACAGCGAAAACCTGGACAAGGTCAAAACCAACTTCCCCGACAAGTTCAACGACATCCGCATCATCTGGACCTCGCCACTGATTCCGCTGGACCCGCTGGTGATGCGCAAAGACTTGCCCGAAGCCATGAAGGCCAAGCTGAAGAGCTTCTTCTACAACTACGCCAAAACAGATGCCAACGAAAAGGCCGTGGTCATGAAGATTTCAAAGCTGTCGGGCTTCAAGGAATCCACCAACGCACAGCTCCTGCCCATCCGGGAGCTTGACCTGTTTGGCAAACGCACCAAGCTGGAAGCCGATGCCAACCTTGCCCCCGCCGAGAAGCAGGCCAAACTGGCCGACATCGACAAGCAGCTGGCCGCGCTGAAAAACTGACAACAGGTCTCCCATGAGCACGTCAGCAACCACGCCAGCCGTACCGGGCATGGCCGAACAAAAAAACAGCATGGCCTGGTACGCCAGCTGGGGCGTGGTGCTGGCGCTGCTGGCCGCGTCGTGGCAAGGCGCGGACATGCGTCCGCTCGACCTGGTGCGCGACTCGGGCAACATGGCCACTTACCTGGCCGACTTCTTCCCGCCCAACTTCTCGGATTGGCGCATCTACATTGACGAGATGGTGGTGACCCTGCAAATTGCGCTGTGGGGCACCGCACTGGCGGTGGTCACCGCCGTGCCGCTGGGGCTGCTGGCGTCGTCCAACATCGTGCCCGCCTGGGTGTACCAGCCGGTTCGCAGGCTCATGGACGCGTTCCGCGCCATCAACGAGATGGTGTTCGCCATGCTGTTCGTGGTGGCTGTGGGGCTGGGGCCGTTTGCCGGTGTGCTGGCACTGTGGATCCACACTGCTGGCGTGCTGGCCAAGCTGTTCTCGGAGGCGGTCGAAGCCATCGACCCCCAGCCGGTGGAAGGCATCCGGTCAACAGGTGCCGGGGCGCTGCACGAAATCGTGTACGGCGTGATCCCGCAGGTCATGCCGTTGTGGATTTCGTTCACCCTGTACCGCTTCGAGTCCAACGTCCGTTCGGCCACGGTGGTGGGCATGGTGGGCGCGGGCGGCATCGGCGTGGTGCTGTGGGAAATCATCCGCGGGTTTCAGTACGCACAAACCGCTGCGGTCATGCTCATTGTGGTGCTCACGGTCAGCCTGATCGACGTGGTGTCGTCGCGCATCCGCAAGTCCCTCATTTAGCCCCACCCGACGATGGACTCACAGGAGGCACCATGCCATTGACCGTGAACGAAATTGCCCGCTTGCTCAAGGTCCGGGGAGTCAGCCAGTATGGCCGGGAACCTGTGAGCCAACTGGAGCACGCGCTGCAATGCGCCCACCTGGCAGAACAGGCCGGTGCCAGCACCGCGCTGACGGTGGCGGCCCTGCTGCATGACCTGGGCCACCTGCTGGCCGCCGAGCGCGACAACCGGGCCGATGACGACCTGTCTTGCGACGACCTGCACCAGTACATTGCGCTGCCGTTTCTGCGGGGCCTGCTGCCAGATGCCGTGCTGGAGCCCATTCGCCTGCACGTCGACGCCAAGCGTTACCTGTGCCACGCTGAAGCGGGTTACTGGGACAACCTGTCCCCCGCGTCCAAACGAAGCCTGGAACTGCAAGGCGGCGTGTTCACGGCCTTTGAGGCCGACCAGTTTTTACAGCTCTCGTTTTCAAACGATGCCCTGAAACTGCGCCGGTGGGACGACTTGGCCAAAGTGCCCGGCCTGCGCACGCCGCCCCTGGCCTGGTACACAGACCAGCTGGCACAAGTCGCCCTACCCGACAACCAAGCCGTCTACCAGCGGCTGAGAATGCTGCTGTGCTGACACCTGCGAACCCAGAGATTCAAAAAACAGCCGATCAGCCAGACGACACATGGGACCACGCCATGTGCCATGCCCTGATCGACGAACTGTGGGCATTGCGCACGCACATGCTCGCAGCCGAAGCCAGCCATGCCGAGGCACTGGCACAGGTCGCCGAAAGCTACCGGGCCAGCGCCCGCAACCTCACCCACTACCTGGCGCTGCGCGAAGAAGACAGGCGACACCTTCAGGCGCAGCTGGCCAGCATCGGCGTGTCATCCCTGGGGCGTGCCGAATCACACGTGCTGGCCAACCTGGACAAGGTGCTGGGCATCCTGCACAGGCTCAGCGGACGGCCTTGGGCCGACCTGTCCGTCGACGAACCCGCAGGCATACACAAGGGGCAGACGTTGCTGGCCCACCATGCACACACGCTGCTGGGCAATGCACCGCCCAACAGAGAAGTGCGGATCATGGTCACCCTGCCATCCGAGGCCGCCATCGACCACGCAATGGTGGTTCAGCTGGTGGCATCGGGCATGGACATTGCCCGCATCAACTGCGCCCACGACGGCCCGACCGAGTGGACGGCCATGGCCACCAGCGTCCGGCGCGCGGCCGAGCAGGCAGGCAGAACGGTCAAAGTGCTGATGGACCTGGGTGGCCCCAAATTGCGTACCGGTATGCTGCCGCCCGGCCCAGCGGTGCTGAAGGTCCGGCCGCAGCGCGATGAGTTCGGCCGCCTGGTGCAGCCGTCCCTGATGGGCCTGCGCGCCACAGGCAGCAGCACGGTCGTGAAAAACGCAACCGCTTACCTGGGCGTCAAGGCTGATTGGTTGGCCGGGCTGGAGGTGGGCGACCAAATCGATCTGGTCGATGCCCGCGATGCCCACCGCACGATGAAAGTGGTGGCCACCGGCAAACACGGCGCTCTGGCCGAACTGGACCAGACCACCTACTTCATCCCCTCCACACGGTTGACCCGGCACCGCCATGGCAAGCATGCCCCCGCCAACACCCGCGTGAACGACCTGCCGCGCCTGGAAAGCAAGTTGACCTTGCACACAGGCGACAAGCTGCGCATGGTGAGTGAAGCGGCTTTCGCTAGCGCTGACGACGGCATCCGCCCCGAGCGGCTGTCGATGCCCGAGCTACCGTGCACGCTGCCCGAGGTGTTTGAACAGGTCAAGCCTGGCGAGCGCATCTGGTTTGACGACGGCCGCATCGGTGGCGTGATCAGGGCAGCCAACGCACAGGGCGTGACCGTTGAAATCACCCATGCCCGCGAAGGCGGCGAGCGGCTGGCCTCTGACAAGGGCATCAACCTGCCCGACAGCCAGCTGGACCTCCCGGCCCTCACCGACAAAGACATCCAGGACTTGCCCATGGTGGCCCAACTGGCCGACCTGGTGGGCCTGTCGTTCGTGCAACGCGCCCAGGACATCGACCTGCTTCGCCAGCACCTGCTGGCGCAGGATGCCGGACACATCGGCATCGTCCTGAAAATTGAAACCCGCCGTGCATTTGAAAACCTGCCGGCCCTGCTGCTGTCAGCCATGAAGAGCCGGGCCACCGGCATCATGATTGCCCGAGGCGACCTGGCGGTGGAGTGTGGCTTCGAGCGCCTGGCCGAAGTGCAGGAAGAACTGCTGTGGGCCGCCGAAGCGGCTCACATGCCCGTCATCTGGGCCACGCAGGTGCTGGAAACGCTGGCCAAAACAGGCATGCCCTCCCGCGCGGAAATCACCGATGCCGCCATGGGCGAACGTGCCGAATGCGTGATGCTCAACAAAGGGCCGCACATCCTGGAAGCCATGCAGTCGCTGGACAACATCTTGCAGCGCATGCAGATGCACCAGTCCAAAAAACGCTCGCTCCTGCGGGCATTGAGTGCGTGGAAAGCCCCGCTGGTGGCCGCACCATCTGCCAAGCGCCAGCCCAGGCCCAAAAAACGCCTGTGAAAAGCGGCCATGCGAAGCGCCTCTGCAACGGGGCCGCTTCGCACCAACGGCCGATTGGCAGTCGACTCGCCCTGGGTGATTCTTCGTAAATTTCGAACGACATTACCCAGAAATTCGAATTTACCTGCCAGACATATCCCCTTACATTGGCGGGCTGACTGCGCTGGTCGCAGCCGTTCAACCTTAAGCGCCCCAAAGGGGTCACACACCCATGGACTTTTTGCTCGACCCGAACATCTGGATCGCGTTTGCCATGCTCACCGCATTGGAAATCGTGCTGGGCATCGACAACATCATCTTCATCTCCATCCTGGTGGGCCGCTTGCCCGCAGCGCAGCGCGACCTGGCGCGTCGCCTCGGTCTGGGCTTTGCCATGGTGTCACGCCTGGCCCTGTTGTTTTCGCTGAGCTGGATCATGGGCCTGAAGGACGACCTGTTCCATGTGTTTGGCCAAGGCATCAGTGGGCGCGACATCGTGCTGCTGCTGGGTGGCCTCTTCCTGCTGTGGAAAGCCTCGCACGAAATTTTTGTGGAAGTGGAAGCCCGTGAAGACGACGGCCCGCCCGATGCCATCGGTACAGACGGCGTGGCAGCCGCCGCCGCTGGCAGAAAAGTGTTCTGGGGCACCATTGCGCAGATCGGCGTGGTGGACATCGTGTTCTCGCTCGACTCGGTCATCACCGCTGTGGGCATGGTCGATCAACTGCCCGTGATGATGGCTGCCGTGATTGCCTCGGTGGGCATGATGCTGTTCGCAGCCAAACCCATTGGCGACTTTGTGGACGCACACCCCTCCGTCAAGGTGCTGGCCCTGGCCTTCCTGGTGATGGTGGGCATGGCATTGACGGCCGAAGCCTTCGAGGTGCACGTGCCCAAGGCCTACATCTATGCGGCCATGAGCTTTTCGCTGGTGGTGGAGTTCCTGAACATCCGCTCGCGCGCCAAACGCAAGGCCAAAGAACAAGCAAAAAACACCTCTATCGCTTGATGGTATTGGGTTGATAGCTATGGTTTGTTCAGCAGCCTACGGGAGCTTCACCGCCCCCGGCTCTGCGGCCTCCAGCGCCTTGAGTTTGCGGTAGAGCGACCGCTCGCTGATGCCCAGCTTCACCGCCAGCTCGGCCCGGCCACCCCGGTGCTGTCGCACCTGCTCGCGCAGCACCGCCAGCTCGATGTCGTGCAACGACTGTGGCGGTGACGGCAGGGGTGCGGCCGACGACTGCAAACCACTGGCCACCGCCGACAGTCCACCTCCGTCGCGCGGCGCCCCCCTGGCACTGCCCAGTGCCAGCGCCAGGTGCGATGTGTCTATGGCATTGCCGTCACACAGCAAGGCGGTGCGTTCCAGCAGGTTGCGCAACTCGCGCACGTTGCCCGGAAACGGCTGCTGCACCAGGCACATCATGGCGTCGTGCGACAGGGTCAGCCGCCGCTCGGGTGCCACGCGTTGCAGCAAAGCCTCGGTCAGCAACGGGATGTCAGTGGCCCGGTCACGCAACGGGGGCAACGCAATGGGGAAGGTGCTGAGCCGGAAGTACAGGTCTTCGCGGAACTTGCCCTCGCGCACCATCTGTTCCAGCGGCCGGTGCGTGGCAGCCACCACGCGGATGTCGGCATGCCGCACCTCGGTGCTGCCCACCCGGCGGTAGGTGCCGTTTTCCAGCAGGCGCAGCAGCTTCACCTGCATGGTCAGCGGGATGTCGCCCACCTCGTCCAGGAACAGCGTGCCGCCACTGGCCGCTTCCACCAGCCCGGCGCGGCTGGTGTTGGCCCCGGTAAACGCCCCGCGCTCGTGCCCAAACAGCTCGGATTCAAACAGCGTTTCGGTCAGGCTGGAGCATTCCACCGGCACCAGCGCCCGCTCGGCACGCGGGCTGGCTTCGTGCACGGCACGCGCCACCAGCTCTTTGCCCGTGCCCGACTCGCCCAGCAACAGCACCGTGGCCTGCGCCGGGGCCACGCGTGCCACCAGCTCCATCATGCGCTGGAAGGCCGGTGCCCGGCCGATCAAACCCTGGGCTGCAGGCTTGCCCCGCGCCACCTTCAGCGCCACCATTTTTTCGGTGAAAAACGCTTGCTCGCCCTCGGCGTTCAACACCGGGGTCAGCTCGATGTTCACGTACTCCTCGCCACGCGGCGTGTGATGCAGGTGCAGCACACGCTCGCGCTGGCCGGAGGCCTGGGCGCGACTGAGCGGGCACGACTCGCCCGCCTGGTCGCACGGCACATCGAAATGGTGCGACACCGCGTAACACGTGCGCCCCACCACGCTGCTGCCCATGGGGGCAAACTGTTGCCGGTACGCCTGGTTGGCCGCCACGATGCGGTATTGCCGGTCAAACAAAATGTGGGGCTCGGGCAGGCTGTCCAGAAAAGACACCAGTTCGGGCGGGGCAAGGTCAGCGGGCATGGCGTGTGTGTGAATGTCAGAAATGGGCAAAGGCGAAGCCGCGCGGCAAAACGCCGCCAAGCGCTTGGCGTGGACGAAATGAGCACGAATGATGCCAGTCTTATGCCAAAGCTGGCAGCAGCTTGACAGCCGATTGGCAGCCCCCCCCCGTCACGCACCCCACCGTCAAAGCACTGCCAACACGCCGCCAGCACACCGCCCATTTGGCAGCCTGCCACGCCACTTTCGGCACCCGCAAGGCCTCCAGACCGGGGTGCCCCCATACAAACGCCTTCTTTCGGACTGAGGCTGGCCCGCGAAGGCCCTGCATAAGCTGGCACGCATATTGAAGTCATGGCATGGCCCACCACCCAACTGCCCGCCTCAGACCATGCCCCCACTCCACGCCGTATCTGCACCGCCCACCCCCTTGCGCGCACTTCGCCTGGCATCGCTGACCGAAGGCAGCACGCTGTTGTTGCTGGTACTGGTGGCGGTGCCGCTCAAACGCCTGGCGGGTTGGCCCTTGGGCGTGTCCGTCATGGGGCCTGTGCATGGCGCGGCCTTCCTGATTTATGCGGGCATGGTGCTGCAGCACCTGACAGCGCAGCGCATTGCCCACCGCGATGCCGCACAACTGCTGCTGGCCGCGTTCGTGCCGTTTGGCGTGCTGCTGGTCGGCAAGGTTTTCAGGCGCAAAGCACTTGCGACGGCCTGAACAGATCCCCCCGTTTTTCTTCACCTTGTGGCCGCGCAGGCCGTTCACCCCCAACCGGAAAGCCACCATGACCACCGCACTTCCACCCTTTGCCGCACTGGCACCCAATGCGGCCGACCACGATGCCGAGCGCAGACAGATGCTGCTGCTCACCGGCGGTGCCGTGTGCGCGGGCACGCTGGCCACGGCGCTGCCCTTTGTGTCGTCGTTTGCGCCCAGCGAGCGCGCCCGTGCGCAAGGTGCGGCCGTGGAAGTGCGGGTGGACGACATACCGCCCGGTGCCATCAAAACCGTTGAATGGCGTGGCAAACCGGTGTGGATTCTGCGGCGTACCCCCGAGATGCTGGCCACCCTGCCCACCCTGGACAGCCAGCTGGCCGACCCCGAATCAAAGCGCGAGCAGCAACCGGCCTATGCAAAAAATGCGGCACGCGCCATCAAAGACGAGTTGCTGGTGGTCACCGCCATCTGCACACACCTGGGCTGCTCGCCCAGCATGGTGGCGGCAGGTTCGGGCAACCCCAGCGTGCCCGCTGACTGGAAAGGCGGCTTCTTCTGCCCCTGCCACGGTTCCACCTTCGACCTGGCAGGCCGCGTGTTCAAGAACAAGCCCGCCCCCACCAACCTGGAAATTCCGCCGCACCAGTACCTGAGCGACGCGCAGGTGCTGATCGGGGACGACGGCAAGGCGTGAGCCACCTTCAGCTCGGGCCAACAAAACAACAGGGACAACGACGCGCCCAAGCACTGAGTGTTTTTGTTGCGAGGCTGTGGGCATGCCTGGGGTTGACATGCCTGCGGGGTGGGCGGCCGTGGTGTGGCGGTTGGGCCGTAGGCGGCGGCGCCTGTGCCGGTGGTCCGCTGCGCGGACTGCGCTGCGGTGCTCGGCCATGGGGCGCGTCGCGGAAACTCGCTGCACGTTTGTGCCAAACGCTCCGCTCAGACAGCCGCGACAAAAGTGATGTTGAAGTGCGCTTGTCAGCGCACCGCCCCACAGCCTGCGCGCCTCGCCACAGGCAACGTCGCCGCCCCCCACGGCCCAACCGCCACACCACTTGAACGGGAGGGTGGGGATGCGGGGGATTGCGGGTTGGATGTGTGGCGTGAAGGCATTTATTTTTTGTAGCTGACTTCGCTTATAGATAAAGCGATGGAGGCTGATTTTTATCAAATATTCGGCCTGCCTGCATTGGGATGCATTGGCAGAGACACTCAACTCACCGGCTTTGGTGCAGGAACTGACTTAGGAATCTTCCCGGGTTTGTCGTACTCAATCTTGTTTTCACCGACGGCCAACGAAATCTTGGATGCACTGCCAACAAGGGCAGAGGCCAGTTCATCTGCCGGGTGAATTGCCTGAGGCGCAGGATCATTCTGTGTGAAAAGGCCTCTCGTGAGACTGTCGATCAGGGGTGTCGGGATTGCAGACTCGGACTCTTTGCGCCATTCGAGACAGGTCTCCACGACCCAGTTGGCACGATTCACATCCAGGTGGAACTGCTTGAGCGAATTCTCAGTAGCGGCGAACTGCTCTGCCCAACGACTCTGCCAACGGATGTAATACAACATGGTGCCAACAAGGCCAATGGTCAGCAGGGAAAAACGAATCCATAGTGCAATGCGCTCAGTGGACGCATCATGCAGCATTGATGCAGCAAGCTCTACAGTCAATGGCTTGGTGGTGGATGCAGTAGCGGATGATGGTGAATTCACCCCGCTCAGACTTGCTGCGATTGCGGTGATGGACTGCTGCGACTGACGACTTTCAAAAAGTTCATACCCAGTCCAACCCATCAACACAAGAAAAAGGTAAATGAGGCCAAGCATGCCAACGGCGACTGGCTTGCGAGCTGTGCGCGTGGAAGTTGAGACATCAAAGTTCTTGACCCGCTCGGTCACGTCACTGAGCATCCCATCGCGAATCTTTCGACGTGCAAACGTGTTGTCACTGTCATCCAGCTCTTGCACGCGGCGCTGAAGTTGCTCCTCCTTCTCCAGCAACTTGGCTTTCTGCCGACTAAACTCTTCCTGGGAATCTTCCTCTTTGGACTTGAAAGCCGCCTCTAACTCCTCAGTTTTTTGTCGCACGGAGTCGTCAAGCTCCTTCCGCACCCGAATGGTCTGCGCGTACAGCTCTTCCAGCTGCTTCTGCAGCCGTGCGAACGTGGACTCCTGAATGGTTTGAAGAGCCAAGAGCGGCTCGGTAGCCCCGGCCGACATGGCCGATGAAATTGGCCGAAAGATCTCAAGGACTCTGGCGGCTGCCTGCAGCCGATCCGGGGCAACCGCATCGATTTCAATGACAAGGTCATCGAGTACCGGCGACTTAGCAGGGTCGCTAACGTTCCCACCTCGATAGTACCGAAGGGTAACACCGCAAAATGTCGCACTGAAATGGTCTATGAGCTCGCCATTTGAGTCAATCACTGCTCGCCAGTTCGGCTGCACTAGCTCACCGGGGAACTTCGCAATACCCAGCTCTTGCTGTAATACCCTCGCTGAAACTTGAAACGTTTCAAATTCTTCGCCAAGGGTGGTCAATGCGTGTGAAATCTGAGCATCGGTTACGCGCGGTATTTTGTAGGTATGGTTTGCCATTCTTTTCCTCTCTTGCACATGGATATTACAAACACTCGCCAAGTGTCGAACTGGTTTTTGCACTCGACGGAAAAAACCCACGCAAAGGCTAGCTTGCCGCTGCCCGTTAATTGGCCGGTGTTGATCAAAGCAGCCTATCGCGGATAGCTCAGGTCAGGCTGACCCTGAATGTCTTTGTGCAACCTCAAACGGCAGCCGACACCCAGAGTGGCCTCGCCCAGTCCCCATCGCAAAGCCAAACCACTCCCCTGCAATAGCCCCGATCAATCAAACAAAATAGCTTGAAACGCCGACCAATCAAGCGTAAACGGCATTTTTTCTCACGAATCCAGCAACCACCCCTCCGCGCAAGGCACAAGCAGACGGAGTAACCGGCCGCGCGCCAATCTCAGCAAACGGTTCAGCCCATCCAGTCTTCCAGCACCAGGGCCGCAATGCGCTCGAAGTGGCGGGTGTTGTGGGTCACCAGAATGAGGTTTTCTACCTGGGCGTGGGCGGCAATCTGGGTGTCCATTTCGCCGATGGGGGTGCCTTGTGTTTTGAGCGCGTGTTTCAGCGCACCATAGTGGTCGGCGGCTTCCATGCCCCATTCCATGCAGGGCAGCCGCAACAGGAAGCTGTCAATCAGCGGGCGGCGGCGGTCTTGCGGGGGCAGGCCCATTTGCCCGTAGCACAACTCGGCGCGGGCGATGGCTGAAATGGCGATGGTGCGTTCGCGCAGCGCAGCATTCACCCGCTATTCCAGCGCGGGCGAGGCACGGCGCAGGTAACAGCTAACGATGTGGGTGTCCAGCATGTAACGCAGCATCACGGCTCCCATCCCTCAAACGGGCTGGGGCGCGGCGCATCGTCTCGGGGCAACAAAAACTCTTCTGTCTGGGGCATGGACTGCAGTTCGGCCAGAAACGCTTCCAGCTCATCCGGCCTGGGCTTGGGCTGAATGGTCAGGATGCCGTCCTTGGATTTGCTGATCCACACCTCTTCGGCATTCAGCCTGAACGCTTTGGGCAAGCGGATGGCCTGGCTGTTGCCGGTGGTGAACACTTTGGCGGTGGCAAGGGGCATGGCAGGCTCCTTCAAAAAGATATACACAACCATATCTACATACTGCATGCGCCACCAGGGCCACGGGCCGCCGTGGCACCCAGGCCGCCGCTTCCTGTGGCAACTGTGCTCGCCACACCCGCCAGCCCTGACAGGCACCGCAGGGCCTGCCCCCACACCGGCCCATGCATGAAAAGACATGCAATCCATTGAAAAATTTGGCTTTTCTGCTCAACCGCCACTGTTGCGCAGAACATGAAGAACAGGCGGGGTATCCCACCCGCTCGGCCACGCTTCCCAGCCCAATACACCCCAAGGGAAATCCCTAGTGGCACGTTTTCACAGATTGTTAACAATAACATCATCAACAAACAACCCTGGTGATCATCATGAAAGTACTGTCTGAAGTGTCCGGTTCGGTGTGGAAAGTGGAAGTGGCTGTGGGCCAAACGGTGGCCGAGGGGGACACGCTGCTGATCGTCGAGTCCATGAAGATGGAAATCCCGGTCAGTGCGCCCAAAGCGGGCACCGTGGTTGACATCCGCACCGCCGAAGGCGAGCCCGTGGCCGACGGCCAATTGCTGGTCATCCTGAACTGAGGCGGCCATGAAACCGCTTGACGGCCCCGCCGACATCTTCACCCGCTGGGAGGGCGCGGTGGCGTTCCGCCTGTTTGCCGACCAGGCCGACCCCACGCTGACCGTGCCCGAGCAGATTGCCGCCCAGGTGGGCGACCGCATTTTGTCTGGGGCCATGGCGCCGGGCGAGCGCATTGGCGAGCAGGAGCTGGCCGATGAATTTGCCGTGAGCCGTGGCCCCATCCGCGAGGCCATCCGCATCCTGGAGCGCGAAGGCCTGGCCACCATCCTGGCGCGGCGCGGGGCCATCGTGACCGAGCTGACGGCCGTCGAACTGAAAGAACTGTTGGAAATTCGCGCGGGCCTGTTCGAGCTGGTGGCGCGCAAGCTGGCCATCCAGCCCACCGCAGAGCTGCTGGCCATGCTGGATGCGGGCGTGGCGCGCCTGCAAGCGCTGGCTCAGGCGCCCGATGCGGGCGATGCCTATGCCGAAACCACCTACCGCCTGCTGATTCTGTGTGCACGCCAGTGCGGCAACCGCCGCCTGCAACGCATGCTGACCGAGCTGTCGCTGCAAACGCTGCGTTACAGCAAGCTGGGGTTGGCATCGGTGGCCCGCCGCCAGCGTTCGGCCGACCTGTGGCAACAAACCACCGAAGCCCTGCGCCAGGGCGACGTGGAACGCATGGTGACCCTGACACGCCTGCGCATTGAAGAGTCGGGTGAAGAAAGCATCCGCCAACTGGAAGGACAAACGCACCATGACTGATTCCACCGCCACCGGCCCGCTGGCCGGGCTGCAGGTCGTTGAAATCTGCAACACCATCGCAGGCCCGGCCTGCACACGTTTGCTGGGCGACATGGGGGCAGACGTGATCAAGATCGAGCCGCCCGAAGGCGACCCGGTGCGCCAAATGGGCCAGCACGTGGGGACCACGTCGCTGTACGCCGCGTCCATCCTGCGCAACAAGCGCTCCATTGCGCTCGACCTCAAAACCCCCGGGGGCCGCCAGATTGCGGCTGACCTGATCGCCAAAGCCGACATATTGGTGGAGAACAACCGCCCCGGCGTGATGGAACGCCTGGGCCTGGGGTATGACGCGCTGTCAGCCCGCAACCCTGGGCTGGTGATGGTGCGCATCAGCGGCTACGGCCAAACCGGCCCGTATGCCGAGCGCCCCGGCTACGGCGCCATTTGCGAGGCCGTGGGCGGCGTGCGCCACATGACCGGCGACCCCGACCGCCCCCCGGCCCGCGTGGCACTGGCCACCACCGACTATTTGTCGTCGGTGCACGCGGCCTTTGGTGCGGTGGCGGCCATCCACGCCCGCAGCCGCACCGGCAAAGGCCAGGTGGTGGACGTGGCGCTGTACGAAGCGGCCTTTACCCAAATGGAGCCCGTGGTGCCCGCCTACGACAAGCTGGGCCTGGTACCACAGCGCGAGGGCAGCAACCTGCCCACCATGGCCCCCAACAGCTCGTACCCCACGCGCGACGGCGGCTGGGTGTTGATTGCGGCCAACAGCCAGCCCACCTGGCGACGGCTGGTGGCGCTGATGCAGCAGCCCGAGCTGCTGACCGACCCGCGCTTCGAGACCATCCAGGCACGGGGGCGGCCCGAGAACATGAAGGCCATCGATGCCATCGTGGCCGACTGGACACGTGGCTTCGACGCCACCGCGCTGGAAGCGCTGCTGCGCCAGGGCGAGCTGCCCTGCACCCGCGTGTACACCGTTGCCGACATTTACGCTGACCCGCACTTCCAGGCGCGCGACATGCTGGTGCAGGTGCCCCACCCCGAGCTGGGCCACACCACGCAAACCGGGGTGGTGCCCCGCTTCAGCGCCACGCCGGGCCACATCCGCCACACCGGCCCCGACCTGGGTGCCAACGGCCACGACGTGCTTGCCCACGCGCTGGGCCTGTCTGCCGAGCGCATTGCAGAACTGGCCGCCAGCGGCGCGGTGCACCTGCCCCACTGAACGCGCCACACACCACCTGCACACAGCCCACATAACCAGACCAGGAGACACACCGCATGACCCCGCAACACCCCACCTCACCCCCGCGCAGGCACGCCCTGCAAGCCCTTGCTGCCACCACGGCCAGCCTTTGGTTGGGCTCGTCAGCCCACGCTCAAACCCAAGCACACGGCGGCTGGCAGCCCAGCCAGAACCTCACCTACGTGATTGGTGTGGCAGCAGGCGGCTCAGTTGACCTGTACGCCCGTGGCATCAAAGCTGCGCTGGAAAGCCTGAATCTGGTGAACGGACACACGGTGCTGCCCGACAACAAGCCCGGTGCCGGTGGTCTGCTGGCACTGCAGCAACTGCAACGCAGCCGGGGCAACGCACACACCCTGGGCACCTTCCACACCGGCAGCATTGCAGGCCAGGTGGCCGGCGTGCTGAAAGCCGACATGCGCGACTACGTGCCCGCAGCCATGATGGTCGAAGAAACCACGCTGGTCGCCGTGGCCGCCGACTCGCCGCTGAAAACCGCCCGCGACCTGGTGGCCCAGCTCAAGCGCGACCCGACCAGCCTGAAAATTGCCGTGGCCCCTCTGCGCGGCCTGAACACCCACCTGGCCATTGCCAAGCCACTGAAGGCCGCCGGCGTGGACGTGAGCAAGCTGACGGTGGTGCCGTTTCGCTCGTCGGGCGACTCGATGGTGGCGCTGCTGGGCGGCCATGTGGACATCGTCTCGGCCACCGCCCCCACGGTGGTGCCCCAGACGGCAAACGGCAAGGTGCGCATGCTGGTCAGCGCCGCACCCGAGCGCGGCACCGGCCCACTGGCCAACGTGCCCACCTGGCGCGAGCAAGGGGTTGCAGCCGATTACGTCAGCTACAACGGCGTGCTGCTGGCGCCAGGCGTGGATGCCGAGCAGATCCAATTCTGGGAAACGGCGCTGAAAAAAGTATCCGAATCGGCCGACTGGAAAGCGCTGGTGGAAAAGTCGGGCAACAAGCCCATGTTCAAAGGCTATGTGGACTCGCACCGCTACCTGCAGGCCGAACTGAAAGAAACCCAGGCGCTGGTAGCCGCCCTCGGTACAGGAGGCAGCCTGTGAACACCCCAAACACTTTCGATGCCACCGGCGAATGGGCCACCGAGCTGGCCGAACTGCAACTGCGCCGCCGCCAAGCCGAAGCCATGGGTGGCCCCGATGCCCTGGCCAAGTTCAAGGCCACCGGCCGCCTGAACGCCCGCGAACGCATCGCGCACCTGACCGACGCAGGCAGCTTCCGCGAGCTGGGCGCGCTGGCGGGCAAGGGCCACTACAGCCGCGAGGGGGCTTTCGAGCGCATCGACCCCACCAACGCCATCGTGGGCACGGCGCGGATAAACGGGCGCAAGGTGGGCCTGCACGTGGACGACTTCACCATCCGCGCCGGATCATCCGAAGCGACCATTGCCGACAAGTGGATTTACATCGAACGCATGGCGCACCAGCTGCGCTTCCCGCTGGTGCGGCTGGTCGATTCGGCGGGCGGCAGCGTGAAATTGCTGATGCAGATCGGCGGCACCAAAATCCCCGAATACCCCAGCTGGCCCGCCAACGAGCTGCTGAAAACCGTGCCCGTGGTGGGCGTGGCGCTGGGCGCGTGTGCGGGGCAAGGGGCCATCAAGGTGCTGTCGTCGCACTTTTCGGTGATGGTGCGCGAGCAGGCCCAGGTGATGGCCGCAGGGCCCCATGTGGTCAAGCAGGCCTATGCGCAGGATGTGGACAAGAACGAGCTGGGCGGGCACATGGTGCACCGCAAGAGCGCGCTGGTGCACAACGAGGCCGAGGACGAGGCCGATGCGCTGGAGCAGGTGCGCCGTTTCCTGAGCTACCTGCCGCGCAGCGTGTTCCACACCGCGCCAGTGCTGCCCGCCACCGACGACCCGGACCGCGCAGACGATTGGCTGAAAAACGCCATCCCGCATGACCGGCGCAAGATTTACGACCCACGCAAGATCCTGGCATCCGTCATGGACCAGGGCTCGGTGTTCGAGATCGGGCGCTACCAGGGCGGTTCGGTCATCACCGCGCTGGCGCGCCTGAACGGCGTGCCGGTGGGCGTGATCGCCAACGACCCCAAGGTGCAAGGCGGTGCCATGACCAACCAGGCCGCCTACAAGATGGAACGCCACGTCAAGCTGTGCAGCCTGTTCGGTCTGCCGGTGGTCAACTTTGTGGACCAACCTGGCAACCAGACCGGACTGGAAGCCGAGCTGGGCGGCACCCTGCTGGGCGCCACCCGTGTGGGCGAGGCGCTGCACGACTGCAAGTCGCCCTGGGTGAGCATCTTGATCCGCCGCTGCTTTGGTATGGCGGGCGCGCTGCACGCACCCAAGTACGGCGAAGCGCTGAACCTGCGCTACGCCTGGCCCTCGGCCCGGTGGGGGTCCATCCCCATCGAGGGTGGGGTGATGGCCGCCCACAAGACTGAAATTGAAGCCGCGTCCGACCCGGCAGCCAAGCGCGCCGAGCTGGAGGCGTTCTACCTGAACATGACCTCGCCCTTCCGCACGGCAGAAAAGTTCGGCATCCTGGACATCATCGACCCGCGCGAAACCCGCAGCATTCTGTGCGACTGGGTAGAAGACGCGTGGGAGCGCATCAAAGCCGACCGAGTGGCCACCGGCGCGGCATGACGACCCCGGCAACATGACCGGTACCCGGCTGACCCACTGGCGCGACACCGTCCGTGCCCAGTGGCCGGGCCTGTGCCTGTGTGCGGTGGTGGCGCTGGCCGCCACCTTTGTATCTGAGCACTACGGCGGCCCGCAGTTGCTGTACGCGCTGCTGATCGGGCTGGCGCTCAACTTCCTGGCCGCCGATGCCCGCATCCGCCCCGGGTTGGACCTGTGCAGCCGCACGCTGCTGCGAGCCGGTGTGGCGCTGCTGGGGCTGCGCATCACCGCCCATCAGGTGGTGGCCCTGGGTTGGCAGACCGCTTTGCTGGCATTGCTGGCTTTGGTCAGCACCATCGCCGTCGGCCTGGCGCTGGCCCGGTGGCTGCGCCGCCCGGATGACGAAGGGCTGATTGCCGGTGCAGCAGTAGGCATTTGCGGTGCGTCAGCGGCGCTGGCAGTGGCCTCGGTGCTGCCACCCACCAAAGAGAACGAGCGTTTCACGTTGCTGACCGTCATGGGCATCACGTTGTTGTCCACCACCGCAATGGTGCTCTACCCCCTGCTGGCCCGGTGGACGGGGCTGACACCCCTGCAGGCAGGCGTGTTTTTCGGGGCTTCCATCCACGATGTGGCGCAGGTGGTGGCCGCTGGCACGCTGCTGAGCCACGCGGGCGAGGTGGCGGCGGCTGACAGCGCCGTCATCGTCAAGCTGTTCCGGGTGATGCTGCTCATGCCCGTGGTGCTGACCGTTGCAGGGGTGGTGTCGCGTCGGCAGGTGCGTGACAAAACCAACGCCAACACCGACGCGCATACCGAAGCGGGGCCCCCTGTGCCACTGATACCTGGGTTTTTGCTGGTGTTCATCGTGTTCATGCTGGCCAACTCGTCGGGCTGGGTACCGCCCGTCGTGACCACCGAGGGCAGCCAGTGGTCACGCCACCTGCTGGTGGTGGCCATTGCCGCCGTGGGCATCAAAACCCAGCCCGCCGACCTGCTCAAGCTGGGGTGGCCACCGGTGGCCATGCTGCTGGCTGAAACGGTTTGGATCGCCGGGCTGACCTTGATTGCCGCACACTGGATATGACGATAACGCCGCCCATCAGGCCAGGCTCAGCACAAAAACGGTTCCCGTTGGGTGGTTGTTTGCAACGTGCACAGAGCCACCGTGGGCATGGACAATTTCCCGAACAATGGCAAGGCCAATGCCCTTGGCCAGATCGCGGCTGCTGCTGTGGTGCTGTTTGAAAATGGCTTCTTTGTGCTCGTCAGGAATGCCTGGTCCCAAGTCGGCCACACGCATGGTGGCCGATGCGGCAACTGAGCTTGATCCACCGGCCGTCAATGTCAAGGTCACAGGGCTGAGGTCCAGGTTGACATGGGCACAGGCGTTGTCCAACAGGTTGTTAAGCATGGAGGTGATCAACGTCGCGTCGAGATTGAGCATCAGCGACTGACCGGGTGCAATGATGCAAATCCGTGCGGATTCAGGGTGGGCCATGGCCACGCGGCGCACCAACTCAGCCAGGTCAACGGGTGTTTTGATGGGCGCAATCGACTGTTGTTGCAGGCGTTCCAGCGTGAGCAAGTTGTTACACAGTTCTCGCAGCCGCAAGGCTGCCACTTCAATGTTGTCAATGCGCAGCTGAACCGCCTCAGGCACATCGGCCTGGAGAATGCGCAAACTGTCCAGTGATGCTTTGATGAGCGCTGCGGGTGTTCGAAACTCGTGAGACAGCGTGGTGAGCAGTTGCCGTTGACCCGCTTCAGTGCGGTGCAACTGTGCAAGGCTCAGTTCCAATTCCCGCAGCAGGCGTTTGCGTTCTGTCACTTCACGCGAAATGCCTTGCAGCCACAGCACGCCGGTGAAGGGGTCCAGCACAAATCGGCTGTTGACTTCAACCGGCACCTTGTTGCCGTTCTGATGCAGTTGCAATAACTCGTCAGTAAACACTTGGTTTTCGCCCAACTCACCAGCCCTGAACGCTTTGGCCCGATCCCGCACCAGTTGTTGCAAGCGTTCCCGCTCAAACTGAGGCATGTTTCTACCAAGCATGCGGGGCCCTTCTGTTGGTGGAGGCGTTCCATGCAGTTGCACGACAGAAGGGCTGACATAGTCAAACCACAGGGTGTCTGGATTGAGGCGCCAGACCACATCCACACTGTTGTCCACCAGGTGTTTGAAGCGGACTTCCGCCAGTTGGCTGGCTGCCAAGGCTTTCTCCAGGCTTTGAGTGCGCTGGGCCACCTGGGTGCTCAAGTCTTGGTTGTGTGCTGACAACTGAGCCAGCAAACCATTTCTTTCAGCGAGCAGGCTTTGTTGCTCGCGCCGCAACTGCATGAACATGAACACCTGAATAGACAACAGGTTGAGTGCCCCTATGGCCTGCCATCCAAAAAACGTGAACGGGCTGTATGGCAGCCACCCCATGGCCGCCAACGTGTGCAGCACAACCAACAGCAGGTAGACAATGAACAGCGGGCCATGCCAAACAGCAATGGGCAGCCACCTGTGAATTTGCATGGCAATGACCACCGGCAGACCCAAGAGCAAGGGAAGGCCTGAAAAGATGGCCAGACCCACAACGGACCCAAGGCCCAGGCTCAACCCTGCGGCACCCACTGCGCCAATGGCACAAGCCCATATCAGGAGGGCTTTGCGCACCCACGGATGAATGCGCTGCACCTCAAACACATTGGCGGTGAACGCAGCGCCAATCACCAAGCTGAGCAAGCTGAACAGGGTGGTCAGCTGGTTGATACGCGTCGGGTCTGCCCAATCAACCCACAAAAAGGCCTGCCCGTCTATCAAAAACCATTGCCCGGCGGTCACCGCCACATAAGCGGCCCAATACAGGTGCCCTGCTTGCCTGTGAACCGCATAAAGACCCAAGGCAGACAAGAGCATGAGACCGCAAGCCATGAAAAGCGAGCCCATCAGCAGATGATGCCGGGCCTGCCAGTCATTGAAGCGTCCAGGCTCATAAAGGTCTGCCATGACAGCCAACGTGCTCGTGGTTTGCACGTGCATGAGCACAGTCGTTTCCGTGTGCGCACTCAGGGTGAGTGCCACAGCAGGAAAGCTGGCTGACAGCGGCTGCAACGCCTTGGGCACCTGATCCCCCGCTTGTCCAACCAGCGTCGGCGCTTGCCCCGACTCAACCGTGTAAACCGCAATGCTGTCCAAAAAAGCGGGCTGTATGGCCAAAATCAACCTTTGCGCCTGCGTTGCGGAAAGTGGCTTGACCCTGAAGGCCAGCCACACACCCTTCGTACCAAACCCTCTGGCCAAATGGCCAGGCAACTGTTCAAACTGCGCCGACTGGAAATGTGAAAGCGCTTCTGCCGCATCGCGCGGCAAGTACGTTGGCTTACTGGCCGCCCAATGCCCCGCCAGCGACATGTGTCGAAAGTCAGCGGACAATTCAACCGTCCTCAGCTCGCTGGCCGCAAGGATGTTGGGTGGCCATAGCAGCCAAACCACACACAGCACTTGCAGCAGACACCAGCACAACCCCTTGAACGCCCCAGCAGCTATAGGCCAACGGGTGCCAACTGTTTGCCGACTGGCAGTCAAAGTTGCGTGGTGTTTCATGGGCTTATTCTGTTGCGTGCCTGCAAAGGGGAAGCGCATGCATTGGCATTGCCCAGAGGAGGCCTTAAACAGGCGCTGACTCATCGGCCCGCCAGGCATAGCCCATACCGCGAACGGTGCGAACAGGG
Source organism: bacterium (assembly GCA_030824555.1). Lineage (GTDB taxonomy): Bacteria > Pseudomonadota > Gammaproteobacteria > Burkholderiales > Burkholderiaceae_C > UBA2334. Next base: position 21,292 of record JAVBXK010000076.1, read on the forward strand.
GCTGGCAGCCCTGTTTCCCGCAACACCTTGTTGCGCAAGCGGCTGACGATGACCTCCAGCCGGTGCTGGCTCCATTCGTCATCCATCAGACCCATGCCTCGCCCCAACTCTGCCGGTTTGCACGCTTGGCCGTCGCGTGAGGCCAGTATCGTTAGCAGTTGCAACTCCACCAGTGTCAGGTGCACAGTTTGTCCGTTGGAGGCAATGATTTTGGCTCTGTCGCGGTTCAGTTTCCACAGCGCCAGCTCTTTCGGCTCAGTCGGCGTGGACGATGCGGGGGACAAGTTGGCTTCTGGTTGCTGTTGGCGGGCCAGCAATCGGCGCAGCACCAGCACCAGTTCATCCAAGTCCACCGGTTTGACCAGGTAAGCATCCGCCCCGGCTTGCAGACCGGTCATTTTGTCGTCGCGCTGTGCCCGGGCTGTCAAAAACACAATGCCCAACTGCTGGTCGTGCGAGCGCAGCAAAGTGGCAATGCTCAGCCCGTCTTCGCCGGGCAAGCCAATGTCAAGCACCACCGCAGCCACCGTGCCGGTTGCCATGTGGCGGTACAGGCCAAACGCATCGGCAAACGCCAACACCCGAAACCCGTGGTGCTGGAGCTGAAACGCAATCTCTTCCCTGAGCGCGGGCTCGTCTTCCACCAGGGCAACCCACTGGGGAGCGGCAACGTTTTGCGAAGAGGTTGACATGCATCAAGCCTAACAAACCATACCTCTCAGAAGTGAGAGCTTGCGAGAGCCAAAACGCCAGCCGACTGGGAATAGTCAATCCACAGCGATTTTGCAAGCCCCTCGGATCCCCCATGACACAAAACCATACCTCTATCGCATCGCTTGCATTTGTGGATGCCAGCCTGCCTGACTTGGCCACCCTGTTGGCTGGCCTGCCCGCAGGACTGGACGTTCAGCTGCTTGACCCCGCCGCCGACGGTTTGGCGCAGATGGCCCGGCACCTGGCCCACCGGGCAGATGTGCCCGCCTTGCATGTGGTGACACACGGCCAACCGGGTGCCCTGCACTTGGGTACCTTGGTGTTGAACCGCCAGGGGCTCACTGCGCACGCCGCCGAGTTGGACACTCTTTGCCGGGCCATGGCCGAGGATGGCGAAATTCTGATTTACGGCTGCGACATGGCGGCAGGCTTTGAAGGCCAGCGCTTTGTGCAAGCGCTGCGGCTGATGACCGGGCTGCAAGTGGCAGCGGCTACGCACAAGGTGGGGGCTGAGGCGCTAGGCGGGAGTTGGGAGCTGGATGATGCGCCGGACATGGCCCGTCAGGCTGGGGCCATGCAGCACGCGCTGGCGGTGCCGCAGTGGCAGGGGGTCTTGGTCGGCGATCGAAACATCACATACAGCGCAGCCACTTTTGCCGAAGCCGCAGCCAATGACGGCTCAATCACGGCCAGCATCACCCTTACCCTGGCCTCCGACACCTACACCGGTACAAACGGTCAGGCACTGGCGGGTGCCGTCGTGACCAACGTGCCGACAGGCTTGACGGCTGTCGTGACCAAAACCAGCGACACCGTGGCCACAGTGACCTTTACCGGCAACGCAACGGCGCACGCCAATACCAACGACGTGGACAACCTCACCATCACGCTGAGCGATGTGGCCTTCACGGGTGGTTCGGCTGCAGCGGTGATCAACGCCACCAAGTCAAACCTGGTGATTGACTTTGCTGACCCGGCGGCCACCACGGGGACCCAAACTGGCTACATCGTCTTTCCTCCCCCTGTCAGCCTGGCGGGTGGAGTGACCACCTCGGGTGGCGTAGCCATTGGTGCCGATGGAAAAATCATCCTGGCGGGTGCCGCCATTAATTTTGGCATCAACACTTCGGACAACATCGCCGTTCGCCTGAATGCGGATGGCAGTTTGGACAGCAGCTTTGGCAGCGCTGGCATGGCGGTGATCGACATCGCCACAGGTGCAAACCGCAACGATGGCACCTACGGGGTGTTGGCGGCCGCTGGCGGTGGCTATTTCATTTACGGCACTGGTGTCTATGGTGGCTTGATCACCAAGCTGACCAGTGCAGGCGCCATCGACATCACTTGGGGATCTTCAGGTAGCTACGAACCGGGAAGCTCCTCCATCAATGTCGCGACCATTGATGGCGCAGGCAATCTCTACCTTGTCAACGATGGCACCAAAACCGTTACCAAGCTGACCGCTGCGGGGGCCCTTGCCAGCGGATGGGGCACCAATGGCGTCAGTGTGGCTTACGCGGGTGCTTTCACGCCCAACAAACTCATTGTTCAAACCGATGGAACGGTGTTGATCTCCGGCAGCACGGGCAATACCACCACTGACAACTGGGCCTTGAGCAAACTGACCGCAGCAGGCGCAATAGATACATCATTTGGTGGCGGGGATGGCCTCCTGACCTATGACAGCAACAACGGCAGCGCGACCGCCGTGGACAGCGCGTCTCACATCGCCGTCCAGTCCGATGGAAAAATAGTCCTTGCAGGCACCTCCAACAAAAATGGCTTCAACCATGTGGTCCGCTTCAATGCAGATGGCACGCCAGATGCCACATTCAACGCCTCTGGCACGCCAGGCTACAACGCACAGGCTGACTTGCTCAATGACGACGCCGACGATATAAACAACAACGACTACGCCAATGGCGTTGCACTGGATGCCAACGGGAAAATTCTCGTCTACGGCGCAACCGGAGCCATCACGGGCAACGGTTCAGTCTTTGTCGCCCGGCTCAATGCCGATGGCACGTTGGACACCAGCTTTGGCAGTTCTGGTTACGCCAGGGGTCAGATTGAAGGCACCTACCAAGGCCCTAGCTTTGCAAGAGCCCTGCTTGTTCAGAGTGACGGAAAAATCGTCGTTCAAGGTACGGTGAATTCGACTGCCTTCGGCAACGGCTACATGGCGGCCTTGCGCTTCAATACCGATGGCAGCCTGGATACAACTTTTGGCGATGCCGCCGCACCCACCGTTACCCACACCAGCGCCACCTACGACGAAGCGACCCACACGCTGACACTGACCGGCACGAACTTCGGCACCCTGCTTGAAAGCGGCGAAGACGCCACCACCAACATCAAAGCCCGTCTGGACTGGAGCAAGCTGAGCTGGGACATCAATGGGGACAACGCCACCACTGCCGACGTTGGTTTTGTCGTGGGTGACATCACCTCCGCCAAAGTCACCAACGGTACAACCCTGACCATCGTGCTGGCCGATGTCAAAGGCGCCAGCCTGGAAGGCACAACGAGCTACGGCAGTACCGGCGGGGAAGACAAGCTTGATATTGCCGCTGGCTTTGCAAAAAATGTTGCCGGTACGGCTGCTACCACTGATGCGTTGGCTGATGGGGCGCTGACTGTGCTCAAAGCCATCACCTACAGCGCAACCACCTTTGCCGAAGCCGCAGCCAATGACGGCTCAATCACGGCCAGCATCACCCTTACCCTGGCCAACGACACCTACACCGGCACAAACGGCCAGGCACTGGCGGGTGCAGTCGTCACCCACGTGCCCGACGGCTTGACTGCAGTGGTGACCAAAACCAGCGACACCGTGGCCACCGTGACCTTCACCGGCAACGCTACGGCGCACGCCAATGCCAACGACGTGGGCAACCTCACCATCACGCTGGGCGATGCGGCCTTCACGGGTGGTTCGGCTGCAGCGGTGACCAACGCCACCAAGTCAAACCTGGTGATTGACTTTACTGACCCCGCCCCAGCCATCACCTACAGCGCAGCCACCTTTGCCGAAGCCGCAGCCAATAACGGCTCGATCACGGCCAGCATCACCCTGACCCTGGCCAACGACACCTACACAGGTGCCGATGGCGAAGCACTGGCTGGCGCAGTCGTCACCCACGTGCCTGCCGGCTTGACCGCTGTGGTGACCAAAACCAGCGACACCGTGGCCACGGTAACCTTCACGGGCACGGCAGCGGCCCACGCCAACGCCAACGACGTGGCCAACCTCACCATCACGCTGGGCGATACGGCCTTTGGCGGTGCTTCGGCTGCTGCGGTGACCAACGCCACCAAGTCAGACTTGGCAATTAATTTTATTGATGCCCCGGTGATCGACCTCAATGGCGCGACCGATGGCATCAACAAAGCTGCCACGTATTTTATTGGAACCACACCTGCGAGCTTTTTTGCTGATGCATCAATTGCCAATATTTCCGACAGTGATTCGACAAACCTCAAATCATTGAGCGTCAGTATTCCAATTGAAAGTATTAAATCGGGTGATTTTTTAGGTTTTTCTCTAGGCCCACAAATTTTCATTGATGGCACAGGCGCAGCAACAGGAACAGTCAGCTCTCCTTTCATTACTGGGACTTTCAATTATGCTGTTACAGACAGTGGCGCCAACAGAATCATTACTTTTACGTTTCACGGCTCTGCAACTGGTGCCTTAACAAGTTTTGAAACGCTTCTGGACAGAATGTTTTTCAAAACGACCAATACGGACGCCCCCATATCACGGGCATTCAGTGTCAGTGTGACCGACGAATCTGACAATGTGTCACCCGCTGCCACATTTGCCGTTACTACCTCCTTGGCCCCAGCCATCACCTACAGCGCAGCCACCTTTGCCGAAGACGCAGCCAATAACGGCTCGATCACGGCAAGCATCACACTGACCCTGGCCAACGAGACCTACACCGGTACAAACGGCCAGGCACTGGCGGGTGGAGTCGTGACCCACGTGCCAGCAGGCTTGACCGCTGTGGTGACCAAGACGAACGACACCGTGGCCACGGTGACATTCACCGGCAGTGCAACGGCCCACGCCAATGCCAATGACGTGGCCAACCTCACCATCACGCTGGGCAATGCGGCCTTCACGGGTGGTTCGGCTACGGCCGTGACCAACGCCACCAAGTCAGACTTGGCGATTGACTTTGCTGACCCGGCCGCCCCACCGGCACCGGAACCCGCACCCGATCCTGCACCTGCACCCGCTC
>JAVBXK010000027.1 GCA_030824555.1 bacterium
GTTCAACCCGGCTGCCGACCGCAGTGCCCCCCCGCGAGACAACCGGCCCCAACACCCTGCCAGACCGGGCGGTGGGTACCCGCAAAATGACCGTTCAGACCGCTTCGAACGCTCTGCTGGCTCAGATCGCTTTGAGCGTTCGACTGGCTCTGACCGTTTCGAGCGATCAGAGCGCCCTGCACCATCCCAGCGCGGTGGCGCTTTTGCACAGCCCGATCGGGGCAGCGCGCCTTTTCGCCCTGCACGTGGCGAGGAAACCGGCCGCCCCCAGCAACCGGCCGTCCGCCCGTTCAACCCGCCGGGCAAACCCCCAGCGGCCGTTCGCATCCGTGCCGAAGAAGCTGCCCAAGACGCACCAGACGGCACCCGACTGAACAAACGCATGGCCGAGTTGCGCATGTGTTCGCGCCGCGAGGGCGACGCCTGGATCGAGCGCGGCTGGGTCACCGTGAACGGTGTGGTGGCCGAAATGGGCATGCTGGTGAAGGCCACTGATGTCATTGAGGTGTCCGAGCAGGCCAAGGGTGAGCAGCAGCAACAGGTCACCATCCTGCTGCACAAGCCCATGGGCTTTGTCAGCGGCCAGGCCGAAGACGGTCACCAACCCGCAGTCACGCTCATCAACCCACGCACGCACTGGCAAAGCGACACCAGCCGCACGCGTTTCAACTTCAGCCAGTTGCAGGGCCTGGCCCCGGCGGGGCGACTCGACATCGACTCGGTGGGTTTGCTGGTGCTCACACAAGACGGCCGTGTGGCCCGCCAGCTCATTGGCGAAGACAGCGAGATGGAGAAGGAATACCTGGTGCGTGTGGTGTACGACTCGCCCAATGGAGAGATTGCCACCGATGTACAGGCCGCCTACCCGGCCGAGCGGATGGCGTTGCTGCGCCACGGCCTGAGCCTGGATGGCGAACCGCTCAAACCCGCGCAGGTGGAGTGGCAAAACCCCGAGCAACTGCGCTTCGTGCTGACACAAGGCAAAAAACGGCAGATCCGCCGCATGTGCGAGCAGGTGGGCCTGAAGGTGGTGGGCCTGAAGCGCATCCGCATGGGCCGCGTGGTGCTGGGCACCCTGCCTGTTGGCCAGTGGCGTTATTTGGGTGCGACCGAGCAGTTCTGATCAGGCACCAGCCAGCGTTCCAGCTGGGCCGTGACCTTGGGACTGCTGAGCAGCTCAAGGTGGCCGGTGCGGTACAGCACGCATTGGTGGTCGGGCGGGAAGGCCAGCCGCCGCTTGGGGTCGTCATGCTTGCCCAGTGCGCTGTTCAGCGGCACCAAGCCGTCACCCGTCAGGCGCTCGGCCAGCAGGCTGCGTTGTGCTGCCAGCGTGGCGGCCACGGTGTAGCAGGCCACGCCGGTGGGCAAGGGCAGCGGCGTGCGGGTGTCGGTATGCCGGTGCAGCGCTTGCGACAGCTTGCGTGGGTGGCCACTGGCTTGCCAGTCGCGTGGCAACACGTGCCCGTGGCGCAAGTCGGTGATGCCGGCGCTGCGCAGCTGCCCCAGTTTGGCAAACGGTGCGGAAAAGGGCGTGGCGTTCAGCAGCGTGTCCACCCAGGCACCTGCACGCTCCAACGGGGAACCGTGGTGCGGTGTGCCCAGGCAGACCAGCTCCTTCAGGCTGGCGGGCCACGCGTGCCCGGCGGCCAGCCCAGCCGCATGGGCACTGCGCGCCACCAGCCCACCCATGCTGTGGGCGACGATGGTCAGCCGCGTCAGCGGCACCGGCCAGGTTGCCACCAACCGCTCCAGCAGCATGGCCAGTTGTGCGCCGTTGTCTGACACGTGCAGGCCCGTGTTGTAGCGCAGGTTCAGGCGCAATGCGCCCAGTTTCTCGGCCAGTTGCGCGCCATGGTCCACGCCGTTGACTTGCCACTGCGTGTCAGTCATGCACAGGCCATGAAGGGTCAGCAACACGTGGGCGGGGACTGGGTCACCCAGAGCCGTGGCTGATTCGGGTTGCCAGGCGCTGCCATGCAGGCGCAGCGACATGGTCAGGGCAAGGGGGTTGCCGCTCGCCGCCAGGTGGTCGCCCAAAACCCCATTCAGCACGGCCAGTGCCACGGTGCGTTCCTCGCTGTCTGCCGTGTGGCCGCCTGCTGCCTTCTGTAACAGCGGTGTCAGCCCCGCCAGCGCCTTCTCCAGGGCGGTGCCCACCAACCCCGTGATGCCCCGCACGCTGCTGTACACCAGCCCCGTGATGCCGCCAGCACGTCCGGGCAACGCACCGCGTTTGCCACCCACGGTGCGCAACACCGATTGGTGCACACCCTCGGTCATGTTGACGATGCCCAGCGTGGCATGTGTGGCCAGTTGGGCCACCGCACTCAGGTCGCTGGGCTGGACGTGGCGCAACACAGAGCCGGTTGCGGGAGGCTTGGTGCCCTTGCGGGCCGGTGGGTGTGTCATGTGGGTTGCCGCGTGGGCGTTTGGGCAGGCGGGAGGGCCACACCCAGCTTACCCGCCGCCGTGCACGCGGTGCAAGGGGAAACCCCCAATTAGGGTGTCTTGAAAAATCCCCGGCAGTCTCCATGTAAACCCGTTGCGGGGGGCGTCAGCATCTGATGGGTGTTTGGCGACCCGGGTCATTTTTCACCTTTACTTTTTTGATTCACCATGAGCAAGCAAACCCTGTCATTCCAGGCCGAAGTCGCCCAACTGCTGCACCTCGTCACGCACTCGTTGTACTCAAACAAGGAAATTTTCCTGCGCGAGCTGGTGTCCAACGCGTCCGATGCCTGCGACAAACTGCGTTTCGAAGGTCTGAACAATGCTGCCTTGTTTGAAGACGCGCCCAACCTCGACGTGCGCCTGTCGTTCGACAAGGATGCCAAAACCCTCACCATCACCGACAACGGCATTGGTCTGAGCGCGCAGGAAGCCATCGACAACCTCGGCACCATTGCCAAGAGTGGTACCAAAGAATTCATGAGCCGCATGAGCGGTGACCAGAAAAAAGACGCCCAGCTCATCGGCCAGTTCGGCGTGGGCTTCTATTCCGGCTTCATCGTGGCCGACAAAATCACCGTCGAAAGCCGCCGCGCCGGTTTGCCCGCGGCCGAAGGCGTGCGCTGGGTCAGCGGTGGCACTGGCGATTTCGAGGTGGAGGCCATTGACCGCGCCGCACGCGGCACCAGCGTCACGTTGCACCTGCGCGACGACGCGTCTGAGTACCTCAGCCACTGGAAGCTGAAAACCATCGTCAGCAAATACTCCGACCACATCAGCCTGCCCGTGCTGATGCAAAAAGAAGAGTGGGACGCTGAAAAGAGCGAATACGTCAAAAAGGACGAGTGGGAAGCGGTCAACTCCGCCAGTGCCTTGTGGACGCGCAGCAAAAAAGACATCAGCGAAGAGCAGTACACCGACTTCTACAAAAACATCAGCTACGACCAGGCTGCCCCCCTGGCCTGGAGCCACAACCGCGTGGAAGGCAGCACCGAGTACACGCAGCTGCTGTACATCCCCAGCAAAGCCCCGCAAGACCTGTGGAACCGCGACAAAAAGGCGGGTATCAAGCTGTATGTGAAGCGCGTGTTCATCATGGACGATGCCGAGGCGCTCATGCCCTCGTACCTGCGCTGGGTGAAGGGTGTGGTCGATTCAGCCGACTTGCCCCTGAACGTCAGCCGCGAGTTGCTGCAGGAAAGCCGCGACGTGAAGGCCATCCGCGAAGGCAACACCCGCCGCATCTTGGGCATGTTGGAAGACATGGCCAGGAAAGACAAGCTGCCCACAGCCGAAGGCGCGGACGGTGTAACCGACGTGTTGAGTGCCGAGGAAAAGGAAGCTGCCGAGAAGGAAGCCGGCAAGTACACCGCGTTCTACGCCGAATTCGGCAGCGTGCTGAAGGAAGGCCTGGGCGAAGACTTTGCCAACAAAGACAAGATTGCCAAGCTGCTGCGCTTCGCCTCCAGCACCACCGACGGCGTGAGCACCGGCTTTGCCGACTACAAAGCCCGCATGAAAGAAGGCCAAGAGGCCATTTACTACATCACTGCCGACACGGTGGCCGGTGCCAAAAACAGCCCGCAGCTGGAAGTGTTCAAGAAAAAGGGCATTGAAGTCCTGCTGATGACTGACCGGGTGGACGAGTGGGCGCTGTCCTTCGTGCACGAGTTCGAAGGCACCCCGCTGCAAAGCGTGGCCAAAGGTGCGGTGGACTTGGGCAAGCTGCAGGACGAAGACGAAAAGAAAGCTGCTGAAGCTGCAGCCGAAAGTTTCAAGCCCGTGCTCGACAAGCTGAAAGAAGCGCTGAAAGACAAGGCCAAAGACGTGCGTGTGACCACCCGCCTGGTGGACTCACCCGCCTGCCTGGTGGTGGAAGACGGCGACGTGTCCAACCAGCTGGCCCGCATGCTCAAAGCCGCAGGCCAGAAAGCGCCCGACAGCAAACCTATTCTGGAAGTGAACGCCGAACATGCGCTGGTGAAAAAGCTGGAAACCAGCGCGCACTTCGACGACCTGGCCCACATCGTGTTCGACCAGGCCCTGCTGGCCGAAGGCGGTTTGCCTGAAGACCCGGCTGCGTATGTGAAGCGGGTGAACGCACTGCTGGTCTGATAAATTATCAATAAAAATGGCCTCTGGCGCTTTTATATAAAGCGCAAGCAGCTACCAAAAGCGTAACGCCCTTGTGCCCGCCGGTACAAGGGCGTTTTGTTTGAGTGGGCCGGGCCACGGGGCTGTTGCAGCGGGCGTGCACATCCCGCTGGGTGTTCGCCCTCTCGCCCAGCCGCCGGGGCCTGTGTAGACTGACGGGCCTCCCACGCCTGTGTGCGGGCCTGCGCACCACCCCTGCTCTTTGCCTCATTTGCCTATGAACCCCACTGCTGCGCCGGTAGCTTCCACGGCCGCCCCCGATCCCGCCGGGCATAGGCGGTCTGTGTTGGCCCGTCCGGGTTTCTGGGTGCTGATGTGGGGTGGTTACAGCCTGCTGGCGCTGGGTTACCTGGGCTACCAGGGGGCCTGGCTGGGTGCCGTGTGCGGGGTGGCACCGTGATCCGGTCTTGGTTGGCGGCCGAATCCGCCTGCGACCCGCTGTTGCGGCCTTACCGTGTGCGGGCCGACCGCATCATGGTGGGCATGAACGTGTTTCTGCTGGCGGTGTGCCTGGCCATTGCGCCGCTGCGCAACACCTGGGGGGCCGTGCTGGCTGTGGGGGTGCCCACGCTGCTGATGTCGCGGTGGCTGTTGCGTGCCCACGCCGGTGCTCTGGTTACCCGGCTGTTCATGGCCAGTGCGTTCATGGTGTTCACGGGGCTCATCATCCACCAGACGGGCGGTGACATCGAGGCGCACTTTTCCGCGTTCGGGCTGATCGGTGTGCTGCTGTACTACCGAGATTGGCGCACCATCGTCGTGGCCACGCTGGTGATCTATTTGCATCATCTGGTGCTGGGTTATGCCCAGACCCTGGGTGCGCCGGTGTATGTGTTTGACACCAGCAACTTCTGGACCTTGTTCGGCCTGCACGTGGCGTACTTTTTGCCGTTCGTCGGCATGATGGCCTACCTCTCTGTCTGGCTGCGCCGTGACGGCTACGAAAGCCAGCACGTCATTGCGCTGGCCCAGCGCATCGTGCAGGGCAACCTGCTGGAAGACGACGCCCCGCTGGACAACGAGGCCAACATGCCCCTGGTGCGGGCCGTGCGCATGATGAAAAGCCGCTTGCTCGACCTGTTGCGGGTCATGCCCGTGGCGGCGGCCGTCATCCGCATCGACACCGAGAGCATCGTCAGCGTGAACGAGGCATGGGTGCGCACCATCGGCCCGCTGGACGACCTGCACACCCGGTTTGGCCAGTCGCCCATCTGGGCCGACACCGACACCTGGACCTCGCTCATGGCCCGCATGCGCGAAGCCTCGGGCAAGCTGCTGGACAAGGTGGAGGTGCTGCTGAAAAAGGCCGATGGCACGCCCTTTCTGTGCGAGCTGTCGCTCATCCTCCACGAGGATGTGGACCCGGTGATGGCCATCCTGACCATCGAAGACATCTCGCTGCGCCGCAAGACCGAGCTGACCATGCAGCGCCTGGCTTACCGCGACATGCTGACCGACCTGCCCAACCGCGTCAGCCTGCAGGCCGACCTGGACCGTGCCCTGGCCGATTGGCGGGAGCGGCAGATGCCGTTTGCCTTGGTCATGATGGACCTCGACGGCTTCAAGCCGGTGAATGACACCCACGGCCACGATGCGGGGGACGAGGTGCTGAAGGTGGTGGGTGCGCGTTTGCAGCGCCTGAACCGGCCCCACGACCTGGCGGCCCGCCTGGGTGGCGACGAATTTGTCATCGTGTTGCACGACTGCCTCGGCGCGGCGGTGGCAGCCGAGGTGGCTCAGCGTTTCCTGGATGCGTTGAGCCGCCCCATCCACATCGAATCGACGGGCTTGCGCGTGGTGATCGGGGCCAGCGCGGGCGTGGCCCACGTGGCGGACGAGCCCCGACCCAGCAGCGACACCCTGCTGAAGAATGCCGACAGCGCGCTGTACCAGGCCAAGGCCCAAGGCAAAAACCGGGTGCAGGTGTTTGCCGCACCCGCCATCAGTCAAGCCGATTGAACTTGAGGTCAGCGCCGAGCGCTGACAGGCGTTGCGTGCGCATTAAGATGGGCTCATGTTTCACCGAGCGCCGCTGTTGTGAACGCATTGCTGGATGCACGCACCGCCATCGTCATGGCCAGCCTGCTGGGTGGCCTGATGGGGTTGGTGCTGGCGTTGCTGCAGCGCTCCACACCTTCGCCTGTGCCGGGGCTGAAGCTGTGGGCACAGGCCACCGGGGTGGTGTTTGTCACGGCATTGTTGTTCGGGGCGCGTGACGTGCTGCCCGACGTGGTCAGCATCACGCTGGCCAACGGGCTGCTGCTGTGGTCTTACTTGCTCTATCTCTGGGGCACGCACAGTTACTTTGGCGTGCCCATGCGCTGGCGTGGGTGGTGGGTGCTGTGGGGCACCACCATGGCCGTGCTGGCGTGGTTCGCCCATGTGGTCCCCAGCTTCGGGGGGCGCAGTTTCGCCATGCTGGCGGCCATGGCGTTCATCATGGGGTACCACGCCTGGTTCCTGTTTCGGCACATGCGGGCAGGGGGGGCTCACGCAACTTTCGGAGGGCGGTTCACCGCCTGCTGGCTGGCGGCCATTGCGGGCGTGTTCGCATTGCGGTGGGCTCACCTGGTGCTTCTGCCCCAGGATGGCAGCCACCTGTTTGCGCCCAACTGGGTGCAGTCGGCCTATGCGGTGTCGTATTCGTTGGTGTTGCTGATGATCACGGTGGGGTTTGCTTTGATGGCATCCGAGCGCGTGCGGGAAACGTTTGAACATCAGGCCACGCACGACACGCTGACCGGTGTGCTCAACCGCAGGGCGCTGCTTGACGCCTTGGCACAGGAGTTGGCCCGAAGCCAACGCTACCAGCACCCGTTTGCTGTGCTCATGCTGGATCTGGATCACTTCAAGGCGGTCAACGACCGGCACGGGCACCAGGTGGGCGATCTGGTGTTGCAGCAGTTTGCCAGGCGAGTGGCCGCCACACTCAGGCCGAACGATGTGCTGGGGCGTTTTGGCGGCGAGGAGTTTGTGGTCATACTGCCCGAAACCGACAGCGCGTCTGCCTTGGCCACCGCTGAACGCGTGCTGCAAGCCGTGCGCCCGCCACCACCTGGGTTGCCTGCCGTGACCACCAGCATCGGGCTCACATACTGGCAAGCCCATGACCGATCGGTGGATGCGCTCATCGAACGGTCGGACCGCGCGCTGTATGTGGCCAAGTCTCGGGGGCGCGACCGCATCGAGGTGGTCACCGATTGACCGCGTGGTCTGTTTGAGTCTGCACTGATTTTTCCTGGGAAGAAACCATGCACCACATCAACATGCCGTACCTGGCGTCCTTTTGGTCGGCGGACATGCTGCAAGTCAACTTGCTGGTGTTCGTGAACTTGCTGGGGGCCCTGCTGCTGGGTCTGCTGGTGGGGTACGAGCGCTCGTACCACGGGCGGGCGGCGGGCATGCGCACCTATGGCATCGTTTGCATGGCGTCGGCCGCACTGACGGTGTTTGCCGGTTTCCCGGCCAGCTGGTGGGGTGGCCATGCAGCACCCGTGGCAGGGGCCTTGATGGGCGGTGCCGACCCCACGCGTGTGGTGCAGGGCATCGTCACAGGGGTGGGTTTTCTGGGGGCAGGCGTCATCATGAAAGAGGGCCTGAACATCAGTGGCCTGACCACGGCGGCATCCATCTGGGCGTCATCAGCCATCGGGGTGCTGGTAGGGGTGGGGTTTTATGGCGCGGCCATTTTGTTGTCGGTGCTGTCAGCGTCACTGATGATGTGGGCCCCGAAACTTGAAATGCGCTTGCCGTCGCGCCGTGCCATGGGTGTGGTACTGAGCTTCGAGCCTGGGCACGATCCCGATGAAAAGCGGCTGAAGCAAACCATTGTCGAATGGGGTTTCACGGTGGCCGAAGGCTCGCTCAACATTTCCAGCAAACAGCACCAGGTGTCGTGGCAGTTTGTGATGGTGGCGCTGCGCACCCACCCCGATCCCAGCTCGCTGTTCGAGCTGTCGCGCGGGCTGCGCAAGATAGAGGGTGTGGACAGCGTTCAGATCAGCCATGCCCGCAATTGAGCCTGTGGCTGATGGCGCTGTCAGCCTGCCAATTTGCGCCAGTAACGCACCAGCGCGTTGGGGTGGTGTAGGGTGTACGACTTCAGTACGTTTTGGGGCACGTGCCACACCGCGCGGGTGCCCTCCAGAAAGACGGCTGTGTCTCCCGGTCGAAGGGAGAACTGCTGGCCTTGGTAGTTCACGTCCACCTGGCCTTGCAGCACGTAAACGGTTTCGTCGCTGCCAAAATGCCATTCGAACGTGCTGGGCCCGTCCGCTGCCCAGATGCCGCTGCTGGTTTTGCCATCTGCTGACGTGGCATAGGGTGTGCCCCTGAAGTTGGGCGTGCCCAGTGTGATGACGGCTGGTGCGTTGGCAACGGGTTGCAATGGCAATGGCGAGGCCGCGACCGAATGCTGGGGTACCTGCTGCAAGTGGCTGACGGCGGTCAGCCCATAGATGGCTGCCAGGGACACAGCCGCGCCGGCGGCAAAGGTGAGGATGGGGTGTGACATGGCGGAAATTTTAGGCGGCATTGGTGGATGGCGTGCAAACGCTCTGCGCCATTGAGCGTTGAGCTTCCAAACGCTTATGTGACGTGAGTCCGCTGTCAGCGCCGCAGGTGCTGGAAGGCAGCAAACTCCCATTGCCGCATGGCCAGCAGCAGGGTGTAGCCCTCGCGTTCCTCGGGTTTGAGTGCCTGATCGGCCAGGTGCTGTTGGGCAAAGTCCTGGGCCACGCGGCGTAAACGCGCTTGGAATGCGGGGGCCAACGCGCGGCTGATGGAGCCATGCACCAGCAGCACGCCTTCGGCATCGCCCTCGAAACCTCCCGAAAAATAGTCCAGCACAGCGTGTTCCCGAAAGTATTGCAGCACAGGCCCATGGGGCCGCCAGCGGAAGGTTTTGGACAGCATCAGCCGGTAGCGGTTGAGAGGGCGCAGCTCGATGATGCCAATGCGGTCAAGCTGCGCCAGCACCTGTATGGCCTGTGCTTCGGTCAAACGGTAGGTGGTGGTGATTTGCGCCAACGTCCATTGGCTCAGCACACAAATGGCTCCCAGCAGCAGCAGCGGGTCGGCCACCACGGCGCGCTCTTGCTCCAGCGTCATTTCACGCAGCAAGGGCTGTTCATCTGCCACGCGGCGGGCCAGGTCTGCAAAGTCAAGCCGCAGCGCGCGGCAAATGGCATCCACGCGTGACAGGGGCATGTCGCCCCGGCTCATGAGGCGTTTGATGCTCGACTCGGCCAGGCCCAGTTCACGGGCCAGGTCGGCATAGGTCAGGCCCGCAGCCTTCATTTCGTGGCGGATGACGCGCATCAGGTCGGCTGTGGTGGACATCAGGTACTGAAAAACGATACGTATGGTTTAAAAATTGAATGTTTATAACTTAATTCGATACTTTTTCGGATGCTGCGAACACAGTGCGGCCATGTCCTCCGCAGTGGAGGAAAGGAGTGCCAAGCATGTGGATGTCGGAACCTGGGCGCAAGTCCATCTCTTTGTCTCGAACACGGGTGTCGCGTTGCGCTGCCTCCTCGCTGAGCCTGACCGGCCGTGAGTGGGCGCTGTGCGCCGCGCTCACCGTGGCCTGTGTGGTGGCAATGCTGGCCCCGCCAGTGGCCTTGCCTTCTGGTTACCACGCGTTTGCCGACACCCGTGGCTGGGGGGAAGTGCCATTTGCTGCCGACGTGCTGAGCAACCTGGCCTTTGCCGTCGTGGGGGCGCTGGGCTTGCGGCGGCTGGCATGCCTGCCCGTGCAGGCGCAGGCGCGGGCACGGGCACGGGCACGGGCACGGGCACAGGCGCACGCCGCGGCCAGTCTGGTGCTGTGCCTGGGGTTGTTGTTCACAGCGGTGGCTTCCGGTGTGTATCACCTGCACCCGGACGATGCCGGGTTGGCCCTTGACCGCATGGGCATGGCCTGGGTGTTTGCCGGGGTGATGGGCGTGGCTGTGGCCAATCGCGTCAGCGACCGTGCTGCTTTGGTGGGCATGGCACTGCTGGCCGTGCTGGCTCCGGCGGCGGCTGCGGTGGCATGGATGGCGAACAACGCCGTGCCGTGGGCAGTGGTGCAGTTTGGCGGGCTGTTGGTGCTGGCGGGTTTGGCTGCGCTGCCCGCGCGGCAAGGGCAGGCTGCCTTGCCGTTGGTGGCGTTGTTGGTGGGGTACGCCTTGGCCAAGGTGGCTGAAATGTCGGACCAGTGGGTGTTTGAGCTGACGGCGGGCCTGGTTTCGGGTCATACGCTGAAACATGTGCTGGCAGCGTGTGCAGTATGGCCCGTGCTGGCGGCGGTGGTGTATCGTGACGCGCCGCCAGCGGTGTCTGTCACCACCGCATGACCCGGTCCACCCTGCACAGTTGCCCTTGATTCACATGAGCCCACCACCCATGACCGGACGCGACCAACCGAACGCTCACCCCAGCGCTCACCCCAACCAGTTTGCCCTGCTGACGCAACGCCGCTTTGCCCCGTTCTTCTGGACCCAGTTTCTGGGCGCGGGCAACGACAACCTGTTCAAGTTTGCGTTCACGGTCATGGTCACCTACCAGTTGCAGGTGGCGTGGCTGCCCGCTTCCATGGCGGGGCTGGTGATCGGGGCGCTGTTCATCCTGCCGTTTTTGCTGTTTTCAGCCACCAGCGGCCAGCTGGCCGACAAGTACGACAAAAAGGTGCTCATCCGCTTCGTGAAGCGGCTTGAAGTGGTCATCATGGCGCTGGCCGCCTGGGGCTTTTTTGGCAGCCGGGTAGAGGTGCTGCTGGCCTGCACGTTTTTGATGGGCGTGCACTCCACCCTGTTCGGGCCGGTCAAATTTGCCTACATGCCGCAACACCTGAACGAGCGCGAGCTGATGGGTGGCAACGGCATGGTCGAAATGGGCACCTTCGTGGCCATTTTGCTGGGCAACGTGGCGGGCGGGCTCATCATTGCCGTGCCCGACATCGGGGCGCACCACGTGGGTTTTGCGGCGCTGGGCCTGGCGGTGCTGGGCCGCGTGGTGGCCGAATTCATCCCGCCCACCCCGGCACAAGACCCCACACTGCGCATCAACTGGAACCCGGTCACCGAAACCTGGCGCAATTTGAAGCTGGCACACGGCAACGTGGTGGTGTTCCGCTCGCTGCTGGGCATCAGCTGGATGTGGTTTTTCGGGGCGGTGTTTTTGAGCCAGTTCCCCAGCTTTGCCAAAAACGTGCTGCACGGCAACGAGCAGGTGGCCAGCCTGTTGCTGGTGGTGTTTTCGATTGGCATTGGCACGGGCAGCCTGCTGTGCGAGGTGCTCAGTCGCCGACACGTGGAAATTGGCCTGGTACCGCTGGGCGCCATCGGCATGACGGTGTTCAGCGTAGACCTGTACTTTGCCGCCACCGGTTTACCCAGCCCACAGGCTGTGGCGGCGGCACTGGACACGGCCACCTTGCAGCCAGCGGGCTACGCGGCATCATGGACCTTGAGCACCTTTCTGGCCCAAACGGCGCACTGGCACGTGCTGGCCGACCTGATGCTGCTCAGCCTGTTTGCGGGCCTGTACAGCGTGCCCATGTACGCGCTCATTCAAATGCGTGCCACGCCCACGCACCGCGCCCGCATCATCGCGGCCAACAACATTTTGAATGCGCTGTTCATGATTGCCAGCAGCCTGCTGGCGGGGGCCTTGCTGGGCAACGGCTTCAGCGTCACGCAGGTGTTTCTGTTTACTGGCCTGGCCAATGCGGTGGTAGCGTTCTACATCTTCATGCTGGTGCCCGAGTACCTGCTGCGCTTCGTGGCGTGGGTGCTGTCGCGTTTTGTGTACCGCTTCAAGGTGACGGGCGACGAGCACCTGCCCACGCAAGGGGCTGCTGTGCTGGTGTGCAACCACGTGAGTTTTGTGGACGCGGTGCTGCTGATGGCGGCCAGCCCCCGGCCCATACGGTTTGTGATGGACCACCGCATTTTCAAAACCCCGGTGCTGGGCACGCTGTTCCGGCTGGCCAAGGCCATCCCCATCGCCCCGCGCCATGAAAACCCGGCCGCTTACCAGGCCGCGTTTGATGCGGCAGCCCAAGTGTTGCGCGAGGGCGACTTGCTGGCCATCTTCCCCGAGGGTGGTATCACCAAAGACGGTGAACTGCAAACCTTCAAGGGCGGCATCATGAAAATCCTGGAGCAAGCCCAGGCTGATGGGCTGGACGCGCCGGTGATCCCCATGGCGCTCACCAACTTGTGGGGTTCATTCTTCAGCCGGGTGGAGCGCGGCGTGGCCATGGCCAAACCTTTCAGGCGTGGGCTGTTCAACCGCGTGGGGCTGAATGTGGGGGCGCCTGTGGCGGCGGCCGATGTTTCGCCCGAGGGCTTGCGCAGCCAAGTGGCGGGGTTGATGGCGCAGGGGTGAGGCGGGTGGGATGCATGTTGCCCACCCAGCCAATCACGGACCACCAATGAGGAGTTTTCAATATGAAACGCACCATCAACGGCCTCTCGCCCATTCACCCTGGTGAATACATCCGTGAAGCGCTGGACGATTTGGAGGTGCAGGAACTGCCGTGGCTTGAGATTGTCGGCGGTGTACTGAGGTTGGCTGAACCGCGTGAAGACAGCCTGCCCTTTGTGCCGCGCAGCAGCAGCCTAACGGTATGAGATGAGAAACGCGGCACGTGGCCCAAGGGCATCCGCTATCTGGAGCGCGAAACCTTCGATGCGTTTTTGCAGTTACCCGCGCCCCAGCGCAAAGTCATCCGCGAAGTGATCCTCACCTTCGCCAAGGTGCATGGCGTGGCGAGCGGGCTGCCGGTTGACGGTGCTGGCGCCGACTCACCCGCATCGCTTTGAGGGCGGGGTACAACCCCTGCAAGTTAAAAAAGTATGTAAAAACAGACCTTACCGCTTTTTGTCATTCAACAGTTTGCTACATAAATTATATTTGTAGCTGACAAATGAATACAGATAAGCGGTACGGGCACTTTTTGTCTGAAAAATGCAGGCGTGTTGTCAGCCTGATGCCTCGGATGCCGCGGGGTCGAACAGGCACACCGCATTGCGTCCTTGGGCTTTGGCGCGGTACATGGCTTTGTCGGCGCAATCGAGTAGCTGCTGAGGCACATCGCTGTGCAGTGGACAGTGGCTCACGCCAATGGATGCCCCCATGCGCAGCTGCAGGGTTTCAATCATGAAGCTTTCGTTGATGGCTGCCAGCAAGCGCTGCCCAAATGCCAGAGCGTGTGCCGGGTCATCGACCGACTTTTGCAGCACCACAAATTCGTCGCCACCCAGCCGTGCGACCAAATCGGATTCGCGCGCGATGCGCAGGAGGCACTGCGCCACCCAGATCAGGGCACGGTCGCCCACGGCGTGGCCATGCTGATCGTTGATAGGTTTGAAGCCATCCAAATCGAGGTAGAGCACCGCACAGCCGCCCCCCGAGCGCCGCACACGGGCGATTTCGAGCACCAAATGGCTCATGAAGGTGCTGCGGTTGAGTAAGCCGGTCAGACCATCATGGTTGGCTGCATGGCGCATGCGCGCTTCTTCGTGGTAACGCTCGGTGATGTCGGAAAAAGTGCGCAAAAAACCACTGCCATCCACCGGCACGGTGCGCACTTCAAGCACCCGACCGTCTGGGCTGCGACTTTGCACGCTGGTGGTCGTGCCGGGCTCGGGTAGGAGGATGGGCTCCAGGTTGAGCATGGCCTGCGAGCGAGCGTAAGCCGCTTGTCCAGGGCGATGGTTGTCGCTGACGGCTGGTTGCAGGCGCTCGCCAGCATGCTGGGGTGGCAGGTGCAGCAACTCGGCTGCGCGCAGGTTGTACATCTCCAGTGCGCCGTCGGCGCTGAGCATGGTCACCCCTTGCTCCATGTTTTCCAGCATGGCCAGCAGCAAGGCTGATTGATGTCGCAGTGCGGCCTCGCTTTGTCGCGTCAATCGCTCGGCCTCTTGCAGCCGCCACTGCTGATGTTTGAGCTCGGAAATGTCCACGTGAGCATAAAAAATCGACTGCCCATCCGCAGGCCGGGCGGTGACGCGGATGTAGCGGTCCCCAGGCAGCGCCAGCTCAAAGGGCGCGCCGCTGAAGCGCAAGTTTTCCTGCAAGAGGTTCAAGCCGGCAAGGCACTGCGGCGCGTCGGGCGCACCGGCGCGGGTCCACAACGATTGCAGCACTGTCCGCATCGTGATGCCCAAGGCAATGCTGCGTTGGGGCAGGTCGTACATCCGCACAAAGGGTTCGTTGACCCATTCGATACAGCCTGCGCTGTTGCAAATCATCAAACCATCAGGTACCCGATCCAGCAGCAAGGCGTGTGCAGGGGGCAGCGCACTGGGTGCCGCCGCCAGGTCGAGCAGCTCTGCGGTCTGGTCGTTTGCTGGCAGGCGCTCGGCACGCCACACCCGAACGCGCCCGCCGTTCTCAAAAGGAAGCGATGCCACCTGGATGCGTCGACCGTGGTGCTCGAACAGGAAGGGGTGCATCTGTGCGCGGTGCCGGGCAACCCCCGCCTCGATGTAGCGGTCAATCTGCGCCAGCTCGTCGGGAGCCAGCCGCACAGCATAAAACCGGCGCAAATTGGCGCTGTAGGGCTCGCCGATATGGACATGGCCATCATGCTCTGGAAACAGCCTGAGAAAACTGCGGTTCCAGGCCAGCGTGCGGTCGCTGGCATCAAACAGGCAGACCGCGACATCCAGACCGTCCAGTAACGGACCCCATATCGGCAAGCCTTGCGGTGCCGTTTTCTGCATGTGCTGTCTCCCCAAAAAGCCTGACCAGGAACCCTTGGTGTTGCCCCCCCCCCGAAACGCCGGTGCCCACACGCTTCAATGAAATGGTAGCAGCAGGCCTGCGATCCGGGGCCTCAGGGAACAGGGTGGCGGGCTGTTCACACCACCAGCGGTGCCCGTTGCATGGCCTCGGTCTGTTCTTCCAGCTGGTGGATTTGCCCGGCCCAGTAGTCGCTGCTGCCAAACCAGGGGAAGTTGACGGGGAAGGTGGGGTCGGCCCAGCGGCGGGCCAGCCAGGCGCTGTAGTGAATCTGGCGCAGGGTGCGCAGCGGCTCGATCAGGCGCAGCTCGCGCCGGTCAAAGGGCCGGAACTGTTCGTAGCCGTCCAGCAGGGCTGACAGTGCTTGCGTCTGTTCGCGGCGGTCGTCGCCGGGCAGCAGCATCCACAAATCTTGCACGGCAGGGCCGGTGCGGGCATCGTCCAGGTCCACAAAATGGGGACCGCCGCCAGGGAGGTCGGTGGGCGTCCACAAAATGTTGCCAGGGTGGCAGTCGCCGTGCAGGCGCAGCGTGGTGATCACGCCGTCGGCACGGTCATTTTCATGATAAAAAGTGACTTCACCGCTTTCACCATATGTGTTAAAAGCTATTGTTTTATGTGAAGCGCCTGGCGGCTGATCAGGGCACAGCTCGGGGGCCACCTGTGCCAGCACATCCAGCGCGGTTTGCAAAGCTGCTTCCCAGCGCGACTGCATGTCCAGCGGCACACAGTGGTGGCCCAGCAGCCAATCGCGCGACTCCAGCGCAAACGTGGTGGCGTTCAGCACGGGGCGGTGTGCAAAGGGCTGTGCGGCACCCACGGTGTGGATGCGGGCAATGAAGCGGCCCACCCATTCCAGCACTTCGAAGTTGTCCAGCTCGGGGCGGCGGCCACCTTTGCAGGGGCTGACCGAAAAGCCGAAGCCTGCGTGCTGGTGCAGCGTCTGGTGTACCCCGGGGGGGGCGTTGGCATCGCGCACAGAGGGGCTGAGCGCCAGCGGGGCCACCACGGGCACCTCGGCCTGCACCAGTTCGGTGGCGAAGGCGTGTTCTTCTTCGATCTGGGCCCGCGTCCAGCGTTCGGGGCGGTAAAACTTCAGCACCACCGATGTGTGGCCTTGGCACGGCTCGTCCAGGTGGGCCAGGTACACGCGGTTTTCGTACGAGTTGAGGGTGGTCAGACGGCCATCGCCCCACAGGTCGACGCTGGCCAGCGCGTCCATCACCACGTCAGGCGTCAGGCGCTCGAAGGGATGCTGGTCAACAGGTGCATCGGATGCCGTGTTCGGGTTGGCGTGGTTCAGGGTTTCCCCGTGCGATGTGCTCATGGGTCGATTGTGCGCCCCAGCGAGCAGCGAAAATACCTGCATGACCAGACGTTCCAACAGACAAAAACTCCTCATCCGGCGCGGGTTGTTCTATTCACTCGGCTTGGCTTGGTTGATTCTGTTGATGGGGGGTGTGGGCTTCTGGTGGCTTGACCCGCATGTCAAGACGCTTGGCGACGGCCTGTGGCTGGCCTTCACCACGGCGGCCACCGTGGGTTATGGCGATCTGGTGCCGTCCACCCACCTGTCGCGCGCATTTTCCGTGTTGGTGGTGTTGCTGGGCCTGGCGGTGCTGTCCATGGTCACGGCATCGCTGACGGCCATTTTTGTGGAGCGCGAGGTCGAAGAGGAAGAACGCAAAATCGAGCGCGACCTGATGCATGAAATCAAGTTGCTGCGTGCCGATGTGCAGGCGCTGAGCGCGCAGGTGGCACAACAGTCTGCCGACGAGGTGCCCGGTTACATGAAGCCTTCTTTACCGGTTTGAAACCTGTGGCGGCATGGGCGGCCACTATGATCAGGCCATGACCGTCCGCCCAGCTTCGAACCCCTCGCCACGTACCCGTCCGGCCAAGGTGCCGCCTGCCGCCGCCGTGGCTGGCGCATCGGTGGCCGAGCAGCTGGGTCTGGCCCCCGGCCAGTCCATCGAGCTGCTGAAGGCGCTGCACATCCTCACGCGCGACGGCAAGCTCAACCAGGACAGCCGCCGCAAGCTCAAGCAGGTGAACCACTTGCTGCAATTCATCGAGCCGCTGTTGCAACAGGTGCTGGATGCGCAGGGTAACGTCACCCTGGCCGACCACGGTGCCGGCAAAAGTTACTTGGGGTTCATGCTGTACGACCGCTTTTTCAGCCAGCGCAGCGTGGGCCAGGTATACGGCGTGGAAACCCGCACCGAACTGGTGGAGCGTTCGCGCCAGTTGGCGCAGCAATTGGGTTTTGCCCGCATGCATTTCCTGCCGCTGAGCGTGCAGGAGGCCATGATCAGCACCGAATTGCCCGCGCAGATTGACGTGGTGACCGCGCTGCACGCCTGCGACACCGCCACCGACGATGCCATTGCCTTCGGCTTGGCCAAGCAGGCCAAGCACATGGTGCTGGTGCCGTGCTGCCAGGCCGAGGTGGCCGGTGTGTTGCGCAAACACAAGGCGCTGAGCCTGTCGCGCAACCCATTGAGTGAAATCTGGCGGCACCCGCTGCACACGCGCGAATTTGGCAGCCAGATCACCAACGTGCTGCGCTGCCTGCAACTGGAAGCGCACGGTTACCAGGTGACGGTGACCGAGCTGGTGGGCTGGGAGCACTCCATGAAAAACGAGCTCATCCTGGCCACTCAAGCGGGCAACGGCAAACACAGCGCCCGTGAGCGGCTGAACCAGGTGCTGGATGAATTGAACTTGCAGGAACTGAAAGCCCGCTTCGGACTCCACGTCTGATGGATATCGACCTCAACTTTTTCATCCAGTCCATTGCCTGGCCCGTGGTGCTGTTGCTCGCCTGGGGCGTGGGTGACACCTTGTACACGCGTTGGCAGATCCCCCGTGTGTCCAGCTACGTGGCCGTGGGTGTGCTGGTGGGCACGGTCAACCTGCCCGACCTGACCCCCGACATCGCCGGTTTGCCGTTTGTGGCCAATGTGGCGTTGTCGCTGGTGCTGTTCGAGCTGGGCTACCGCATCAACCTGCGCTGGTTTCGGGCCAACCCGTGGGTGTTGCTGGCGGGTGTGGCCGAGTCATTGCTGACGTTTGCGGCCGTGTTCTGGGCAACCGGGTTGCTTGACGACATTCGCCTGCACGTGCGCCTGGCTGTGGCGGCGCTGGCCATGGCCAGTTCACCGGCCGGCATTTTGCGGGTGGTGCACGAGTTGCGCAGCGCTGGGCAAGTCACCGAGCGGGTCATGCACCTCACCGCCATCAACTGTTTGCTGTCGGTGCTGGCGCTGAAGCTGGTGATGGGGTCGCGCACGCTGCGGGTGTCGGGCGACTGGATGCAGGCCGCCTTTGGCAGCGTGCACGTGCTGGCCACCTCGGTGGCGGTGGGCATGTTGCTGGGTTTTTTGGTACCCAAGCTGCTCAAAGGGCGTTCATCCGCTGCGTCGGAAGGGGCCACGCTGGTGTTTGCTTTGTCGGTGTTGCTGCTGGTCACGGCCGCATCGGGCCTGAAACTGTCGCCGTTGCTGGCTGCGCTCACGTTCGGCATCGTGGCACGCGAACGGCGCGTGCACCTCACCCAGACGCAGCGCAACTTCGGCTCTGCGGGCGACTTGCTCAGCGTGTTTTTGTTCGTGTATGTGGCTTCGCTGCTGGAGTGGAAAGACGTGTTTGCCAGCTTCCAGCTGGGGCTCTGGCTGGTGGGGGTGCGTGCTGCGGTGTTTGTGGTGGTGAACCTGGCCACCGCCCAGGTGAGTGGCATCACGTTCAAAAAAGGGCTCATGACCGGGCTGGCCCTGAGCCCCATGTCGGCCTTTGTGGTGTTGATGGTGGGGCAAAGCGGCTTGGTGGGCTTTGACCTGGCCGAACAAACCCTGTCCACCATCGCTGGCATGGTGCTGATGCTGGAACTGCTGGGGCCTGTGGTGACGCAACGCGCCCTGATGGCCGCCCGCGAAGCCCATGTGTCGCAAGAAACCTGACCCCAGCAGCCCTCGAACGCACCGTCAAGAGACCCTTCACCCATGCCCTTGGAAGCCTTCAAATCGTCAGACTCGCTCACGCTGGGCGTGGAGCTGGAGTTGCAGCTGGTCAACACCTACGACTTTGACCTGTCCAGCAGCGCCGACGACCTGCTCGAACTGCTGGGCCGTGCCCCGTTTCCAGGCGTGGTCACGCCCGAAATGACGCAAAGCATGATCGAGGTGGCCACCGGCATCCACACGCGGCACGGGCCGCTGCTGGCGCAGTTGCAGGCCATACGCAACACGCTGGTCGCTGGGTGCGACCGCCTCAACATCGAAATTGCCGGTGGGGGCACGCACCCGTTCCAGCGGTGGTTCGAGCAACGCATTTTTGCCCGCCCGCGCTTCAAGCAGCTGTCGGGGCTGTATGGCTACTTGGCCAAGCAGTTCACCGTGTTCGGGCAGCACGTGCACATCGGTTGCGCCAGTGCTGACGAGGCGCTGTTTTTGCTGCACGCGCTGAACCGCTACGTGCCGCATTTCATTGCGCTGTCGGCTTCATCGCCGTTTTTTCAGGGGGTGGACACGCTGTTCGACTCGGCCCGTCTGAACTCGGTGTTTGCCTTTCCCCTCAGTGGTCGCGCGCCGTTCACGCTCAGTTGGGACGAGTTTGCCAACGTGTACTTCACCAAAATGGAGTCGACGGGTGTGGTCACATCCATGAAAGACTTTTACTGGGACATCCGGCCCAAGCCCGAGTACGGCACCATCGAGCTGCGCGTGTGCGACACCCCGCTGACCGTGGAACGCGCTGCCGGTCTGGCCTGCTACCTGCAGGCGCTGTGCCGCCATTTGCTGGAGCGCAACGAACCCTTGCCCGAAGAAGACGACTACCTCGTCTACACCTACAACCGTTTTCAGGCGTGCCGCTTCGGGCTGGACGGCACCATGGTCAACCCCAAAACGCGCGAACAGATCAGCATCCGCGAAGACATCCTGGCCACGCTGCGCACCCTGCAGCCCCATGCGCTGGCGCTCGATTCGCTGGCTGCGCTGGATGAAATCGAGCGCACGGCCGCGCACGACGGCAACCACGCCAATTGGCTGCGCCAGCGTTTCGTCGAGCACGGCAGCGTGCAGGGGGTGGTGCGCTCGGCTGCAGACCTGTTGCGCACCTGATGTGTGCATGCAAAATTTATTTATAAAATTTTCGCTTCCAGCACATTCAGTTATTGAATAGTTAGCTATACATAATTTCATCGCCTGCACTGGTGCCGTGTGGCGATTTGAGCCCATGCCGTCCGGGGTAAGCCGCAATGGTGTGGGAAATGCCCGTATTGATCCACCGTTTGTTGATGTTAGTCAGCCCGCCGTGCGCCGGTGCGCTGTTACATTGACCCAAGGGATCCGAGCCATGAACACGATACAACGTTACAAAGAACCGTTTTTGGCCAGCTGCGCACTGGGCCTTTTGGGTGGGGTGGCCGTGCTGCTGGCGGCAGGCTTTACTTTGCTGGCCCTTTGCCTGGCTGGCGTGCTGGTGGCAGCCGGTGCTGCGTTGGGGTTGTGGGTGGTCAACACCCTGGCCAAACTGGCGGCACAAACCCAAACCTATGTGGCGGGCCAGGCCAACTTTGCTGCAGAGGTGGTGCCCATCTGGAAAGGCCACCTCGACACCTCGCGCGAGCAGATGGAAACGGCCGTCAATGCGTTGTCTGACCAGTTCGGCGGCATCGTTGACAAAATCGATGCCACCATACAGGCCACATCGCTTGAAACGGACAGCCTTGAGAGCGGCGACGGCGGCATGGTGGCCATGTTCAGCCGCAACGAGGCTCAGCTGAATGCACTGGTGGCCGTGCAGGCCGATGCCACCAGCCGCATGGACACCATGGTGGACAAAGTGCAGGGTTTGGACCGGTTCATTGCCGAATTGCAAAGCATGGCCACCGATGTGGACCGCATCGCGCAACAAACCAACCTGCTGGCGCTCAATGCCGCCATCGAAGCTGCCCGTGCGGGTGAGATGGGTCGAGGCTTTGCCGTGGTGGCCAAAGAGTTCCGCATGCTGTCCAACCAGTCCGGCGAAACCGGTCGGCGCATTGCCGAGAAGGTCAAGGTCATCAGCTCGGCCATTCTGGAAACCTGTCAAGTGGTCAAGGGCTCAGTCACGCAGGAGGAGGATTCGCTGGCTGCATCTCAGGCTGTCATCGTCAAGGTCATCGCAGACTTCAAGACAGTCATTGAAACGTTTCAGCGCTCCAGCGACACGCTCAAACTGGAGAGCATGGGCATCCAGGGCCAGATCAACCAGGCATTGGTCGAGTTCCAGTTCCAGGACCGTGTGAGCCAAATCATGACCCAAGTGATCAAGAACATGGAAATGATGCCCAAGGTGTTGAAAGACGGCGAGCAGGTCTACGTCGAAACAGGCGTTCTGGCCGCATCGGATCCCCAGATATTGCTGGGTGAAATGAAAAAAACTTACGTCATGGCCGACCAGCACGTCATCCACGCCGGTGGCAAGGTCGATCAGAGCAAATCTTCCGATATCAGTTTTTTCTAAAGGGATGACATGAGCAAAACAGTCATGATCGTTGACGACTCGGCATCTGTGCGCCGGGTGGTGGGCATCGCGCTCAAGGGGGCCGGGTACACCGTGCTGGAAGGCTCCGATGGCAGAGATGCCCTGTCCAAGCTCACAGGCCAGAAAGTGCACCTCATCATCAGCGACGTGAACATGCCCAACATGGACGGCATCACTTTCCTCAAAGCGGTCAAACAGTTGCCCGCTTACCGTTTCACGCCGGTCATCATGCTGACCACCGAGTCGGAAGAATCCAAAAAACGCGAAGGACAGGCTGCTGGCGCCAAGGCCTGGGTGGTCAAGCCCTTCCAGCCCGAGCAGCTCATCGGTGCCGTTCAGCGGCTGTGCCTGCCATGAGCGAGGCTCAGCCCCTGCGCATCGAAGGCGAGTTCACCATTTTCCGTGCAGCCGAGCTGAAACAAACGCTGTTTGTCGAGCCGCCCATCACTGAAATCGACCTGTCAGCCGTCACCGAGCTCGACAGCGCCGGGTTGCAATTGCTGATGCTTGCCAAAAAAACTGCGCTGGCGCAAGGGCGAGAGTTGCGCTTGACGGGGCACAGCGAAGCAGTGATCGACGTGTTTGAACTGCTCAACGTGTCGGGTTACTTTGGTGACCCGGTGGTCATGGATTCGCGGGCCAAACCTGCAACGGGTGGCGCGGCAAGGAGCTCAGATGGATCTTGATGAAGCCCTTCAGCTGTTCATTGTCGAGTGCCGCGAGCTGCTCGAAGACATGGAAACCGCGCTGCTGGCCGTTGAACAGGCCGAAGAAAAAAGCGAAATGATCAACGCGGTGTTCCGCGCCGCGCACACCATCAAAGGCTCATCAGGGTTGTTCAGCCTGGACCACATCGTGGCCTTCACCCATGTGGTGGAAAGTGTGCTGGACCGCGTGCGCGGCGGCAAACTCACCCTTGACGACAAACTCATTGCCTTGTTGCTGGCCTGTGGTGATCACATGCGTGCGCTGGTTGACGGCGTGGCTGGCGGTGAGCAAGCCGGCACGCCCGAGCTGGCCCAGGCTGGCGAGCCGCTGGTGGCCGGTTTGCGCGCTTACCTCAGTGGCGCAGTGGCCCCAGCCCAGTCGGTGGCCGTGACCGCTGCGGTGCCCGAGGCAGAGGCCGACACCGTGCGGCGCATCAACGGCACCCAGGTGGATGCCGAGCACTGGCACATTTCGGTGCGGTTCGGGCCCGATGTGCTGCGCAACGGCATGGACCCGCTGTCGTTCATCCGCTACCTGGGCACACTGGGGCAAATTACCGCGCTTGCCACGGTGGCCGATGCCTTGCCCGACGTGGCCACCATGGACCCCGAAAGCTGTTACCTGGGGTTCGAGGTTGCGTTCAAGGGCAACGTGAACAAGGCCACCCTTGAACAGGTGTTTGAATTCGTCCGCGAAGACAGCCAACTGTTCATATTGCCGCCGCACAGCTTGGTGTCCGAGTACGTGAAGCTGCTGGAACAGCAGCAGGGCGACGCCGTTCGCCTGGGCGAAATGCTGGTGCGTTGCGGCACGCTCACGCGCCAGGAGCTGGATGCTGCGCTGAACGAGCAGGTGGGTACCCCCGCTACCCCCATCGGCACCATACTGGTCACACAAGGTTCGGTTCAGCCCGAAGTGGTGGAAGCTGCGCTTCAAAAGCAGAAGCAAACAAAAGACACGGTTGTTGCGGAAAGCCGCTCTATCCGTGTGGATGCTGACAAGCTGGATCAGCTCATCAACCTGGTGGGCGAACTCATCATTGCCGGTGCCAACGTCAACATGATTGCGCACCGCGCCAAAGTGGTCGAGCTGGAGGAAAGCACCTCCAAACTGACCACGCTGGTTGAAGAGGTGCGCGACAGCGCCCTGCAATTGCGCATGGTGAAAATTGGTGCCACGTTCAACCGCTTCCAGCGGGTGGTGCACGACGTGTCGCGCGAACTGGGCAAAGACATTGCCCTGGTCATTGACGGTGAAGACACCGAGCTTGACAAAACCGTGGTCGAGAAAATCGGCGACCCGCTCATGCACCTGGTGCGCAACTCCATGGACCACGGCATTGAGTCAGCCGAATTGCGTGTGGCCCGTGGCAAGCCCGAGCAGGGCACGCTCAGGCTGAACGCGTTTCACGATTCCGGCGCCATTGTCATCACGGTGGAAGACGACGGCGGTGGCCTCAAGCGCGACAAAATTCTGGCCAAGGCCATTGAGCGTGGCTTGGTAGAGCCTGGCCACAACCTGTCGGATGCCGAGGTGTATGCCCTGGTATTCGAGCCCGGCTTTTCTACCGCTGAAAAGGTGTCCAACCTGTCGGGCCGTGGCGTGGGCATGGACGTGGTCCAGCGCAACATTGCTGCGCTGCGCGGCACGGTCAGCATGACCAGCGAAGAAGGCGTGGGCACCACCGTCACGGTGAAGCTGCCCCTCACCCTGGCCATCATTGACGGCTTTTTGGTGGGTGTGGACAAGGCTGTGTACGCCATTCCGCTGGACATGATCGAGGAATGCGTGGCCTTCTCTGCCGAGCCCGACCACGATTACACCGACCTGCGTGGCGAGGTGTTGCCTTTCATCAGGCTGCGGCAGTTGTTCGGTATACGTGGCGCTGCAGCCAAAGGCGAAAACATCGTGGTGCTCAAGCACGGTGAACAGCGTGCGGGCCTGGTGGTAGACACCTTGCTGGGCGAATTTCAGACGGTCATCAAACCGCTGGGCAAGATGTTTGCACAGGTGAAGTGCGTGAGCGGCTCCACCATTTTGGGCAGTGGCGACGTGGCGCTCATTCTGGATGTGCCGCAACTGGTTCGCCAGGCCATGGACAAAAGCGGGTCAACGGTGAATGCGCGTGCGGAACTGGTGTAACCGCCTGTTTTTTAACGCTGGGTGTTGAGGTGTTTGGGTGGGATGTCCACTGCAGTCAGTGTTACTTGGTTTTTTGTTTTTAAGAGGGTTCAGATATGTTTGCAAATATGAAATTAGCCGTTCGGCTCGGCCTGGGTTTCGCTGCGACCCTGCTGCTGCTGGTCATCATCTCGGTGGTCAGTTACTCGCGGCTGAACACGCTCAACAGCGAAATTGAAAACCTGGTCAACGACAAGTACCCGAAAACCATCGATGCAATCGATGTCATCCGTGCCATGAACCAGGTGGCGCAACTGAACCGGAATTTGTTGCTCGTCAACGACCCGGCTGAGGTGCAAAGTCAGTATGCGCGCATCACCGAGCAGCGCAAAATCATCACCGATAACGTTGATTCGCTGGAGTCAAAAATCACCTCTGACGAAGGCAAGAAGCTGGTCAAGGCCATGGTTGACGCGCGGGCGGCTTATGTGGTGGTGCTGGAAAAGTACCTTGCGCTGGTCAAAAGCGGTGAACGCGATGCTGCTTTGAAGCTGTTGTACGGCGACATGCGTCCGGTGACGGATAACTATCTGAAGGCCATCCGCAACCTGGTCGATTTCCAGGATGAGCTGATGAAGAAGGTTGGCAAGGAAGCAGATGCGTTGGCCGACTCCACGAAAACCCTGATCCTCATTCTGGGCAGCGTTGCAGCCTTGCTGTCTGCCCTGTTGGGCTGGATCATCACCCGCAGTGTGATGAAACAAATTGGCGGCGAACCCGATTACGCCCGTGAAATGGTGGGCCGCCTGGCCACTGGCGACCTGACCATGGACGTCCAGATCGACGCCAAAGACAACTCCAGCCTGCTGTTTGCCATGAAAAACATGATCGGCAAGCTCAGCGAAGTGGTTACCGATGTGAACAGCGGCGCAGAAGCGCTGGCAGGTGCGTCTGAAGAGGTGAGCGCCACCGCGCAGTCGCTGTCACAAGCGGCCAGTGAACAGGCTGCGGGTGTCGAGGAAACCAGTGCATCCATTGAGCAGATGACATCCAGCATTGCCCAGAACACCGAAAACGCCAAAATCACTGACGGCATGGCCAGCAAGGCAGCGCGCGACGCGGCAGATGGTGGCGAGGCTGTGGAAGCCACGGTCACGGCCATGAAGCAGATTGCCCAGAAGATTGGCATCATCGACGACATTGCCGCCCAGACCAACCTGTTGGCCCTGAACGCAGCCATTGAAGCGGCCCGCGCCGGTGAGCACGGCAAAGGTTTTGCCGTGGTGGCCGCCGAAGTGCGCAAACTGGCCGAACGCAGCCAGGTGGCTGCGCAAGAGATTGGCGAAGTGGCCAGCAGCAGCGTGGAGCTGGCCGAAAAAGCCGGCAAATTGCTGGCCGAAATCGTGCCCAACATCCGCAAAACGTCTGATCTGGTGCAGGAAATCACCGCTGCGTCCACCGAGCAATCGTCCGGCGTGGGCCAGATCAACTCCGCCGTCAACCAGCTGAACCAGACCACCCAGCAAAACGCGTCCAGTTCGGAAGAGCTGGCTGCCACCGCCGAGGAAATGAGCGGTCAGGCCGAGCAGTTGCAGCAAACCATGTCGTTCTTCAAGCTGGATTCAAGTGGGCAGCGTTCAGCCTCACCCGTGGCCCGCAGGGTCAAAAACAGTGCCCCCCGTTCTGACAACTCGGGCAGGGCTGCCGCGAAAGCGCCTGCAAAATTTGTATCGCAGGCCGCTCCTCAGGACCTGGACGAAGCCAAGTTCACCAAGTTTTGAAGGAGCCAGCCATGTCTGCTCTGGTAAAGACCGTGAAAAAGCCGCTGCTGGCCAACAAAACGGCGGCCCCGGTGGTTGACGACAACAAGCAATACCTGACGTTCATGTTGGGTGGCGAGATGTTTTCGCTCAGCATCCTGGCCATCAAGGAAATCATCTGGTACGCCAACCTGACCGATGTGCCCATGATGCCTTCGTGCATCCGTGGGGTGATCAACCTGCGTGGGGCGGTGGTGCCAGTCATGGACTTGTCGGCGCGTTTTGGCAAGCCGTCCACGCCGGTGACCAAAAGCACGTGCATTGTCATCATCGAGCTGGCTGCAGATGGCGAGGGCGAGCACCCACACATGGGCGTGGTGGTGGATTCGGTTCAGGCGGTGCTGGAGATTCCCGGGTCTGAAATTGAGCCCGCCCCGTCTTTCGGTGCCAAGATCCGTCCCGATTTCATTGAAGGCATTGCCAAAGTGAATGGCAAGTTCGTGATCGTGCTGAACGTGGACAACGTGATGTCCACCGCAGAAATCAGCCAGATGGGGCAGGTGGCAGCGTTGGCTGATGTGCCAGCGACGCAAGCCTGACCGCTTGCTGATCCATAGCGCCCCATGTTGATGAAGCCCATCACCGACGCCGAATTTGCACAGTTTCAGCGGTTCATTTTTGACGCAGCGGGCATCTCGATGGCCGATGCCAAAAAGGCTTTGGTCACGGGGCGACTGAGCAAGCGCCTGATGGTGCACGATCTGGACAGCTTTGGTGCCTACTTTGCGCTGTTGCAGTCGGGGCGCCACCCGCAAGAGGTGCAGATGGCGGTGGACCTGCTGACCACCAACGAGACCTATTTCTTCCGCGAAAACAAGCACTTTGATTTTTTGCGGGCGCAGGCACTGGCAGCCCGTGGCAGACCGCAAGCCTATCGGGTGTGGAGCGCAGCCAGCTCCAGTGGTGAAGAGGCCTACACCATGGCCATGGTGCTGGCCGATGTGATGCCTGGGCAGGCCTGGGAGATCATGGGCACCGACATCAGCACCCGCGTGCTGGAAGGCGCGCGACGGGGCTTGTACACGCTTGAGCGCGGGCGGCACATTCCGCGCGATTTTTTGCAGCGTTTTTGCCGCAAGGGCACTGATGAGTACGAGGGCTATTTTCTGGTAGACCGCAGTCTGCGCAGCCGGGTCAACTTCATGCATGCCAATCTGAACGCGCCGTTGCCCGATCTGGGCAAGTTCGACGTGGTGTTCTTGCGCAACGTCATGATCTATTTCAACCTGGAAACCAAGCGGCAGGTGGTGGCCCGTGTGCTGGCCACCATCAAGCCTGGCGGGTACTTTTGTGTGGGGCATTCCGAAAGCCTGAACGACATCACACAGGCCGTGGAGGCCGTTGCACCCTCGATTTACAGGAAGCCCTTGTGAACACGCAACCTGTCCAGCTGATGGACATTTTTCTGTTGCCAGGCGAGTTTTTCGTGGCTGATGCGTCATGCCAGATTCGCACCATTCTGGGCTCGTGCGTGTCGATCACGTTGTGGCACCCACATGTGCGCATTGGAGGCATGTCCCACTTCTTGCTGCCCACGCGAGGCAGTGCCAGCCCCGCTTCGAAAGAGCTGGACGGCCACTATGGTGACGAGGCTCTGGAACTCATGTGCCGCGACTTGCGTGCCCATGGCGTAGAGCCTCGGCAGTGCGAGGCCAAGATTTTCGGCGGGGGGCACATGTTTCCGGGCCGCATGAAGGTGGATGGCAATCATGTGGGCCGCCGCAATGGTGAAGCTGCTCGCGAGCTGCTGGCGCTGCACGGCATCCCGGTGGTGACCGAAAGCCTGTTTGGCGTGGGGCACCGGCAGATCATTTTCGATGTCGGCAAGGGCGATGTCTGGGCCAGGCAGGTGAAGCTGTCGCTTCAAGAGGTGGCAGCACACATGGACGCACAAGGAAAATTGACGTGACGCGCATCAAGGTGATGGTGGTGGATGATTCGGCTGTGGTCCGGCAGGTGGTGGCTGCACTGCTGTCGCGTGACCCTGATATCGAAGTGGTGGCGGCTGTGGCAGACCCCATTCTGGCCATGGCTCGCATGCAGGTGCAGTGGCCTGATGTGCTGGTGTTGGACATTGAAATGCCGCGCATGGACGGCATCACGTTCCTGAAAAAAATCATGGCCGAGCGGCCCACACCGGTGGTCATCTGCTCGACGCTGGCCGAAGCAGGTGCGGAAACGTCCATGGCTGCGTTGGCAGCGGGTGCGGTGAGCATCATCACCAAGCCCAAGCTGGGCCTGAAACAGTTTCTGGAAGACGCGTCCGACGATCTGGTGACGGCCGTGAAAGCGGCCGCCCGCGCCAACGTAAAAATGCTTCGCGCACCCACCAAGCACACGGCTGACGTGATTCTGTCGCCCACTACCGAAAAGCATTCAGCCATGATCCAGACCACCGACCGGGTGGTTGCACTGGGCACGTCAACCGGGGGCACGCAGGCACTGGAAGCTGTGCTGACCGCGTTACCACGGGTCACGCCTGGCATCGTGATCGTGCAGCACATGCCCGAAAAATTCACGGCAGCGTTTGCCCAACGGCTCAATGGCTTGTGCCAGATCGAGGTGAAAGAGGCCGAGAACAATGACCGTGTGGTCAACAGCCGTGCCCTGATTGCGCCAGGTGGCAAACACATGCTGCTCAAACGCAACGGCGCGCAGTATTACGTCGAGGTGGTGGATGGCCCGCTGGTCAACCGCCACCGACCGTCGGTGGATGTGTTGTTCCGCTCGGTGGCCAAATGTGCAGGTGCCAATGCCCTGGGTGTCATCATGACGGGCATGGGTGACGACGGTGCGGCCGGTTTGCTGGAGATGCGCAACGCCGGTGCCCGCACGGTGGGGCAAGATGAAGCCACTTGCGTGGTGTACGGCATGCCCAAAGAAGCCGTGAAGCGCGGTGCCGTGGAAAAAACGGTGCCGCTGGGGGCCATTGCGCGGGAAATCATGGCGCAATCTTCAGGTGTGATGGTGCGTTAACGACCGCGTGACGCAGGGGCAAAGCCTTTCAGTCAGTGACGGTCAAGCAATGAGAGATGGAGCTTTGTATGGCATTGGAGTGGAAACAAGATTACGAACTGGGTCACCCGGGCATCGATGCCCAGCATCGGTACCTGTTCGACCTGACCAACCAGATGGTCGCTGCTCACACGTCCGAGCAGCTCAAGCCCTTGCTGATGGCGCTTTACAAACACACGCGTGAGCACTTTGAGCTGGAAGAAGGGCTGATGCGGCAATCGGGCTTCCCGGGTTTGGCTGCACATGCGGCGTACCACAACCAGTTGCTGTCTCGGTTGAACAGTCTGAGCCAGGACGTGGGCAAAGGTGTGGTTGACCGTGTGGCAGTGGGGAGCTTGATGTCTGACTGGGCGTTGCGGCACATTCGGTTTGACGATGCCGACGCGGCCGCTTACATCGCACGGGGTTGAACTGTCGGGTGAGTTCAGTTCCGGTTATTTGGCAAACCGCTTGCGCGTGAGCGCCAGCGCCACCCAGAACCCCACCACCGCATACGTGGCCAGCACCGTCAGGTGCAGCAAGGGTGCGTCGGGCCAACGGTCCATGAACAAGGGTCGCACCAGTTCTACCGCATGGGTCAGTGGCAGCCAGTCTGACAACCCCTGCACGACCGGCGGGAGCTGTGTGCGCGGGAAAAACACCCCGCTGAGGAACATCATGGGCGTGAGGCCCAGGGTGAAGTAGTAGGTGAAGAAGTCGTAGCCTTTGGCCAGCGCGTTGAACACCAGGGCCAGGCAACTGAAGGTGATGCCCACCAGCACCAGCACTGGCAACACCAGCAGCAATTTGGGACTGTGGCTGATGCCCAGTGCCAGCATCACGCCCAGAATAGCCGTCACGGTGAAGACGGCCTTGAAGGCGGCCCACAGCATTTCGGCCAGCACCACGTCGTCCAGCAGCACCGGTGCGTTCAGGATGCCATCCCAGGTTTTTTGCACGTGCATGCGCGAGAAGGCGGAGTACAGCGCTTCGAACGTGGCGGCGTTCATGGCGCTCATGCAAATGCTGCCGCTGGCCAGGAACACGATGTAAGGCACCTTCTGCCCGCCCAGGTCAACCTGGCCCACCAGTGCACCCAGGCCATAGCCAAACGCCAGCAACCACATCAGCGGTTCTGCGATGTTGCCCACCAGGCTGGGAATGGCCAGCTTCTTCCACACCAGCAAATTGCGTTGCCACACGGGCCACCACCGCCCAGACAAACTGGGTGAACGCCAGATGCCGGGGGCAGGTGTAACGGCGGGCGCGGGCATGGGTGCGGGGTTCATTTGTGCATTTTGAGTCAAAAATGGCCTTTGCGCTTTATAGGTATCATTCTTTGCTATTGTTTACGGTAGCATTTGGAGTCCGGTGTGGTGTCCGCCAAATAAAAAGCCCGAACGTGTCGGGCTTTTTATTTGGCGGCGGCACGCGTCGGCGTGGGCCGTTGGTGGCTCACTGCACCGCAACTTCCACGCTGCGGGCTTGTTTTTCGGGGCCGTTGGCCAGTGTGTTTTCGGGTTTTTTGAGTTCGATCTTGTCGGCTGCAACGCCCAGGGCAGTCAGCGCATCGCGCACGGCAAAGGCACGTTGTTTGGCCAGCTCCACGTTTTTCGCGGGGTCACCGGACGCATCGTGAAAGCCGCTGAGAACGGCTTTTTTGCCAGCAGCCACGGCTTTGACCACGTCGGCCAGGGCCTCGTTGGCACCGCCAGCCAGTGTGGCCTGGCCTGAGGCAAAGAAGAACGTCACCAGGCCATCTTGAACCTGAATGCTGGCATCGGCATCGGCCACCACTGCAGCAACAGGTGCCGCAACCGGCGCGGGCTTGGTGACACCGCGAAGCGCCGCAATGCCAATTACGAAAGCAATCACCAGCGTGATCAAACCAAACAGCAGGCCGAGTACCAGGCCGGTGTTGTCGTCGTCTTGAGATCCCATTGCATCTGTCCTTCAAAAAAAGATGCCGCGGATTGTAAAGGGCCGATACCCGGGCATCGTCGTGCAAGGCGGGCTGACAGGCGTTGTCAGCCGTCGGCCCTGATCTGGCGGCCTGTGAGTTTGAGGAACAGGTCTTCCAGGTTGGCCGGGCGGTGGAGGGTGCGCAGGCCTGGGTGTGATGCCAGCTCGGCCAGCAGCGGGGTGGCCTGGGCGGTGTAGAAGAACACGGTTTCGCCGCTCACCTCGACCCGTGCGGCCAGGCGCGCGCACGGTGCGTGCTGCAGTGCCAGGGCGCCTTGGCCGTACACCTCCACCACATCAGGTTCCAGGTGTTGGGCAATCAGATCGCGTGGCGTGCCCTCCGCAATCTGGCGACCATGGTCCAGCACCACCAGGCGGTGGCACAGGCGTTCGGCTTCGTCCATGAAGTGGGTGGTCAGCAAGATGGATTTGCCTTGTTGCAGCAACTGTTGCAGGCGCTCCCACATCAGGTGGCGGGCCTGTGGGTCGAGGCCGGTGGTGGGTTCGTCCAGCAGCAGCAGGGCGGGGTCGTTGACCAGCGCGCGGGCGAGGCTGAGACGGCGTTTCATGCCGCCAGACAGCTCGCCGGGTTGGGTCTGCGCCTTGTGGCTGAGTGCCGCAAATTCCAGCAGTTTGGGGATGCGCTCGCGCAGCAGCGCGTCCTTCAGCCCGAAGTAGCGGCCATAAACCAGCAGGTTTTCCGCGCACGAAAAATCGGGGTCCAGCGTGTCGAACTGGCTCACCACGCCCAGCTGTGCCTTGATGGCCAGTGCATCGGCGGGCATGGTCAGCCACGTGGGGGCAGCCTCGGTTTGCCTGGGCAAGCAAAAGCGCACGCTGCCGCTGTCGGGCTGGGTCAGGCCGAGGCACATGCGCAGCGTGGTGGTTTTGCCTGCGCCGTTGGGGCCTATCACGCCCAGGCATTCACCTGGCCGGATGTGCAGCGACACGCCGTTGACCACCTCGGCGTCGCCATAGCGCTTGTGCAGGTGTTCGGCTTGAAACAGGGGAGCGTCAGGTGTCATGAAGGTGCGGGGCGTTCAGGTGGTTCGCTGGGGGGCGTGTGGGCGATTCTTGCTGATTTGGGGGTGCTGCGTTCAGGCAGCCCTAGAATGGGCGCGCCTTTGACCGACTGACCGAGCGGTTGTGCACCCTAGGAGACCGATTTGTCTGATTTTTGGGCCGTTGCCCCGCAATACCTGTTGCCCAAGCTGGCGCTGACCCGACTGGCCGGGCGCTTTGCCAGCACGCAGGGTGGGGCGCTGACCACGGCTGTCATCAGGTGGTTTGCCCGGCGCTACAACGTGAACATGGCCGAAGCGGCTGAGTCCAATCTGGCTGCCTATGCCACGTTCAACGATTTTTTCACGCGTCCATTGAAAGCCGGTGCAAGGCCGTTGGACGCCGCCGATTGGGTGTGCCCCGTAGACGGCGTCATCAGCCAGTTGGGCCCCGTCAGCGGCGACCAGGTTTTCCAAGCCAAAGGGCACAGTTATTCGACGGCAGCGCTGGTCGGTGGTGACGTGGCGCTGGCCAGCCAGTTTCAGGATGGTCAATTTGCCACCATCTACCTCAGCCCGCGCGATTACCACCGCATTCACATGCCCTGCGCCGGTGCGTTGACACGCATGGTGTACGTGCCAGGCGAGCTGTTTTCGGTCAACCCCGCCACAGCGCGGGGTGTGCCGGGTTTATTTGCACGGAACGAGCGGGTGGTGTGCGTGTTCGACACGGCGTTTGGCCCCATGGTGCTGGTGCTGGTGGGGGCCACCATCGTGGGCAGCATGGCCACGGTGTGGCATGGCGTGGTCAACCCGCCCCGGCTGCCCGACGTGCGGACGTGGGCGTACGAGGGCGACGGCATCCATTTGGGCCAGGGGGCCGAAATGGGCCGTTTCATGCTGGGCTCTACCGTGGTGATGCTGTGGCCCCACACTGCAGGTTTGCGTTTCCAGCCTGACTGGGCTGCCACCCGTGCGGTGC
The DNA here is from genome assembly GCA_030824555.1 of bacterium. Lineage (GTDB taxonomy): Bacteria > Pseudomonadota > Gammaproteobacteria > Burkholderiales > Burkholderiaceae_C > UBA2334. Next base: position 33,456 of record JAVBXK010000027.1, read on the forward strand.
GCATGGGTGAGACCATGGCCCACAGCCTTGCCAGGCATTGATGTGTCAGGTGTTGTGCACGGTGAAGTGACCCGCACACGTGTTTTTCGCGCCGCAGTGGATTGATGTGTGTCAATGGATACCTGAACTTCGCCCTCTTTAGGGGGCCACACTGCACACGGGCTGGGGTGTATGGCCTAAAGTGTCCCGTTTGCGCTGTATCTGGCGCATTGACCGGATATTTTTCAACGAGGTATTTCATGTCCATTGAGCAAGATCAACAGCAGGCCGCTGTGGGCGACCACCTGAAGCGCGTGGGCGCTTCCATTGAAGAATTGAATGCACGCATTGCGCGCCTGGCCATTGCGCTGGGGGTCAACTTGGACACCCCCGACTCGGTCGAACGGGTCATTGCCGAGGCTGGCACCAAGGTGCGGGCTGTGCCCCCCGCTGGCATGCCCGATCGCCGTGCCGCACGTGCGCCGCACAGTGGCCCTGACCGACGCCAGACCCACAAGTGGGTGGAACTGCGTGGTCTGATGGTGCTGCGCTACGGCGTGGAGCGCCAGACCATCGAAAATTATGGCCTGGATGCCACCCGCAGCCTCATGACGGCAGCGTCCGACCACATGACCCGCGAAGGTTTCAAACCCGGTGCTGATGGCATGGACTTGAAGCACCTGGGCTGAATCCCATGCTGCTGCTTCTGTGGCGGGCACGACATGTGCTTGTCACTTGCCTGATTTCCAATCAGCGGTCTTTCGACCCATTGATGACATGAACACACCTTTCAATACCGAGTGGCAAGAGAACGTCACGTTCGACGAGCTGAGCATTGGCCAGAGCAAACGGCTGTTTCGCACCCTGTCGCTCGACGACATCAAGGCGTTTGCAGCCGTTTCGGGCGACACCAACCCCGCGCACATCGACCCCGAGTACGCCAACGACACGATGCTGCACGGTGTGGTGGCGCATGGCATGTGGGGTGCCGGCCTCATTTCGGCGTTGCTGGGCACGAAATTTCCTGGCCCTGGCACCATTTATGTCGATCAGGTGCTGCACTTCGTCAGGCCTGCGCGGGTGGGCGACACGCTGTCGGTGGTGGCCACGGTCATGTCGAAGAACGATGAGAACAAGCACGTGCAGATGGATTGCCAGGTGACCAATCAACGCGGTGAACGCGTGCTGCACGGCACAGCCGAGGTGTTGGCCCCGACAGAAAAGGTGCGTTTGCCCAAGGTCAGTGCGCCTCAGATTCAGCTGTTTGACCCGGAAGCCCGGTTCAAGGCACTGCTGGCGCAGGGGGCTGGTGTGGAAGCTGCGCGCTGTGCGGTGGTGCACCCGTGTGACGACGGTTCGCTCAGTGGCGCGATGGATGCGGCCCGTTATGGCCTGATCGTGCCGGTGCTGATTGGGCCGCGTGCGCGCATCGAGCAGGTGGCGCAGCAGGCGGGCATCGACCTGGCAGGTGCTGAATTTCACAACGTGCCTCACAGCCATGCCGCTGCCGAACTGGCCGCCGACATGGCTGCCAAGGGCGACGTGGAAATGATCATGAAGGGCAGCCTGCACACCGACGAGCTCATCCACGCGGTGCTGTCCAAGCCATCTTTGCGCACGGGACGGCGCATGTCGCACGTGTTCAGGTTCGACGTGCCGCTGTACGACAAGCCCTTGCTGATCACCGATGCGGCGCTGAACATTGAACCCACGCTGACTGAAAAAGTGAGCATCATCCAGAACGCCATCGACTTCTGCCAGGTGATGGGCGTGAACACGCCCAAGGTGGCCATTTTGTCGGCGGTGGAAACCGTGAACCCGGCTATTCCCTCCACACTCGACGCGGCTGCGCTGTGCAAAATGGCCGACCGAGGTCAGATCACTGGCGGCGTGCTCGACGGGCCGCTTGCATTCGACAACGCCATCTCGGCCCGGGCGGCAGAGGTCAAACACATCAAATCGCCAGTGGCAGGCGCTGCCGACATCCTGGCTGTGCCCGACCTGGAGTCGGGCAACATGCTGGCCAAGCAACTCGAATACCTGGCGGGTGCCATGGGCTCTGGCATCGTGCTGGGTGCCAAGTTGCCCATTGCACTGACCAGCCGGGCCGACGGCCCCATGAACCGCGTGTCATCCGCATTGCTGGCGCTGCTGGTGGTGCAAAAGAACCGAGCCGAGCGACTGAGAAACCCGGTTTGACCCGCATTGCTGAAAAACAATAGCTTAGAAGTCAATCAATACAAGCGCTATGGCCATTTTGTCTGTGAATGCTGGGTCGTCCAGCCTCAAGTTTGCCCTCTACCCAGTGCTGGGCAAAACCGTTCAACCTGCGCTGCTCAGCGGCAACATGCAGGGGCTGGAGCCGGGTGGTCAGCCCACGCTGTCGTGGAGCCGCGACGGCGTGTCGCACGAGCAGCCGTTGCCCACGGGGACGGGGGAGCCTTTTGCCGCAGCGTTGCAAGGCCTGGTCGATTTGCTGTCTCAGCAAACCGGCCTGCCGCCGTTGACGGCCGTGGCCCATCGGGTGGTGCACGGTGGGGCCATGTTCACAAAAAGCGTGGTGGTCACCGACGAGGTGCTGGCGCAACTGGCCAAATTGAATTCACTGGCGCCGTTGCACCAACCGCACAACCTGGAAGGCATACGCAGTTTCCGCCGCGTGTTGCCCAACCTGCCTCAGGTGGCGTGCTTCGACACTGCCTTCCATGCCACGCTGTCTGACGTGGCGGGCAGTTTCCCGCTGCCGCAGGCGCTGGTTGACCTGGGTATCAAGCGCTATGGCTTCCATGGACTGTCTTACCAGTATGTGGCCGGCGTGCTGGCCCGGCGCAGCACGCGTGGTCTGGGGCGGGTGCTGATGGCGCACCTCGGCAACGGTGCCAGCCTGTGCGCGGCCGTCAACGGACGCAGCGTGGCCACCACCATGGGCTTTTCTGCGCTCGATGGCCTGATGATGGGCACGCGCACGGGTGCGCTCGATGCCGGTGTGCTGCTTTACCTGCTGGAGCAAGGCTGGGACCACAAGCGTTTGCAAACGCTGCTGTACAAACAAAGCGGGTTGCTGGGCGTGTCGGGCATTTCAGCCGACATGCGGCGCTTGCGTTCTGAAACCGGCGCTTCCGCCCGCAAAGCCATTGAGCTGTTCACGCACCGAGTGGTGCGCGAATCGGGTGCCATGGTGGCCTGTTCCCAGGGTTTGGATGTGCTGGCCTTCAGTGGCGGCATTGGCGAGCACGATGCCCAGCTGCGTGCCGACGTGTGCCAGCAATTGGCCTGGCTGGGGGTGGCGATCGATGCGGACGCCAACCGCGCCGCTGTGGGCGATGCGGTCGCGCCCATCCATGCGACGGGCAGCACGGTTGAGGTGTGGGTGGTGCCCACCGACGAAGGCATGGTTGCCGCCGAGGAAGCCGAGCGTCTGCTCAGTTGACCCGCTCGTCGGGGATGGGGATGTTGGCGTCGGCGTACATGCGCCCGCGGCCATTGGCTTTGGCCTGGTACATGGATGCATCGGCCTTCATCAGTGCCTGCTTCAGTGCATCGGGTTGGGCCAAGTCGCAAAAAGCCAGGCCCGAGCTGAAATTCAGTGTGATGCCCAGCGTGTCGCCCGATTGGGCTTGAAACAGGGCACGCAAGCGCTGATCCAGCGCCGCAGCTGAAGTCTCATCGACTCGAGGCAGCAGCAGCGCAAACTCTTCACCGCCCAGCCGACCGCACACGTCACTTTCCCGCATGGTGGTGGTCAGGCATTTGGCGAGCAGTGAGAGGGCACGGTCGCCCGCCTCGTGGCCGAGGCGGTCATTGACCTGCTTGAAGTGATCGAGGTCGAGCATGAGGATGCCCACGCTGTGGTGGTGCCTGCGCGCCTGGGCAACGACCATGTCGCCGTACTTGAGCCAACCGCGTCGGTTCAGCAGACCGGTCAGCGGATCTGTCAGGGCCTGGCGTTCCAGCTGAATTTCGATTTCACGGCGCCACGCCACCAGGATGGCAACTGTCGACAGCACCAGGCTGATGTTGGCCATCATTTGCGCGGCCACGTTGACCGGGTGTGGCGTGACAAACGTTGGGTAAAGCTCGGTGAACCAACCGCCCAAAATGCCACGTCCCAGCGTCAACACCGACATGGCGCCATAGCACAGGGCCAAAAGCACGCGCCAACCCATCTCAGCAGATCGTGTGGAATGCCACAGCGCAGCGGTGGCCATCACGACGAACTGGGTTGCCAGCAGCGCGTTGGACCATCCCACGCGGAAAGGGTAGCTGCCGTAGCCCAGCGCATAACCCAGCGGCATGGCCACGCACAGGATGCGCAGCAACAACCGCCCCGGCCGTTCTCCCAGCCAATGCCCCAGTGCCGCGAACATCAGCAGGTTGGCCAGCGAGCCACAGGCCATGGCCAGGACCGACAGTGGCATGTCCCACACGAATTCAGCCATCACGATGGCCGACCACCCGCCTGCCTGCGCAATCAGGCTGCCGCGTGCAGCGCGTGCCGCCGGGCTCAGCTGTTGCCCCATGACCAGACTCATCGCACCCGCCACGGCAAACAGCGTCAGTGCCGTGAGGGTGAGAATGGTCTTGATGTCCAGGAAGGCCATGACGCCAGTGTCGTTCAACAGCCTATTGGAACGCTACCTCGGCAAAACTGCGCAGTTTGCGGCTGTGCAGTTGCTCGGTACCCTGCTGGCGCAGCAGTTCGACCGCGCGGATGCCGATGCGCAGGTGCTGGTCCACCCGCTCGCGGTAGAAGTGGTTGGCCATGCCGGGCAGCTTGATTTCGCCGTGTAAGGGCTTGTCGCTCACGCACAGCAGCGTGCCGTAGGGCACCCTGAAACGGAATCCGTTGGCGGCAATGGTGGCGCTTTCCATGTCGAGCGCCACGGCGCGGCTCTGGCTCAGGCGGCGTTGTGGCGTGGTGGGCACGTTGTGGGTGGGCAACAACTCCCAGTTGCGGTTGTCGGTGCTGGCCACGGTGCCGGTGCGCATGATGCTTTTCAGCTCGTGCCGGGCCACGCTGGTCACGTCAGCGACGGCAGCTTCCAGTGCCAGTTGCACCTCGGCCAGGGCCGGAATGGGCACCCACAACGGCAACTCTTCGTCCAGCACGTGGTCTTCGCGCACGTAGGCGTGGGCGAGCACGTAGTCGCCCAGTTGCTGGCTGTTGCGCAGGCCAGCGCAGTGGCCCAGCATCAGCCAGGCGTGGGGGCGCAGCACGGCAATGTGGTCGGTGATGGTTTTGGCGTTGCTGGGCCCCACGCCGATGTTGACCATGGTGATGCCGCTGCGGTCGGCCCGCAACAGGTGGTAGGCCGGCATTTGCGGCAGGCGCGGGGGCTCCTGGCCCCATGCGTCAACTGCCTCGGCGGCCAGGCCCGAGCGACGGGTGACCAGGTTGCCGGGTTCGACGAAGGCGACGTACTCGCTGTCAGGGCGGGCCATTTCGGCACGGCCCAGCTTGATGAACTCGTCGATGTAGAACTGGTAGTTGGTGAACAGCACAAAGTTCTGGAACCACTCGGGTGCGGTGCCGGTGTAGTGGCGCAGGCGCTGCAGCGAATAGTCCACCCGCGGTGCGGTGAACAGCGACAGGGGTTGCGGCTCGCCTGGGGCGGGTTCGAACGAGCCGTTGGCGATGCCGTCATCCATCACGCCCAGGTCGGGGAGGTCAAACACGTCGCGCATGCGCGCGCGGCGGGCAGCTGTCAGGTTGCCTTCCACGTGGTCATGCTCGGCGAACGAAAAATGGATGGGGATGGGCTGGTTGCTGGTGGCCACCTCCAGCTCGCCGCCGTGGTTGTGCAGCAGCAGTTGAAACTGCTTCAATAGGTAGTCTGCGTACAGGTCAGGGCGGGTCAGTGTGGTCTCAAACCGGCCCGGACCTGCCACAAAACCATAGCTCAAACGCGTTGTGATCAATGCGGAAGAGGTGTTTTCTATCGGTGAATTCAGCGGCGAGTGAAAACGAACCAGCGGGTAGTGCGCGCGCACACGCTGCTCGTCGGTGCCGGGGTCGCCGCGCACGAAGGCTTGCATGCCTTCACGCAGGTGGTCAATGCCCTGCTGGTAGATGGCCTGCACCTGTGCCAGTGCGCTGGCCGCGTCGGTGTGGCGCGTGGGGGCCGTGAAGGGGGGGATGTGAATCGTGCTCATGGTCGGCCCAGGAAAAGGTTCATGCAGGTTTGACGGGGTCGCGCATGGTCACGAATTCTTCCGCTGCCGTGGGGTGGATGCCCAGTGTGCTGTCAAACACCGTTTTCGTGACCCCGGCTTTCATGGCCACGGCAAAGCCCTGCACGATTTCGCCGGCTTCTGCGCCCACCATGTGCAGGCCCACCACGCGGTCGGTGGCGGTGTCCACCAGCAGCTTCATGAGCGTTCGCTCGGTGCTGCCGCTGAGGGTGTGCTTGAGCGAGCGGAATTCCGAGCGGAACACGGTGACGTGCGCAAACTGCTCGCGCGCCTGTGCCTCGCTCAGGCCCACCGTGCCCACGTTGGGGTGTGTGAACACGGCAGTGGGAATGCAGTCGTACGCCATCTGGCGGGGTGGCTTGCCTGCTGCGGGGCCGAACAGCTGGTCCACCACCACCATGGCCTCGCCCAGCGCCACGGGCGTGAGCTGCACGCGTGCCGTGACGTCGCCCACCGCGTAGATGTGCGGCACATTGGTCTGGTACTGCGCGTTCACCACGATGGCACCTTGCGCGCCCTGGGCCACGCCAGCAGCCTCCAGCCCCAGGCCGTTCACATTGGGCACCCGGCCAGTGGCGTACAGCACGGTATCGGCCACCAGTGTGTTGCCGTCTTCCAGCTTCACGTGCAGGCCGTCTGGCTGGCGGTTTATGGCCAGCACGCCAGCGTTGAGGCGCAGGTCAACGCCAGCCTTGGTCATTTCGGCGGCCAGGAAGTGGCGCACCTCGTCGTCAAAGCCGCGCAACACCTGCTCGCCCCGGTAAAGCTGAGTCACGCGCGCGCCCAGGCCGTTGAAGATGGATGCAAATTCGCATGCGATGTAGCCACCACCCACCACCACCAGCCGCTGCGGGAAATCGGGCAGGTCGAACATGTCGTCTGACGTGACGACATGTTCGCGCCCAGCGAAGTGCGGCACGTGCGGCGTGCCGCCTGTGGCCACCAGGATGTGCCGCGCCGTGACCTGGCTGTGGCCGGGACTGCCGTCGGCATTGAGTGTGGCCAGCCCGATGGTGTGCCCGCCTTGCAACGCAGCAAACGCATTGAACACAGTGACCCCCGAGCCGCGCAACAGGTTGCCGTACACCCCATTCAGTCGGGTGATTTCGGTGGACCGGTTGGTTTTCAGTGTGGTCCAGTTCAGGGTGGGTGCGGAGCCTTCCCAGCCGTAGCCGTGTGCCTCGTGCGCCGACTCGGCATAGTGCGCGGCGTAGCTGTACAGCTTTTTGGGGATGCACCCCACGTTAACGCAGGTGCCGCCCAAGCCTTCGGTGCCCAGCACCTCGGCCAGGGCCACGCGGGCGCCGCGTTGCGCGGCCATGCGGGCGGCGCGCACACCACCACTGCCGCCACCGATGACAAACAGGTCGAAATCAAATGTATTCATGGCTGTTTGCCTGGGTGTGCGCCGAACTGTTGTCGGTGTGGTTGGATTTAAATTTTATGGAAAATATGGCTCCACCGCTTTATTTGTATGAATAGTCAGCTATACAAATAATGAGTGTTCACAACCCGGTCAAGTACCGGGATGTGAACACCGCAAGCGGTCGATGGCACTCAGTACGTGTACACGCCTTTGCCCGTTTTGCGGCCCAGGAAACCGGCGGCCACCATTTCCTTGAGCAGCGGGCATGCGCGGTATTTGCTGTCTGCAAACTCTTCGAAGTACACGTTCATGACGGCCAGGCACACGTCCAGGCCCACCATGTCGGCCAATGCCAAAGGGCCAATGGGGTGATTGCAACCGAGTTTCATGCCAGCGTCGATGTCTTCGGGCGTGGACAGGCCTTCTGCCAGCACAAAAAACGCCTCGTTGATCATGGGCACCAGGATGCGGTTGACGACGAAACCGGGCGAGTTCTTCACGGTGATCGGTGATTTGCCCAGACGCTCAGCCATGGCTTTGACGGCATCATGGGTGTCGTCGCTGGTTTGCAAGCCTCGGATGATTTCCACCAGCGCCATCAGGGGCACGGGGTTGAAAAAGTGCATGCCGATGAACTTGTCGGCCCGCTTCGTCACCGCAGCCAGCTTGGTGATGGAGATGCTGGAAGTGTTGGTGGCCAAAATGGCACCTTCAGGCAGGATGCCGTCCAGTTGCTGCAGGATTTTGACCTTGAGCGTTTCGTTTTCGGTGGCGGCCTCGATGACGAGGTCGGCCGCCTTCAGGTCGTCGTACGACGTGCTGCCCTGGATCAGCGCCAACGCCGCAGCCTTGTCGTCTGCAGACATTTTTTCTTTCTTGACCAGGCGATCCAGGCTGCCCGACAGGGTGGCCAGGCCCTTGGCCACGGCCGCTTCGCTGATGTCGACCATCACGACACGGATGCCCTTGACGGCGCAGGCCTGTGCAATGCCGTTGCCCATGGTGCCAGCGCCAACGATGCCGACGGTTTGAATGGTGGATGTGCTCATGTGTGCTCCGAAAAGGTGAGGAGGATTAAACGGACTGTCTGTGCCTGGCGTCTCCAAGCATGCATTGATTGGCCAATGCGCAACCCGCAATGGTAGCCGCCGCCTGCGACGGTTTGTGGCGGTAACATGGCCTGCATTGCCGTGTATTGACTCTGGAGCCTGAACCATGATCCTGGAAATTGCCGATTTGCGTGTGGACGCCAGCCAAGCTGGCGCGTTCGAAGCCGCGTTGCAGCGCGGCGTTGAAACCGTCATTGCCCATTCGGCCGGTTTCAAAGGCTACAAGCTCAACCGCAGCATCGAGTCGCCTGGCCGCTACGTGCTCACGATCTTCTGGCTGACCTTGGAAGACCACACGGTCGGCTTCCGTGGCAGCGATGCGTTCACAGCCTGGCGGGCCATCGTGGGGCCTTTTTTCCTGTCTCCCCCGGTGGTCGAGCATTTCGAATTGGTGGGCAAAACAGCTTGATGTAAGGGGGCTGGTGTGCAATTCAAGCCCGATAGGCCACCAAGACACTCTGATAAGCCGGATGGCGTCTCAGGGTTTACTACAATCCACAGGTTGACCTTCAGGGTCGCCCATCCGAATTTAGTCCAAGAAAGATCTACATGAGCGAAGCAAGCGTAGACAACAGCCGACGCACCTGGCTGATCACATCATGTGCTGTGGGGGGAGCTGGGGCTGCGGCCGTGGCCGTTCCCTTCGTCAGTTCATTTGCCCCGTCCGAGCGAGCCAAAGCGGCCGGTGCGTCCATCGAGGTGGACATTTCCGAGATCCCGCCAGGTCAGAAAATCACGGTCGAGTGGCGTGGCAAGCCCGTCTGGATCCTGCGCCGCACGCCCGAGCAGGTTGCCAGTCTGGCCAAGACAGAGCCTGATGTGGTCGACCCCAAATCGGATCGCAAAGCCTTCCCCACACCCGAATACGCCAAGAACCAGCACCGCTCGATCAAGCCAGAGGTGTTTGTGGGTGTCGGTATCTGTACCCACCTGGGTTGTTCGCCCGGCGAGAAGCTCACACCCGGTGCCCAACCTTCCCTGCCAGACAACTGGCAAGGTGGTTTCCTGTGTGCATGCCACGGCTCCACGTTCGACGTGGCCGGGCGCGTGTTCAAGAACAAGCCCGCACCCGACAATTTGGAAGTTCCGCCGCACATGTACCTGTCGGAAACCAAGCTGTTGATCGGCGACGACAAAAAAGCGTGATCTGAGCGATCTTCAAGCTCCAAGCGAAATAAGGTTCATCATGGCTGAATTCAAAGAAGTCCCCGCCGACGCCCCTGCGGCTGTCAAGGCGCTGAACTGGGTTGACAACCGGTTCCCGCTGTCCAAGCTCTACAAAGAGCATTTGTCCGAGTACTACGCACCCAAGAACTTCAACTTCTGGTATTTCTTCGGTTCCCTGGCACTGCTGGTGCTGGTCATCCAGATCGTCACCGGCATTTTCCTGGTCATGCACTACAAGCCTGATGCGAACGTGGCGTTCGCTTCGGTCGAGTACATCATGCGCGACGTGCCGTGGGGCTGGTTGATCCGCTACATGCATTCAACCGGGGCATCTGCGTTCTTTGTGGTGGTGTACCTTCACATGTACCGTGGCCTCATCTATGGCAGCTACCGCAAACCGCGTGAACTGGTCTGGATTTTCGGCTGCGCCATTTTCCTGGTGCTGATGGCCGAGGCTTTCATGGGTTACCTGTTGCCCTGGGGCCAGATGAGCTACTGGGGGGCGCAGGTGATCGTGAACCTGTTTTCTGCCATCCCGTTCATCGGTCCTGACCTGGCCCTGCTGATCCGTGGTGACTTCGTGGTGGGCGATGCCACCTTGAACCGCTTCTTCTCCTTCCACGTGATCGCCGTGCCGCTGGTGCTGCTGGGTCTGGTGGTGGCGCACATCATTGCGTTGCATGAAGTGGGCTCCAACAACCCTGACGGCGTGGAAATCAAGGCCACCAAGGATGCCAATGGCATTCCGCTGGACGGCATTCCTTTCCACCCCTATTACAGCGTGCACGACCTGTTGGGTGTGTCGGTGTTCCTGATGGCGTTCTCCGCCATCGTGTTCTTCGCGCCTGAGTTGGGAGGTTACTTCCTGGAGTACAACAACTTCATCCCGGCCGATCCGCTCAAAACGCCTCTGCACATTGCGCCTGTCTGGTACTTCACGCCCTACTACTCCATGTTGCGTGCCGTGACCAGCCAGTTCATGTATGTGCTGGTGGCCGTTGTGCTGCTGGGTGCATTGCTGGGTGTGGCCAAGATCAAAATGCCTGCGCCCTTGAAAGTGGGTGTGCTGGGTGCTGCAGTGGTGGCCGTCGCGCTGATGCTGTCCATTGACGCCAAGTTCTGGGGTGTGGTCGTGATGGGTGGCGCTGTCATCATCATGTTCTTCCTGCCGTGGCTGGATTTCAGCGAGGCCAAGTCCATCCGCTACCGCCCAAGCTGGAACAAGTGGTTGTATGCCGTGTTCGTCATCAACTTCTTCATCCTGGGCTACCTGGGTGTCAAACCACCCAGCCCTACCGGTGAACTGGTTTCTCAGGTGGGTACCCTGTTCTACTTTGGCTTCTTCCTGTTGATGCCTTGGTGGAGTCGTATCGGTCAGTGCAAGCCTGTGCCGACCCGCGTGACCTTTGCTGCACACTGAAAGCGTTGTGGAGTAACCATATGAAAAGAATCATCACAGCCCTCAGTCTGGTGTTTGCCCTTGTCGGTGGCGTTCAAGCTGCTGGTGGCGACGTGCATCTGGACAAAGCACCCGATCGCTCCAACGATCTGGGCGCACTGCAAAACGGCGCCAAGCTGTTTGTCAATTACTGCGTGAGTTGTCACTCAGCTGCCTTCATGCGTTACAACCGCATGCGAGACATTGGCCTGACTGAAAAGCAGATCAAAGAAAACCTCATGTTCACCACTGACAAAGTGGGTGACGTGATGAAGTCTGCCATCGATCCGCGTCAGGCCAAAGATTGGTTCGGTGCCAACCCGCCTGACCTGACGCTGGTTGCCCGGTCCCGTGCCAGCCACGCCGGCACGGGTGCCGATTACCTGTACACCTATCTGCGCACCTACTACCGTGATGAAACCAAGCCGACTGGCTGGAACAACATGGCTTTCCCGAGCGTAGGCATGCCTCACGTGCTGGGACAGTTGCAGGGTGAGCGCCGTCCCGTGTTCGAAACGGTCAAGGAAAACGGTCACGATGTCCAGAAGCTGAAGAGCTGGGAGCAGGTGACACCGGGTACCATGTCGCCCGCTGAATACGATCAGGCCATCGGTGATCTGGTTGGCTTCATGCAGTGGATGGCCGAGCCCATCCAGAACACCCGGAAAAATCTGGGCATGTGGGTGTTGGCGTTCCTGGCTGTGTTCACGGTCATCGCATGGAAGCTGAATGCAGCTTTCTGGAAAGACATCAAGTAAGATTTGGCCGGCGCCTCGGGCGCCTGGCTCCTGAACAGTGGCGTTGCGGAGCACCCGCGTCGCCACTTTTTTCTTTGAGGATTCCTAGTCATGATGGTTTTGTATTCAGGCACGACGTGCCCTTTTTCTCATCGCTGCCGTTTCGTGCTCTTCGAGAAAGGCATGGACTTTGAGATTCGGGACGTTGACCTGTTCAACAAGCCTGAAGACATTGCGGTGATGAATCCTTACGGGCAGGTGCCCATACTGGTCGAACGGGACCTGATTCTGTACGAGTCAAACATCATCAACGAGTACATCGATGAACGTTTCCCGCATCCGCAGTTGATGCCTGGTGACCCGGTTGACCGCGCGCGCGTTCGCTTGTTCTTGCTGAATTTCGAAAAAGAGCTGTTTGTTCACGTTTCCGTGCTGGAGTCCCGTGCGGGCAAGGGCAACGAAAAGGCCATGGAAAAGGCCCGTGCATACATCCGCGACAGGCTCACGCAGCTGGCACCGGTTTTCCTGAAAAACAAGTTCATGTTGGGTGACAGTTTCTCGATGCTGGACGTGGCCATTGCACCGTTGTTGTGGCGCCTTGATTTTTATGGCATCGAGCTCAGCAAAAATGCGGCGCCTTTGCTGAAGTATGCCGAGCGTATTTTTTCGCGCCCTGCGTATATCGAGGCGCTGACGCCATCGGAAAAGGTCATGCGCAAGTAACTTGGCTAAGGTGCCCGTCGACATATGAAAGATGTTCCTTCCACACGCCCCTATTTGATTCGCGCCATGCACCAATGGTGCGAAGACAATGGTTTCACGGCTTACCTTGCGGTCGCGGTGGACGCGTCGGTTCGGGTGCCCAGGCAACATGTGGTGGACGGGGAGATCGTGCTCAACGCCAGCCTGGATGCCACGGCGGGCTTGGTGCTGGGCAACGACCACATCGAGTTCAAGGCGCGATTTGGTGGTATCCCCCAAAGCATATCGATACCGGTGGGGCGTGTTCATGCCATCTACGCGCGTGAAAACGGTCAGGGTATGGCCTTTCCATTGGAAGAGACCCTGGTGGAAGCTTCCGGAGGCGCTTCGGTGGATGCAGCATCCGGACAAGTGACCCAGTCAGACGCACCTGGCGTGTTGTCGCTCGTCGGACAAGCGCCACCTGTTGAAGCAGAATCACCCAAGGGCACGGGTGATCCGAATGACCCTGATCCACCTTCGCCACCAACCGGAAAGACGTCTCGTCCGACGTTGACCAGAATAAAGTAGAATAGTGGGCGTTGCCGCTTTAGCTCAGTTGGTAGAGCAACCGCCTTGTAAGCGGTAGGTCGTCAGTTCGAATCCGACAAGCGGCACCATCTCCACGGTTCCTGCCACCTCAAGTGGAAAAAATTCAACCCGTTGATTCGAAAGAGTCTGCGGGTTTTTTGTTGCCTGAACGCCGCACCCAGGCTAGCATGCAACCCGCTGCGCAGTTTCGGCAGATGGAATGTGCCCAGTGTGTTTGCCTGGGTCAGGGTTTCAATATCTTGATTCTGACTTTGGCGGGCTGCATGCCAGATGCGGCGAGATGGCGTTCGATGTCGGGCACCAGTTGGCGCAGTTTGGCCGCTATGGCCGCGTTCGTGACCAGCAGGCACCAGCCTTGTTCATCTATGGGGCCAGCCTGTATCGCTCGCCCGGAAAATTTCGGCAGCAGATGCGAAATGCTTTTGAGCTGACTTTGTGACTGACTGATCAGCGCACCCAGCTTTTGCATGGTGGGTGATTCACTCAGCGCATCGTTGAATGCCAGCGCACGACGCGTGCGGTTGTGCGGTGCATTCATCACCCAACTTGAGAGAAGTTCATGCATTTGATTATCACTGACCCCTGGTTGGCCAGACCCAAAGCCATTCACCTGACAGGTTGGCAATTGGCGGGCTTGGGCGCATCGGCAGCCCTGGCTTTGATCATGTTGTCGGTTGCGATGTATCACCTGGTGTTTGTTCACGGTGCCCGCCAAGGCTGGCCGATCATCACGCCGATTGTGGAGATGATCACCACCCGTGAGCGCATGGGACAGGAGCGGTATCTGAAGGAAAACCTGGATGCCATGGCACGCAAATTGGGTGACATGCAGGCTCGCCTGGTGCAACTGGATGCCCTGAGTGAACGGGTGGCCGCACTGGCGGGGCTGCCTGCCAACGAGGCGAAAGCAAAGCAAGGCGCCGGCGGACCGCTGGTGCTTCCTGAGACACTGTCCATCGACTATTTGCATGCTGCGCTGGACACCTTGGATTCACAGGCGGTTCAAAGCAACGACCGACTGGTACATGCCGAATCCAGCCTGTTCTCCGACAGGATGCGCAAGCACATGCTGCCCACGGCTGCACCTGTGCCGGGTGTGGATTCGGGCTCGGGCTTTGGCTGGCGGGTCGACCCGGTGACCGGGCAGCGGGCACTGCACACAGGGCTTGATTTTTCTGCCGATACCGGGACGTCCATTCTGGCTGCTGCGGGTGGCGTGGTGGTGACGCAGGAATACCACCCCGCCTACGGCAACATGGTTGAAATTGACCACGGCAATGAACTCATCACGCGTTACGCACATGCCTCGCATGTGGTCGCAAAGGTCGGGGACATCGTCAAACGTGGCCAACGCATTGCCAGCGTGGGTTCAAGCGGTCGATCGACGGGCCCACACCTGCATTTCGAGGTGTGGCTGGCGGGTGTGGCACAGGATCCACAGCACTTTTTGCGGCCAACGACAGAGGTCAAAACGGCTGCAGCCAAAGCAACGGCTGCGGTTGCCAGACCGTCGTTGCCCGCACGCTGACCGGGGACGGCACCAGCGGGAATGGGGGCCGAACTCTCCCTGAGAACGGGGGTTTAAAATGAGCGGTTTGCCACCAATTGCTGGCCTGCATCGCGGGGCTGACTGATGATTGGTTGGTCTGTTGGCCGTTTACCCACTGGCTGGGTTCATTTTTCGTTCACATTTCATGGCTACCAACATCCTTACCAAAATTTTCGGCAGCCGAAACGACCGCCTGCTCAAAACCTACCGCAAAACGGTGGCGCAGATCAATGGATTGGAGTCGGTGCTGGAAAAGCTCTCCGATGAGGACCTGAAAGACAAAACACGCGTATTCAAAGCGCGTATCCAGTCCGGCGAGACGCTGGATGCCCTGCTGCCAGAAGCCTTTGCCGTGGTGCGCGAAGGCAGCAAGCGCATCATGAAAATGCGCCACTTTGATGTGCAAATGGTTGGAGGCCTGGCACTGCACAACGGCAAGGTCGCCGAAATGCGCACAGGTGAGGGCAAGACGCTGACCGCTACATTGGCGGTCTATCTCAATGCACTGTCTGGCAAGGGCGTGCATGTGGTGACTGTCAATGATTACCTTGCCAGTCGAGATGCTGAGTGGATGGGGCGCCTGTATGGGTTTCTGGGCCTGAGCGTAGGCATCAACCTGCCCCAGATGTCCCGTGAAGAGAAACAGGCAGCCTATGCCGCAGACATCACCTACGGTACGAACAACGAGTACGGCTTTGACTACCTCCGTGACAACATGGTTTACGAGGTGGTCGACCGCGTTCAGCGGGGGCTGAATTACGCCATCGTCGACGAAGTTGACTCCATCCTGATCGACGAGGCACGCACGCCACTGATCATCAGCGGTCAAGCCGAAGACCACACGGCCATGTACCTGGCGATCAACAGCATCGCCCCCTTGCTGACCCGCCAGGAAGGCGAAGCCGATCCGCGCACCGGTGAAGGCGTGACCAAGCCAGGTGACTTCACACTGGATGAGAAGTCACACCAGATCTTCCTGACCGAGCAAGGTCATGAAACTGCTGAGCGCTTGCTGGCTGCTGCGGGGCTGTTGCCTGATGGGGCTTCTTTGTACGACCCGGCCAACATTTCGCTGATGCATCATTTGAATGCTTCGCTGCGTGCACACCATGTCTATCACCGTGACCAGCACTACGTGGTGCAAGACGGCGAAATTGTCATCGTGGACGAATTCACTGGCCGTTTGATGAGCGGTCGCCGGTGGAGCGATGGCCTGCACCAAGCGGTTGAAGCCAAAGAGAAGGTACAGATCCAGGCGGAAAACCAGACGATGGCGTCCATCACGTTCCAGAACTACTTCAGGCTGTACGCCAAGCTGTCTGGCATGACGGGTACGGCGGATACCGAAGCGTACGAATTCCAGGAAATTTACGGTCTTGAAACGGTGGTGATCCCACCCAACCGCATCAGCAAGCGCGACGATCAACTGGATCGCGTCTACAAGACCACAAACGAAAAATACGTGGCGGCCATTGCCGACATCCGTGAATGTTACGAACGCGAGCAGCCCGTGCTCGTGGGCACATCGTCCATTGAAAACTCGGAAATCATTTCGGCACTGCTTGACAAGGCGGGTTTGCCGCACCAGGTGCTGAATGCCAAGCAGCACGCTCGCGAGGCCGACATCATCATCCAGGCGGGTCGCCCGAAAATGATCACGATCGCAACCAACATGGCGGGTCGCGGGACGGACATCGTGCTGGGTGGCAACCTTGAAAAGCTGATTCACGCAGTCAGCGCTGACCCCAAGCTGGATGACGCTATGCGTACAGCAAAGATCGAGGCAGTGAAAGCGCAATGGGCGCTTGACCACGAAAAGGTCAAGTCACTTGGGGGCCTGCGCATCATTGCCACCGAACGCCACGAGTCGCGCCGCATCGACAACCAGTTGCGTGGCCGTTCCGGACGCCAGGGCGACCCGGGTTCTTCCCGTTTCTACCTGAGCCTGGACGACTCGCTCATGCGGATTTTTGCCGGCGACCGTGTGCGGGCGATCATGGACAGGCTGAAGATGCCAGAGGGCGAGGCCATCGAGGCAGGCATGGTGACCCGCAGCATCGAGTCCGCGCAGCGCAAGGTGGAAGCGCGCAACTTCGATGTCCGCAAGCAGTTGCTTGAATACGACGACGTGGCCAATGACCAGCGCAAGGTCATTTACCAGCAGCGCAACGACATCCTGGATGCCGCCAACCTGCAAGCGCAGATCCATTCACTGCGAGAAGGCTGTTTCACTGACCTGGTGCACCAGTTCGTGCCGCCCGAGAGCGTGGAAGAGCAGTGGGACTTGCCTGGCCTGGAGCGTGTGCTGAAGGACGAGTGGGCCGTGGAAATTGACCTCTCAGGCCTGCTGACCACGGCCGAGAACCTGACAGACGAAGACATTCTGGCCAAGGTGCTGGCTGCTGCGCACGGCGTGTTCAACGCCAAAGTGGAGCTGGTCGGCGAAGCCAACTTCCTGGGATTTCAGCGCATGGTCCTGCTGCAAAGCCTGGACAGCCACTGGCGTGAACACCTGAGCGCACTGGACTACCTTCGCCAGGGCATCCATCTGCGGGGTTACGCGCAGAAACAACCCAAGCAGGAATACAAGCGCGAGGCATTCGAGCTGTTCGGTCAGTTGCTGGACAGTGTGAAGAACGAGGTCACACGCATGCTGATGACCGTTCGTGTGCAGTCAGGTGACCAACTGACCGATGCCGCACAGCAAATAGAAGACCGCGCCGAACATATCAGCAACGTGACCTACACGGCACCGACTGAAACCGGCGAGGCAGAAACCATTGTGGATGCGCAAACGGTCCAAAACGCACCACGTGCTTTCGCCGGTGGTCTGCCACGTGTGGGCCGCAACGACCCATGCCCCTGTGGCAGCGGTCAGAAATACAAGCATTGCCACGGCAAACTGGCCTGAGCACGAACCCACTGAACCGAAAGGGGCCTATGCCTGTCAACTTACCTTTGCCCGCAGCCGACGCGCTGCATCCCGTGCCAGGCTTGTCTCTTGGCGTGACCGAGGCGGGTGTTCGCAAACAGAACCGCAAAGATGTCACCGTGATGCTGCTGGCACCCGGTTCAGCGGTGGGGGCGGTGTTCACGCGCAACCGTTTCTGTGCTGCGCCCGTGCAGGTGTGCCGGACGCACCTGGCAACGGGTGACGGCATCCGTGCCATCGTCATCAACACGGGCAATGCCAACGCCGGGACGGGTGAAGAAGGTTTGCGCCGTGCCAAGGACACCTGTGTGGCCTTGGCATCGCAACTGAATATCCAGGCCAGCCAAGTGCTGCCGTTCTCTACCGGCGTGATCATGGAGCAGTTGCCGGTGGACCGCGTGATGGCAGGCTTGCCTGCGGCCGTGGCCGATGCGCGTGCAGACAACTGGCTGCGCGCGGCAGAAGCGATCATGACGACCGACACCCAACCCAAAGCCATCAGCCGACAGGTGACGCTGGGCGGTCAACGGGTGACTGTGACAGGCATGGCTAAAGGGGCGGGCATGATCCGCCCCAACATGGCCACCATGCTGGGCTATATTGCCACCGACGCCAATATCGAGCAGGGCTTGCTGCAGGGGCTCACGCAGTCTCTGGCAGACCGCTCGTTTAACCGCGTGACCGTGGACGGCGACACGTCGACCAATGATTCGTTTGTGCTGATTGCCACGTGCCAGGCCGCACATGCACCCATCACAGACCTGTCCTCTACTGACGGGCAAGCCCTTGAGGCCGCGCTGCTGGAAGTGGCTCAGTACCTGGCCCATGCCATGGTGCGAGATGGGGAAGGTGCCACCAAGTTCATCACCATTCAGGTGGAGGGCGGGCGCACGGCTGATGAGTGCTTGAAAGTGGGTTATGCGATTGCACACTCACCCTTGGTCAAGACCGCATTTTTCGCCAGTGACCCCAACCTGGGACGTATTCTGGCCGCAGTGGGGTACGCCGGGATAGACGACCTGGATCAATCGCTGATCGAGTTGCACCTGGACGAGGTGCACGTGGCCACGAAAGGTGGGCGCCACCCTGATTACCAGGAGAGTGACGGAGCCCGGGTGATGGCGCAGGCCGAGATCCGTGTGCGCGTCGGCTTGGGGCGCGGTGCCTGTACCGACACGGTCTGGACCTGTGACTTCAGCCACGACTACGTGACCATCAACGCCGATTACCGCTCATGAGTGACTCGTTTGGCCCTCTGCTGAGTCGCCTGGAGGCGCTGGTTGCCCGCATCGAAGCCGTTGTGCCTGGTGGTCTGCCTGCTCAACCTGACTGGGAGGCATCGGTTGCTTTCAGGTACAGGCGTCGCAGCAATGGGCAGGGGCGGTTGGATGCCATCCGGCACGTTTCGTCGCTCACATTGGCCGATGTGTGCGAGGTGGATGCACAGAAAGACAAAATCGTTCGCAACACGCAGCGCTTTGTGAGCGGACAGCCCGCCAACAACGTGCTGCTGACCGGTGCGCGTGGCACGGGCAAATCGTCGTTGATCAAAGCTTGCCTGAACGCGTTCAAGGACCAGGGGCTGAGGCTGATCGAGGTGGACAAGAGCGACTTGGTCGATTTGCCCGACATCATTGACTTGGTGGCCGAACGCCAAGAGCGCTTCATCGTGTTTTGCGATGACCTGAGCTTTGACGAAGGTGAGTCTGGGTACAAGGCGCTCAAGTCCATATTGGATGGGTCGGTTTCGGCCACCAGTGCCAATGTGCTGATTTACGCCACCAGCAACCGGCGCCACCTGTTGCCCGAGTACATGAAGGACAACCTCAGTTACACCCACACCGACGATGGTGAGGTGCACCCGGGCGAGGTGATCGAAGAAAAAATTTCCTTGTCAGAGCGGTTTGGTTTGTGGGTGAGCTTTTACCCGTTCAGCCAGGACGAATATTTGGCCATCGTGGCCCAATGGTTGCGCCATTTTGGCGCCGACGATGCCGCTGTGGCAGCGGCACGGCCGTTGGCCTTGGTGTGGGCGCTTGAGCGCGGGTCGCGCAGCGGGCGCGTTGCCTACCAGTTTGCCAAAGACCATGCCACGGCTGCCACAGCCGAGGCGCAGGGCTGACGCAATGAGTGCGGACAAGCCAGCCAGCGTCACGGCTGCGGGGGACGTGATGGCCGTGGATGCAACAGTGCCCCGTGCAGGTGGACCACACCGGCCTTGCACCGACGTGGCTGTGGGCGTGCTGATACAAGCTGACGGGCAGTTCTTGCTGACCACGCGGCCACCGGGCAAGGCGTACGCGGGGCATTGGGAGTTCCCTGGCGGCAAAGTCGAAACCGGGGAAACGGTCGAGCAAGCACTGGTCCGGGAACTGCATGAAGAACTGGGTATTCACGCCACGTGCATTCGGCCTTGGCGCGAGCAGGTGGTGGACTATCCCCATGCACTGGTGCGGCTGCACTTTTGTCACGTCACGGCATGGACAGGTGAGCTGGTCATGCGCGAAGGCCAGCAATTCGCCTGGCAAACGCTGCCAGTCAGCGTGGCACCTTTGCTGGCAGGCACTGTGCCTGTGTTGGAGTGGATGGATAAATAAGTAGCAA
This sequence comes from bacterium, assembly GCA_030824555.1. Classification (GTDB taxonomy): domain Bacteria; phylum Pseudomonadota; class Gammaproteobacteria; order Burkholderiales; family Burkholderiaceae_C; genus UBA2334. Next base: position 53,822 of record JAVBXK010000027.1, read on the forward strand.
ACTATTGAATGAATATAAGCGATAAGGCCTTATTTATTCAATATTTTCTGCTGACACGTCCGTGGGTGGCACCGCCACCTTGAATTCTTCCTGTGCCCAGCGGCCGAGGTCGGTTGCCCTGCAAAGCTTGCCGCAGAACGGCCGGTAGGGGTTGTCGGGTGCGTACAAGGCGGGTTGCCTACAGGCGGGGCAGCTCACCCACTTGGCTGCGGGTGTGGCCGACACGCCAGGGGTATCGTCGATCGGCATGGGACTCAGGCGCACAGGGTCAGTTCGAACGATGCATCATCGGTCGCGGTGTGCAACCGTTGGTCATCACCCATGCGCACCAACCGCACCGACACCATCAGCCGATTGCCACTGATTTCAGGAATCAACCCCAACGCGCTGTTGATTTTGAGGCGAAGGAGCTGAAACGTCCGCCCTTGCGGCAAGTTTTGCTGGAACTGGCCGCCAGTGGCCATGACCTTCTGAGGCACACCGGAATCACGTTGCAGTTGCAGCAGCATCCCGATGGCATCAGCCAGTGGTTGTACCGTGGCGCACCAGCCGATCAGTGCCTCACGCCGCATGCCCGCAGGTTTGTGTTGCCAATCGAAATACGCAGGCAAATCGAATTCACACGTGCCACCAGGAATGGAGATGCGGCTTCGAATGCCCATGAGCCAGTCATTTTCGTTCAGGGCATGGCCCGTTTTGCCTGACAGTTGGCTCAGGTTGCTGAAGTAGTTTTCAATGCGTCCAACGACTTCGTCCAGTGCAGCTTCCGAAATGGCTGGGTTACCGCGGTAGCCGTTCAGCACCTGTTTCTGGCGTTCCAAGTCTTTGAGCACGTCCGATTTCATGTCGGCCCGCGAGGCCACATCGATCATTTCGAACAGGGTGTGCAGGGCAAAGTGGTGATCCAGCGGATCATCCCTGCCGACAAGGGTGACGAGGCGGCTGAACAAGTGCTCCAGACGCAAATAGGTCCGGATGCGCTCGTTGAATGGGTACTCGTAAAGAATCACGGTGTGAGGTGCGCCAAGCAGGTGTGTCGGATGGGGGTCATCATATCCCCAGGCGTGAAGCCAGTTGCCGAACCTGATCACGGAGATCGGCCAATGACAGCCCGTCGTTGAACAGCACGGCATCTGCCGCAGCCAGCCGATGGGCGCGGGTCGCTTGTGACCGGATGATGGCCTGCGTCGTATCGGTGGGCCAGCCGTTGCGTGCGGTCACGCGGTCGAGTTGGGTCTGTACCGGGCAATCCACCACGATCACGGCTGACAATTGTTTTCGCCAGCGGTCGGACTCTGTCAGCAAGGGAATGTCCAGCACGACTGTGCCTGTCAGTATGGCCGCAATGGCCTCAGAAATGGCCTGTCCTATCAGGGGGTGCGTGATGTGTTCCAGCGTCTGCTTGGCGGTTGGGTCTGCAAAGACCTTGACCCGCATGGTCTCGCGATTCAGCGATCCATCGGCGTTAATTATGTCTTCGCCAAATGCCAGACGGATGGCCGGGATGGCGCTGCCACCTGACAGCGTGATCGTGCGGGCAATCTGGTCGGCATCCAGAACCGTTGCACCCAAATCGGCCAGCATGGCGGCAACGGTGCTCTTGCCGCTGCCAATGCCGCCTGTCAGTCCTATCAGTGTTCTGGCAGCGGTGCTCACAGGCCCATCAGCTCCAGCATGCGGGCCGGTGACAGCGTCATGGCCGTGAGCCCGCCCAACGCCAGGAAGGGGCCAAATGGCACGTAGCCACCTTCTCTCAGGCCGGATGTGAACTTCATGGCAATGCCCACGACAGCCCCGAAAACAGATGCCATCAGGATGACCGGCACCAGCGCCTGCCAGCCGAACCACGCGCCGAATGCTGCAAACAGCTTGAAATCGCCATAGCCCATGCCTTCCTTGCCCGTCGCCAGCTTGAAAGCCCAATACACCAGCCACAAAGAAAGGTAGCCAGCCACAGCACCCCACAACGCATTCGGGAGAGTGGTGCCCGTCCAGTTCAGTGCTGCGCCGCACATCCCCGCCCACACCAGTGGCAAGGTGAGATCATCTGGAAGCAGGGTGGTGTCCCAGTCAATGGCAGCCAGGGCCACTACCGTGGCGCTGAACCCCGCCCACATGGCCCCCGTCGGGGTGAGTCCCCATGTCCAGCCACACCAGGCGAACAACAGGGCCGTGGCCAGCTCGACCAGCGGATAACGGATGCCGATGCCCGCGCCACACGCAGCGCATTTGCCCCGCAGCGCCACATAACTGATGATCGGCAGGTTCTGATACCAGGCGATGCGATGCCCGCAATGCGGACAGGCTGACCGAGGTGTGACCAGGTTATAGGCCGTTTTCTCGACGGGCAGTGTGGGTGTGTTTGGGGTGTTGAGGCTTGCGCACTCGGCGGCCCACTGCTGTTCCATCATTTTGGGCAGGCGATGGATCACCACGTTGAGAAAGCTGCCGATCAGCAAGCCCAGTACGCCAGCGATGACTGCATCCATTTCGGGCAGGGTTGTCATCAGACCACCTGTCCCAGTTTGAAAATGGGCAGGTACATGGAGACCACGATGCCCCCGATCAAACCACCCAGGAACACGATGATGATGGGCTCCATCAAGCTGGAAAGGCCTGCAACCATGTCGTCCACTTCAGCTTCGTAAAAATCAGCCGCTTTGCCAAGCATGTGGTCAATGGAACCGGACTCTTCGCCGATGGCACACATCTGCAACACCATGTTCGGGAAGATGTTGGCGTTGCCCATGGCGGTGGTCAGGCTCGTGCCGGTCGATACCTCCCGTTGGATTTTTTCGGTGGCCTGCTGGTAAACGAAATTGCCAGATGCGCCTCCCACAGAATCAAGCGCTTCAACCAGCGGCACGCCAGCGGCAAACATGGTTGCCAGGGTGCGCGTCCAGCGGGCGATCACGGATTTTTCTACCAACGTACCAAAAATGGGCAGCTTCAAAAGCAAACGGTCCATGAACATTTGAACTTTTTCATTGCGTTTCCACGCCTGCATGAAAAAGTAGAGCCCGCCGCCGATGGAGCCGAAAATCAACCACCAGTAGGCCACGAAAAATTCGCTGATGGCGATCACCAGCAGTGTGGGGGCGGGCAGATCGGCGCCAAACGAAGAGAACGTGGACTTGAAGGCCGGGATCACAAAAATCATGATGACAGCCACCACCACAAACGCCACGACCACCACCGATATGGGGTACATCAGCGCAGACTTGATCTTGCTCTTGATGGCCTCGGTCTTTTCCATGTAGACCGCAAGGCGGTCGAGCAACTGATCCAGAATACCGGCGGCTTCGCCTGCTTCGACCAGGTTGCAGTACAGGTTGTCGAAATACATGGGGTACTTGCGAAATGCCGCATTCAGCGACGTGCCAGTTTCCACGTCTGTGCGGATGTCGTTGAGCAATTTCGCCACACTGGGGTTGGCGTTGCCTTTGCCAACGATGTCGAACGCTTGCAGCAGGGGTACGCCTGCTTTCATCATGGTGGCCAGCTGGCGGGTGAAGATGGACAGTTCTTTGGTCGTGATCCGTCTGCCGCTGGACATCCGGCGCTTCTTGATCTTGGTGGGCAGGATGCCCTGTCGGCGAAGCGATGCCTGAACCTGATTTTCGCCCATCGCTCGCATTTCGCCCCGAACGATTTTGCCGTTACGGTCTTTTCCCTGCCATTCGAACACGGCCTCTTTGCTGCCGGATGCTGTCGCTGTCGCCATGATGTTCCCTGATTGGTCTGGTGTGTGCCGGGTCAGTCGTTGGTGCAGCCCAATACCTCTTCGAGCGAAGTCACACCCAGTTTGACTTTATGCAAGCCCGATTGCCGCAGCGTGCGCACGCCTTCGATGGCGGCCTGCTCGGCAATTTCCAGTGCACTGCCACCTTTGAGGATGATGCGTTGCATGGCCTCTGTGATGGGCATGACCTGATAGATACCGACACGCCCCTTGTATCCATTGTTGCAGGCACTGCAGCCCACCGGTTTGTAAGGCACCCACGTGCCGTCCAGGTCGTCGGTTTTGAATCCAGCATCGAGCAGCGCTTTGCGTGGCAGGTCGGCAGGCAATTTGCATGAGGGACACAGCCGACGTGCCAGACGTTGGGCCGTGATGAGGATGACGCTGGAAGCAATGTTGAACGGGGCAATGCCCATGTTCAGCATGCGGGTGAGCGTGGTGGGCGCGTCATTGGTATGGAGTGTGGACAGCACCATGTGCCCCGTCTGCGCGGCCTTGATGGCAATGTCTGCCGTTTCCAGGTCGCGGATTTCACCCACCATGATGATGTCGGGGTCTTGCCGCAGGAAGGACTTCAGTGCCGCAGCAAAGGTCAGGCCCGCCTTGTCGTTCACGTTCACCTGGTTCACACCGGGCAGGTTGATTTCAGACGGGTCTTCCGCAGTCGAAATGTTCACCCCAGGTTGGTTCAGGATGTTCAAGCAGGTGTAAAGCGACACCGTTTTGCCCGAACCGGTCGGGCCTGTGACCAGAACCATGCCGTAAGGCCGCTTGATTGCTTTGAGCAGTTTTTCTTTTTCGTCTGGCTCGTACCCCAGCGCTTCAATGCCGAGCTTGGCGCTGCTGGGGTCCAGGATACGGATCACGATCTTTTCACCGAACAAGGTGGGCAAGGTGCTGACACGGAAATCGATCACTTTGTCCGCACCGACCTTGAGCTTCATTCGGCCATCTTGTGGGACGCGTTTTTCCGAAATGTCCATCCGTGAAATGACCTTGATGCGCGAGGCCAGCTTTTCCTTGATGGCCACGGGCGGCGACGCAATTTCCCTCAATTCGCCGTCAATCCGGAAGCGGACACGATAGGTGTGCTCATAAGGCTCAAAGTGCAGATCTGAGGCACGCATGCTGAATGCGTCGAGCAGCATCTTCTGCAGGAATTTGACCACCGGCGCGTCTTCGACATCGGTATTCTTGTCTTCGGCCTCTGCAGGGGCCACTTCGGTGGTCTCTTCGTTGAATTCGAAGTCATCGCCGATGATCGTGTCCATGGCCTTGGACACCGACGTGGTTTGAACTTCGATCAGCTTGGTCAGTTTGTCGTATTCGGCAATCACCCAGTCCACGCCCATCTGGGCCGCAAACTTGATTTTTTCGGCAACCTGCTGATCGCCGGGGTCTGCCGTTGCGATGGTCAAACGGTTGCTCTTTTTTGCCAGCACGAGCACCCGGTGGTCAACGCAGAATTTTGCCTCCAACGCATCCTTCGGCAGGCGCTTGGTGTCAATCGCATCGAGGTCCAGCAAAGGTGCGCCGAATGCAGCTGACACCACATGTGCAAGATCGGAAGCCGACACCGCACCAGAGCCTGTGAGTTCCGCAATGAAGCTGGTCCGAGCGGTCTGGGCTTTCCTGAACAGGGACTCCGCTGCAGACTGCTCCAGTTTGCCCGCCGCAATCAATGCACGACCCAAACCGGGCAACGCCATGGATGTGGGTGACACAGGTGGGAAGTCAGCAGTTGCCATAGCGCCGTAATCTAGCGCAATTGGTGCGCATATACTGGGTTTCGGTGTACGGTTTGTGCTTTTTCACACACCCAGGCAACAGCGCTGGACAGACAAGGGAACCCGCCAACACCATCCGAAAACGTGAAGTGGTCGGGGTGAGAGGATTCGAACCTCCGGTCTCTACGTCCCGAACGTAGCGCTTTACCAGACTAAGCTACACCCCGTGTCGGAAAAGGCCTGCCTTTGGGTCAGCTTTCCCGGTTTTGCAATGTGGCTGCCAAGTCTATCAAAGCCTTTCGGTAGGCACCGTCAGGCAATTGCATCGCTGCGTCGATGGCGACTTGTGCCTCCGCTTCAGCTGCCTTGCGGGCTGCAGCCACGCCACCCGTGCGGCGAATGATCGCCAGCACTTGTTCAAGGTTGCTGTCATTGGCATGTTCAATTGCATGGATCAGCATGTCGCGTTCAGCGCCAACAGTGTTCTCCAGGGCATGTATCACCGGCAGTGTCACTTTGCCTTCGCGAAGGTCATCGCCCAGATTTTTCCCCATGATCTGGGTGTCGCCTTCGTAGTCCAACACATCGTCGATTACCTGAAAAGCCGTCCCGAGAGCCTGGCCGTAGGCTGCACAGGCGGCTTCCACTTCGGCGCTGGCCTTGGCCATGACGGGGGCCAATCTGGCACTTGCCTCAAACAGCTTGGCTGTTTTGGATCGGATGACTTGCAGGTAGCCCGCCTTGTCGAGGGAGGCGTCACGCATATTCATGAGTTGCATCACCTCACCCTCGGCAATCACGTTGGTGGCTTCGGCAAGGATTTCCATCACCCTCATCTCGCCCACTTCAACCATCATCTGGAACGCGCGGGAGTAGAGAAAGTCGCCCACGAGCACACTGGCAGCGTTGCCAAACAGCTCATTTGCCGTGTCCCGGCCGCGTCGCAGGGTGGACTCGTCGACCACATCGTCGTGAAGCAACGTGGCTGTATGAATGAATTCGACCACTGCGGCCAAGGTGTGCTGGTGAGGGTGTGTGTAACCCAGCGCACCGCTCATCATCAGCATGAGGGCTGGGCGCAAACGCTTGCCGCCTGCAGAAATGATGTACTGGCACACTTGCCCCACGAGGGGGACACCCGTGGAGAGTTTGGCGGTGATGACCCTGTCAACTTCTGTCATGCCGGTGGCAATCAGTGACAAGGGATGCGCGGACGGCGGTGAAGAATGGGACAAGATAGGCACCGGGGAGTTCACACGATTATAAAAACCTGAAACTGGTGATGCAGACGAGGCAAACCGCATGCCTGCGGCAGGCCATGACTGACTGGTCTCGGATGCCAGGGCTACGGGCTGTTGTTTCGCAATTTGTATTGCGGTTGAAGTCTGGTGCTAAAATCTTGGGTTCGGTGGAAATTCGTCTGCCGAAATCGATTCAAGAGGTTCATATGTACGCGGTCATAAAAACCGGTGGCAAACAGTATCGTGTTGCTGCTGGCGAAAAAATTAAAGTAGAACAGATTGCTGCGGATGTGGGTCAGGAAATCGTGATCGACCAAGTCTTGGCTGTTGGCAACGGCAGCGAGATCAAGGTTGGCACGCCCCTGGTTTCCGGCGCATCTGTCACGGTCAAAGTGGTGTCGCATGGTCGTCACGACAAAGTGCACATTTTCAAAATGCGCCGTCGCAAGCACTACCAGAAGCGTCAAGGTCATCGTCAGAATTTCACCGAAATTGAAATCGGTGCAATTTCTGCCTAAGGAGAAAGCAACATGGCACAGAAAAAAGGCGGCGGCTCCACGCGAAACGGGCGCGATTCCAAGCCAAAAATGCTGGGTGTGAAGGCCTTCGGCGGTGAGCTGGTGTCTGCTGGCTCCATCATCGTGCGTCAACGTGGTACACGTTTCCACCCCGGCAACAATGTCGGTATCGGCAAAGACCACACCTTGTTCGCGACCGCAGACGGTCATGTCAACTTTGCCATCAAAGGTGAGTTGAGCCGTCACGTGGTCAGCATCATTCCTGCCTGAGCAACCTCGGTTGTCCGGTGAAAAAGGCCCGCCTTGCGGGCCTTTTTTGCTTGGCGCGACTGTTTTTAGAATACCGCCATGAAGTTCGTTGACGAAGCCTACATCGACATTGCTGCAGGAGACGGGGGCAATGGCTGCGCGTCTTTCCGCCACGAAAAATACAAAGAATTCGGCGGGCCGGACGGCGGAGACGGTGGCCGCGGTGGGCATGTCTACGCCGTGGCGGACGTCAACCTGAACACACTGGTGGATTACCGCTATTCGCGGCGCCACGAGGCCAAAAAGGGCGAGCATGGCAAAGGCTCGGACATGTTTGGGGTCAAGGGCGACGACATCATCCTGAAAATGCCCGTGGGCACCATCGTGACCGATGCCGAAACGGGCGAGGTGCTGTACGAACTGCTGGTGCCCGGCGAAATGGTGACGCTCGCCAAAGGTGGGGATGGTGGCTTTGGCAACATGCATTACAAAAGCTCTGTCAACCGTGCACCGCGCCAGAAAACACCCGGCTGGGCAGGGGAACGCAAAGAGCTGAAACTGGAGCTGAAGGTGCTGGCCGACGTGGGTTTGCTGGGCATGCCCAATGCAGGCAAATCCACCTTGATATCGGCCATATCAAACGCGCGCCCGAAGATTGCCGACTACCCCTTCACGACCCTGCACCCGAACCTGGGCGTGGTGCGTGTCGGGCCGGAGAAAAGTTTTGTCGTGGCTGACGTGCCTGGCCTGATCGAAGGTGCCGCCGAAGGTGCCGGGCTGGGGCATCAATTTTTGCGCCATCTGCAGCGCACACATCTGTTGTTGCATCTGGTGGATGTGGCCCCGTTTGATGACACGGTGGATCCGGTTGCACAGGCCAAGGCCATCGTCGCCGAGCTGAAAAAATACGACAAAGCGCTGTATGACAAGCCACGCTGGCTCGTGCTGAACAAGCTCGACATGGTGCCAGCCGACAAGCGCGAAGCGTTGGTGCAAGACTTTGTCAAACGCTACAAGCACAAGGGCCCAGTGTTCGAAATTTCGGCCCTTACTCGCGAAGGTTGCGAGCGTCTGGTGCAATCGGTGTTCCAGCACGTGGCCAAGACGCAAAAGGCGCTGCAGCCAGACGTGGAGATCGATCCTCGTTTTGACCGTGCCGATCCAGAATCCTGATTTTGTAGCTAACTTATCAACTGATAAAAGCGCTGAAGCCTGTTTTGAGTATGAATTTACAGCAAGATCCCTTGCTTTTGCAGCAAGCCAGCCGAATCGTCATCAAGGTCGGCTCCAGCCTCGTGACCAACGAGGGCAAGGGGCTGGATGAGCAGGCCATCGGTCATTGGTGCGAGCAGTTGGCAGCCTTGGTGAAGCAGGGTAAAGAAGTGATCATGGTCAGCAGTGGTGCCGTGGCAGAGGGTATGAAGCGCCTGGGTTGGTCCACTCGGCCCAAGGAAATTCACGAGCTCCAGGCGGCTGCCGCCGTGGGGCAAATGGGTTTGGTGCAGATGTACGAAACCAAGCTGCGTGCCAGTGGCATTGGCAGTGCCCAAGTGTTGCTGACACATGCAGACCTGGCCGACCGCGAACGCTACCTGAACGCACGCTCCACATTGCTGACCTTGTTGCAGTTGGGTGTGGTACCAGTCATCAACGAGAACGACACGGTCGTGAACGACGAAATCAAGTTTGGCGACAACGACACGCTGGGTGCGTTGGTGGCCAACCTGGTTGAGGCAGATGTGCTCATCATCCTGACGGATCAGAAGGGGCTGTACACGGCCGATCCCCGTAAGGATCCTGCTGCCACGTTTGTGCATGCAGCACGCGCTGGGGATCCGGAGCTTGAGCGCATGGCTGGCGGTGCCGGCAGTGGCATCGGCAAGGGCGGCATGATCACGAAAATTCTCGCTGCCAAGCGCGCTGCTGGCTCGGGTGCGTCCACACTCATCGCATGGGGGCGCGAGCCTGACGTGTTGCTGCGTCTGGCCCAGGGAGAGGGCATTGGCACATGGTTGCTGGCGCAAACGCCCAAGCACCAGGCCCGCAAACGCTGGATGGCCGATCACCTGCAAATGCGAGGCTCCGTCACGGTGGATGACGGCGCGGTGTCCAAGGTCGTTGACGAGGGCAAAAGCTTGTTGCCTGTGGGCATGGTCACGGTCGAAGGCGAGTTTGCCCGGGGCGATGTGATTGCCATCCGCACATTGGCCGGCGTGGAAATTGCCCGCGGACTGGCCAACTACGCCAGTGCCGAGGCGCGGTTGATCTGCCGCAAACCATCAGTCGATTTCGAGCGATTGCTGGGCTATTCAGCCGAACCGGAAATGATCCACCGGACCAATCTGGTGTTGACGCCGACAGGCACGCCCAACTGAAGTGGGCATATCGACCACCTGAACGGTGGCTTGAAAAGTCTGATGGGCCATGGCGGCGGGGTGGTCAAAGCCATTGTGGAAGTGACTTTGACCGTTTGACATCAGACCGTCGGTTCAACCCGTGTGTGGATCAGGGTCGAAACTGGCGCCTGGCGGTAATTCCATGTGCATGGGCGTCACGGCATGGAAATCGTCGCCAGACGGGCCTGCAAAGGCACTGTCTTTGGAGCGCACCCCCCCGCGCAAATAGCGGTTTCGCATGTCGTTACGCGGCAGGTAGCGGGCCAGTTCCGTCAGGGCCATCTCGTACACGCCGCGCTTGAACTCGACCACCATGTCCAACGGCACCCAGTACTCGTTCCAACGCCAGGCGTCGAATTCCGGGTGGTTGGTGGCACGCAGGTTCAAATCCCAGTCGTGTCCTGTCAGCCTGAGCAAAAACCAAATTTGCTTCTGGCCTTTGTAATGGCCGCGCGCATCCCTGCGGATGTAGCGGTCCGGCACTTCGTAGCGCAACCAGTCCCGTGTGCGGGCAACGATACTGACGTGCTGGGGGTGCAGCCCCACTTCCTCGTGCAGTTCGCGGTACATCGCTTGCTCGGGGGTTTCACCCCGATCAATGCCGCCTTGCGGAAACTGCCAAGAATGGGTGCGTATGCGCTTGCCCCAAAACACCTGGTTTCTCTGGTTGAGCAGAATGATGCCGACGTTCGGCCTGAAGCCGTCCCTGTCAAGCATAATCAACCCCAAATTTTTAAACTGAAGTCATTATGCATCCTGCCTGCTGCCACAGCGCACTTTTCGCGGCATTTAGGGTGTCGATGATCGCAGTTCCCATCTAGTTGTTTTCCCTCACCTGTACAAGACGTCTGCCGCGCAAGCGGCGGCTGCGCATGCCATGAAAGCTTCCCAGTTCTTCATTTCCACCCTCAAAGAGGCCCCGGCTGACGCCGAAGTGGTCAGCCACAAGCTCATGACCCGTGCGGGCATGATCAAAAAATTGGGCGCTGGCATCTACACTTACATGCCCATGGGGCTGCGGGTCATTCAAAAAGTGGAAGCCATCGTCCGCGAAGAAATGAACCGCGCCGGTGCAGTTGAAATGACCATGCCCGTGATTCAGCCAGCCGAGTATTGGCAGGAGACGGGCCGCTTCGACAAGATGGGCCCCGAGCTGTTGCGTATCCAGGACCGTCATGGACGCGATTTCATCGTTCAGCCGACCAGTGAAGAGGTCGTGACGGACATCGCGCGTCAGGAGCTGCGCAGCCACAAACAGCTGCCCAAGAATTTTTACCAGATCCAGACCAAGTTCCGGGACGAGCGCCGCCCGCGGTTCGGCCTGATGCGCGGACGCGAATTCATCATGAAGGACGCGTACAGCTTCGACAAGGACCAGGTGTCCGCCAAGGCCAGCTACCAGGTCATGGCCGCCGCGTATCGCCGCATTTTTGACCGCTTTGGCCTGACGTATCGCGCGGTGGCGGCTGACAGCGGCGCCATCGGTGGCGATCTGAGCGAAGAATTCCAGGTCATTGCGGCCACGGGTGAAGATGCCATCGTGTACTGCCCGACCAGCGACTACGCGGCCAACATCGAGAAAGCCGAGGCGTTGGCGCCGACAGGGCCACGCGCTGCCGCCACCGAAACCCAGACGCTCGTCCCCACGCCAGGGAAAAGTACCTGTGCCGAAGTGGCTGCGTTGCTGGCTTTGCCGCTGGCGCAGACGGTCAAATCATTGGTACTGGCTACCGAAACCGTTGACGAGCAGGGCAACGTCAGCAACGTCAAAGTCTGGCTGCTGCTGCTGCGTGGCGACCACGACATGAACGAAGTCAAGGTAGGCAAACTCGCGCCTTTCGCTGCGGGTTACCGCTTTGCGTCGGTTGCCGAGATCGAAGATCACTTCGGTTGCAAACCTGGCTACCTGGGCCCCCTCAACCTGAAGAAGCCTGTGGGCCTGGTCGTGGACCGTGAAGTGGCCGTCATGGCCGACTGGATCTGCGGCGCCAACCAGGAAGACCACCACATTAGCGGTGTGAACTGGGGCCGTGACCTGCCCGAGCCCGAGCTGGTGGCCGATTTGCGCAACGTGGTGGAAGGTGACCTGTCGCCCGACGGCAAAGGCGTGCTGGCCATCGAGCGTGGCATTGAAGTGGGCCATGTGTTCTACCTGGGCACCAAGTACAGCAAGGCCATGAACGCCACCTTCCTGGGCGAAGACGGCAAACCGGCGCCGTTTGAAATGGGTTGCTACGGGATCGGCATCACCCGGTTGCCCGCTGCTGCCGTGGAGCAAAACCACGACGAACGCGGCATCATCTGGCCCGACGCGCTGGCGCCGTTCACCGTGGTCATTTGCCCCATCGGTGCCGACCGCAGTGCCGAAGTCAAAGCTGCGGCCGAAAAACTGCATGACGAGTTGGCCGCACTGGGTGTGGACGTGCTGCTGGACGACCGCAACGAGCGCCCCGGTGCCATGTTTGCCGACTGGGAACTGATTGGCGTGCCGCATCGCGTCACCATCGGCGACCGTGGCCTGAAAGAGGGCACTGTCGAATATCAACACCGCCGCGACGCGGCCGCAACCAAGGTGCCGGTGGCCGATGTGTTGGGCCTGCTCAAGGACCGATTGGGCGCATGACCTCGGTGCTGGATGAAGGCATTTCAAGGAAAAAATGCCTTCAGCGCTTGTCTGTATTGCCATGGATGCTCCTGTTTTCGGGGCGCTCCATGGCGGGCGGGCAGCTCGAAGAGCCGCTGGCTGACGCCGTTCGCACGGCACTCAGTTCGGCCATTGCGAACAGTGCACCGCCAGTGCCTGAGTTTGCAAACATCGATGCCAGGTTGACGTATTTGCGGTGGCTGACCAGTTCGAATGAATTGTTGCGCCGCTATAAAACCGAGTTGCAAATCCGGACAGACTTTTTGCAAACGGTTTGGTACGAGTCCAAGCGTGCCGGGTTGGATGTCAACCTCGTGTTGGGCTTGGTTCAGGTGGAAAGTGCGTTCCGCAAATTTGCTGTGTCCGTGGTAGGTGCACGGGGCTACATGCAAATCATGCCGTTCTGGTCAAGGCTGATTGGCGATGGCGACGCGTCCAAGCTGTTTCACATGCAGACCAATTTGCGCTTCGGCTGTGTGATTTTGCGGCACTACCTCGACCGCGAAAACGGCAACCTGTTCATGGCGCTGGGCCGCTACAACGGCAGCCGGGGCAAGCCTGAATACCCAAACGCCGTGCTGGCTGCTGCCACCAAGTGGGGCTACCAAGGAACCTGAAGCGGGTTTTGCGCGGGCAACCCCGCTAAAAGGGCGGATCAATGAGCGGTGGGCGGCAACGCTTGTTGCCGACACCGCGTGCACTCAGCTGGCCTGTGTACTCAGTGCTTGTTGCAGCTCGCCCGACTCGTACATCTCCATCATGATGTCCGAGCCACCGATGAACTCGCCCTTGACGTACAGCTGGGGGATGGTGGGCCAGTTGCTGTATTCCTTGATGCCCTGGCGAATGCCCTCGTCTTCCAGTACGTTGACGGTTTTCAGGGCCTTGGTGTCCACACCGCAGGCCTTGAGAATCTGGATGGCACGGCCAGAAAAACCGCACATGGGGAAGCTGGCGCTGCCCTTCATGAACAGGACGATGTCGTTTTGCTTGACCAAGCTGTCGATACGTTGTTGGGTGTCGCTCATGTCATTCTCCGTGGGCCGTGAGGACCGCTGGGGGCGGGCTGGCCCGAAAAGGTTGCCAGTCGCAGGGTTGAACAGCCCTTTGACCGAAAGCCAGGATTATCCTTCTTCGGGGCTGGGCTTGCATTGTCCACCTGTACAGCGTGCAATGCCTGCAAGGTCTTTGCGCGACTGCACGTTCACGAACCCTTGCCTGCACAGCAATGCCGCAACGGCATCGGCTTGGTCATGCCCATGTTCGAGCAGCAGCCAGCCACCCGGCAGCAGGCAAGCGGGCGATTGCGCGACGATGAGGCGGATGTCGTCAAGCCCGTCAGGACCACTGGTCAGCGCTTCGATGGGCTCGTGCACCAGGGCGGGCAAGTGGGAGTCGCCCTCGGCAATATAGGGGGGGTTGGAAACGATCAGGTCAAAGCGTTGCTGCAACGGAGTCAACCAGCTACCTTGTATGAGCCGCACGGGCAGTTCTAATCGATCAGCGTTGGCCTGTGCTACCGCCAACGCGTCGGTGCTGGCATCGACTGCGGTCACGATCGCATCTGAGCGCTCATGCTGAATGGCCAGTGCAATGGCACCGCTGCCGGTGCCCAGGTCCACCACGTGAGGGTGGGGGGTGTGCATCAGCACGTCAAGCGCCCAGTCCACAAGGGTTTCGGTGTCGGGGCGAGGGTCGAGCACGCGCCGATCCACTTGCAGGGTCAGACCAAAGAACTCACGCTTTCCAGTGATGTAGGCAAGCGGTTCGCCACTTAAGCGCCGTTGGCAGTCAGCTGTAAATCGAACCAGTTCTGCCTGTGTCAGATCCATGTCGCCGTTGACCCGTAACCAGGCCCGGCCACGGTCGCCAAATTCCAGGGTGGCCAAGAGGAGGCGCTGTGCGTCTAGAGGTTCCAAGCCGGTTGCGTAAGCGTCACTGAGGGTTTGTGAAATGGTGGGGGTCACGTTGGCACCGTGGGGCGTTGTGGTGTGCAACGGGCAGGGCATGCGGCAGGATGTTGCATGTTGTGCACACCTAGTTCATCGGGCTGGCAGTCGGCTATCATGCCGCATCCATGCCATCCCGAAGCTGCTTAACCTGGACAACAAGATGATTCGAGTACGCCACCTGCTTTTGAGCGTGATGACTGCTTTATGGTTGGTCGCCTGCGGTGGCGGAGGAGGGAGTGCTGGTACGCCCAGTGGTTCAGCCAATCCGGCTAATTTCCTGGTGAACGCGCCTAGTGAGGCCGCGCTGGTGATTGGTCAGAAAGTGGTCTATGCCATTTCTGGTGGGTTGAGTCCCTACCAAATCAGCAATTCTGCGCCCGCTGTCGTCAGCGCTGTGGTAGTGGGCAATACGGTCGAAGTCACGCCCTTGAGGACTGGGTTGGCGACGTTGGTAATTTCACCGTCCGGTGGAGGTGCGACGCAGAGTATTCTGGTGAATGTTTCTTCCAGCGCCAATCCGTTGCAGGTGCAGGCTCCAGATTCAGTTGTTTTGCAGCTAGGCAATTCAGCTTCATATGTCCTGCTGGGTGGCGTTGCGCCCTATCGGGCCGAGTCATCTGCCCCAGCTGTGCTCACCGCAGTAGCGGTTGGCGATCAATTAAAGGTTACTGCCAAAGGCGTGGGTTCTGCCACGGTGAATGTGTATGACGCGACCACGGAGGCACCGGTGCAGAGAGCTTTCACAGTGGTTACCACGGCGGCTTTTTTCACAGACGCGCCATCGGCCATTAGCATGGGTATCGGTACACAGCGGACATTTGCTGTCAGGGGCGGCGTGGCGGAATATTTCGTCTCAAGTAGCGACCGGGCTGTTGCCGATGTCAGTCTCAGCGGCGGGACGTTGTCTATCGTTGCGGGTACCAGTCACGGCACGGCCAATGTTGTTCTGCGGGACAGTGGTGGCTCCACCATTACCGTAGCCGTAACGGTGGGAACGAATGTTCCATTTTTCACGAATGCGCCCGCTGCGTTGACGATTCAGGCGGGTGCGCCGCGGACCTTTACCTTGGGTGGTGGAACACCTCCTTACAGCGTTGCCAGTAGCAATGTGAACGTGGTGACGGTTGCTAAATCGGGTGAAACCGGGTTCACCGTGACAGCGCAAACTCGTGGAACGGCCACTGTGGAGTTGCGTGATGGCGTGGGAGCCCCACTCAGGTTGAGTGTGACGGTCGATCAGGCCAGTGCAATGGTCGTATCCGCTATTGAACTGACCACCAGTCTGGCGTCGATCCGTTCTGCGGGTGAAGAAGCTGTGATCACGGCATTGGTCAAGGGTGCCTCCAATGTTGGAGTGCCCAACGCTGACATCACATTTTCTGCAGACTCAGGCGTTTTGCTGGCACCGGATGCGCAGACCAATGCTTCCGGTATCGCCACCGTGCGACTCTCGCCGGGTTCCAACCGGGCCAACCGCAGCATCACGCTGACGGCGCGTGTGGGGGCCAGTTCGCAGACAATGGTAGTTGCCGTGACAGGAACCACGGTTACCGTGGCAGGCTCTTCGGCTCTCCAGCTTGGCGGTGCAGCAAGCCTCTATATCGCTCGAGCTTTGGATTCGAGCAGTAACCCCATTGTGGGTATGACGCTGACAGCTTCCAGTGTGAGCTTAAACAATGGAGTTTCGCCCGCGTCTGCCGTAACGGACCTCTTTGGTAATGCCACCTTCAGCTACACACCTACCAATGCCGGGTCAGACACCTTGCGCGTGCGAGCTACATCCGGCACGTCCTATACCGAGGGCACGGTGCCCATTTCCATTTCGCCGGTGTCGTTTGACTATGTTGCCCCCACGCCCGCAGCGGGCACGCAGTTTGGCGTCAACTTGGCCCTGGCCAATCAGCCTAAGTTCAGGGTGAGGTTGTTGATCAACGGGGTGGCGACTGCTGGTCGCACGGTCAGCTTTTCGACCACGCGTGGTACGGTATCAGCCGTCACGGAAGTGCCTGGTTTGCCAGGTCATTACGAAGCCAGCCTTGATTCGCCCAGCGCAGGTCCCGCGCTGGTCACGGCGCAAGTCAACCGACTGTCCGGCGAAGCGGGTACTGGGACGATCTTGGGTTCCGTGTCGCGTGAGATCAGCTTCACCGGCATTTTGCCCAATGCGGTGCGTATCCAAGCCAATCCCACGTCCATTCCGCCCAATGCCAGTGGCAGTACGACCAACCGTGCAGGCGTCACCGCTACGGTAACGGACGCCAGTGGCAACCCTGTTGCTGGGCGTCAGGTGATGTTCAACATCACCGCCGACCCCAGCAACGGCAGCCTGTCCGCTGGCGTGGCTACCACCGATACCAGCGGGATTGCGCGGGTAGAGTACATCGCTGGCTTGAACTCCAGCCCCTCCAACGGCGTGACGATTCAGGCCACCGTGCCATCGGTGAATGCAGACATCGCCGCCGCACTCGTGACCAACAGCGTGGCACCCAACTCGCCACCTGCGCGACTGACCGTTTCTGGCAATGCGCTGTTCATCACCATCGGTATCAGCAACACAATTGGCAATGTCTTGAATGATCCGTCCACTTATAGCAAGCCGTTTTCTGTCTATGTGACCGACGCGTCGGGTGCAGCCGTGCCCAACCAGACTGTGACGCTGTCAGCGATCCCTACGCGCTACAGGAAAGGCCAATTGACATATCCAACGGATGGCCCAACCTGGACTTTTGCAGCTGGCAGTCCGGTTGGATGCCCTAGCGAAGACCAGTTTTTCAGCGATGGGCGTCGCAACAATGGTGTACTGGATTCCGGCGAAGACACCAATGTCAATGGATTGCTCACACCAGGCAATGTGGCGATTGTGTCCCCAGCGTCCGTGACCACAGACAGCGCCGGCTTGGCAACCTTCAATCTGTTGTATGGGGAGCAGTATGCAACGTGGGTGGATGCAGACGTTGTGGCCACCGCAATCGTCTCTGGCACCGAGTCCCGCTCAACCTTCCCGTTTGCATTGACTGGTGTGGTAGACGATTTTTCCAGTGAAGCTGTTGCACCTGCTGCAGCGCACAGTCCCTTTGGCACAGTTGTCAGTACCGTTGGCACGCTGTTACCTTGCTCCAACCCTAACTGATGTTGCAGTGTTGACCTGAACTCCATCGTTCATCACAAGCAAGGGGCCGCTCCAAGTGGCCCCTTGCGTTTGTGTTTTGATTTGATGTGTCAGCACCGCGCCACTTGCTGTGCATTTACCACGTCGCCCATACCATCCTCCGTCATCTGGAATAGCTTGTAGAGCTTGAGGTTGATGCGGTGGTCGCTCAGGCTGCCTTGAGGGAGGTGTTGCTGGTGCGGATGTGGCCGACACGGCCCCTTTGACTGGCTGAGCCAGCTGTCTTGGTCGAATGAATTCGCATACGCGGCCATATCCTCAAGCGCGCAACACCACCGTGGCATAGGCCTATGCCTATGCCATCAAAGACTCCAGCTCAGCCAGCAACTCCGCCCCACGTGCCACCTGCAGCGCGTGCACCACGTCGCCCAAATCGCCCTCCATCACCTGCAACAGCTTGTAGAGCGTCAGGTTGATGCGGTGGTCGGTCAGGCGGCCTTGCGGGAAGTTGTAGGTGCGGATGCGGTCGCTGCGGTCGCCGCTGCCGATCAGGCCTTTGCGCAGGGCGGCGTCTTTGGCCGCGCGCTCGCTACGGTCTTTTTCCTGCAGGCGGGCTTGCAGCACCTGCAGCGCCTTGGCCTTGTTGCTGTGCTGGCTGCGGCCGTCCTGGCATTCGGCGGTGATGCCGGTGGGCAGGTGCGTCACGCGCACGGCTGAATCGGTTTTGTTGATGTGCTGGCCACCCGCACCGCTGGCACGGAAGGTGTCTATGCGCAACTCAGCCGGGTTGAGCTGGATGGCCTGCGCCTCGTCGGGCTCGGGCATCACGGCCACGGTGCACGCGCTGGTGTGGATGCGCCCTTGCGTTTCGGTCACGGGCACACGTTGCACACGGTGGCCGCCCGATTCGAACCGCAGCTTGCCGTAGGCGCCGTGTCCCACGATGCGGAACACCACCTCCTTGTAGCCCCCCAGCTCGGCTGGCGACTCGCTGATCAGCTCCACCCGCATGCCGACGGTATCTGCATAGCGCGTGTACATGCGGGCCAGGTCGCCCGCGAACAGCGCGGACTCGTCGCCACCCGTGCCCGCTCGGATTTCCAGGAACGCCGGGCGATCGTCGTCAGGGTCTTTGGGCAGCAACAACAACTGGAGCTGCTGGTCCAGCTCGGCCATGTCGGCTTGCGCTGCGGTGACTTCGTCTGCACCCATGGCAGCCATCTCGGGGTCGGGGTCGGCGGCCAGGCGGTTGGCTTCGGCCAGGTCGGCTTCGCGCTGCAAAAAACGGCTGTAGGCATCTGCAATGCCTTGTGCGTCGGCATGCTCGCGGGTGAGGCGACGAAAGCGGTCCATGTCTTCCACCACGTCGATGGCGCTCAGCAGCGCATCCAGCTCATGCAGGCGAAGGCGGTGGCGTTCAAGGGTCTGGCGGATGAAGGGTTTCATGGCAAAGCGGAGCAGGTTGTGGGCGGGTCAAGGTCTGTCGGCAGGGGCGCGAGGAGGTCGTTGCATCGTTCGGTGCGGTGTGGCGTCGCAATGCACGCGGGCGGTGTGAATGGCGAGCGATGGCAATGGGCGCTCTCTTGGTCGGCGTCTGGTGCCGAGTAGCAGTGGGCAATCGTGCACCACTGCGCGAGTGGTGCTGTTCGCGCAGGCGCCGCTAACGGCGTGGGTCCGAGCGCAGGAACAGGCGTGAGACGGTGTGTGCCGTGGCCGCACGGGTGTCGGCATCGCCCGCATGCAGTTCGGCCAGCGTGCCGTGCATCATTTTCTGGGTGAGACCACGTGCCAGGGCTTCCAGCACGGTGTCCACCGATTCGCCTTTGGCCAGCAGTTTGCGTGCGCGGGCCAGTTCGGCCTCGCGCCACGCTTCAGTCTGTGAATTCAGCTGCTGGATCAGCGGCACCACGCCGCCACGGGCGGGGTCGCGCTGGTCCATCCAGTGCATGAAGCTTTTCACACCGGCGTCGATGATGGCTTCGGCCTGTGCCACGGCGGCTTGCCGGTTCTCCATGCCCGTTTGCACCACGGAGGCCAAGTCATCCACGGTGTACAGGTAGATGTCGTCAAGCGCCTTGACTTCAGGCTCGATGTCGCGCGGCACGGCCAGGTCCACCATGAACATGGGGCGGTGGCGGCGCTTTTTCAGAGCACGTTCCACGGCACCCAGCCCGATGATGGGCAGCGTGCTGGCCGTGCAGCTGACCACGGCATCGAACTCGTGCAGGCGGTCCGGGATGTCAGCCAGGCGCAGTACCTCGGCACCGAAACGGCCCGCCAGCGCCTCGCCACGCTCCAGCGTGCGGTTGGCAATGGCCATGCCCTTGGGGTTTTTGGCGGCAAAGTGAGTGGCGGCCAGTTCGATCATCTCGCCCGCGCCGACGAACAGCACGCGGATGTCTTTCAGGTCTTCAAACAGCTGCCCCGCCAGTCGCACGGCGGCAGCGGTCATGCTGATGGAGTGCGCGCCGATTTCGGTGGACGTGCGCACCTGTTTGGCCACCGCGAACGAGCGCTGGAACAACTGGTGCAAGGTGGTGCCCAGCGCGCCCGCGTCTTCGGCGGCACGCACCGCGTCTTTCAGCTGCCCCAGGATTTGGGCTTCGCCCAGCACCATGCTGTCCAGGCCACTGGCCACGCGAAAGGCGTGGCGGGCGACGGCGTCGCCGCGCAAGGTGTAACTGTGCTCACGCAGCACTTGGGGGCTGACACCGCCGGTCTGCGCCAGCCAAGTCAGGGTGTGTTCCAGCGCGTTGTCGTCGCTGGCACCGTAAATTTCGGTGCGGTTGCAGGTGGACAGCAGGGTGGCTTCGGGCTGGCGGGCCACGGTCTGGCGCAGACCGTTCAGCACCTCGGGCACCCGGTCGATGGCGAACGCAAACCGCCCGCGCAAGTCGAGCGGAGCGGTGTGGTGATTGATGCCGAGGGCCCAGACTGCCATGTGGTGTTGTGTGTAAGGGGGCCGATTATAAAATTCGCAGCCATGTCTGTCTGGCTTGCCGCAACCCATCTGCTCAACTTTGTTGCCCCTGCATGGGGTGTGGCCGTGATGTTGACCTTGGCTGAGCCAGTTTTCAAACGAAAAAGACTGTCTGCGCTCAGCTTGTTTCAGGCATTCGCTATGTATTTTATGGCAGGTGTGGCGGTGCTCATGTTGGGGCTGGCCGTGCTGGAGCGCGACGGCAAAATGCTGACCTACGCCGCCATGGTGATCACGCTGGGCAGCTTGGCGGCGTGGCGCACACGTTGATGGTGCGGAGCCTCAACCAGCTGCTGGGCTGAACAGGTCCACCCTGTCGGTGATGATGCCGTCGGTGCCGAGTGCAATCAGCCGCTGGGCTGCCCACTCGTCGTTCACGGTGTAGCTGATGCATCGCATGCCTGCGGCATGCACCTGTGCCACGGTGTGGGCATCCCACAAGGCGTGGTTGCACACCACGGCCACGCAGCCCAAGCGGCGCGCGGTGTCTAGCC
This sequence comes from bacterium, assembly GCA_030824555.1. Lineage (GTDB taxonomy): Bacteria > Pseudomonadota > Gammaproteobacteria > Burkholderiales > Burkholderiaceae_C > UBA2334. The sequence goes on from JAVBXK010000027.1 coordinate 74,874, forward strand.
ACCCGACCCAAAGCGTGTCGAGCAGCAAGCCGCGTGGCAGGGCCGGGGCGGCTGCTTGCGCTGCGGCCAGGCTGTCGGGCTGAAATGATGTCAGCAGGGGTGGTGCAGGTGGCGATTTGGCGGGCGCTGACGGGGAGTCCCCACTATTGCCATCCGTATCCGTATCCGTATCCGTATCCGTATCCGTATCCGTATCCGTATCCGTATCCGTATCCGTATCCGTATCCGTATCCGTCCCAGCCCCTGCTCCAGCATGGTTACCCGCCCAGAGTGCCTGTGCGGCCAGTGCCACCACGCGCCCGGTTTCGGTTTCCTGGCCGGGCGTGGGCTTGATTTCAATATTCAGTGCAAGCCCGTTGGCTTGGCAATATTGAGCCACGGCGTGCAGCGTGGGCAGGGGCTCACCCGCGTAAGCGCGTGAATGCCAACTGCCAGCGTCAAGCTGGCTCAGCTCGGCCCAAAGCTGCTCACCAGCCGTGCCAGCCCCTGATGTGGTGCGCGCCAGCGTGGTGTCGTGCAGCAAAAACGGCACGCCATCGGCGCTGAGCTTCACGTCGCACTCGAACATGCGGTAACCGTGTGCCGCACCCAGCCGGAAGGCTGCCAGCGTGTTTTCAGGGGCCAGCTTGCCCGCGCCACGGTGGGCAATCCAGCGTGGATAGGGCCATGTGGCCAGGTTGATGTCGATCATGGTAACGGGTGAGCGTGAGCTTGGGTCTGGACAGGGGCAACCATCCGCAGAGGGTGGTCAGTCCGCGATGCGCAGGCCCGTGGCCGCGTTGAACCGGTGCAACCGGTCGCTGCGGGGTTGAACGTGCAATGTGTCGCCAGGGCAGGGGGCCAGGCGGTCTTCGGCCATGCGGACGATGAGGGGTTCGCCGTTCAGGCGGGCATACACCAGGCGTTCGGCGCCCAGCAGTTCCACGGCATCGACCGTGACGGGCCACGACAGGCCATGCTCGGCCGTGGGCAGCACGTCAAGGTGCTCGGGCCGGATGCCCACCAGCTCGCCCGGTGTGCTGCCGGGGCAGTGTTTGAGCAGGTTCATGGGCGGCGAGCCGATGAAGCTGGCCACGAAGGTGCTGGCCGGGCGGGTGTACACCTGTTCAGGTGTGCCGAACTGTTCCATGCGGCCACCGTTCATCACGATCATGCGTTGCGCCAGTGTCATGGCCTCAACCTGGTCGTGTGTGACAAACAGGCTGGTGATGCCCAGCTCGCGGTGCAGTTTCTGGATTTCGAGCCGGGTCTGGGCGCGCAGCTTGGCGTCCAGGTTGGACAGCGGTTCGTCAAACAGAAACACCTGCGGCTGGCGCACGATGGCGCGCCCCATGGCCACACGCTGGCGCTGGCCGCCCGACAGCTCGCGGGGTTTGCGCTGCAGCAAATGCCCCAGCTCCAGGATGGCGGCGGCTTTGTCCACGCGCTGTTTGATCTCGGCCAGCGGCATCTTCTTGATCTTCAAGCCGTAAGCCATGTTGTCGAACACGCTCATGTGCGGGTACAGCGCGTAGTTCTGGAACACCATGGCAATGTCGCGTTCGGCCGGCTCCAGCGTGTTGACCACACGCGGGCCGATGGCGATGTCGCCGCCCGAAATGTCTTCCAGCCCCGCCACCATGCGCAGCAGCGTGGATTTGCCGCAACCCGACGGCCCGACGATGACCACGAACTCACCGTCAGCTACCTCGGCGTTCAGACCGTGGATGACGGGCGTGGCCTTGGGGCCGTGACCATAGGCCTTGACGACGTTGCGAAAGGAAATGGATGCCATAAATGAAATAGCTGTGAATGCTTGTCAAATAAGCGCTAGAGGCACTTTTTATTGATAAATTGAGTGGTCAATGCGCTGTGGCGGATGCGGGTCCGCCAGTCGTTCGCCGGGCTGCCACCAGAACGACTGCACCCCCCAGTGGAGCTGACGCAATCAGGGTCGGGGGGGCTCACTTTTCGGTGTCCACCAAGCCTTTCACGAACCACTTCTGCATCAACATCACTACCAGCGCCGGGGGCAGCATGGCCAGCATGGCCGTGGCCATGACAATGTTCCACTCGGTGTAAGCCTCGCCTGCGATCAGGCGTTTGATGCCCAGCACCACCGGGTACATGTTTTCATTGGTGGTGACCAGCAGTGGCCAGAGGTACTGATTCCAGCCGTAAATGAACTGGATGACGAACAGCGCCGCCATGCTGGTGCGGCTCAGCGGCAGCAGCACATCCCAGAAAAAACGCATGGGCCCCGCACCGTCCATGCGGGCGGCTTCCACCAGTTCGTCAGGCACGGTCAAAAAGAATTGCCTGAACAAAAACGTGGCCGTGGCCGATGCGATCAGCGGCACCGTCAGCCCGGCATAGGTGTTGAGCATGCCCAGTTGCGACACCACCGCGTAAGTGGGACCGATGCGTACCTCGACCGGCAGCATCAGCGTCACGAAAATCATCCAGAACACCACGTTGCGAAACGGGAACCTGAAGTACACGATGGCAAACGCTGACAGCAGCGAGATGGCAATTTTGCCGATGGCAATGATCAACGCGCTGATCAGGCTGACCAGCAGCATGGGTGCTGCCGCAGGGAACTTGCTGCCCATGCTGGTTTCGCCACCGAACAGCGCCAGCCGGTAGGTTTCCAGAAACTGGTTGCCCGGCAGCAGCGACAACGGCCGACTGGAGGCGATGTCCTGCGCACTTTGGGTGGAGGCCACCAGCGTCAGGTAAACCGGGAAAGCCACGATCAGCACCCCGATGAGCAACGTGGCATGGGCAATGAAATCCAGCACTGGGCGGCGCTCGATCACAGTGGGCCTCCCATGTGCCGGTGGGCCGCGTGGCTGCAAACGGTGTCAGGGGTTGGCATGTGTCAGTACTGCACTTTCTTTTCAACGAAGCGGAACTGCACCACCGTGAGCGTGACGACGATGACCATCAGGATGACCGATTGCGCGGCCGAGCCGCCCATGTCCAGCGCCTTGAACCCGTCGTAATACACCTTGTAGACCAGGATGGCCGTGTCTTTGCCGGGGCCGCCTTGGGTGGACGCGTCGACGATGGCAAAGGTGTCGAAAAACGCATACACCACGTTGATGACCAGCAAAAAGAACGTGGTGGGCGACAGCAGCGGGAAGATGATGGTGCGAAACCGGTGCCAAGGCGAGGCGCCGTCGATGGCCGCTGCCTCGATCAGCGATTTCGGGATGCTTTGCAACCCAGCCAGGAAAAACAGGAAGTTGTAGGAAATTTGCTTCCACACGGCGGCCAACACGATCAGCGCCATGGCATGGTCGCCGTTGAGCATGTGGTTCCATTCCAAACCAACGGTTTGCAGCGCATACGCCACCACGCCCATGGGCGATGCGAACATGAACACCCACAGCACCCCGGCCACGGCAGGGGCCACGGCGTACGGCCAGATCAGCAGGGTTTTGTACAGGCCCGCACCGGTCAGCACCCGGTCTGCCATGACGGCCAGCAGCAAAGCCACGCTCAGCCCACACACTGCCACCAGTAACGAGAACACAGCGGTGGTTTTGAACGACGCCAGGTAGGTGTCGTCAGCCCACAGGCGCTCGAAGTTTTCAAGGCCTACAAATTCGGTGGTGGTGCCGAACGCGTCTTGCTGCAGCACGCTCTGGTACAGCGCCTGGCCGGCAGGCCAGAAGAAAAACACCAGCACCACCGCCATTTGCGGGGCCACCAGCACCCAAGGCAACCACCACGACTTGAACCGAACGCGTTTTTCCATCGAGGTTCAGGACTTGTTGGCCTTTTCGAACCGCTCCAGCTGCTCGTTGCCGCGTTTGATGGCCGTGTCCAGCGCATCCTTGGGGGCCTTTTTGCCGCTCCACACGCCTTCCAGCTCCTCGTCGATGATGGTGCGGATCTGCACAAAATTGCCCAGGCGCACGCCGCGCGACTTGTCGGTGGTTTTGCGGATCATCTGCGTCACCGACACATCGGTGCCGGGGTTCTTGGCGTAGAAGCCCGATTTGTCGGTCAACTCGAACGAGGCCTTGGTGACCGGCAGGTAGCCGGTGCGCTGGTGGCTCTTGGCCGCCACATCGGGTTGCGACAGGTAGGCAAAGAACTGGCCCACGCCTTTGTAGTCGGGGTCTTTTTTGCCCGACATGACCCACAGGCTGGCACCGCCGATGACGGTGTTTTGCGGTGCGCCGGGCACGTCGGGGTAATAGGGCAGGGTGCCGATGCCGTAGCCGAACTTGCCGTTGCGCGTCACGTTGCCGTACAGCGCTGACGAGCCGGTCATCATGGCGCACTCGCCCGACACGAAGGTGGCGTCGGCCGCGTTGCCACGGCCTTTGTACACAAACAGGCCCTGCTTGGCCATGTTGCCCAGGTTCTCGATGTGGCGCACGTGCAGGGGGGTGTTGAAGCTCAGGCGGGCATCCATGCCGCGCATGCCGTTGCCTTTGGTGGCGAACTCGGTGTTGTGCCAGGCGCTGAAGCTTTCCAGCTGGGTCCAGCTGATCCAGCTGGTGGTGTAGGGGCATCTGTGGCCACTGGCCTTGAGTTTGGCGGCGGCCAGGGCCACTTCAGGCCAGGTGGTGGGGGGCTTGGCCGGGTCGAGGCCTGCAGCCTTGAAGGCATCTTTGTTGTAGTGGAACACCGGGGTCGAGCTGTTGAACGGGAAGCTCAGCATCTGCCCGTTGGGCGCTGTGTAGTAGCCCGCCACAGCGGGTACGTAGGCTGCGTTGTCGAACGCGACACCCGCTTTTTTCATCACCTCGCCCACGGGGACGATGGCACCCTTGCTGGCCATCATGGTGGCGGTGCCCACTTCGAACACCTGCAGGATGTGGGGCGCGTTGCCCGCACGGAAGGCGGCGATGGCGGCGGTCATGGACTCGTCGTAACTGCCCTTGAAGGTGGGCACTATTTTGTAGTCCTTCTGGCTGGCGTTGAAGTCTTTGGCCAGGTCGTTCACCCACTCGCCCAGTGCGCCGCCCATCGAATGCCACCACTGGATTTCGGTTTGTGCCCAGACGGGGGTGGCAACGACGCTGCCCAGCGCCAAGGCGGCCGCAAGTGCCGTGTGTTTGATTTGCATGTGTGTGCTCCGCAAAGAGTGAGGGTTGCTGTGCCTGCAGGGTCCAGCACACCGTGGTGGGTGGCCCTTGCTGTGCATCAGCCTATGCATCATTTGTGACAAAGCCATTTCAAGTCGCTTTCAATGGCTTGGCATCAGGGGTTTCCATGAGGGCCGTGTGTGTATGTTGCACTGCGGTAACATCACCTCCCCCCGGAAAACCCCTAGCTCGACACCCGCTCGCCAGCCGGGACAGGTCCCACCACATGAATGCGCCCACGCCCCTCCTGCACCTGTTGAATGCGTCTGCCGACGCCCCTCGTCTCAGGGAAATTCCATACAACTACACGTCGTTTTCCGACCGTGAAATCGTCATTCGCCTGCTCGGTGCGCCCGCCTGGGAGGTGTTGAACCAGCTCCGCCAGGAGCGCCGCACCGGCCGTTCTGCCCGCATGCTGTACGAAGTGCTGGGCGACATGTGGGTGGTGCAACGCAACCCCTACCTGCAAGACGACCTGCTCGACACGCCCAAGCGCCGCCAGCAGCTGGTTGACGCCCTGCACCACCGCCTGGCCGAGGTGCAGCGGCGCCGCACCCCCGGTGACGACGCCACCCGCGACACCCTGGTGGCCCAGTTGCTGGGCGCAGCGAGCGCCGCAGTCGAGCGGTTTGCCGTTCAGTTTGATGACATGGGCAAGCTGCGCCAGAAAGTCGTGAGGACGCTGGGCAAATACACACTCAAAGACAACATCAAGTTTGACGGCCTGAGCCGCGTCAGCCACGTGACCGACGCGACCGACTGGCGTGTCGAATACCCGTTTGTGGTGCTCACCCCTGACACCGAGGCCGAAATGGCCGGGCTGGTCAAGGGTTGCATCGAGCTGGGGCTGACCATCATTCCCCGTGGGGGCGGCACGGGTTACACCGGCGGTGCCATCCCGCTGACGTGGCAGAGCGCGGTCATCAATACCGAAAAGCTGGAGGCCATGACCGAGGTCGAGCACATCAACCTGCCCGGCATCGCCCACCCGGTGCCCACCATCTGGACCGAAGCCGGTGTGGTGACCCAGCGCGTGGCCGATGCGGCCGAGCGCGCAGGCTTCGTGTTTGCCGTGGACCCTACCAGCGCCGAAGCCTCGTGCGTGGGGGGCAACGTGGCCATGAACGCAGGCGGCAAAAAAGCCGTGCTGTGGGGCACGGCGCTGGACAACCTGGCCAGCTGGCGCATGGTCACGCCCGATGCCCAGTGGCTGGAAGTGACCCGCCTGGACCACAACCTGGGCAAGATCCACGATGCCGCCATGGCCAGCTTCGAGCTGAAGTACTTCGACGCCGCAGGCAAAGGCGGCAAGGTCGACTGGACGCGCCCCGTGCGCACCGAGCGGCTGGACATCGCCGGCCCGAGCTTTCGCAAGGAAGGCCTGGGCAAGGACGTGACCGACAAGTTCCTGAGCGGCTTGCCCGGCATCCAGAAAGAGGGCTGCGACGGCCTCATCACCAGCGCACGCTGGGTGGTGCACCGCATGCCCGCGCACACCCGCACCGTGTGCCTGGAGTTTTTTGGCCATGCACGCAACGCGGTGCCCAGCATCGTGGAAATCAAGGACTACATGTTCGGGTTGCAAAAGGCTTGCGTGCAGGCTGGGCAAGCACCCGTGCTGCTGGCGGGGCTGGAGCACCTGGACGACCGCTACCTGAAAGCCGTGGGCTACGCCACCAAAAGCAAACGCGGTGGCATGCCCAAAATGGTGCTGTTCGGCGACATCGCCGGTGACGATGCCGATGCCGTGGCCCAGGCCACCAGCGAGGTGGTGCGCATTGCCAACAGCCGCAGCGGCGAAGGCTTTGTGGCCATCAGCGCCGAGGCGCGCAAGAAGTTCTGGCTGGACCGCAAGCGCACCGCCGCCATCAGCAAGCACACCAACGCGTTCAAGGTGAACGAAGACGTGGTGATCCCGCTGCCGCGCATGGCCGAGTACACCGATGGCATCGAACGCATCAACATCGAGCTGAGCCTGCGCAACAAGTTGAAGCTGGCCGACGACCTGACGGCGTTTTTTGCCCAAGGCAACCTGCCGCTGGGCAAAACCGACGACGCGGCCGACGTGGCCTCGACCGATCTGCTGGAAGACCGCGTGCAGCAAGCGCTGTCGCTGCTGGCCGAGGTGCGTGTTCAATGGGCTGGCTGGCTGGCCGATGTGGACGCGCTGTTCCCGCAGCTGCAAGACCACACGCTGCGCGCCAGCTGGAAAACGCAAATCCGCACGCCTTTGCAGTCCATTTTCTCGGGCCTGGCGTTTGTGCCCGTGCTGGACGAATGCAAGGCCATTCACAAACGCGTGCTCAAAGGGCGTGTCTGGGTGGCGCTGCACATGCATGCCGGTGACGGCAACGTGCACACCAACATCCCCGTCAACAGCGACGACTACGACATGCTGCAAACCGCCCACGAGGCGGTGGCCCGCATCATGAAGCTGGCCCGCAGCCTGGACGGCGTGATTTCGGGCGAGCACGGCATCGGCATCACCAAGCTGGAGTTCATGACCGACGAAGAGTTGGCCCCGTTTGCCGACTACAAGCGCCGCATCGACCCCGAAGGCCGTTTCAACCGGGGCAAGCTGATCCGCCAGCCAGGCCAATCTGCAATTGAAAAAGTGCAGCTAGAAAGCCTTTTGGGTAAAGCGGTAGAGGCCAAAAAAGCTGAAAATCTACTTGTCAACCCGGCATTCCCCGATGTGATGCATGCCGACCTGACCAATGCCTACACCCCCAGTTTCGGGCTGATGGGCTACGAGTCGCTCATCATGCAGCAGAGCGACATCGGTGCCATTGCCGAATCGGTCAAAGACTGCCTGCGCTGCGGCAAGTGCAAACCGGTGTGTGCCACGCACGTGCCCCGTGCCAACTTGCTGTACAGCCCGCGCAACAAGATCTTGGCCACCTCGCTGCTGATCGAAGCGTTTCTGTACGAAGAGCAGACGCGTCGCGGCATCAGCATCAAGCACTGGGAAGAGTTTGAAGACGTGGCCGACCACTGCACCGTGTGCCACAAGTGCCTCTCGCCGTGCCCGGTGAAGATCGACTTCGGCGACGTGTCCATGAACATGCGCAACCTGCTGCGCAAGATGGGGCAGAAAAGCTTCAAGCCCGCGTCGACCCTGGCCATGGCCATGCTCAACACGCAAAACGGCACGGCCATTGCGGTGCTGCGCAAGCTGGTGCTGGACTGGGGTGCCACGGGCGTCAACATCGGCAACCGTGTGCTCGGTGCGTTTGCGAAAAAGCAGACCACCCTGCCGCCGTCCTCGGTGGGCAAGGCGCCCCTCAAAGAGCAGGTCATCCACTTCGTGAACAAGAAGATGCCCGGTGGCCTGCCCAAGAAGACGGCGCGGGCGCTGCTGGACATCGAAGACCGCAACTACGTGCCCATCATCCGCAACCCGCAAAGCACGTCGGCCGACACCGAGGCGGTGTTCTATTTCCCCGGATGCGGGTCAGAGCGCATGTTCAGCCAGGTCGCCCTGGCCACGCAGGCCATGCTGTGGCATGCAGGTGTGCAAACCGTGCTGCCGCCCGGTTACCTGTGCTGCGGTTACCCGCAGCGCGGCAGTGGCGACTTCGATAAGGCCGAAAAAATCATCACCGACAACCGGGTGCTGTTCCACCGCGTGGCCAACACGCTGAACTACCTGGACATCAAGACGGTGGTGGTCAGCTGCGGCACCTGTTACGACCAGTTGCAGGACTACCAGTTTGAAAAGATATTCCCCGGCTGCCGCATCATCGACATCCACGAATACCTGCTGGAAAAGAACATCACCTTGCCTGCGGGTCAGGGCGGTTACCTGTACCACGACCCCTGCCACACCCCCATGAAGCTGCAAGACCCCATGAAAACGGTCAAGGCGCTGGTGGGCGACGCGGTGATCAAGAGTGACCGCTGCTGCGGCACGGCAGGCACCCTGGCGGCAGGGCGGCCCGACATCTCCACACAGGTGCGCTTCCGCAAGGAAGAAGAGTTGCGCAAGAACGAGCAGCAGCTGGCCGCATTGGTGGTCAGCACGGGTGCGGCGCCGCAGACCGGCCCGGTCAAAATGCTGACCAGCTGCCCAGCCTGCCTCACGGGTCTGAGTCGCTATGGCGAAGACTTGCAAAACGGCCTGATGGAGGCCGACTACATCGTCGTTGAAATGGCCCGGCAATTGCTGGGTGAAAACTGGTTGCCAGCGTATGTCGAACAGGCAAACCACGGTGGCATCGAAAGGGTTCTGGTGTGAGACAGGTTCTGGATGACAACATGAATGGCTTCGCGTCCGGCGAAGCGTCTGCTTTGGCCCGCGTTGCCCTGCAACAGGCGCACCTGGCCGAGCAGGTGCTGCATTCCCGTACAGCGGCCGCACCTTGTCCGCTGTGCCTGGACGACGGTGGTTTGCTGGTGGCCGATCTGGACGTCTGCCGGGTGATCCGTGCGGGTGAGCCGGGGTTTCCCGCCAGTTATCGCGTGGTGCTGAACGATCACGTGGCCGAATGGAGTGATGTGGACCTGGCCGACCAACTGGAGGTCATGCGCGTGGTCAATGTGGTGGAAGCCACTGTGCGTGAGCACCTTCACCCTACCAAGGTCAACCTGGCATCGCTGGGCAACGTGGTGGCGCATGTGCACTGGCACGTGGTGGCCCGGTTTGACTGGGACAGCCATTTTCCCGCGCCCATCTGGGGCCGTGCCCAGCGGGCGGTCGATCCGGCACACCTCGCGGTGCTGGCGCAGCTGATGCCTGCGCTTGACGAGGCCCTGCGCCAACGGCTGTTGCCTTGGTGAGTCTTTTTATCTGATTGAACCGGAGTTGTCATGGCAGGTTTGCAAGCTGATACCCCCAGTCCCGTTGCGATCACGCTGCACCAGCAGTCGCGCGTGCTGGAAATCGGGTTCTCTGACGGGCGCGAATTCCGCCTGCCGTTTGAACTGATGCGCGTGTGCTCCCCGTCTGCCGAGGTGCAGGGCCATGGCCCAGGCCAGGAGGTGTTGCAAACCGGCAAGCGTCACGTCGACATCACGGCGCTGGAGCCTGTGGGCAACTACGCGTTGCAGCCCACCTTTTCCGACGGGCACGACAGCGGCATCTTCTCGTGGGATTACCTGTACTTCCTGGGGGCGCAGCAGGAAGAGTTGTGGCTTGATTACAACAAACGCTTGGCGGCAGCGGGTGTCGATCGCGATGCCCCCATGCCTGAAAAGGCCGGATCGAGCTGCAGCAGCCATTGACCCCTGACAATCGGGGGATGAGCAGCACCCATTTCGGTTTTGAAACAGTAGACGAACGCGACAAGGCCCGCAAAGTGCGGGGCGTGTTCGATTCGGTGGCCCCCAAGTACGACCTGATGAACGATGTCATGTCGATGGGGCTGCACCGCATCTGGAAGGCCTACACCCAGACGGTTGCACACGTGCGCCCAGGCTTTCGCATCCTGGACATTGCCGGTGGCACGGGCGACCTGTCACTGGGCTTCGCCCCCAAAGTGGGGCCCACCGGCCAGGTGGTGCACACCGACATCAACGAGGCCATGCTGCGCGAGGGGCGTGCCCGTCTGCTGGACAAAGGCGTGGCGCTGCCCACGCTGGTGTGCGATGCCGAGGCACTGCCATTCGCCGACGGTTATTTCGACCTGGTGTCGGTGGCCTTCGGTCTGCGCAACATGACTCACAAGGACAAGGCCCTGGCCGAAATGTGCCGCGTCCTCAAGCCAGGCGGTCGCCTGATGGTGCTGGAATTCTCGCGCGTGGCCAAACCGCTGGAAAAAGCCTACGACTGGTACTCCTTCAACATCCTGCCCAAACTGGGGGGCCTGATTGTCGGCGACGAAGGCAGCTACCGCTACCTGGCGGAGTCCATCCGCATGCACCCTGGCCAGGAAGAGCTGCGCCAGCTGATGAAGTCTGTGGGTTTCGGCCACGTCGATGTGCACAACCTCACCGGTGGTGTGGTGGCTTTGCACGTCGGTACGAAATGTTGAGTTCCATGGTGCCATGCCGATATAGGCATTGAACCTGTTGTCTTGCGATCCGGAGTGAATGTCATGAAGTTACTGTCGTCTGTCCTGGTGTTGTCCCTGGTGCTGGGCACGCAGCCTGCCCTGGCGGGCAAACGTCTGGGGGGCGGGGGCTCGGTTGGCAAGCAATCCAGCAACGTGTCGCAGCCCAACGCTGCGCCGACACAGTCCACTGCGGCGCCCCAACCGGGTGTGCCAGCGCAGAGCGCCGCCACACCTGCGTCGGCTGCCAAGGCCCCTGCAGCAGCAGCCCCTGCTGCGCCCGCGCCCAAGAAACCCTGGGGTGCCATGTTGGGAGGCCTGGCCGCAGGGCTGGGGTTGGCCTGGCTGGCCTCGTCGCTGGGGTTGGGTGAAGCGTTTGGCAACATCCTCTTGTTCGGCCTGCTGGCTGTGGCGGTGATGGCCGTTGTGGGCATGGTCATGCGCAGCCGTCAGGGGCGAGGCGGGGCGCCCGCACACGACCTGGCTTACCAAGGCGCTGCAGGTGGGCCAGGTGCGGGCCATCTGGCGAAAGATTACAGCCCGCAGAATGTCGGCAACGATGCGTCTGCGCGTCCGTGGGAGCGCAGTTCCATGGCATTCGAAACCAGTCGCTACCCTGAAGCGGTTGCACAGGGCGACGGCCTGATTGGTTCGACTCTGCCTGGCACTCCGTCGTGGGGCGTTCCCGCTGCATTCGATGTGCAAGGGTTCTTGCAGGCCTCCAAAACGAATTTCGTCAACCTTCAAGCCGCCTGGGACCGGGCAGACATGGGGCAATTGAGGTCCATGATGACGGACGAGATGCTGGCGCAGATACAGGTTCAGCTGACCGACCGCGAGCGTCAGGCACCCGGTGCGGTGAACGTTACCGAGGTGGTCATGCTGGAGGCCCGCCTGTTGGGCATCGAAGAAGCCGAACACGAGTACATGGCCAGTGTGGAATTCTCCGGCATGGTCCGCGAAGACCCTTCAGTGGGGCCCAATCCGTTCCGCGAGGTCTGGAACATCACCCGCCCAAAAGTGGGCGCAGAGGGGTGGCTGGTGGCTGGTGTGCAGGCTTTGCAATAGCCTTGCAACGAAACCGCATTGCAATCCGTCAAAATCGGGGGCGTATGAACACAACGCCCCCTTTTTCATTTCCGTCCCTGCCAGGTGCCAACCTGCTTCAAAATCTGCTGGAATCGTTTCAGCCACCCGCGTGGGTCGTTGACGAAGTCCAGAACAAAATCATTCTGCTGCTCAACCATGTGCTGATGCAGGAACCCCAGGCGCAAGACCGGGTTCGCCGTCAGAAGGGCAAGTCTGCCCGCATGGTGTGGGGCAAATTTGAGATGACGTTGCAGGCCAGCCCCGCAGGGCTGCTGGAGCGTGCTCAAGTTGGGGCTGGCGCCGACCTGACGGTCACGCTCACCGAAACCAGTTTGCCCGCTGTGCTGGAAAAAGTGGCTCGCGGCGACAAACCCGCCGTCAACATCGAAGGTGATGTCCAACTGGCGGCCGAGGTGGCCTGGCTGGTCGACAACCTTCGCTGGGACGTGGAAGAAGACCTGTCGCGCCTGATCGGCGATGCCCCCGCCCACACGCTGTGCAAGGCGGCTGCGGTAGCCGGTGGTGCCGTGAAGGCATTTGCCGGGCGGGTACGACCTCAGGCAGGTGGTGCGGCGGCCACCCCATGAACCGGTTTTTCAGAGGTATCTACATCGTTTGGGTCGTGCTCAGGCACGGACTGGACGAACTGGTGTTGTCCAGTTTTTCCCACCCGTGGCTCAGGCGTCTGACCCGTGTCGTGACGATGGGGCGCAACCTGGACGCGCCACGGGGTGAGCGCTTGCGCTTGGCGCTGGAAGCGCTTGGGCCGATTTTTGTCAAATTTGGTCAGGTGCTGTCCACCCGGCGTGACCTGTTACCCCCCGACTTGGCGGACGAACTGGCCAGGTTGCAAGACCGCGTGCCCCCTTTTTCCAGCGAAGTGTCAGTGGCCACGGTCGAGCGTGCGTTCGGTCGACCGCTGGACGCCATTTTTGCGTCGTTCGAGCGCACGCCTGTGGCCAGCGCGTCGATCGCACAGGTGCATTTCGCCGTGCTGCACGACGGGCGCGAGGTGGCTGTGAAAGTGCTGCGACCCAACATGCTCCCGGTCATTGAAAAAGACCTGGGCCTCATGCGCATCATGGCTGCCTGGGTGGAGCGGCTGTCTGCCGATGGCAAGCGCCTGAAACCCCGCGAAGTGGTGGCCGAATTCGACAAGTACCTGCACGACGAGCTGGATTTGCTGCGGGAGGCATCCAGCGCAGCGCAGTTGCGCCGCAACATGCAGGACCTGGATCTGGTGCTGATACCGGAAATGATGTGGGACTACTGCCGCCCCGACGTGATGGTCATGCAGCGCATGAAGGGCGTGCCCATCAGCCAGATCGAACGGTTGCGTGCAGCGGGCGTGGACTTCAAGAAGCTGGCCCGTGACGGCGTGACCATCTTTTTCACACAGGTGTTCCGTGACGGGTTTTTCCATGCCGACATGCATCCGGGCAACATCCAGGTCAGCCTCGATGCGGACACGTTCGGCCGCTACATTTCGCTCGATTTCGGCATCGTCGGTACGCTGACCGAGTACGACAAAGAGTACCTTGCCCAAAACTTCACGGCATTTTTCCAGCGTGATTACAAGCGCGTGGCCGAGCTGCACATCGAATCTGGCTGGGTACCCGCCACGACGCGGGTCGATGAACTCGAAGCCGCCGTCAGGGCGGTGTGCGAGCCGTACTTTGACCGGCCGCTGCGTGAAATTTCGCTGGGCATGGTGCTGATGCGACTGTTCCAGACGTCGCGACGCTTCCACGTTGAAATCCAGCCGCAGCTGGTGCTGCTGCAAAAAACGCTGCTCAACATCGAAGGCCTGGGGCGTCAGCTCGACCCCGAACTCGACCTGTGGAGCACCGCCAAGCCTTTCCTGGAAAAATGGATGCTGGAGCAGGTGGGCCCTGAAAAACTCTGGCAGCAATTGAAGGCCGAAGCACCACACTATGCCAAGTTGCTGCCAGCGCTGCCCCGCTTGCTACACGATGCCCTGCGTCAGCGCGCAGAGCCGTCTGGCGCCGACCTGAAAGCGCTGCTGGCCGAGCAACAACGCACCAACCGCTCGCTGCAAGGCATTGTGTATGCCGTGGTGGGGTTTGTGGGTGGCTTGTTGGCCATGCAGGCCTACTTGCACCTGCGAATCTGGTAGCGCCTGCCGGTGGGCAACAATGCCTGTCATGCTGACACCGGAACCTATAATTGCAGGTTTTCTTTCCCACTCCCAAGGTACAACCATGCCCATTTACGCATACAAGTGCGGGTCCTGTGGACACGCGAAAGATGTCTTGCAAAAGATGTCTGATGCGCCTCTGACGGTGTGTCCGCAGTGCGGAGCCGAAACATTCACCAAGCAACTCACGGCAGCTGGTTTCCAGCTGAAAGGCTCCGGCTGGTACGCCACCGATTTCAAGGGTGGCGGTGCCGGTGCGGCATCGGCCACAGCAACGGGGGCCAGTGCAGCGGCAGAACCATCCAAGGCTGCCGCCAGCGGTAGCGAGTCATCTTCCGCCAGCCCCGCTGCGGCCACACCTTGCGGTGGCGCCTGCGCCTGTCATTGAAGGTGCCCATGGCAGCTATACGCAAATGGCTTCTGGCCGGTTTGCTGGTTCTGGTGCCGTTGATCATCACACTCGGTGTGATCGATTGGGTGGTGTCCACGCTGGACAAAACCCTCAACATCCTGCCGGGCGCCTGGCACCCTGACCGCTGGATCGGGTTGCGCATTCCAGGCCTGGGGGTGGTGTTTGCGTTGGCCGTTGTGCTGAGCATCGGTGCACTCGCTTCCAACATCGTGGGTAACCGGCTGGTGAACTGGTGGCATGCGTTGCTGCACCGCATTCCGGTGGTGCGCTCCATCTATTCCGGTGTCAAACAGATTTCGGACACACTTTTTTCAGACAAAGGCAACGCGTTTCGCAAGGCCTTGCTGGTGCAATGGCCCCGTGAGGGTGTCTGGACGGTGGCCTTCCTCACCGGGCAACCCGGGGGCGAAGTGGCCAAGTACCTGCCCGACGATTGTTTGAGCGTGTACGTGCCCACCACCCCCAACCCGACTGGCGGTTATTTCGTGATGCTGAAACGGTCCGATTGCATCGAACTCGACATGAGCGTCGACGAGGCACTGACCTACGTCATTTCCATGGGTGTGATCAGTCCCTCTGGCGTCAAGCGCCTGCCTGTTGCGGCCCCTGTCGCCGCACCCCAATCCTGAGCGCCCACACGCGCGCCGCAACCCTTTGTTTTTTGAAAGTCAGATATGGCAATGCGTTCCCATTACAGCGGTCTGGTGACCGAAGCCCTGCTGGGCCAAACCGTGACCCTGTGTGGCTGGGTCAACCGCCGACGCGACCACGGTGGCGTGATTTTTGTCGACCTGCGTGACCGTGAAGGCTATGTGCAAGTCGTGTGCGACCCCGACCGCCCCGAGATGTTCAAAACAGCCGAAGACCTGCGCAACGAGTTCTGTGTGCAGATCAAGGGCCTGGTCCGTGCGCGCCCGGAAGGCACCACCAACGACAACCTGAAAAGCGGCAAGATCGAGGTGTTGTGTCACGAACTGAACGTGCTGAACCCATCGGTCACGCCCCCGTTCACGCTGGATGACGACAACCTGTCTGAAACCACCCGCCTGACCCACCGTGTGCTGGACCTGCGCCGCCCTTACATGCAGCGCAACCTGATGCTGCGCTACAAGGTGGCCATGGAGGTGCGCAAGTTCCTCGACGCCAACGGTTTCATCGACATCGAAACCCCCATGCTCACCAAGAGCACACCCGAAGGCGCACGTGACTACTTGGTACCCAGCCGCGTGCACGACGGTCAGTTTTTCGCATTGCCCCAGTCGCCCCAGCTGTTCAAGCAGCTGCTGATGGTGGCCGGTTACGACCGCTACTACCAGATCACCAAGTGCTTCCGTGACGAAGACTTGCGTGCCGACCGCCAGCCTGAATTCACCCAGATCGATATCGAGACATCCTTCCTGACCGAGGAAGACATCCGCGAGATGTTCCAGGGCATGATCAAAATCGTGTTCCAGAACACCATGGGTGTGGACCTGGGCGAATTCCCGGTCATGCCTTACTCTGAAGCCATGCACCGCTACGGCTCCGACAAGCCCGACCTGCGCGTGAAGCTCGAATTCACCGAGCTGACCGACGTGATGGCCGATGTCGACTTCAAGGTCTTCAGCGCACCCGCCCAAGCCAAGAACGGCCGTGTGGTGGCCCTGCGCGTGCCCGGTGGCAGCGACATCAGCCGCAGCGAAATCGACGCCTACACCGAGTTCGTCAAAATTTACGGTGCCAAAGGTCTGGCCTGGATCAAGGTCAACGACGTGGCCCAGGGCCGCGACGGCCTGCAAAGCCCCGTTGTCAAGAACCTGCACGACGCTGCCATTGCCGCCATCCTGCAACGCAGCGGTGCACAGAATGGCGATATCCTGTTCTTCGGTGCCGACAAGGCCAAGGTGGTGAACGACGCCATCGGTGCGCTGCGCATCAAGATCGGCCACAGCGAACTGGCCAAAAAGCAGGGCTTCTTTGAAGACCGCTGGGCACCGATGTGGGTGGTGGATTTCCCCATGTTCGAGCACGACGAAGACGAGGGCCGCTGGAACGCCGTGCACCACCCCTTCACCGCACCCAAAGACGGCCATGAAGATTACATGGACACCGACCCTGGCAAGTGCATTGCCAAAGCCTACGACATGGTGCTGAACGGTTGGGAACTGGGTGGCGGTTCAGTCCGTATCCACCGTGCCGATGTGCAAAGCAAGGTGTTCACCGCGCTCAATATCAGCAAGGAAGATGCACAGGTCAAATTCGGCTTCCTGCTCGATGCGCTGCAATACGGTGCACCTCCCCATGGCGGTTTGGCTTTCGGCCTGGACCGCCTCATCACCCTGATGACCAAGGCAGAATCCATCCGCGACGTGATCGCTTTCCCCAAGACCCAGCGTGCCCAGTGCCTGCTGACGCAAGCCCCCAGTTTGGTGGACGAAAAGCAGTTGCGCGAACTGCACATCCGCTTGCGCAACCCCGACGCCGTCAAGGCCGGTTGATACCGCAGTGGCGAACGGTGGTTCGCCTGCAAGCACACTCAAAGGGCGCTGACAGGCGCCCTTTTTTGTTACTGGTATTTGCGTCCACCGCACAGATGCGGTCAAGCGTGGCTGGTATCCTGTGCACCTGACGCGCCCGGCAGTGGTTTTGCCGGGCCAAGCAGCTGTTTTCACAACCTCAAGGAGCGAACATGACTGAATACACCGACACCGCCGCCAGCAAAGAACGTCTGGCCGCTGACTTGCGTCAGCTGATTGCCGATGCTGAATCACTGGTGGCCGAAACCGCGCACAACTCCGAAGGCAAGATCATTGCCTTGCGCGAGCGCGTCACCGAAAACCTGAAGGCTGCCCGTTACAAGCTGGCCGACATGGAAGACGCCATCAAGGTCAAGACCCGCGAAGTGGCCCGTGCCACCGACGACTATGTGCACGAGCACCCCTGGAAGGCCATCGGTACCGCAGCGGGTGTGGGCTTGATCGTCGGTTTGCTCATCGGCCGTCGCTGAGCGCGTCTTTCGCCCATTTGGGCCCCCCGCGATGCGGGTGCACCCGCGGCCCGCATCGTCCCTCAGCCACCACTGGCCATTCAGCTTGACCGAACCCACCACATCCCCTTTGCCGCCGCTGGCCCACACCCTCAAGGGGATGGGCGGGCGCGTGCTGTCGCTGTTGCAGGTGCGGCTGGAGTTGTTCGGTGTCGAGGCACGTGAAGAAGTTACCCGCCTGACCGAGCTGGTGGCGCTGGTGGCCGTGGCATGCGTGCTGGCGTGTCTGGGGCTGGGTTTTCTGGCCATTCTGCTCACCGTGGCCTTGTGGGACAGCCACCGCTTGGTGGCGCTGACCGGGTTCACCGTGCTGTTCCTGACGCTGGCAGGTGTGGCCATCTGGATGGTGCGCACCCGGCTGGTGCGCGGCAGCCACATGTTCCAGGCCAGTCTGGATGAATTGAAGCGCGATCAAGACGCGTTGAAGCTGTGACGACCGCCCACGACCTGGCTGTGCGCCGGCATGAACTGGTGGGCCGCTCGCGCACTTTGCGTGCGCAACTGGTGGCCGATACCCAGGCGCTTGCCCCGATGCTGGCTGGCGTTGACCGCGTGCGTGGCGGCATCCAGTGGTTGAAGCAAAACCCCCTGTGGCTGGGTGTGGCCGTGGCCGCACTGGTGGTGTGGCGGCCCAGCCGCCTGTGGCGCTGGGGCGGCAAGGCCTGGACCGCCTGGCGGTTCTGGCAGCGCCTGCAAGCCACTTGGCAAACGTCACCGCGCTGATTTTTCAAGCAAAAACAGGCTTTACCGCTTGTATGGCAACGCTTGATAGCTACAAAATTCCGCAATCTGTGCTGGTGGTGATGTTCACCCCGGCCTGGGACGTGTTGCTGTTGAACCGGGCCGACAACCCGGGTTTTTGGCAGTCCGTCACCGGCTCCAAAGACCATGCTGAAGAGCCTTGGCATGTCACGGCAGCACGCGAGGTACGCGAAGAAACCGGTATCAGCGTCGAAGCCCCCGGCCACGCGCTGACCGACTGGTGGCTGGAAAACGTGTACGACATCTACCCCAGCTGGCGCCACCGGTATGCACCTGGCGTGGTGTTCAACACCGAACGCGTGTTTGGGCTGGCATTGCCCGCGCAGGTGCCCGTTGTGCTGAGCCCGCGCGAGCACACAGACAGCGTGTGGTTGCCGTGGCGTGCGGCGGCTGAGCGGTGCAGCTCGGCGTCCAATGCCGAGGCCATCCTGCACCTGCCCGCATGGGGGCAGCGCTGACAGTGCGCTTCACTGCACGGGTACGGCTGGTGGCATCATTCGCAGCATGAGTACCCTGCGCATTGCCACTTACAACATCCACAAAGGCGTACAAGGTCTGGGGCCCGCCAAGCGGCTGGAAATCCACAATCTGGTGCACGCGGTCGAGCAGTTCGATGCCGACCTGGTGTGCCTGCAAGAGGTGCGCAGCCACCACCGCAAGCTGGCCAGGCATTTCCCCGGCTGGCCGGAACAGGGCCAGGCCGACTACCTGCTGCCCGAGGGCTACGAGGCCGTCTACCGCACCAATGCCCTGACCCGCCACGGCGAGCACGGCAATGCCTTGCTCAGCCGCTGGCCCGTGGTGTCCACAGGGCATGAGGATGTGTCGGACCACCGTTTCGAGCAGCGCGGCCTGTTGCACGTGGTGGTGCAGGTGGAGGGTGTTGCGGTGCACGTCATCGTTGTGCACCTGGGCCTGTTGGCCGCCAGCCGCGACCGGCAAGTCGAGCGCATGGGGCGCTACCTGGCGCGCGAGGTGCCCGCGCACGAGCGGCTGGTGGTGGCCGGCGATTTCAACGACTGGGGCGACCGGCTGCACCAGCCCATGGCTGACCTGGACTTGCGCACGTTCGAAGGCATTCGGCTGGCCACCTTCCCATCGCGCCTGCCAGTGCTGCACCTGGACCGCATCTACACCCGGGGCCTGCAGCCCTTGCACGCACAGGTGCCGCGTGGCAGGGCGTGGTCGCGCATGTCGGACCATTTGCCATTGATCGCGGAGTTTGGCCTGTGAAGCCGGGATCGTGGGCCGTCAGCGGTGTTGTTCGGGATGGGGGTGACTGCACCCGCAGCGATGGTGAGCGGGATGGCTGCCACTGACATCCCGACACGCATGCCCACAGGTCTGCAACCCGGTAACAGCCTGGTGCTGCTGCCGGGTGGCGAAGCGCTGTTCGCCGCGCTGGTCGAGGCCATGGATGCCGCGCAGCAGTCCATCCACCTGGAAACCTATATTTTTGATTTTCAAGGAGCCCCGTTGGCCG
Organism: bacterium; assembly: GCA_030824555.1. Lineage (GTDB taxonomy): Bacteria > Pseudomonadota > Gammaproteobacteria > Burkholderiales > Burkholderiaceae_C > UBA2334. The sequence goes on from JAVBXK010000027.1 coordinate 94,877, forward strand.
TGGCCGAGGCCTTGGCGCGGGCCGCCCGTCGGGGTGTGGCGGTGCGCCTGGTGGTGGATGGCGTGGGCACCGGGCCGCCACCGCCAGCGTGGCAGCAGCGCTTCGATGCAGCGGGCGTTCAATGCCGGGTGTTTGCGCCACTGGGGCGGTTGGGTCTGTTGTTACCCAGCCGCTGGCGGCGCCTGCACCGCAAGCTGTGTGTGGTGGATGGCACCATCGGGTTTTGCGGTGGCATCAACCTGATCGATGACTATTCAGACCCGCGTGACGGGGTGTTGGGCTTCCCCCGATTCGACTTTGCCGTGTGCTGCACCGGCCCGCTGGTGGACGCCATGGAAGCCACCATGCTGCAACTGTGGTGGCGGCTGCTGGCCGCCAGCAAGGCCCGGCAACGCCAGTTCAAGGCCGCGTGGCAGGCGTTCCGTGCGGTGCCCCGGTTGGGCGGCAGCGGCTCGTCAGCAGGGCTGACCGATGCCGTGTGGTACGCCGCACAACCCCGCCACCTGCCGTCCACCCACCCGGCGCGCCCGCCGCACGTGACCGACGCGACCGCCATGCTGGTGCTGCGCGACAACATCTGGCACCGCAGCGACATCGAGCGGGCGTACCTGAAGGCCGTGGGCGACGCCCGCACCGAGGTGCTGCTGGCCAATGCCTACTTCGTGCCGGGCCGCCGCCTGCGCAAGGCACTGATGCTGGCCGTGCGCCGGGGCGTGCGCGTGCGCGTGCTGCTGCAAGGGCGTTACGAGGGCTTCATGCAATACCACGCGGCGCGGCCGGTGTACAAGCAGATGCTGGATGCGGGCATCGACATCCGTGAATACACCCCCAGTGCCCTGCATGCCAAGGTGGCCGTGGTCGATGGCACATGGGCCACCGTGGGCTCCAGCAACCTCGACCCGTTGAGCCTGCTGCTGGCACGCGAGGCCAATGTGGTCACGGTCGATCCCCGGTTCGCGGCCGATTTGCGTCAGCGGGTGGACCAGGCGCTGGCACATGGCTCGCAGGCCATTGACCACGGTGCATTGCTCAACCGCCCCTGGCACCAGCGTGCGCTGGACCGCCTGGCCTTCGGGCTGATGCGCGCGCTGCTGTTTCTCAGTGGGCACCGGTATTGAGGGGGGGCTTGCGGCGCACCTCACACAACCGTGCGTTTATCAAATTTGATAGCTGCTATCACTTTGTGTAAAAGCGCTGGGTGCCAAAAACATTTAAATTTTGTGGTCATTTGAAAGCGCACAGACACCCGTGACCCGAGTGGTAGCATGCTCTGCAAAGGTGCTGCAAGCCTGCGGTGCCACCCATTTCCAACGTTCAACCCCACCATGACTGTTGCTGACAACGACGAGGGCACACCGGTGTCCGTCAAGATTCGGGAGCGCCTCAAGGCCTCGCGCCAGCGTTTCCATTCCAACGACAACATTGCCGAATTCATCCAGCCAGGCGAACTCGACGCGCTGCTCGACGAGGTGACCGTCAAGATGCAAGGCGTGCTCGACAGCATGGTCATCGACACCGAGAACGACCACAACACGGCCGACACCGCCCGTCGCGTGGCCAAGATGTACCTGACCGAAGTGTTCAAGGGCCGCTACGTGCAAGGCCCGGCGGTCACCGAATTTCCGAACGCCGAGCACCTGAACGAGCTGATGATCGTTGGCCCCATCACCGTGCGCAGCGCCTGCAGTCATCACCTGTGCCCGGTCGTTGGCCAAGTGTGGATCGGGGTGCTGCCCAACGAACACACCAACGTCATCGGGCTGTCCAAATTCGCCCGCATGGCCGAGTGGATCATGGGCCGCCCGCAAATTCAGGAGGAAGCCGTGGTGCAACTGGCCGACCTGATCCAGGAAAAAACCTCCCCCGATGGCCTGGCCATCGTCATGGAGGCCACTCATTTCTGCATGGGTTGGCGTGGTGTGAAGGACATGGACAGCAAAATGATCAACTCGGTCATGCGCGGCGTGTTCCTGAAAGACCCCAACCTGCGCCGCGAGTTTTTGTCCCTCATTCCCCGAAAAGGCTGAACACCATGCTGACCCGTTTGCTTTACGTGAGCCGTGCCGTGGACAAGGACGACAAAACCGCCATCGACTCCATCTTGGCCAGTGCCCGCCATCACAACCCCGACAACGGCATCACCGGCGTGCTGTGCTACGGCGGTGGCATTTTTCTGCAGGCCATCGAAGGTGGGCGCTGTGCGGTCAATGAGTTGTACGCCCAGATCATCCGCGACCCTCGCCACACCTCGGTGCAGTTGCTGCATTACGAAGAAATTTGCGAGCGTCGCTTCGGCGGTTGGACCATGGGGCAGGTCAACCTGGCCAAGCTGAACACCTCCATCGTGCTGAAGTACTCCGAGCGCCCCGAGTTCGATCCCTACGGCGTGTCCGGCAAAGTCAGCCTGGCGCTGCTGGAAGAGCTGATGGCCACGGCCTCCATCGTTGGCCGGGTGTGAACCCCCACCCACGGTTTCCAAGGAACTGATGTGACCCAGTGGTTGAAACGCTTGCCAGGGTTTCAGCGCAGCGCGTCCGGGCTGGAGTGGACGCTGTGGCGGCGCTTGCCAGCCATCCTTCTATGGGGCACGTTGGTGCCGGTTCTGCTGGCTGTTGGCTGGCATTTGCTGACATCCGATCACCCGTCGGCAGCAGACGAGCGCAGCCTGTTGCTGTTCGATTACATCGTGGCCGGTGTGGTGGTGTTGCACTGGACGCTCGTGCTCACGCTGGCCATCGGCTGCATCATCGTCATGCTCATGAAGGGGCCAGCCTATGTGGCCGATGCCTACGAGCTGAATGACAGCGATCGCCCTGCCTGAGCATGGGGAGCGCGTGAACAGGGTCGCAGGGCAGGGCGTCGAATGGCCGTTGCTGGGGTGTGACTTCTCCAGCAGCCCAACCCGCCAAAAACAGATCGTTTTGGCGAATGGTCGAGTGATTGGCGGCGTTGTTTTGCTTCATAAATTGGAGTATTTCAGCGACCTCGATGCCTGGCAGCAACGGTTGCAAACCGGCCCGTGGGTGGGTGGCTTCGATTTGCCGTTCGGCCTGCCCCGAGAATTGGTGCAAGCGTTCGGGTGGCCGCTTGACTGGACCGCGTGTGTCCGTCAGTTCGCCAGCCAGCACAAAGCTGACCTGCGTTTGCAATTGAAGGCCTTTTGCGACGCACGCCCCAGCGGGGCCAAGTTTGCCCACCGGGCAACGGACCGGCCTGCCGGGTCGAGCCCGAGCATGAAGTGGGTCAACCCGCCCGTGGCGTGGATGCTTCACGCCGGCTTGCCCCGGCTGATGGACGCGGGGGCGGTGTTTCCGGCGCACCAGCCCACCGGGGCCGCATTGATCACGTTCGCTGGTCAGGCGGGTGTCTCGGACACCCAAACGCCATTGGCAACCCCTGCGCCGCCTCGTGTGGCGCTGGAGGCCTACCCTGGCCTGCTGGCACGGGAGTTGGCGGGTGGTGCCATCAGCTACAAAAGCGATGACCGTGCCCGCCAGACGCCTGCCCGCTTGCTGGTGCGCAAAGACATGCTGACCGCACTGGAGCAAGGGCGTACACGCTTGGGCCTGCGCCTGAAGCTCACGCCCGCTCAGGCGGATGCCCTGGTGGCCGACCCCAGCGGTGACAGCCTGGACGCGGTGCTGTGCCTGGTGCAGGCCGCTTGGAGCTGGCAGCAGCACCTGGCGGGGCATCCCAACTGGGGGTTGCCACCCGATGTGGACCCGCTGGAGGGCTGGATCACCACGGCCTGACGGGGGGCAATCGAGCGCAGGTGGTGGCGCTTGTTGATCTGGCTCAACGCCGTGCACCGGGGGGTCATGGACAATCGCGCCCTTGTCATCGGAGGCGTCAAGGTGGCGGTGCCGTGTGTCGGTTGCCGTGGCCCGGATGCGATCCGTGTCCGGTGGTGTGCGCCAGTCGGTTCACCCGAGCCGCTGAACGCACCGAGGTTCATTCACCTTCCCAAGCCCTGTTGACCGGTGCCACAAGCGCGGAAGCCGGGGTTGACTTCTCTTTCTGACCATGTCCCACGCTGAACCCACTTCAACGCCGCCCGAGGGCATCTCGCCCGCTACGGCAACCCACACACCAACGGCTTCAGCACAACCTACCATCCGGCACCGCCCTTACGAGGACGTGCAAGCCCTGCTGGTGGGGACGCTGTTCGTGGCCCTGGGCGTGGTGCTGTTCCGCCAGGCCGGGTTGCTGACCGGGGGCACGGCGGGCATTGCGTTCCTGCTGCACTACGCCACCGGGTGGAACTTCAGCGCTTTGTTTTTCACCATCAACCTGCCTTTTTACTGGCTGGCCTGGCGGCGCATGGGCGGTCAGTTCACACTGAAAACGCTGGCTGCCGTGACCTTGCTGTCCACGTTTGTAGAGGCCATTCCCCACTGGATTCATATCGACGCGCTGGCCACACCCTACGCAGCCGTCATGGGTGGGCTGCTGGCGGGGGCGGGCATGCTCATGCTGTTCAGGCACCGCGCCAGCTTAGGGGGGCTGAATGTGCTGGTGCTGTGGCTGCAGGAAAAGCGCGGCTGGCGCGCTGGTCACCTGCAAATGGGGCTGGACTGTGCCATCGTGCTCACCGCCACGGCGTTCGTGCCCTGGCAGCAGCTGGCATGGTCAGTGGTGGGGGCCGTGGCCATGAACCTGACGCTGGCCATCAACCACCGGCCGGGGCGCTACATGACGGTCTGACGGCTGCGGTCCCTGGCGTTCAGCGGTGGCCGCAGACCGGGCAACTGTGCAGCCGTGGCAGGCGGATGTCCGTCCACTCCATGCGTCGGCCATCCAACATCAGCAGCCGACCGGCCATGGTTGACCCGATGCCGCTGGCAATCTTCAAGGCCTCGGCCGCCTGCATGGTGCCCACGATGCCCACCAGCGGCGCAAACACCCCCATGGTGGCGCAGCGCGTTTCTTCCGCTCCGGCTGTTTGCGGGAACACGCAGGCGTAACAAGGCGACGCGGCATCACGCGGGTCGTACACGCTCAGCTGGCCGTCCATGCGGATGGCCGCACCCGATACCAGCGGCTTGCCCAGCGCGAAACAGGTGTGGTTGATGGCGTGGCGGGTGGCAAAGTTGTCGGTGCAGTCCAGCACCACGTCGGCCTGCGCCACCAATTCCGCCAGCAGGGCACCGTCGGCCCGCTGCGTGACGGTGTGCACTGCCACGTCGGGGTTGATGGCCGCAATGGCCTCGCGCATCGACTCGGCCTTCGGTGTCCCCACCCGCACCAGGTTGTGGGCAATCTGGCGCTGCAGGTTGGTGGCATCGACCACATCGTGGTCAACGACCGTGAGCTGGCCGACCCCTGCGCTGCCCAGGAACAAGCCTGCTGAAGAGCCCAGGCCGCCAGCGCCCACCATCAGCACGCGGGCAGCCAGCAGGCGTTCCTGCCCTTCGATGCCCAGATCGTCGAGCAGGATGTGGCGCGAGTAGCGCAGCAGTTGTGTGTCATCCATACAAAGGCTTCCAAAACAAAACCCCGGCATTGTGCCGGGGTCGGATGGGGGCTGCGCAGTACCGGGAAGGGCTGCCTGCGGTCAGTTGTCTTTCTTCTCTTCTTTGCGTTCGGTCAGGGTCTTGCTCACGAGCACGGGCTGGCCTTTCAGGTGCAGCAGCGCCTGCTTGAGCTGGAAGTCTTTGTCGCTGCCGAACTCGGGCAGCACGCGGCCGCCGGGGTTCTTGCGGTTTTCTTCTTCCAGCCGCAGGCGGGCTTTTTCGCGGTCTTGCTCGCGTGCCTGCTCGGCGGCTTTTTCAGCGGCCTTGGCAGACTCGGACAAAGCCTTGTCGCCATCCTTGCCGTTGCTCAGGTGCTTGGTCAGGTCGGCTTCGCGGGTGCGCAGGGCCGCGTACAGGTTGCCTTCTTCGGTTTCGTCCACCATGACATCGGGCACGATGCCTTTGGCCTGAATGGTTTTGCCGCTGGGGGTGTAGTAGCGTGCCGTGGTCAGCTTGATGCCGGTGTCAGGCCCCAGCGGACGCACCGTTTGCACCGAGCCCTTGCCGAACGTCTGGCTGCCCATGATGGTGGCACGCTTGTGGTCTTGCAGGGCACCGGCCACGATTTCGCTGGCCGAAGCCGAGCCTTCATTCACCAGTACCACGATGGGCACGTTTTTCAGCAGGCCACCCGTGTTGGCTGTCAGCTGCTTGATCAGGTCGGTGGTACCCCGGCGCTGGTAGTACTGGGGCAGCGCCTTGTAGGTGTACTTGCTTTCTTCCAGCTGGCCGTTGGTGGACACCACGGTCACGCCTTCGGGCAGGAAGGCTGCCGACATGGCCACTGCCGCGTCAAGCAGGCCACCGGGGTCATTGCGCAGGTCCAGCACCAGGCCTTTGAGCTTGGGCTCAGCCTTCACCATGTCTTCGAGCTTGCGGGCGAAGTCGTCCATGGTGCGTTCCTGGAACTGCGACACGCGCAGCCAGCCGTAGCCGGGCTCGATCACCTTGGACTTGACGCTCTGCGTCTTGATTTCTTCGCGGGTGATGGTGACCGGGAAGGTGCGGTTCTCGTCTTTGCGGAAGATGCTGAGCGTGACCTTGGTGTTGGGCTCGCCGCGCATGCGCTTCACAGCGTCGTTGATGCTCAGGCCCTTGACTGCCGTGTCGTCAATTTTGGTGATCAGGTCGTTGGTTTTCAAACCGGCACGGAAAGCGGGCGAGCCTTCGATGGGCGACACCACCTTGACCAGGCCGTCTTCCATGGTGATTTCGATGCCCACACCCACGAACCTGCCCGAGGTGCCCTCGCGAAACTCCTTGTACGTCTTTTTGTCAAAATACTGCGAGTGCGGGTCCAGGCTGGCCACCATGCCGGAAATGGCATCGGAGATCAGCTTCTTGTCGTCCACAGGCTCGACATAGTCGGTCTTGACCATGCCGAACACGGCTGCAAGTTGCTGCAACTCTTCCAGTGGCAGCGGTGCCAGTGCACCGCGTGCCGTGGCCTGCAGTTGAACGGTGGTCAATGCACCTGCGACGGCACCAATGGCCACCCAGCCTGCGATTTTGAGCTTTTGCCCCATGTCTTGCGCCTGTAAAACGGATTGAAACCTGACCGAAGTCAATATACACCTGAGAGCACACAAGGCCTTGCGGGTTCCCGGCAGGGCCTTGTTTATTCGTTCGAGGTGGAAACCAGGCCTTCAACTGCCTGCGAACGATGGAAGTTGAAGGGGTTGATCAGGCCTTGCCCTGGCTGGCCACGGCTGCGGCGGCCTTGGCTGCGGCCTCGGCATCACCCAGGTAGTAGCTGCGGATGGGTTTCAGGTCGGCATCCAGTTCGTACACCAGCGGGATGCCGTTGGGGATGTTCAGGTTGACGATGTCGGTGTCGGAAATGCCGTCCAGGTATTTCACCAGTGCGCGGATGCTGTTGCCGTGCGCGGCCACCACGATGCGTTTACCTGCCTTGATGGCCGGTGCCATGGACTCGTTCCAGAACGGCATGACGCGCGCCACGGTGTCTTTCAGGCATTCGGTCAGCGGCACGTCTTCGGGGTTGAGCTTGGCGTAGCGGGGGTCGCTGCGCTCGCTGCGGGGGTCGGTGGCTTCCAGTGCGGGGGGCGGCGTGTCGTAACTGCGGCGCCACACCAGCACCTGGGCGTCACCGTACTGTTTGGCCATGTCAGCCTTGTTCAGGCCTTGCAGGCCACCGTAATGCCGTTCGTTCAGGCGCCAGCTTTTCAGCACGGGCAGCCAGGTGCGGTCCATTTCGTCCAGTGCCAGCCACAGGGTGCGGATGGCGCGCTTGAGCACGCTGGTGTAGGCCACGTCGAACTCATAGCCTTCAGCCTTGAGCAGGCGGCCGGCGTTTTTGGCCTGCTCGATGCCGGTGTCGGTCAGGTCCACGTCGGTCCAGCCGGTGAAGCGGTTTTCCAGGTTCCAGGTGGATTCGCCGTGGCGAATCAGGACGAGTTTGTACATATGCGGGTAGGGTGGTCAGTGAGAAAAGCTGCGGCATTTTAGAATCGAGGGCTGACGTCTCCCCATACAAGACCGGTCTGTGATCGGCGCGAAAGGATTTTTGTGAGCTTTTTTGTTGAAAACTGGTCGCTGCTGCTGGTTGCTTTGGCCTCCGGCGGCATGCTGCTGTGGCCGGTGTTGTCCAAGGGTGCCAGCGCGGGCGGGGTGAGCCCCACCGATGCGGTCATGCTGATGAACCGCGAAAAGGCCGTGGTGGTGGACGTGTGCCAACCCGACGAATTTGCCGCAGGGCACGTGGCCGCTGCCAAGAACATCCCGCTGGGTGACCTGGAAGCCAAACTGGGCGGCGCCATCAAGAACAAGGCCACACCGGTCATTCTGGTGTGTGCCAGCGGCATCCGTTCGAGCAAAGCGGTGGGCATTGCCAACAAGCTGGGTTTCGAGCGCGCACAGTCACTCGCTGGTGGCATGAGGGCCTGGCGTGAAGCGGGTCTGCCCGTTGAAAAAGCTTGATTGGCGCAACTGTTGAAAGCGTTTACACCATGCAAACCGTCAAAATTTACCTGACCGCCACCTGCCCGTATTGCATCCGCGCCAAGCAATTGCTGGCCGACCGGGGCGTGGTGCAGCTGGAAGAAGTCCGTGTGGACCTCCAGCCCGAGCAGCGTCGGCACATGTCCGAGCTGACCGGCCGCACGTCGGTGCCGCAAATTTTCATCGGCGCCACGCACGTGGGCGGCTGTGATGACTTGCACGCACTCGATGCACAAGGTCGCCTGTTGGCCATGCTGAACGGGTGAGAGGCGCCCAGCCGCTAATGCTGCTCAACCCGCTTGGGGCGTGCGGAGATAATCCGCGCTGACCTTTGATTTTCCGCCTGCCTCAGGGTTGCCGATGTCGGTACCCGGGCAGGCTTTGTTTTGACCCTTCACCGAAAGTTGACCATGTCCGAAGAACTGCAACCCGTTTTCCAGATCCAGCGCGTTTACCTGAAAGAAGCATCACTGGAGCAACCCAACTCACCCGCCATCCTGCTGGTGCAAGAGCAGCCCACCGTGGACATCCAGCTTGCCGTGGCAGCCGAGCCTGCCGCTGATGGCGTGTACGAAGTGTCGGTGTCGGCCACCGTGCAAACCAAAATCGGTGACAAAACCGTGTTCTTGGTTGAGTGCAAGCAAGCCGGTATTTTTGAAATCCGCAACCTGCCACCCGAGCAAATGGGCCCCGTCATGGGCATTGCCTGCCCGCAGATCGTGTACCCCTACCTGCGTGCCAACGTGGCAGATGTGATCAACCGCGCTGGTTTCCCACCCGTTCACCTGTCTGAAATCAATTTCCAGGCCATGTACGAGCAACAGCAGGCAGACCAGGCCGAGGCTGCAGGCAGCTTGCCTCAGTAATTTGATGTAAAAATGGCATCTAACGCTTTTTATATATGACTTTCAGGCTATGAAAATCATATTTTTGGGCGCGGGTGCCTGGGGCACAGCACTGGCGTTCAGCGCCTGCCGTCATCCCGCAGGCCATGCAGTCGAGCTGTGGGCGCGCGACGCGGTCCAGGTGGCTGCCATGCAGGTGCAGGCACCCGATGGGCACCGGTACAACGCCCGTTACCTGCCGGGGCAGCCCATGCCCAGCGCACTGGTGGTGCGGCATCTGACCGAATCCAGCCTGGCCGACCTCCGTGGTGGTGTGGAACAGGCCGATCTGTGCATCGTGGCCACGCCCACTGCGGCATTGCGCAGCACGCTGAAGGCCTTGGTCGGTGTGACCATGCCCGTGGCCTGGCTGTGCAAGGGCTTCGAAGCATCGGCCACGGCGGGCCAGGGCCTCATGCCTCACGAGGTGCAAGCCCAGGTGGCCCCCCAATTGAAAGCCGGTGCCCTGAGCGGCCCCAGCTTTGCCCAGGAAGTGGCCAACGGCCAGCCCACCGCGCTGGTGGCGGCCAGTGGGCATGCGTCGGTCAGGGAAGCGCTGGTCAGTGCGTTCCACAGCCCCACCTTGCGCGTGTACGCCAATGACGATCTGGTGGGTGTCGAAGTGGGCGGCGCGGTCAAAAACGTACTGTCGGTGGCCACGGGCCTGTGCGACGGCCTGCAGCTGGGGCTCAATGCCCGGGCCGCCCTCATAACCCGTGGACTGGCCGAAATGACCCGCCTGGGCCAGGCGCTGGGCGCCAAGCCTGAAACCTTCATGGGCTTGAGTGGTCTGGGCGACCTGGTGTTGACCGCCACCGGCGACCTCAGTCGCAACCGCCGTGTGGGGCAATTGCTGGCCACAGGCATGTCATTGGATCAGGCCGTGGCCTCGCTGGGGCACGTGGCCGAGGGCGTTTACAGCGCCCGCACGGTGTTGCAGCGGGCGCAGGCGTTGGGCGTGGACATGCCCATTGTCCAGGCCGTGGTTGGTCTGCTGGACGGCACCACACAGGTGGCGCAAACGGTGTCGATCCTGATGGGGCGGGCCTCGCGCTGGGAAGTCAGCACCCCCAACCCTGGCTGAGCCAGCCCCCCGAGGGGGTGCAGTCGTTCTTGGGGCAGTCCGGCGAAAGCACTGAGGCCCCCAACCCTGGCTGAGCCAGGCCCCCCAAGGGGGTGCAGTCGTTCTTGGGGCGGCCCGGCGAACGACGTGGGAGCTGGCGCTTCAGCACTCCATGTTGTCAATCAGCCGGGTGTTGCCCAGCCGTGATGCGGCCAGCACCACCAGCTCGTCGCCCACTTGCGGGGTTTGCAGGTCGGCGCGGCGGCGCACGGTGAGGTAATCGGTCTGCCAGCCGCGCGCATCAAGCGCCTGGCACGCGGCCAGTTCCAGTGCCGCCAAGGCTCTGGCCACGTCTGCAGGGGCAGCGCTGCTGGCCAGCACAGGGCGCGCTGCATCGGCCAACGCCCGCAAGGCGCGCGACAGGGCAACGGCTTCCTGCCGCTGTTCGGCGCTCAGGTAGCCGTTGCGCGAACTCAGTGCCAGGCCATCTTCTGCACGGTGGGTGGGGCAACCCACCACGCTCACGGGCAGGGCAAACTGCTTGACCATGTTGCGGATGACCATGAGCTGCTGGTAATCCTTCTGCCCGAACACCGCATACCGTGGCCCCTTGGCCTGTGCAAACACGCACTGGAACAGCTTCATCACCACGGTGCACACCCCTGTGAAGAAGCCGGGGCGGAAGTGGCCTTCCAGGATGTCGGCCAACGCCGTGGGGGGCTGCACCTTGAAGGTCTGCGGCACCGGGTACAGGTCGGTCTCGCTGGGGGCAAACACCACGTTGCACCCGGCAGCGGCCAGACGCTCGCAATCGGCTGCCAGCGTGCGGGGGTAGGTGTCAAAGTCTTCGTGCGGTGCAAACTGCAACCGGTTCACGAAGATGCTGGCCACCGTCACGTCACCCAGCGTGGTGGCGTGCCTGACCAGGTCGATGTGACCGTTGTGCAGGTTGCCCATGGTGGGCACGAAAGCGGGGGATGCGTGCGGGGTCAGCGCCTCGCGCAGCGCGTCAATGGTATGTACAACGATCATGTTCAGTTCGTCCACGCGTGTTCGGCGTCAACGGGGAAACTGCCGTCCTTCACGGCTTTCACATAGGCTTCCATGGCGGCCCGCACGCTGGTGTTGCCGTCCATGAAATTGCGTACGAACTTTGGGTTTTTGCCCAGGTTGATGCCCAGCATGTCGTGCATCACCAGCACCTGGCCTGCCGTGCCCTTGCCGGCACCGATGCCGATGGTGTGGCATGTGGGCAACGCCAGCGTCACGGCGGTCGAAAGCGGTGCGGGCACCATCTCCAGCACCACCATGCTGGCACCGGCGTCTTGCAACGCACGGGCCTGCTGCATCAGCTCGTCGGCGGCTTTGTCGCCACGGCCTTGCACGCGGTAGCCGCCCAGGGCATGCACCGTCTGGGGCGTGAGCCCCAGGTGGGCGCACACCGGAATGCCGCGCTCCACCAGGAAGCGCACGGTTTCGGTCGTCCAGCCGCCGCCTTCCAGCTTGACCATGTGAGCCCCGGCTTGCATCAGCACGGTCGCGCTGCGCAGCGCCTGCTCCTTGCTTTCCTGGTAGCTGCCAAAGGGCAAGTCGGCAATCAACCAGGCCGTGCCTTGCACCCGGTGCAGGCCGCGCACCACGCTTTCGGTGTGGTAACGCATGGTTTCCAGCGTCACTTCCACCGTGCTGGACAGGCCCTGGCACACCATGCCCAGCGAGTCGCCCACCAGAATGCATTCCACACCCGCCGCATCGGCCACGGCGGCAAACGTGGCGTCGTAGGCGGTGAGCATGGTGATTTTTTCGCCCCGGTCGCGCATTTCCTGCAACCTGGGCAGGCTGACGGGCCGCCGCTGGGGCATCGGTGATGCATGGGGCAACGTGCCGTACGGCGTGCCCTGACCGGTGTGAAAGCCAATGGATGCGGAGGCTGGGGGCTGGTCACTCATGTGGCTTTGTGCGTTGAAACACCCGAAAGCAGGTGTTTATGGTCGAAAATTGCGAGTCTATTCGATTCCTCTTCGATCGCATTGCGATCTCATTTCGACCCCATTGCGCCTCATCCGGCAGCCCATCCATGCGTCTTTCTACCGATTCCTCCTCTCAGGGGCCCGCTGGCGACCGTTCTGCGGCGTGGTCACAGGCAGCCCTTCCCCCTGGTTTGCCCGACCTGGCCGCCACCGTGGACGCAGACGTGTCGCGCGCGCTGGCCGAAGACGTGTCCACCGGTGACCTGACCGCCGCGCTGGTCGACGGCAACCGCACTGCCCGGGCCCGTGTGCTGGCGCGTGAAGATGCCGTGGTGTGTGGTGCCCCCTGGGTGCAGGCCGCATTCGAACGTGTGGTGCCGGGCGGCCAACTGGTCTGGCACGTGGCCGAGGGGCAGCGTTGCGCCCCCAACCAGGTGGTGATGGAGATGAGCGGCCCTGCGCCCGCCTTGCTGACGGCAGAGCGCACCATGCTCAATTTTTTGCAGCTGCTCAGCGGAGTGGCCACGCGCACGGCGTTGTATGTGGACGCCGTCAAAGGCACGCGTGCCCACATCGTGGACACCCGCAAAACCCTGCCCGGCCTGCGCGTGGCGCAGAAATACGCGGTGTGGGTGGGTGGGGGCACCAACCACCGCATGGGGTTGTATGACGCCATCCTGATCAAAGAAAACCACATTGCTGCCGCCGGTGGGGTGGCCGCAGTGCTGGCGCAGGCTGTGCGCTCGGCACCACAGGCCAAGTTCGTTGAAATAGAGGTCGAGCGGCTGGACCAGTTGCACGAAGCGCTTGACCACGGCGCCCGCATGGTGCTGCTGGACAACATGGACCTGCCCACCCTGCGCGAGGCCGTTCGCATCAACGCGGGCCGGGCCATCTTGGAGGTGTCAGGCGGTGTGACGCTCGACACTGTGGCCGCGCTGGCCCAAACGGGCGTGGACCGCATTTCCATCGGTGGGCTGACCAAGGACGTGAAAGCCACCGACTACTCCATGCGTTTTGAAGGCATTTGAACCGCATATTTTTAAGCTAAAAGTGCCGATGGCGCTTGATATGTAAGCACTTACAGCTACGGAATTGATCATGACTTCTGTCCCTTTTTCCGCCGCCGCCCACCCCGGTGAAGCCTTCATTGACGTGGCGTTTGACCAGCCCCAGGCCAGCCAGCCCACTGCCACTGTGTGTGGCACCGGCCACGCGTGGGCCCGTGTGCCGCGTGAGTCTGCGCCGCCAGAGCGCGAGGCACTCAAGGCCCGCGTGCGCGAGTTGCTGACACAAAAGAATGCCGTGCTGGTGTCGCACTACTACGTCCACCCCGACTTGCAAGACCTGGCCATCGAAACCGGTGGCATCGTGTCCGACAGTCTGGAGATGGCCCGCTTCGGGCGCGACCACGCCGCGCAGACGCTGGTGGTGTCGGGCGTGAAGTTCATGGGCGAGACCGCCAAAATCCTCAGCCCTGACAAAACTGTGCTGATGCCCGACCTGGAGGCCAATTGCTCGCTCGACCTGGGTTGCCCGGTGGACGACTTTGCCGCCTTCTGCGACCAGCACCCAGACCGCACCGTGGTGGTGTATGCCAACACCAGCGCGGCGGTGAAAGCCCGCGCCGACTGGCTGGTGACCAGCAGCTGCGCCCTGGACATCGTGCGGGCACTGAAAGACCAGGGCCACAAAATTTTGTGGGCACCTGACCGTCACCTGGGGGGCTATATCCAGCGCGAAACCGGGGCCGACATGCTGATGTGGAATGGCAGCTGCATCGTGCACGACGAGTTCAAGGCCTTCGAGCTCGAAGCCCTGAAAGCAGAGCACCCCGGTGCCAAGGTGCTGGTGCACCCCGAAAGCCCGGCCGACGTGGTTGCCCTGGCCGACGCGGTGGGCTCCACCAGCGCCATCCTGAACGCCGCCAAAACGCTGGATGCCAGCACCTTCATCGTGGCCACTGACAACGGCATGATGCACATGCTGCGCCAGCAAAACCCCGGCAAAACCTTCATTGAAGCGCCCACCGCTGGCAACAGCGCCACTTGCAAAAGCTGTGCGCATTGCCCGTGGATGGCCATGAACGGCCTGGCCGGTCTGGTGCGTGTGCTGGAAACCGGCGACAACGCCGTGCACGTGGACTCGGCGCTCATTCCCCGAGCCCGCCAGCCCATCGACCGCATGCTGGCGTTCACCGCCGCGCTGCGGGCGGGGCAGCCGACAGCCGGGCTGGTTTCAGGGCTGGTGCCGAACATCGGCGCAGCCTGATGCACCCTTGGCCTGTCTGGCCCTTGCCAGATCGGTTGTTCGCAGGCCTGGGCAGGTATTCAGAGGTACTTCAGCACTCGTCGGTGCTGTGCCCCGGTGCCGCCTGCGTGGGCACGTGGTGGCGCAAGCCTGCTGCCTTGTTGTGTTCGTCCACGAATACCAGCTGGGGTTCGTGGGCCGATACATCGGATTCGTGCACCTGGGCAAAGGCCGCGATGATGATGAGGTCGCCCACAGACGCGCGCCGGGCGGCCGAGCCGTTGACCGAAATCATGCCGCTGCCACGCTCGCCCTTGATGGCGTAGGTGATGAAGCGTTCGCCGTTGTTGATGTTCCAGATGTGGACTTGCTCGTTCTCGGCGATGTTGGCGGCGTCCAACAGGTCTTCGTCGATGGCGCACGAGCCTTCGTAGTGCAGCTCGCACTGGGTCACGGCCACGCGGTGGATTTTGGATTTCAACAGGGTTCTGAACATGGTGTCTGGGCGCTCGCGGTAAACGGGGGATGGCGGTTGAACGGGTTGTGCTGTGCCGGTACGGGCAACGCCGGTCAGCGTGGCGGGGGAATGAGCACCGTGGCGTGGCCCACGTCGTCGGTCTGGGGGAAGTCGCGGCTGTAGTGCAGGCCACGGCTTTCGCGGCGCATCAGGGCCGACATGACGATCAGGTCGGCCACCTGCACCAGGTTGCGAAGTTCCAGCAGGTCGCGGGTGACGTGGAACTGGGCGTAGAACTCGTGGATTTCGCGTTGCAGCAAGGTGATGCGGTGGGCAGCGCGTTCCAGGCGTTTGGTGGTGCGGACGATGCCCACGTAGTCCCACATGAAGCGACGCAGCTCGTGCCAGTTGTGCGTGACCACGATCATTTCGTCGGAGTCGGTCACGCGGCTGTCATCCCATTGGGGCAGGGCGGGGCGGTCGGTCGGGGCGTCGGTGCTGATGGCTTTGACGGTGGCCGATGCGAACACCATGCACTCCAGCAGCGAGTTGCTGGCCAGGCGGTTGGCGCCGTGCAGGCCGGTGCAGGTGGTTTCACCCACGGCGTACAGGCCTGCCAGGTCGGTGCGGCCGTGCAGGTCGGTCACCACGCCGCCGCAGGTGTAGTGCGCAGCGGGCACCACGGGAATCGGGTCGGTGGTGATGTCGATGCCCAGCTCGGCGCAGCGTGCCTTGATGTTGGGGAAGTGCGCGTCCAGGAACTCAGGGCTCTTGTGGCTGATGTCGAGGTAGACGCAGTCCACGCCGTGTTTTTTCATTTCGAAGTCGATGGCGCGGGCCACCACGTCGCGCGGGGCCAGTTCTTCGCGCGGGTCGTGCTGGGGCATGAAACGGGTGCCGCCTGCCGATTGGGGCAGCTGCAGCTTGCCGCCTTCGCCGCGCACGGCCTCGCTGATGAGGAAGCTCTTGGCATGCGGGTGGTACAGGCAGGTCGGGTGAAACTGGATGAACTCCATGTTGGCCACCCGGCAACCGGCACGCCAGGCCGACGCAATGCCGTCACCCGTGGCAGTGTCGGGGTTGGTGGTGTACAGGTAGACCTTGCCGGCCCCGCCCGTGGCCAGGATGGTGTGGGGGGCGCTGAACGTGACGACGACATCGGCCTGCTCGTCCAGCGCGTACACGCCATGGCAGCGGTTCTGTGTGCCGCCAATCTTCCGGTCGGTGATCAGGTCTACCAGCATGTGGTGCTCGAACAGCGTGATGTTGGGCGTGTTGCGCACGGCATCCATCAACGTGGTCTGCACGGCTGCGCCCGTGGCATCCGTGGCGTGCACGATGCGGCGGTGGCTGTGACCGCCCTCGCGCGTCAGGTGCAGCTCGCCATGCTCCATGGAAAACGGCACGCCCAGCGACTGCAGCCACCGGATGGCCTGCGGGGCGTTTTCAACCACCATTTGTGTGGCTTCCAGGTCGCACAGGCCGGCGCCGGCCACCAGCGTGTCCTGGACGTGGTTGTTGAAGGTGTCGGCACCGTCCATCACGGCGGCAATGCCACCCTGCGCCCAGTTGCTGGCCCCGTCGGCCATGCCACGTTTGGTCAGCACCGCTACGCGATGAGTCGGGGCCAGTTGCAGGGCAGCAGTCAGGCCAGCCAGGCCGCTGCCCACGATCACAACGTCAAAGGTTTGAGTGGTCACAATGTGAACTTTAAAATAATAGCTATAAAGCCATACATATCAAGCGATAGAGCATTATTTAGCTTGGGGTGTATGCCAGCCGCACATAAATGGGGGCAAACGCCTCGGCTTGTGTCAACTCAATCAAGGTTTCTTTGGCCAGCTCCAGCATGGCAATGAAGGTCACCACCAGCACGGGCAGGCCACGGCTGGGGTCGAACAAGTCGCCAAATTCCACGAATCGGCGACTTTGCAATGCTTTGAGCACGATGCCCATGTGCTCGCGTACCGACAATTCTTCGCGGCTGATGCGGTGGTGTTGTACCAGCTTGGCCCGCTTGACGATGTCAGCCCAGGCCTGCTGCAAGTCGGCGGCGCTCACGTCGGGGAAGCGCGGGTTCAGCGCCTGTTCGACGTGCACCTGGGTGTGCAATATGTCGCGTCCCATTTGTGGCAATTCGTTCAAATGGAAGGCGGCGAGCTTCATGCGCTCGTATTCAAGCAAGCGGCGTACCAGCTCGGCGCGCGGGTCTTCCACCTCTTCGCCATTGGCCGCCGCACGCACCGGCAGCAGCATGCGCGACTTGATTTCGATCAGCATGGCTGCCATCAGCAGGTATTCGGCGGCCAGTTCGAGGTTGGAGGCGCGGATCTCGTCCACATAGCTCAGGTATTGCCGCGTGACGGCTGCCATGGGGATGTCGAGGATGTTGAAGTTCTGCTTGCGGATCAGGTACAGCAGCAGATCCAGCGGGCCTTCGAAGGCTTCCAGAAACACCCGCAGCGCATCGGGCGGGATGTACAGGTCCTGCGGCATGGCAAACAGCGGCTCGCCATACAGGCGGGCCACGGCCACGTGGTCGACCACGTCGGGCAGGCCGGGTATGGGCTCTGCCGGGGCGTGACTGGCCAGTGCCTCTTCAGCTGGAGTGAGCATGCGCGGGCAAACGTGTGGCCAACAAGGGTGTCAGCCGCAGGTTTCAGGCTTCAGTGGGGGCGGTCTGGTAGGGGTAAGGCTTTTGTGCCACCTGGCCAGCCAGCAGGTCTTTCTGGACGGTGTAATCGACATCTTTGTCCCACAACAGGTTGCGTCCTTCACGCTGACCGGCTTCCATGGCAGGGTTGGCTGCCTTGATCGATTCGATGAAGTCGGTGGCTTCGGATGTGTAGTGAGGACGGGCAAAAATGGACATGGTGTGTGGCGCGCTTGAAACCGTGAAGGGCGCTATTTTAGTTGCCAGAGGGCCGTGTGCCTGTCCGGCCCGTGTGTGGACGCTGATTGCGCTGCAAGCGGTGCCCCGGTGGCTACACTGGGTCATCACTGCTTACTTGGAATGGCCATGCTCCCTGGTTCGTTTTTTTGCACGTTGTCGCGTGATGGCGCACCAAGCCATGCTCTGGTTGGCATCCCTCGGGCTGCCATGTGGGCACGCAGGTGGGGTGCGTTGTGGTTGGCGCTGGGGGCTTTGCTGTCGGCCTGCGATGTGCAGAACATCCGCGAGCTGGAAGAGGGCGTGTCCACCGAGGCTGATGTGAAAAAGCGCTTTGGCGAACCCGAGGCCGTCTGGGATGGCCCGGACGGTGCCCGTATTTTTGAATACAACCGCCAACCGGCGGGGTACCAGAACTACATGATCAGCATCGGGCAGGACGGCAAGATGGTTGCGTTGCGCCAAGTGCTGACACCACGCAACTTTGCCCAGGTTCAACCCGGCATGCCCATGGAAACCGTGCGGCGCATGCTGGGCCGCCCCATGAAAGTGACGCCCTTCGAACTGAAAGCCGAGGTGCACCACGACTGGCGCTACCAGGACGGCCCCAACACCAGCGACTCGAAAATATTCACCGTGGTGTACGACCGCGACATGAAAGTGCTGCGCACCCAGTCAGTGCCTGACCCCGCGCTGGACGGCGGCGGGCGCTGAGCCTGGCCGCAGCCCCCAGGTCGGGCCAGGCAGCCAGGCAGGTCAGTGGATGCGCATGCCAGGCGTGGCACCTGGCCAGGGCGTGAGCACGAAGATGCCGGGGTTGGCTTTTTCGTCGCCGTGGCTGGCCGCCAGCACCATGCCTTCGCTGATGCCGAATTTCATTTTGCGTGGGGCCAGGTTGGCCACCATCACGGTCAGCAGGCCCACCAGCTGTTCGGGCTGGTACATGCTGGCAATGCCTGAAAAGACGTTGCGCGTTTTGGGTTGACCGGTTTCGTCGGTTTCGCCCACGTCCAGCGTCAGCCTCAGCAGTTTGGTGCTGCCTTCCACGGCCTCGCAGTTGACGATTTTGGCGATGCGCAGGTCCACCTTGGCAAAGTCGTCGATGCCAATGGTGGGTGCCAGTGCCTCGCCACCGGGTTGGCCATCTGCGCTGGCAGTGGCTGGCTGTGCAGCGGCCGGGTTGGCCTTTTGTTTGGATGCTGCTTTGGTATCCGTAGCTGCTGTCGCTTGCTCTGCTTGCGCTGGAGCCTCAAATAATGCGTCAAGTTGCTTGATGTCAACGCGTTGCATCAGGTGTTCGTAGTTGCCAATGACGTGACCAGCCGCCAGCGTGGCGGCAGCGTCGGCAAACGTCATGGGTGTCACAGCCAGGAAGCCTTCCACACGGGCCACCAATGCGGGCAGCACGGGCTTGAGGTACAGGCTCAGCAGGCGGAAGGCTTGCAGGCAGGTGGTGCACACGTCTTGCAGGCGGGCGTCCATGCCTTCTTTTTTGGCCAGCTCCCAGGGCTTGTTCTGGTCCACATAGGCGTTGACCTTGTCGGCCAGCAGCATCACCTCGCGCAGGGCGCGGGCATAGTCGCGACTGTCGTAGCAGGCGGCAATGGCGGTGCCTTCGGCCGCCAATGTGGCTACCAGCGCCTGGCCATCGGCTGACATGGCACCCAGCTGCCCGCCAAAGCGCTTGCTGATGAAGCCTGCGCTGCGGCTGGCGATGTTGATGAATTTGCCTACCAGATCTGCGTTGACGCGGGCCATGAAGTCGGCCGAGTTGAAGTCAACGTCTTCGTTCTTGCCGTTGAGCTTGGCGGCAATGTAATAACGCAGCCACTCGGGGTTCATGCCCAGGCTGAGGTACTTGAGGGGGTCGAGGCCGGTGCCCCGGCTCTTGCTCATTTTTTCGCCGTTGTTCACGGTCAGAAAGCCGTGCACGAACACCGCGTTGGGCGTTTTGCGGCCACTGAAGTGCAGCATGGCGGGCCAGAACAGCGTGTGGAAGTAGGTGATGTCCTTGCCGATGAAGTGGTACTGCTCGGTGGCCGGATCGGCCACAAATTCATCGTAGCTGCGCGTTTCACCACAGGCGGCTTTGGGGCCGCCTTTGTCGAAATAGTTTTTCAGCGAGGCCAGGTAGCCGATGGGCGCGTCCAGCCACACGTAGAAGTATTTGCCCGGTGCATCGGGGATTTCAATGCCGAAATAGGGCGCATCGCGACTGATGTCCCAGTCGCCCAGGCCGCCATTGCCTTCAGCGTCTTTGGCAAACCATTCCTTGATTTTGTTCAGCACCTCGGGTTGCAGGTGGCCATCGGCATGCGTCCAGGTTTGCAGGAACTCGGCGCAGCGCGGGTCGCTCAGGGCAAAAAAGTGGTGCTCCGACTGTTTCATCACCGGTGTGGCCCCTGACAGGGCCGAGTACGGGTCTTTCAGCTCGGTGGGTGCGTACACCGCACCGCAGCTTTCGCAGCTGTCGCCGTACTGGTCTTTGGCGTTGCACTTGGGGCAGGTGCCTTTGATGAAGCGGTCGGGCAGGAACATCTGTTTTTCGGGGTCGAAAAACTGCTCGATGGTTTTGGTGGTGATCAGCCCGTTGGCCTTGAGCGCGCGGTAGATGTCTTGCGCCAGCTGGTGGTTTTCGGGTCCGTCGGTGCTGTGCCAGTTGTCAAACGCAATGTGAAAGCCGTCCAGGTAAGGCTTGCGCCCGGCGGCGATGTTGGCCACGAACTGCTGGGGCGTGATGCCCGCTTTTTCGGCCGCGATCATGATGGGTGCGCCATGCGCGTCGTCGGCACCCACGAAGTGCACCTCGTGGCCCTGCATGCGCTGGAAACGCACCCAGGTGTCGGCCTGGATGTATTCCATGATGTGGCCGATGTGGAAGTTGCCATTGGCGTAGGGCAGGGCCGTGGTGACGAACAGGCGGCGGGGAGCGGTGTGGTTCATGCTGCGATCAATAGGGTGGCACAACGTGCAATCGGGGGCGCTGGCACGTGGCGCAGGCAGGGGCCAGTAGTTTATCGGCCCTGGGCCCAGGCTGCGCTGCGCAGGGGTGCCACACCGTTTGTTACGTTTGGTTGCAACCGGTTTGCCCGGCCTGCGGCTTCTTCAGCCAGTCCTCAGGTTGGGCTCATAACGTCTGAACTGTCCGCGAACGATTCGATTCCCTCGATGACGCGCGATGCTTCAAAGGAGATTCAGATGTGGAAACGTACTGCCTCGATGGCGGTCCTGTTCGGGCTGGCGGTGTCATCCGTTCAAGTCGCACAGGCCCAGGTCGCACAACCCGGCCGCTTGCTGGCTTCCAACTGTTTTCAATGTCATGGCACCAATGGCAAGGGGCCGGGGTTTGACAGCCTGGCGGGCAAGTCAACCAATGAAATCTACAAAGAGCTCAAGGAATTTCAGTCTGGCAAAGAGGGCAACGGGATCATGGCCAAACACGCCATGGCCTATACCGACGAGCAGCTCAAGCTGATCTCGACTTGGTTTGCTGCACAGAAATGACATCAAGGGGAACACCATGAAAAGACGCCATTTCCTGAACGCCACCACCGCCAGTGTCGCGGCCTCCATGCTGGCCGCTTGCGGCGGTGGAGATGAATCGACAGACGCGCAACAAGCCCAGGCATTCGAGCAGGCCAATGACGCGAAAAAACGGCCCGTCACCGTGTCCACCGGGCCCATCAAATCCCGCGTGATCGTGGTGGGTGGCGGCATGGGTGGTGCAACCGTGGCCAAGTACCTGCGGTTGTGGGGCGACGGGGTCGAGGTCACGCTGGTCGAACGGGCCAACTCGTACACCTCGAACATCATGAGCAGCCTGGTGCTGACCGGGCAGCGCACCATGGCCAGCCTGGACTTCAAGTACGACACCCTCATCAGCAAATACGGCGTGAAGGTGGTGCTGGGTGACGTGGTCAGCATCGACCCCGTGGCTGTCAAGGTCACGCTGAGCACGGGCACGGTGCTGGCGGCAGACCGCATCGTGCTGGCCCCAGGCATCGACTTTGACGAGGTGCCCGGCATGGGCACCTCCAACAAAATGCCCCACGCCTGGAAGGCCGGGCCACAGACAGCGTTGCTGGCCAGTCAGTTGGCGGCCATGCCGAGCAATGGCACCGCCATCCTTGCCATCCCCAAGGTGCCCTATCGCTGCCCACCCGGACCCTATGAGCGCGCATGCCTGATCGCAGATTGGATCAAGGCCAAACGCCCCCGCGGCAAATTGATTGTGCTGGATGCCAACCCTGACTTCGTGACCGAGAAAGACAATTTCTCCAACGCCTTCTTCGGGCTGCATGGCGGTGTGATCGAGTACGTGACCAATGCCACCGTGTCTCAGGTCGACCCGGCCAGCATGCAGGTCTACACCACACAAGGCGTGTTCCGGGGTGACGTGGTCAACCTGATCCCGCGCCAGAAGGGGGGCAAACTCATCGTCGACAGCGGGTTGGCCAACGCCACCGAAGGGCGGTTTGCCGATGTCAACATGCTGAGCTACGCCAGCACGGTGGCGGGAGCCGACAAGGTGCACGTCATTGGCGACAGCAGTGCCACCACGCAGCCCAAGGCTGGCCACATTGCCAACCAGGAGGCCAAGGTGTGTGCCGATGCGCTCAGCCGCCTGTTGTCAGGCGCAACACCCGACCCCGCCCCCGTGACCAACTCGGCGTGTTACTCGACCATCACCATGAGCCAGGCGTCGTGGTTGACGGCTGCGTTCCAGTACGACGCGGCCACGCAGGCCATGAAGGTGGTGCCCGCATCGTCCGCTGCTTCTGTGGGTTGGGCCAAAGACAACTTCGGTGACATGTCCACCTGGTTCAAGGCCTTGATGGCCGACTCGTTCGCCTGATCGTTTCAGCTGCCTGGTTCACGCCTTGGGTTTGCGCCGCAGCGTCAGCTCTGCGGTCAGCCCCAAGCCAGCGCCCGTGTTCACGATGTTCAACGTGCCGCCGTGGGCACGGGCCACCATGTCAGCCATCATCAGCCCCAGGCCCATGTGCCCGTCGTAGTCCTGCAAGGCCAGCGCGCGTTGCAATTCCTGCAGCCGGGATTCGGGCACGCCGGGCCCATCGTCTTGCAGGCTGATGACCTGAAACCGCGTGTCCACCTGCACCCGCAGGGTGACGTGATGGCCACCATGCTGCACCACGTTGTCCAGCAGGTTGATCAGCGCGGCGGCCAGCAGGTCGGGGTCTGCCTCGACGTTTGCGGGCTGTACGAGGCTGATTTCCAGCCGATCGATCGTCACGTTGTGCAAGAGAGATGCAATGCTCACCTCTTGCCAATGCGTTTCAATGCCGCTTCTGAACAGCGTCAGCAATGTCGACACCACGCGTTTGAGCCGGTTGGCGGCCTCGCGTGTTTGTTTCAGGCGGGGGCGGGTTTCGGGCGTGCATTCGCGCAGCGCCACCGCCAGTTGCGCGTCCATGCCCGCCAGCGGTGTGCGCAAGGCGTGGGCCGCGTGGGCACTGAAGGCCCGCTCGTTTTCAATGCGCCGTGTCAGGCGGCGGCCCAAGTCTTTCACGGCTTTGCGTATGGGGGCCAGCTCTTGCCGCTCCACACCGGGCAACGCAGAATCTGATCGGGTCGGGTCGTAGGCTGACACGGCCTGACTCAGGGCCAGCAGCGGGTCCAGCTCGCGTTTGACCAGGCTGCGTGACCCCACCATGAAGCCCAGACCAATCAGTAGCGTGACCGCCATCGCTGCCCAGGCTGCATCCAAGCGGGCGCGTCGCCGCTCTGACTGGTGGTCGGCCACGTACACCATGCCCTGGTCATCGGGCAAGGGCAGGCCAAACACCCGCCAATCGCCTTCTGCATTGGCCAAGCCAGGTGTGGAGGAGGTAAAAAACGGTTTGACCGGAGCGTGGTGCGAACGCAGTTCAAGCAAACCCCCTGATGTCACGCGCTGCCAGATGACCTTCTCGGTGTGCGCCGGGGCCGGTAGCGTGGTGTTCGCCAGGGCGTCGCGCAAGGGCCGGTCCAACGTCGTCATCAGGCCGTACAGCAGTTCGCCCGACTCTTGCAAGCCTGCGTCGGCCAGCTCGTCCACCTGGTGCTGGATGATGGCCCAGACCGTGACCGACACCACCAGCACCCACACCACCGATACGCCCACCAGGGCGCGCATCAAACGCTCCCGGATGGATGGCACCGTGGTCGGATTGAAGGTTGACTCCATCATGTGTTGACGCGGTAGCCCAGGCCCCGCAAGGTCTGTATGACATCTTTGCCCAGCTTGCGTCGGATGGCCGAAATGTGCACCTCCAGCGCGTTGTCGGACAGCGAGCCGTCGAACCCCATCACCAGGTCCTCCAGTTCAGACTTGGACACCGTGCGGCCCTTGCGCAGCGCCAGGGCCTCCAGCAGCACCCATTCACGCGAGGTCAAAGCAACCGGGGTGTCGTGTACGGTGGCCGATTTGGCGTTCAAGTCGAGCGCGACCGGGCCCAGGTGCAACACAGGGGCAGGACTGCCCGCTGCACGGCGGCGCACCGCACGCAAGCGGGCCACCAGCTCTTCGGGCTCGAACGGCTTGACCAGGTAGTCGTCCGCACCGGTGTTCAGGCCCGACAGCCGGTCGGCCAACTGGTCGCGCGCCGTGATCATCAGCGCGGGGGTGCTGTCGTTGGCCTCCCGCAGGCTTTTGAGCCATGCCAGCCCCGAGCCGTCGGGCAGCTGCCAGTCAATGACCAGGGCGTCATACGGTTGGTGTGCGTAGGCAGCGCGTGCCTCGCTCAGGCGGCAGCACCACTCCACCACGTGGTCGTCAGTGCGCATGAAGTCCCTCAGCGCTTCACCGAGGATACGGTCGTCTTCCAGCAGCAGGATTCGCATGGCGGAGCTTGAGCAGCAAGGGGTTGAACAAAGTGGCGGAGCGTATCGGGTGCAGCTTAAATGGACACACGCCGTTCAAGGCATTGCGGCGCATGACAGTTTGTCGCAGGTCCCGGCGGTAGACTCATAGGAACGTTCAACCATACCTTTACCGAGGCCCCCTCACATGCCCGCAGACACCCAGGCGCTGCTGACCGCGCTGCAAACCGTCATTGACCCCAACACTGGCAAAGATTTCGTGTCGACCAAGGCGTTGAAGAACCTCCAGGTCAACGATGCCGACGTGTCGTTCGATGTCGAGCTGGGCTACCCCGCCAAAAGCCAGATACCGGGCTTTCGCAAGGCGCTGATTGCGGCGGCCCGCACCGTGGCCGGTGTGGACAACGTGTCGGTCAACGTCACCACCAAAATCACCACCCATGCGGTGCAGCGCGGCGTGGCGTTGTTGCCCAACGTGAAAAACATCGTGGCCGTGGCCTCTGGCAAAGGCGGCGTGGGCAAAAGCACTACCACCGTGAACCTGGCCCTGGCGCTGGCCGCCGAGGGGGCCAAAGTGGGCATTCTGGACGCCGACATCTACGGCCCCAGCCAACCGATGATGATGGGGATCGAAGGCCGCCCCGAGAGCGTGGACGGCCAAACCATGGAACCGCTGGAAAACTACGGCCTGCAGGTCATGTCCATCGGCTTTCTGGTGGACAAGGACGAAGCCATGATCTGGCGCGGCCCCATGGCCACCCAGGCGCTGGACCAGTTGCTGCGCCAGACCAATTGGAAAGAGCTGGACTATTTGCTGGTGGACATGCCTCCTGGCACCGGCGACATCCAGCTCACGCTGAGCCAGAAGGTGCCGCTGACAGGTGCCGTCATCGTCACCACGCCGCAGGACATTGCGCTGCTCGATGCGCGCAAGGGCATCAAGATGTTCGAGAAGGTGGGCGTGCCCATCCTGGGCATCGTGGAAAACATGGCGGTGTATTGCTGCCCCAACTGCGGCCACACCGAGCACATCTTCGGTGTCGACGGTGGGAAGCACATGGCAGCTGAATACAGCATGGACTACCTGGGCGCGTTGCCACTGAACATGCAGATCCGCGTGCAGGCCGACAGTGGCAAACCCACCGTGGTGGCCGACCCGGACGGCGAAGTGTCCGGCATCTACAAGAGCGTGGCGCGCCAGGTGGCCATCAAAATTGCCGCGCGAGCCAAAGACTTTTCGTCCAAATTCCCGACCATCAAGGTCTCGAAAGACACCTGATACCAGGCCGGTGTGATGCTGTCGCAAACCAGTTTGCCCGTGCACGTGGTCATGCGTTGCGAGCGCGTGAAAGGGCCGATGTCGCGCTGGCAAACCTGGCGTTGGTCCGTGGCCGATGTGTGGCCTGCCGAGTTGAACCCGCAGGTCACCGTACGGCACTGCCTGGCACAAGCCGACGACCATTCGCTGTGGCTGTGTCCCGGCCACGATGTGACCTTGCACCGCGACGATGCCGAGGGCTACCACCTCAACCTGTCCGCCGATCAGCCGGTGTTCTGGGTGATGTGGCGCACCGAACCGCTGGCCGAAGGCGACGAGCCCGTGGCGCAACCCCTGCTGGTGACCCTGAGTTACCACGAAGCGGGCCGCATGCTCGATGCGCAGGAAACCGTTGAAACCGTGCCCGCGCCGACCGAGGTGGTCGAGTGGCTGCAAGCTTTCACGCACACCCACTACCAGCCCGAGCCCAAGCGCCGCAAGCGGCCCGAGAGCTTCCGCACGCTGACCGACCGGTTTGGCAACCCTGCCAGCGTGTCCACCGAAAAGGGCGGCCGAGGTGGTGGTGGCCGTTCAGCCGCCGGTGCTGGCCCAGCCGGGCCTTCAGCGCAGGGCACACAACCCCCTGCTGAATCGCCATGAGCGACGACACACCCGGCTTTTTCAGCCGGTGGTCGCAGCGCAAAGCGGGCAAACAGCCGGGGTCGGCTGGTGTGGCCAGTGCACCTGCCGCGCCGGCCGAACGTGTGCCGGGCGCTCCGCTGCAAGCACCTGTGGCAACGGTTGTGCCTGGTGACACCACGCCTGCCGCCGCTGCGCCTGACGTGACAGCGGGCCGGCCAACGAACGGGCCCGCAGCTGTGCCCGCCACCGATGCGCCCACCGCCCCGCTGCCCACGCTGGAAGACGTGGCCAGGCTGCGCGCCGACAGCGACTTCAGCCCGTTCGTGGGCCGTGGCATCGCGCCCGCCGTGAAGAACGCGGCCATGAAGAAGCTGTTTGCCGACCCGCACTTCAACGTGATGGACGGCTTGGACATCTACATTGACGACTACTCCATCCCCAGCCCGCTGTCCGAACAAGACTTGAAAAAGATGGTGGCCGCCCAGTTCATCAAGCTGGTGGAAGAAGAGCCGCCGCCCGTGTCGCCACCAGATGTCCAGGCCGACGAGCCCTTGACTGGCGACGCACCCACCCAGCCAGAGCACGATCAACCCGATCAGCCCGCTCCACCCCCCGCCACAGCGGCTGAACCCCCTTTGGTCACGCCTGCGCAGCCTGCCGAACCGACACCATGACCACCCTGATCTGCAACTGCAACCAGACCATGCCACTGGACGAGGCCTCCCTGAGCTTGGCGCTGGACGAGCCCCTGACACTGCACCGCACCCTGTGCCGACGCGAGGCACCGGCGTTCCAGCGTGCCGTGCGCAGCCCCGATGAACTGGTGGTGGCCTGCACCCAGGAAGCCCGACTGTTCAACCAGCTGGCCGAGCAGACCGACGGTGCCGTGCCTGCCGATGTGCGCCCCATCCGTTTCGTCAACATCCGCGAAACCGGTGGCTGGGGCCGCGAGGCGGCGGCCAGTACGCCCAAAATGGCCGCACTGCTGGCCCTGGCCAAACTGCCCGACCCGCAGCCGGTGCCTACCGTGACGTTCCGCAGCGAGGGGCGCCTGCTGGTCGTGGGCCCGCTGGAGCAGGCCGAGCGCATCGCCGCCACCGTGGCTGATGTGCTGGACGTGACCCTGCTGTCCACCGGCGGTGCGGGCATGCAAGACCGGCCCTACCCAGTGCTGGGTGGCAAGGTCGTCAGCCTGACCGGCTGGCTGGGGGCGTTCAAGCTGACGCGTGAGCTGACCAACCCCATCGACCTGGACCTGTGCACGCGTTGCAATGCCTGCGTGGCCGCTTGCCCGGAAGGGGCCATTGGGCTGGACTACCAGGTTGACATGGCGGCTTGCAAGGGCCACCGCGCCTGTGTCAGCCGGTGCGAAGTGGCCGGTGCCATCAGCTTTTCGCGCATCCCTGCCACCTATGCCGACGAGTTCGATCTGGTGCTGGACCTGCGGGCTATCCCGGCCTTCACCCAGCACGCACCGCCGCAAGGCTACTGGCACGTGCGCCCCGATGCCGACCCCGCTGGCCTGCTGGCCGCCGTGGTGGCGTTGCGCGATGCCGTGGGCGAGTTCGAAAAACCCAAATTCTTCCAGTACAAGGCCAGCGTGTGTGCCCACGGGCGCAACCAGACACTGGGCTGCAACGCGTGTGTGGACGTGTGCTCGGCCTCGGCCATCAGCGGTGACCTGAAGCGCCAGCAAATCAAGGTCAACCCCCACCTGTGCGTCGGCTGCGGCGCATGCACCACCGTGTGCCCCACCGGTGCCCTGACCTATGCCTACCCGCGTGTGGACGACCAGGGGCAGCGCATCAAAACCCTGCTGCAAACCTATGCCCGTGCAGGCGGCAAGCAGGCTGTGTTGTTGCTGCACAGCCAGGATGCGGGCACGGCCCTCATCAACGACCTGGGCCGCGCGGCCGCGTTGACGCAGCCGCAACCCAAGCCCGTGGCCAGCGGCATCGCGCGCTTCCTGGGTGCCCAGGCCCCTGTTGCTGCCGACGAAGCGGGCACCATCCGTGGCCTGCCTGCCCGCGTGTTGCCGCTGGCCCTGTGGCATGCCGCGTCGCTGGGGCTGGAGGTGTGGCTGTCAGCCCTGGCGCAGGGTGCCAGCCAGGTGTGGGTGCTGATGACCGGCGCGGAAGCCCCGCAGTACCGCGATGCCGTGCGCGCCCAGATGGCGGTGGCCCAAAGCATCATGACCGGGCTGGGCTACAGCGGCCAGCACCTGCAGCTGATCGAGGTGCGCGACGCCCGCGACCTGGCTGCGCTGGATGCCACCCTGGCCGCACCAGCCGCCCAGACGGTGGGCAAACCCGCCACGTTCGTGGCCCAACCCGACAAACGTGCCACGCTGGAACTGGCGCTGGACCACCTGATGCAACAGGCCCCCCACCGCACCAGTGGTGGCGGTGCAGGCCCTGCCGATGCCAGCGTGCCGCTGCCCGTGCCCGCGCCACTGGGGACCGTGGCCGTCGATGCCGAGCGCTGCACCCTGTGCCTGAGCTGCGTCAGCGCTTGCCCGGCTGGTGCCTTGCAAGACAACCCCGGACAGCCTCAGCTGCGTTTCGTCGAGAAAAACTGCGTGCAGTGCGGCCTGTGCGTCAAAACCTGCCCCGAAACCGCCATCAGCCTGCAGCCCAGGCTGTGGTTGAGCGAGCAGCGGCTGCGCCCGCGCGTGGTTGCCGAGGCCAAGCCCTGGCAGTGCGTGCGGTGCAGCAAACCCTTCGGGACGGCCAAGGGCATCGAAGCCATGCTGGCCCGCCTGGGGGGCCACGCCATGTTCCAGGGCGACGCACTGGAGCGCCTGAAGATGTGCAGCGACTGCCGGGTGATCGACCTGTACTCGTCCAGCACAGAAACCAAAATCACCGACCTGTGAACCCATCTACCGAGCCCAGCTGCCCGCACCGCGCCGTTTGCTGTGTTTGCAGCGGGCTGTGCCGCCCGTGTGCCAACTGACAGCGGGCCACCCACACCACCGTCAAACCTTGCCACCCTTGCACCATGACCGATTTGCCCTTGCACACCACTGCCGCCCTGGACGAAG
The DNA here is from genome assembly GCA_030824555.1 of bacterium. Classification (GTDB taxonomy): domain Bacteria; phylum Pseudomonadota; class Gammaproteobacteria; order Burkholderiales; family Burkholderiaceae_C; genus UBA2334. Next base: position 124,630 of record JAVBXK010000027.1, read on the forward strand.
AGGTGGCCCGTGCCGAGTTGTACGGCCTGTTGTCACAGCTGTTCTATGCCCCGCCTGCCGAGGCGCTGCTGGCGCAGCTGCGCGTGGCCGTGACCGAAGCCCCCGCCGCTGGTGGTTTTTTGCAAGAGCCCTGGCAGCAACTGGTGGGCGCAGCCCGTGCCAGCACGGCCGCTGAGCTGGCAGCCGAGTTCGACGCGCTGTTTGGCGGCGTGGGCAAGCCCGACGTGGCCTTGTACGCCTCGCACTACCTGACCGGTTTTTTGAACGAAAAACCCCTGGCAGCTTTGCGCACCACGCTCGCCGAACTGGGCCTGGCGCGCGACGAGGCCATGCCCGAAACCGAAGACCACATTGCCTACGTGTGCGAGGTCATGCGCTACCTGATTGCGGGCGACGACGTGGCCGTGGCCAACCTGACCCAGCAACAGGCGTTCTTCAACCAGCACCTGCAGCCATGGGTCAACGGCCTGTGCGACGCGCTGGTGGCACACCCCAAAGCCCGCTTCTACGCCAAGCTGGGCGAGCTGACACGGGCATTCATGTCGGTCGAGGCCCAGGGCTTCGACATGCTGGCCTGAGGCAGGTGGGCAGCATGGTCACGCTGTTTCACTGCGTCAGCGCACGCTCGTTCCGCCCGTTGTGGATGCTGGAGGAGGCGGGCTGTCCCTACGCCTTGCGCATGTTGCCGTTCCCGCCGCGTTTTCAGGCGCGCGAGTTTCTGGACGAAAACCCGTTGGGCACCGTGCCCTTGCTGGTCGATGGCGACGTTCGCATGACCGAGTCGGCCGCCATGTGCCAGTACATTGCCGCACGCCACAGCCCCGGTGTGCTGGACGTGCCCGTGGACGACCCGGCCTATGGCGCGTATCTGAACTGGCTGCACATGAGCGATGCCACGCTCACGTTTCCGCAGACGCTGGTGCTGCGGTACACGCATTTCGAAGCGGCCGAGCGGCGGCAACCCCAGGTGGCGGCCGACTATGCGCGCTGGTTTCTGGCCAGGCTGAAGGCCGTTGATACCGTGCTGGATGGCCAGCCGTACCTGTGCGCAGGCCGCTTCACTGCGGCCGATGTGGCTGTGGGCTACGCCCTGTTGCTGGCGCAGCACCTGGGCTTGCACAGCCAGTTTCCACCTCGGGTGCAAACCTATTGGGCTGCGTTGCAGCAGCGGCCTGCCTACCTGCGGGCGCAGGCTGCCCAGGTACAGGCAGCGGTGGACCAAGGCGTGTCGCCCGTGCCTGCGCCGGATGTTCGGATTTGATTTGTCGGATGGTTCGCGGGTCATATTTTGGGCACGTGGCGTGGCGTGGCGGGTGGGCCATGGGGGTGGCTCATGCGGGGTGGTCGGCTGATGCCGACTGCGC
>JAVBXK010000056.1 GCA_030824555.1 bacterium
ACATCGCGTGCCGCGCCAGACGGCTATTCGCTGGGCATGGCCACGGTGTCCACCACGGCTGCCAACCCGGCCATCAACCCCAAGAATCCGTACAACCCGCTGACGGACTTCACGCCCATCATCAACATCGCGGCCACGCCCAACCTGATCGCCGTGCACCCCAGCTTCCCGGCCAAAGACTATGCGGGGTTCATTGCCGAGCTGAAAAGAGCACCCGGCAAGTACTCCTATGCGTCATCGGGCACGGGCGGCATCGGTCATTTGCAGACCGAGCTGTTCAAAAACCTGGCCGGGGTGTTCATCACGCACATCCCCTACCGTGGTGCAGGCCCTGCGCTGAACGACACCGTGGGCGGCCAGGTACCCATCATTTTCGACAACATCCCGTCGGCCTTGCCATTCATCCAGTCGGGGCGGCTGGTGCCCATCGTGGTGGCCGCGCCGCAGCGCCTGGCTGCTTTGCCCAACGTGCCCACCTTCAAGGAGGTGGGGCTGGAGCCCGTCAACCGCATGGCGTACTACGGCATCCTTGGCCCCAAGGGCTTGCCGAAGGAAGTGGTTGACAAAGTCAGTGCAGCGGTGAAACAGGCACTGGCTGACCCTGCGGTGCGCAAGCGCATCGAAGACACGGGCTCGCTGATCGTGGGCAACACGCCCGAGCAGTTTGCGGCGCAAATCAAGTCCGAATTCGAGGTTTACAAAAACGTCGTCGCCACCCAAAAGCTCACGCTGAACTGAGCATGCAGGGGGTAGCTGGCAAGGTGAAGGCACAAACGCACGCAACGCTTGACAGCGAACCGCTGCCACCCCTGGACGATGACAGCCAGCAGGCCATTGACACTTTCATCGACAGCCTGTGGATGGAAGCGGGCTTGGCCCGGCTGACGCTGGAGGCCTACCGCCGCGACTTGGCGCTGTACGCCCGCTGGCTGGGTACCACCCACGGTCGCCACTTGGACCAGACCGGCGTGCAGGATCTGCGCGAATACTTTGCCTACCGGGCAAAACCCCGCCCGAGACCTGACGACCACGGTCGGCACGATGGGGCCAAGGCCACGTCGTCCAACCGGCGGCTGACGGTGTTCAAGCGCTACTTCCGCTGGGCGCTGCGCGAGGGGCGCCTGCACGCTGACCCTACATTGCAATTGCTGTCAGCCAAACAGCCCATGCGGGTGCCCAAAACGCTGACCGAAAAACAAGTGGAAGCCCTGCTGGCCGCACCCGATGTGGGCACCCCGCTTGGCCTGCGCGACCGCGCCATGCTGGAGCTGATGTATGCCAGCGGCCTGCGCGTGAGCGAGCTGGTGGGCCTGAGAACCTACCAGGTGAGCCTGAGTGACCATGTGCTGCGCACCTTCGGCAAAGGCAGCAAAGAGCGGCTGGTGCCCTTCGGCCTGGAAGCCGAAGACTGGATTCAGCGCTACCTGGCCGAGGCGCGCCCCGACATCCTGGCGGGCCAGCAAACCGAAGACCTGTTCGTGACCAGTCGTGGTTCTGGCATGACCCGCGTGGCCTTCTGGATGATCGTGAAAAAGCACGCACAGGCGGCGGGCATCGTCAGCGCGCTGTCGCCGCACACGCTGCGCCACGCGTTTGCCACGCATTTGCTGAACCACGGGGCCGATTTGCGCGCCGTGCAGATGCTGCTGGGGCATGCGGACATTTCAACCACCACCATTTACACCCACGTGGCGCGCGAGCGGTTGAAAACGCTGCATGCGCAACACCACCCGCGTGGTTGAGTTGATGGGTTTGTTATTGATAGCTGCTTGCGCTTGATATATAAGCGCAAGAGGCCAAAAAAGCTTGATGTTTTTGGTGCAAATGCGTCGCAGACGCTCAGTCTTCCAGCACCCGTACCTTCACGCTTTTGCCCTTGATGCGGCCGTCATTCAGACGGCTGGCGGCCTGTTCTGCGATGTCGCGGTTCACGGCCACATAGGTGGACCACTCGTTCACGTTGATTTTGCCCACCTGTTCGCGGGTGTAACCCAGGTCAGCCGTCAGCGCACCCAGCACGTCGCCGGGGCGGATTTTTTCTTTGCGCCCGCCCTGTATGTGCAGCGTCACCATGGGTGGCATCAGCGGGCCTTTGCCGGTGGGGGTCAGCTCTGACAGCGGGCTCCAGGTGGTTTCTTTTTTCTGCAGCACCTCGATCTTGCCCACGTAGCCCATCTCGTTCATGCTGGCCAGGTTCAGTGCCAGGCCGGTTTCGCCCGCCCGGCCGGTGCGGCCGATGCGGTGGATGTGCACCTCGGAGTCGGGCGTCACGTCCACGTTGATGACGCAGGCCAGGCTGGCAATGTCCAGCCCGCGCGCGGCCACGTCGGTGGCCACCAGCACCGAGCAGCTTTTGTTGGCAAACCGCACCAGCACCTGGTCGCGCTCGCGCTGTTCCAGCTCGCCAAACAGGGCCAGGGCGCTGTGGCCTTCGGCGCGCAGCACGTCCACCAGGTCGCGGCACTGGGCCTTGGTGTTGCAAAACGCCAGCGTGCTGGCGGGGCGGAAGTGCGCCAGCAACTGGCCCACGGTGTGCAGGCGCTGGCTGTCTTTCACCTCGTACCAGCGCTGCTCGATTTGGTTGCCGGTGTGCTGCGCTTCCACCTTCACGGTGACGGGCTCGCGCATGAACTGGGCGCTCAGCTTGGCTATGCCTTCGGGGTAGGTGGCCGAGAACAGCAGGGTCTGTCGGGTTTTGGGGCACTGCTTGGCCACCTTCACGATGTCGTCGAAAAAGCCCATGTCGAGCATGCGGTCGGCCTCGTCCAGCACCAGGGTGTTGAGCGCTTCCAGGTCCAGGGTGCCGCGCTCCAGGTGGTCCATCACCCGTCCGGGTGTGCCCACCACGATGTGCGCGCCGTGCTCCAGGCTGGCGGTCTGCCCGCGCAGGGGCACGCCGCCGCACAACGTCACGACCTTGATGTTGTCCTCAGACCGCGCCAGGCGGCGGATTTCGGTGGTGACCTGGTCGGCCAGCTCGCGCGTGGGGCACAGCACCAGCGTTTGCACGGCAAAGCGGCGGGGGTTCAGGTTGGCCAGCAGCGTGAGCGCGAAGGCGGCGGTTTTGCCGCTGCCGGTTTTGGCCTGGGCAATGATGTCTTTGCCCAGCAGCGCCGCAGGCAGGCTTGCCGCCTGAATGGGCGTCATGGCTGTGTAGCCCAGGGCCGTGAGGTTGGCC
>JAVBXK010000031.1 GCA_030824555.1 bacterium
AAATACGTCCTGCTGCAACAGTTCAAAAACCCCGCCAACCCCGCCATCCACGAAGCCACCACCGGCCCCGAAATCTGGGCTGACACAGACGGTGCCATCGACATCCTGGTCTCAGGCGTCGGCACTGGCGGCACCATCACCGGCATATCCCGCTACATCAAGCAAACGCAGGGCAAAGCCATCACCACCGTGGCTGTCGAGCCCTCGGCCAGCCCCGTGCTCACACAAACCCGCGCAGGCGAAGCCGTCAAACCCGGCCCGCACAAGATTCAGGGCATCGGTGCAGGTTTTGTGCCCGATGTGCTCGACCTGTCCCTGGTCGATGCCATCGAACAGGTCAGCAACGAAGACGCGGTGGACTTTGCCCGACGCCTGGCCAAAGAAGAAGGCATTTTGGCGGGCATCTCGTGTGGCGCGGCCACGGCAGTGGCGGTGCGCTGGGCACACAAGCCCGAGAACGCGGGCAAGACCATCGTGGTCATCCTGCCCGACTCGGGCGAGCGCTACCTCAGCTCTGTGCTGTTCGAGGGGTTCTTTGACGCTGCCGGGTTGCCTGCCTGACATGCCGCACGTGCTCATCGTTCCCGGTTGGCGCAACTCCGGCCCAGGCCACTGGCAAAGCCTGTGGGAGGCCCGCCTGCCCCACGCCCAGCGAGTGGTGCAAGACGACTGGAACACCCCCACGCGTAGCGCCTGGGTGGCGCGGCTGGCACAGACCATCCAGGCCTGCGATAAGCCGGTGGTGCTGGTGGCCCACAGCCTGGGCTGCATCACCGCCGCGCATTTGCCGCCCGGGGTGGCGGCCCGGGTCAGGTCGGCCCTGCTCGTGGCACCGGCCGACCCCGAGCGCCGGGGCCAGCTGGCCAACTTTGCCCCCGTGCCCCACCAGCCCCTGCCCTTTCGCAGCATCGTGGTGGCCAGCGACAACGACCCGTTCTGCCCCGTGCGCCTGGCCACGGCGTATTCGCGCGCCTGGGGCAGCGACTTGGTCAAGCTGGTGGGTGCCGGGCACATCAACGTGGACTCAGGCCATGGCGATTGGCCCCTGGGGTGGGGTTTGCTGCAAGGTTTGCTGGCGGAGGTGCGCGAACGGTGGCCCGTGGCCGCTTAGGTGCGCGCGGGCACGACGCGGTTGCGGCCAGCGCGCTTGGCCTGGTAGAGCGCTTCGTCCGCCTGGCTCAGGGCCTGTTCCAGCGTGCGTCTGTCCACGCTGGCGATGCCAATGCTGACCGTGGCCTGCAGGCGGGTGCCATCGGGCAATTCGATGGCCTGTGACGCAAAGCATTGGCACACACGCTCGGCCATCGCTCGGGCCTCGTCCAGGCTGCTTTCCGGGCAGACAAATGCAAACTCTTCGCCACCATAGCGACAGACCAAGTCCGTTTGGCGAAGGGTCTCTCGCAGCAATTGGGCGAAATGTTTCAAGGCCACGTCGCCAGCGGCATGACCGTGGTTGTCGTTGACCGCCTTGAAGTGGTCCAGATCGGCCATGCCCACACAGATCGGATGCGCATAGCGTTGGGCACGCTGCAGCTCGACGGTGGCGCGCTCCATGAAGTGGTGCCGGTTGTACAGCCCCGTCATGGCGTCGAAATGGGCGAGCGTTTCCAGTTGGTGGCGAGCGTGCTCCAGTTCCTGCAGCGAACTGTGCAGGCGCTGGGTGGCTTCTTCGATGGAGTGAACCTCCACCAACCGCGTGGTAGGGTAGATCGGCGCAGGCTGGTCAACACGAAGGGTTGACAGCTTGCGGTCGATGCGCTGCAGGGGGATGATCAGAAATCGGCTCAGCATCAGACTGAGCAACAGCAGAAAAGCCCCCACCAGCACCAGTGCCACCACCAGCGCCGTACGGACAGTTTGCATCGATTGCGACATGTGCCCAAGATCAGCAGAGGCGAGCTTGACGCCGTGCACCGACACGTCGTCCACCAGCAGGCTCAGCCGTTGCGACAGCGCATGCCAAGCCGGGTAGCTGCTTTTCAGGCCATGGGGCTCTTGCTGCGCCTGCAGACTGGCTTGTGACAAAAAATGCTCGACCTCCTGCGCCAGCCCCGCTGCGTGGTCGTGCTCGCGGATGCTGGGATGATTGGCCACCACCATCACAACAAACAAGGCTTGCTGGCTTTCCTGAGGGGAGCCCAGGGCAAAGAAGCGCTCGCCTTCCTGGCGGATTTTTTCCAGGTTGCGAACCACTTGCCGGTTGCGGACGATTTCTGGCAGGGTTTGTTGCAGCAAACGCTCCGTCGCGGCATGGGCTTGCTGCTGGTCATGCCACAGCAGAACGGCAACGGCCACAAACAACACGGTGAACGACGTCACCAGCAAGGCAAAGGCGTGGCTGATGCGCAAGCGGTGCAATCCCATGGAGCGGGTCATGGCCTCAGTTCACCCGAAAAGGCAGAAACTGCGAATTGATGCGGTCGTAGCGCCCGTTGTCCTTGATGCGGGCCAGCGCCTCGTCCACCCCGGTTTTGAGGTCGGGTCTGCGCGGGTTGATGCCAAACGAGGCGTCGCCCCCCAATTCGGGCTCCTTCATCACGGAGGACACCAGTTTCAGTTGCTGGAAGTCGCTGTGCGCCATCAGGCCCACGGCGGTGCTCATGGGGATGAGTGCGGCCTGTGCTTCGCCGGACTTCAGCGCGGTACCCAGCTGGCCGTTGGTCGCCACCGGCACCACCCGCCATGGCTGCCGCTGGGCATAACGCAATTGCGCAGAGCCTTCGACCACAGCCACACGGACGTTGGCCTGATCGGGAAGAACCCCCGTTTGGGCAAACCACAGCGAGAAAGAGCGGAAATACGGCTCGGCGAACAGTATCTTGCTGCGCCGCTCAGGGGTGTTGAGCAAGCTCACGGCCGCCACATCGAACTGGTTGTTCACCAGCCCGTCCACGACGTTGGCGAGCGTCGTCACCTGGAACTGGCAGCGGACGCGCATTTCTTCGCAGATGGCGTTGGCGATGGCGTGCGAAAACCCGGTCTGCCGACCTTCGCTGTCGCGGTAGGACATGGGGGGCGCGTTGTCCAGCACCGCCACGCGCAACGTCACCGGCTCGGCCTGCACCCCCCACACGGGCACAAAAAGCAGAAACCAGATCAATTTCCGCAGGAGACAGAAACACCAGTTCATGTGTAAAGGCTATCCACAATTTCCCATTGGAACAAGTGAAGAGGCGGCGTTCATTTTTATTCCCCGTGGTTATATCGAAAGAAAAACTAAGTCGTTTGATGTTTGAAGGTCAGTCCGCAGAATGCGCGCATCGCCCGAACCCGGGCTTGCAGAACGAGTTTCTCATGAACCACCTTCCCTCCTCGATTCGCACGGCATTGGCCAGTCTGGCATTGGCCGCACTGGGCACAGCACAGGCCCAAACCAGCTTGCTCAACGTGTCGTATGACGTGTCGCGCGAGTTCTACAAAGACCTGAACGTCGCCTTTGTGGCCCAGTATAAAAAAACCACAGGCAAAGACATCAAGGTGGACCAGTCGCATGCGGGCTCCAGTGCACAGGCGCGTGCCGTGGCCGATGGCCTGGATGCCGATGTGGTGACCATGAACACCACCACCGACGTGGACTTTCTGGCCAGCAAAGGCGTGGTGGCAGCCGACTGGGCCAAGCGTTTCCCGCACAACGCGGCCCCCACCACCAGCACCATGCTGTTCCTGGTGCGCAACGGCAACCCCAAGGGCATCAAAGACTGGGACGACCTGACCAAACCCGGCATACAGGTGGTGGTGGTCAACCCCAAAACCGGCGGCAACGGCCGCATGGCCTACCTGGCGGCCTGGGGCTCTGTGCGCGCCAAAGGCGGCACCGATGTGCAGGCGGCTGAGTTCGTGAGCAAGCTGTACAAAAACGTGCCCGTGCTGGCACGCGGCGGGCGCGATGCCACGGGCATCTTTTTGCAGCGCAACATCGGCGATGTGCTGATCACGTTCGAATCGGAAGTGGTGTCGGTGGACAAGGAATTCGGCGCAGGCAAGGTGGATGCCATCCACCCCAGCGCCAGCATCGTGGCGGAAAACCCGGTGGCCGTGGTGGAGCGCACCGTGGCCAAGAAAGGCACTGCCGCCGATGCCAAGGCTTACCTTGACTTTCTGTACAGCGACGAAGGCCAGGAGATTGCAGCCAAACACAACATCCGCCCACGCAACGAAGCCATCCTGAAGAAATACAGCGCCGCGCTGCGCCCCATCAAGCTGTTCACGGTGAACGAGTATTTCGGCTCGTTGGCCGAAGCGCAGAAAGTGCACTTCAACGACGGTGGTCAGTTTGACAAGCTGTACACGGCGGGCAAGTAAATGGGCACGTCTGCAACCATGCAGCTGCCCGGACAAGGCCGCGCGGATGTTGGCCCCACCGGCGAGCAGGGGCCGCCGCCACGCAGGCGCGCGCCCAAGCGCGTGCTGCCCGGCTTCAACCTCACGCTGGGCTTCACGCTGTTTTACCTGTGCCTGATCGTGCTGATTCCGCTGTCGGCGCTGCTGTTCAAAACCTTCACGCTCACGTGGCCCCAGTTCTGGGAAGCCGTGACCGCGCCGCGTGTGATGGCTTCTTACCGGCTGACGTTTGGCGCATCGCTGATCGCCGCGCTGGTGAACGTGGTGTTCGGCATGCTGGTGGCCTGGGTGCTGGTGCGCTACAGCTTTCCGGGCAAAAAAATCGTCGATGCGCTGGTGGACTTGCCGTTTGCCCTGCCCACCGCCGTGGCCGGCATTTCGCTGACTGCACTGCTGGCGGGTAACGGCTGGGTGGGCCAGTACCTGGAGCCCATGGGCATTCAACTGGCGTTCAACCCCAACGGGGTGGTGATAGCGCTCATTTTCATTGGCCTGCCGTTTGTGGTGCGCACCGTGCAGCCGGTGCTGGAAGACGCCGAAAAAGAGCTGGAAGAAGCAGCCATGTGCCTGGGTGCCACGCGCTGGCAAACCTTTGTGCGGGTGATTTTTCCGGCCATTGCACCCGCGTTGCTCACCGGCTTTGCCATGGCGTTTGCCCGGGCCATTGGTGAATACGGTTCGGTCATTTTCATTGCAGGCAACATGCCCATGATTTCAGAGATCACGCCGCTGATCATCATCAGCAAGCTGGAACAGTACGACTATGCCGGTGCCACCGCCGTGGCCACGGTGATGCTGGGCATTTCGTTTGTGCTGCTGCTGGTCATCAACGCGCTGCAAAGCTGGCAGCGCAACCGGTCGGGGGGTTGAACATGTCGGCCACCACAACCACACCGTCACGCGTGCGCCTGCCGCAAACCACCGAAGCACCCTGGGTGCGCTACACGCTCATTGGCATTGCACTGGTGTTCATGTTCCTGTTTCTGGTGCTGCCACTGGCCGCCGTGTTCACCGAAGGGCTGCGCAAAGGCTGGGAGGCCTATGCCGAGGCCCTGAAGGAGCCCGATGCCTGGTCGGCCATCCGCCTGACCTTTCTCACCGCCGCCGTGGCCGTGCCGCTGAACCTGGTGTTTGGCGTGGCTGCTGCGTGGTGCATTGCCAAGTACGAGTTCAGGGGCAAGTCCTTCCTGACCACGTTGATCGACCTGCCGTTTTCGGTGTCGCCCGTGGTGGCGGGCCTGATTTACGTGCTGGTGTTTGGCGCACAGGGCTGGTTTGGCCCCTGGTTGGCCGAGCATGACATCAAGATAGTGTTTGCCGTGCCGGGCATCATTCTGGCCACCATTTTCGTGACCTTCCCGTTCATTGCCCGCGAGCTGATTCCGCTGATGCAGGCGCAGGGCAACGACGAAGAACAGGCAGCCCAGGTGCTGGGGGCCAGCGGCTGGCAGACCTTCTGGTACGTGACGCTGCCCAACATCAAATGGGGCCTCATTTACGGCGTGATTTTGTGCAACGCACGCGCCATGGGCGAGTTCGGTGCGGTGTCGGTGGTGTCGGGCCACATCCGTGGGCAAACCAACACCATGCCGCTGCACGTTGAAATTTTGTACAACGAGTACCAGTCGGTCGCCGCATTTGCCGTGGCCTCGCTGCTGGCCTTGCTGGCGTTGGTAACGCTGGCCCTGAAAAGCTGGGTGGAGTGGCGGCATGAGCGCGAGCTGAAAGCCACCGCCGAGTTGCCGCCGGAGCCCGCACCCGCGCCTGCCTCCATCGTTGCGCGCAGCGCCGCTGTTTTATAGATAAAAAAGCCTTTTAGCGCTTTATTCACAAGCGATAGCAGCTATCGAATCAGGAAAAAATCATGGGCATCGCCATCCAGAACATCTCCAAACATTTCGGTGACTTTCACGCGTTGAACGACATCAACCTCGACATTGGCTCTGGCGAACTGGTGGCCCTGCTGGGCCCCTCCGGCTGCGGCAAGACCACCCTGCTGCGCATCATTGCCGGGCTGGAAACAGCCGACACCGGCAACATTCTGTTCAGCGGCGAAAACACCACCGACAAACACGTGCGCGACCGCAACGTGGGCTTCGTGTTCCAGCACTATGCGCTGTTCCGCCACATGACCGTGTTCGAAAACGTGGCGTTTGGCCTGCGCGTGAAGCCCCGTGGCGAGCGCCCGAGCGAGGCGCAAATCAAAGCCAAAGTGCACGACCTGCTGAAGCTGGTGCAGCTGGACTGGCTGGCCGACCGTTACCCGTCGCAACTGTCAGGCGGCCAGCGCCAGCGCATTGCCCTGGCCCGCGCCCTGGCAGTGGAGCCCAAGGTGTTGCTGCTGGACGAGCCCTTTGGCGCGCTGGACGCCAAGGTGCGCAAAGAGCTGCGCCGCTGGTTGCGCCGCCTGCACGACGAGCTGCACGTGACCAGCATTTTCGTCACGCACGACCAGGAAGAAGCCCTTGAGGTGGCCGACCGCGTGGTACTGATGAACCGTGGGGTGGTCGAACAGGTAGGCACGCCCCAGACCGTGTGGGACCACCCCGCCAGCCCGTTTGTGTACGGCTTTTTGGGCGATGTGAACCTGTTCCATGGCCGCGCCCACGAAGGGCTGTTGCACCTGGACGGTGTGTCCATCGACTCGCCCGAACACGCCAACACACAAGATGCCAAAGCCTTTGCCTACGTCCGCCCGCACGACCTGGACGTGCAGCGCTACCAGCCCGGGCTGACCGGCATCATTGCCACACTGGAACGCGCCATCGTGCTCGGCCCCATCGCGCGGCTGGAGTTGCTGCCCATCGATGCCACCGGGCCAGCGGGGCACGACCCGCTCATCGAAGCCCAGATTGCCGCCGAACGCTTCAAAGAGCTGGGCTTCCAGGAAGGCGACAAGCTGGTGGTGTCACCGAAGAAAGCCCGGGTGTTCCTGACACCCGAGACAGCAGCCACCGTCTGAGCCTTTGCGCATGAGACCTTGGGGCTGAGCCTGTTTAACGAGCCGTTTCAAGGGCAGCTTCACAAGGCATGGCATTTGGCGCATCCCGCTGCGCCAAATGCCATGGACATCGCCCGTGTTAAACAGCGGGCTGCGTACCCTGTGTGGCCCCCGCTTTGCGGCGCAACACCCGCCCCGTCCACTGCACCAGGTCATCCACATACGTGAACACCACCGGAATGACCAGCAGGCTCAGGAAGGTGGACGTGATCAGCCCGCCGATCACGGCCACCGCCATGGGCTGGCGGAAGCTGGGGTCAGCGCCCCAACCCATGGCAATGGGCACCATGCCCGCACCCATCGCAATGGTGGTCATGACGATGGGGCGTGCGCGCTTGTGGCAGGCATCGCGCAGTGCTTCCCAGCGGCTCAGGCCCGGCACGGCAGGCTGGTCGCCCACAGCGGGGTGGCCGCGGCGCGCGATGATGGCGTAGTCCACCATCAAAATTGAGTTTTTGGTGGCCACGCCCATGAGCATGATCAGCCCGATGAGCGACGGCATGGAAAACGCGCTGTTGGCGGCCAGCAGCGCCACGAACGCCCCACCCAGCGCCAGCGGCAGCGCCACCAGAATGGTCACCGGCTGCATGAACCCCTTGAACAGCAGCACCAGCACGATGTAGATGCACAGCACACCCGTCAGCATGGCCAGGCCGAAGCTGGCAAACAGCTCGCCCATCACCTCGGCATCGCCCAGCGTGGCCTGCTTCACACCTGCAGGCAGGTTGGCCAGGCTGGGCAGCTTTTGCACGAGTTGGTCGATGTCACCCAGCGGCTGGCCGTTGAGCTCGATGTCGAAGTTGATGTTGCGCTGGCGGTCGTAACGGTCAATCTGCGCGGGGCCGCTTTCCAGACCGATGTGGGCCACGTTGGCCAGCATCACCGGGCCCTTGTTGCCCGGCACCATCAGTTGCCCCAGCAACGCCGGGTCTTGCCGGGCCGCTGGTGGCAGCTTCACCACAATAGGGATTTGCCGTTGCGCCAGGTTCAGCTTGGCCAGGCCGCTGTCGTAGTCGCCGGAGGTGGCCAGGCGCAGGGTGTCGCCAATCACCGCTGCGGTCACGCCTGCATCGGCTGCGCGGGCGGCATCGGGCCGCACCACCACTTCAGGCCGCACCAGACTGGCGGTGGACGCGATGTTGCCCAGGCCGGGGATGCTGCGCAGGTCGCGCTCGACAGCGCGAGCGGCCTCGGCCAGCGCCAGGCCGTCGTCACCCGACAGCACCAGCACATAGGTTTCGCCATTGCCGCCCAACCCCACCTTCACGCGGGCACCGGGCAGGTTTTGCATGCGCTCGCGCAAGTCGCTTTCAATGGCCTGTTTGCGCAGGCCCGGGCGGTCTGTGCGGGCCGTCAGGGTCAGGGTGAGCGTGGCCTTGCGCACTTCCGATGCGCCACCGGGTGCAAACGGGTCGCTGCCCGAGGCGCCACCGCCCACCGCCGTGTACACCTGCTTCACGTGCGGACTCTGGCTGACCAGTGCGCGCGCCTGCTCGGCGGCGGCCAGCGTGTCGGCAAACACGCTGCCGGGTGGCAGCTCAATGCTCACCTGCGTCTGGCCAAAGTCATCTGGCGGCACGAAGCCTTTGGGCAACAGCGGGATCAGCGCCACCGAGCCGACGAAAAACGCCCCGGCACCCAGCATGGTGAGCCAGCGGTGGTGTGTGCACCAGGCCACGGCGCGCATGTAGGCACTCATGAACCGGCCGTCTTTGGGCTCGCCGCGCTCGACAATGGGTTTGAGCAAATAGGCCGCCATCATGGGCGTGAGGGCACGCGCCACCACCAGTGATGCGAACACAGCCAACGCCGCCGTCCAGCCAAACTGCTTGAAGAACTTGCCCGGAATGCCGCTCATGAACGCCGTGGGCAAAAACACCGCGATCAGCGTGAACGTGGTGGCAATCACGGCCAGGCCGATTTCGTCAGCCGCCTCCATCGCCGCCTGGTAAGGCGTTTTGCCCATGCGCAGGTGGCGCACGATGTTCTCGATTTCGACGATGGCGTCGTCCACCAGAATGCCGATCACCAGCGACAAACTCAGCAGCGTGACCACGTTGATGGAAAACCCCAGCCACCACATGCCGATGAACGCCGGTATGACCGACAGCGGCAACGCCACCGCCGCCACAAACGTGGCCCGCCAGTCGCGCAAAAAGAACCACACCACCAGCACGGCCAGGGCCGCACCTTCGTACAGCAGCGTCAGCGAGCCCTCGTAGTTCTCCACCACGGGGTCCACCATGTTGAACGCCTGCGTGAACACCACGCCGGGGTGGGCGGTTTTCAGTTCGGCCAGCACGCGGCTGACACCGGCATCCACCTCCACCTCACTGGCCCCACGGCTGCGGGTGATCTCGAAACCCACCACGGGCTTGCCGTTCAACAGCGCCACGCTGCGCTGCTCGGCCACGGTATCGGCAACAGTGGCCAGGTCGGCCAGCTTGGCGCGGCGGCCACCTTGCAGCGGGATGTCCAATTGCCCCAGCTCGGCCGCCGACTGCACAGTGGCGATGGTGCGCACGGCCTGTTCGCCGCCCGCCCAGTCGGTGCGGCCGCCTGATGCGTCTTGCTGCACGGCACGCAACTGGCGCGACACGTCGGCCACGGTGGCACCCAGCGCCAGCAGGCGTGCGGGGTCGATGTTGACCTGCACCTCGCGCGTCACGCCGCCCACACGCGCCACCGAGCCCACGCCGTTGATGCTGAGCAACGCCTTGGTGATGTCGTTGTCAACGAACCAGCTGAGCGCCTCGGCATCCAGCCGGGGGGCTTCGATGGTGTAGGTGAGGATGGGCGAGCCCGACAGGTTCATCTTGTTGACCTGTGGGTCGCGCATGTCGGCGGGCAGGTCGGCGCGCACGCGGCTGACGGCATCACGCACATCGTCCACGGCTTCCTGCGTGGGTTTTTCCAGGCGGAACTCGACCGTCACGGTGGCGTTGCCGTCCTGCACCTTGCCGTAGATGTGCTTCACGCCTTGCAGCGTGGCCACGGCGTTCTCGATCTTGCGGGCCACCTCGGTTTCCATCTGGGCCGGGGCCGCGCCGGGCAGCGATGCCGTGACGATGACGGTGGGCAGCTCCAGATCGGGGAAGTTCTGGATCTTCATGGCCTTGAAGCTCATGGCCCCGGCCAGCGTGAGCAGCACGAACAACATGACGGCCGCAATCGGGTTGCGGATGGACCAGGCGGAGACGTTCATGGCTCAGCGCTTTCCGTCGGACTCGACCACTTTGACGGCATCGCCATCGGTCAGGAAGGCCGCGCCGCGCCGCACCACGCGGGCATCGGCTGGCAGGTCGGCCACGGCCACGCGATCTGCCTGGCGGCCCACCACCTGCACCTTGGTCTGCGTCACGGTCTGGTCGGGCCCGATGCGCATGACCACGTCGAACCCGTCGCGCAGCAACAGCGCGCTGGCGGGCAGGGTCAGCACCTGGCGGCCCTCGAAGCGGAACTCGCCACGGGCGAACATGCCGGGTTTCAGCTCGCTGCCCGCACCGGGCAACAGATCAACGTACACCAGCCCGTTGCGGGTGGCCACGTCCACCGTGGGGGCCACTTTGCGCACCTGGCCGGCCACCGTCTGGCCGCCGGGGGTGAACACGGCCACCTTCTGGCCGGGTTTGACACGCGCCAGGTCGGCAGCGGGCACCTCGGCCCGCCACTCCAGCCTGCCGCCACGGATCAGGCGGAACAGCTCCTGTCCGCTGCCAGCCACCGCACCCACGGTGGCCAAGCGGGCGCTGATCACCCCCGCATCGGGTGCCTTCACCTCGGTGTGCTGCAGGCGCAGGCGCTGTGTGGCCACGGCGGCTTCGCCTGCGGCCACGCGGGCCAGCGCAGTCTGTTCGGCCGTGTGGAACTGGCTGATGGCCTGGGCGCTGAGCGCACCCGTGCCTTCCAGCTGCTGGGCACGGCGGGCGTTGGCCTGTGCCTCGGCCAGCAGGGCTTTGGTTTCGGCCAGGCTGGCTTCGGCCTGGGCCAGCTCGGCACGCACGGTGTCGCTGGCCAGGCGGGCCAGCACGTCGCCCTTGCGCACGGTGTCGCCCACGTCGGCCAGCAGCTCGGCCACGCGCAAGCCAGCCGCTTCGCTGCCGATGCTGGCTTCCTGCCAGGCGGCCACGTTGCCGCTCACGGGCAAGGTCACCGGCATGGTGGCGGCCGCCGGGCTGATGGCCTGAACCGTCAGCGCGGCCCGGGTTTTGGCGGGGGCACTGCCGGGCGCGGCCGTCTTGTCTTGCGCGGCGCTGATGCCGGGGGTGGCCAGCGCCCCCACCAGCAGCAGCACAGCGAACATGGCCGCGGTGGTACCGAAGGCACTGGCCCCCGCCATGACAGGGTGCGCCAAGACGCTTGGGGCATTGCCGGGGGTCTTGCAGATCACATTTTTAAGCATTATTGGGCTCCACCGCTTATCTGGCATCATTTGTAGCTACGTTTTTAGATGTGTCTGATGCAGATGCTTCCCACCCGCCGCCCAGTGCGCGGTACAGCGCCACCCAGGCATCCACGCGTTCCCGGCTGGCGGCCAGCACCCCGGCCTGCGCTGACAGGGCATTGCGCCGTGCGTCTTCCAGCTCCAGCGTGCTGGCCAACCCGGCACGTGCTTGCGCCTCGGTGCCCCGCAGCACCTGCTGCAGGTGGCTGGCGGCACGCTCGGCATCCACCTGCCGGAAAGCCCCCTGATCCACACGCAACAACGCGTCCTCCACCTCTTTCACAGCCTGGCTCAAGCGGCCACGGTAGGCAGCCACCGCCTCGTCGTAGGCAGCCTGTGCGGCCCGCACCTGCGCCTCGCGCCGACCGGCATCGAACAAGGGCAAGGACACCTGCAATGGCCCCACGGACCACACCGTACCGTCCATGCGTGTCCCTTGCGTGCGCAGCGCTGCCGCAGTCAGCGTGCCGCTCAGGCTGATGCGCGGCAGGCGGTCGGCCTCGCGCTCGCGCACATCGGCCGCAGCAGCTTCGACGGAGCGGGCTGCCGCAAACAGGTCGGGGCGCTGGCCCAGCACCTGTCCCGGCACGCTGGCAACGGCCAGTGCAGCAGGGATGGGCAGTTGCGCCGTGCGGGGGGCCAGTTGTGCGGTCAGGTCGGTGGCTGGCAAACCGGTCAGCGCACGCAAGGCTTGAAAGGTTTGCCCGCATTGCACAAGCCGTGCCCGCACCTGCCCCGATGCGTTGGCCGCAGCCGCCTCCGCTTGGGCTGCTTGCAGGGCCGATGCCAGGCCAGCCTGCTGCGTCAGCGCCACCAAGCGGGCGGTGTCGTCGCGCGAGCGTTGTTCGGCTTCGTCCAGCGCGGCCTGTGCTTCGCAGGCACGCAAGGCCAGGTAGGTGCTGGCCACGTCGGCCGCCACCGACACGCGGGCGGCATGCCAGCCCGCCTCGGCACCGGCCAGGCGCCACAGGCTGGCTTGCTGGGCGGCGCGCTGGCCACCGAACACATCCAGCTCCCAGCTCAGGGCCACACCGGCTGTCAGGCTGGTGGCCACTGGGGTGACGAGGTCGTTGCGGCCACGGGCCACGCCTGCGGAAGCGTTCAGACTGGGCACGCGCGCCGCGCCTGCGGCCACGCTCACGGCCTCGGCCTGCGCGATGCGGGCGGCTGCGCTGGCCACATCGGGACTGACCGCCTGGGCTGCGGCCACCAGCTGTGCCAGCAGCGGGTCGTCAAACTGCCGCCACCAGTTGGCCAGGCGGGTCACCGTGCCGCCGTGGGGCAGAGGGGTCTGCCACGCAAGTGGTGCAGGCGTGGCCTGGTCGACCTGCTGGGCTTGGGCGGCCAGTGACTCAGCCCAGACACTGCTGGCCAGCAACAGTGTGCTTGCCGCCAGCAGGGGCGTGGTCATCAGGCGAAAGGAAGTAAGACATCTCATGGCTGCGCAGTGTAAGCAACCCATGTGGTGCGAATCCCCCTGACAGGCACCCTCAACAGGCAAACCCAACCAATACTGGCGCAGCTCGCCCCAACTTCACCCCTTTACCCGAACGCATGCCGGGTCATCACACGCCAGGGCAGGTGCAAGGCCATCTGGGACGGGCTGGCTCCAGGCTGAACTCAAGGCAGCACGACACCCGCCGCCGTGACCACACGCTGGTGCGAGTAGTCGGCGCGTGCGGGTCGTGCGACCGTTCCCTTGGCCAACACGTAGTCCACGAAGCTCTGCGTGTACAGCAAGTAGGTATTGACGTAGCGGCCTGCGTTGTACGCGGTGCCCAGCGCGGTGTAGCCGTCTTTGCCTGATGCAATGAAATCGTTGGTCACCAGCACATAGGTTTTCGCCAGATCGATGGCCGTCCACGCACCGGTGGTTTTGTTGCGCACCTGCACGTTGCTGAAGCGCTGACCTTTTGCCTTGCTCAGGTCCAGGTCCCAGCGCAAACCGGCTGCATAGGGGTGTGAGCCGTTCGATTGAGCCAGGTCCAGGTGGTTGGCCACGGCGTCTTCCAGCGCGGCCACCACTTCACGGCCGCTCAGCTCCACCTCCACCAGCACATTGGTGAATGGCAGCAAGGTGAAGGCGCTGTTCATGTTCAGGCTGCCCGCCGCCACAGGCACCCTGACCCCGCCCGCGTTCTGCAACGAGAAGTCGGCCCGCTTGGCCGCATACAGAAACGCTTCGGCCACCACCTGGGCGGCATCGCTGCCACGGGCCAGGGTGTTGGCGCTTTCGCAGCCAGCGGTGCCTGTGCTGCGGTTGGTGCTTTCGCCGGGTACGCGCACCAGACACAGGGCTTCGGTTGCCGTGCCGATGGCTTTGGCTTTTTCGGCATTCACCTGGTCTGAATAGGTCTTCAGGGTGGCCGCAGCAGCGGCATCGGGCGTCAGCACCTTGACCAGGGGTTGGTTGGCCGCCAGGTTGGCCATGAGCGTGGTGCGGACCGTGTCTGACACCGTTTGCCACGCACCGGCAGCATCCTTGCGTTTGAACGTGTCGCCAATCAGCAGCGTGGCCTTGCCGCCGCAACTCTTCACGGCACCGGCTTCGTTGAACTGCACGTTCATCAGGCCGAACGCCTTGCTGTACTCCCATGCCTGGCCCACGCACACAGGCTCGCCAGATTTGTTGGTGATGGCCGTGGGGTAGGCGCCCGACGAGGTGGTGATACCCAGCGCCTTGAAGTCGCCCAGCAAGCTGTGCGAGTCGCCACCGATGATCACGTCCACATCGGTCAATTTGGCGGCCAGGGCCTTGTCAGCGTCATACCCCTGGTGGGTGATGGCCACGATGTGCCGGATGCCCTGGGCCTTGAGATCGTCGATGGCCTTCTGTGCCGACGTGACTTCGTCATTGAACCGTGTGGTGGCCAGAGGGCGCGATGAATTGACGGTTTTGCCCGCGATGGTGATGCCGATCAGGCCCACCTTGACACCGTCGATCTCTTTGATGACGTAGGGTTTGAGGTAGGGCGTGCCGCCCGTGGGGGCCAATGCGGTACCGGTGGCGGGCACCACGTTGCTGGAGATCACCGGTGTTTTGCAGCTGCCTTTGCCCAACTCGTCCAGAAAGCCTTTGAGCACGCCGTCGCCGTCATCGAACTCGTGGTTGCCGGGGATGAACGCATCGAAACAGACGGTGTTCATCATCTGTGCGTCGATTGCGCCTTTGAAGAACGTGTAGTACAGCGTGCCGGTGACGGCATCGCCCGCGTGGATTTTGAGCAGGTTTTGGGTACCGGCAACTGACTTGAACATGGCTGTCTGCCGAGCGAACCCGCCCAGATCAACCTGTGTGGGCACCCCATCCAGCGTCAGCTCGGTGGCAGCGAAAGCATCGAGTTGCGAATGGTGGTCGTTGATGTGGGCAATGTTCAACTCCAGGGGCTTGAACGTGGGGTCGTCTCCCCCGCCGCAGGCCGACAGCGCCGCTGCGGCGGTGAGCAACACGCCTGCAGACAGGCTGTACGAAAGGCGAGAAGACGCAGGCAAACCAAAACGGGACATCGACACGACGGGCTCCTTGAAAAATTCACGCAACCTTGCCCGATGCGTGTGACACGTCCGTGTCAGTTCGAAGTCTGAACCGGTGGCAGATGTGAGTCAGCGCCCAACAGCCAGGCCAATGCCTGGTTGCCTGCTTTGTCCAGTGGCCCGTCGTTGCACACTTGGCACAGATTCGCGCTGTCCATGGCGGGCAGCGGCGGGGACCGGCGCAGCCTGGATGCCATCTGCGCCGCCGCCTCGCGCCCTCGGGCTTGCAGCCGCTGCGCGAGCACGTCCAACGGGGCCGTGACATGCAACACCTTTAAACCAGGCCACTGCAGCAGCGCATCGGCCAGGTGCTCACGCGAGCCGTTCACGCACACGCAGCTGCCTGCGGGTTGCGCGAGCTCTTCGTGGCGAATGCCATATTTCAGGCCATTCGCGGCCCAGTGGAGCGCAAAGCACCTGCTGGCCAGCAAGCCGTCGAACTCGGCTTCGGTGACGGGTTCATGCGCCTCGCCCCCCACCTGGACCGGGCGGGTGATGGTGCGGCGGGCCGTGTGAAGCTGACCGGGACCAGGCCAGTGTGCCGTCAGCCACGCCAACAGACTGTCTTTGCCCGCACCGGATGGGCCCACGACGTAAATCAGGGGCAGTGAGCGTGGGGGTGTCTTCATGTCATGCCTTCAATGCGTGGCTGCTGACCCATGCGAACGGCGCACCGGGTCGGGCCTCTTCAAACAACGCCAACTGGTCAAAGCGGCAAGGTGGCAGAGCCGCAAAGTGCTGCTGGGCAGCCAATTTGAGCGCATCAACATGTGTCGGCGTCACGTCGGCCAGCACATCGGTCAATGCACCCGTCAACGACCCGGTCAGCGAAAAATGGAATCGAAACTGGTCCAGCACAAACGGGTATCCCCAGTCTTGCAACAGCTGTTCCTGCCGGGCTGACAGTCCTTTGCCGCGCCTGCGCACCCACTCTGACGGCGGCAGCGGTGCGGCAAACGCGTGCAGCCCGGTCACGCAGTTCGCGGCAATGTGTTGCACCGCGTGGTCGTCGCCATCAATGCGCAACCCCAAAAAACCGTCCATCTGGGAAACCACCAGCGATGGCAGCTCAAACGCCCGGTGCCGCCGGGCAAGGGCGCTCAGCTCGTTTTGAAGTTCCGCCAGCGTGCAGTCCTTGGCGAGCACGAACGGGGCTTTGAGCGTGGCATGCCAGCCATACCGGCGGGGGGCCTGCGTGAGCTGCGCGAACTGCGCCACCGAAAAGCCGTCCACCACAGGCTGCGTCAAGGCCTGTCCGGTCAAGGCACAGCGCCCCAGCCAGTGGCTCCCGGCATCCCACCACAGGTCGTTTTGCCCCGGTGCAAAGTACACGGCATACCGTGCGGTCGTGGGAAGGTGTTCGGGTGTTGTCATGGTGTGTCCTCGCTCATGTGGGCAACGGTCAGCGACACCCGGTCCGATGGGAACCAGGCCACGGCACTTTCAATGGGCACCCCTTCGCAGTCCACGTTCAGGCTTTCCACCCTGAGCACGGGCCGCTGGGGTGACTGCTTGAGCTGCGCCGCCAGGGCCGCAGGGGGCATTTCAGCGGTGATGCGGCTTTCCTGGCGGATGTAGTCACTCAAGCCGTGCGCAGCAAACGCCTCGGTGATGGAGCCGGTGGCGCGCACCACCTCTTCCAGCCGTGGGAAACGCTGGGCAGGAAAAAAACGTTCGCTCACGCTGAGCGCATGGCCGTCGGCCTCGGCCAGCACATCAAGCCGCAGCACTTTTTGCTTTGAATTGAGCTTCAGGCGACTCGCCACATGGGCGGGTGTGCTCAGGGTTTCGGCGCTCAATACGCGCAATCCGCCGCGCCTGCCCACTTGCTCCAGGTTCTGGCTGTGCCGGGTGCGTTTGGACAGCACCAGGTCCACCGCAAAGTCTTCCACGTAGGTGCCGCTGCCCTGAGTGGACCGCAACAGGCCCTGGCTGCACAAGCTGGCCAGCGAGCGCCGGATGGTGTGGCGGTTGACGCCGAACTGTTCGGCCAACGTTCGCTCGGTTGGCAAACGCTCGCCTGGCCCGTACAGACCACTGGCAATCGATTCGGCCAGATCGGACGCGATGCGCATCCAGAACGTGTCGCGAGCGGTGCGTTCGGGCAGTGCATTCAACACCGCGTCGTTTGTCATGAAACCTACATGCGAGTTCACTAAGCTGCACCCCTACGTTGATTGGTCTATACAACTTTGCAGGGTAATCGTTTTATGTTTCATGCGTTTGACAACCCCGAAACGGGGGGCACCACCAGAGCAGACTGGCTGGCCTTGCTGGCCCGCGCATCGGTCGAAGCGCTGGAAGTCGGCCTGGGGGCGCACGCCGCCACCCCCACCCACTGGCTGCGCGCACCTGAAACCGGCTTGATGATGGTGCAAGGCCGAGCCGGTGGCACCGGGGAGCGCTTCAACCTCGGTGAAATCACCGTCACTCGGTGTGCCTTGCGGCTCACCAGCCCCCATGTACCCAGCGACAGCACGGTGGGCGTGGCCTACGTGCTCGGCCGGGTGCACAAGCAAGCCCGCCTGGCCGCTGTGGCCGACGCACTGCTCCAAGACCCCGCACACCGCCCGCAGCTGGACGCGAGCTTGCTGCAACCCATTCGCCAGGCGCTGACGCGCCAGCGCGCACAACGCGCCGCCGACGTGGCTGCCACCAAGGTGGAGTTTTTCACGGTGGCACGGGAAGCCGGTGCCACGGCGCAAGAGGAGGACGGCGAATGAGCACCCAGTTGGCACACAGCCCCGACCTGTCGACACTGGGCGCAGGCTTTTCCGACGTGGCACACGGCAGCCAGGCGGTGTTTCGCAGCGTGTTGCAAGCGCTGTCGCACCCTGGCCGCCAAGTTGCGGTGAGCAGCGACGCTGAGGTACCGCCCGCACTGGTGGCCAGTGGCCACGCGGCATCGGCATCTGTGCTGCTGGCGTTGCTGGATGCCGAAACCACCGTGTGGCTGTCGCCCTCGCTGGCCGCTGGCGGTGCCGAAACCTGGTTGCGCTTTCACACGGGCTGCACCGTGGTGGCCAATGCGGCCATGGCTCAGTTTGTGTGGGCAGCCAGCCTGGCCGAGTTCCCCGATCTGAGCTGCCTCAACCTGGGCACCGATGCCAGCCCGGAGCTGGCAGCCACGTGTGTGGTGGGCGTGCCCTCGCTGGAGTCGACTACCCCGGCACCAGGCTCTGCAGCAGCTGGACGCGCGTCCTGGGTATTGGAAGGGCCGGGGATTGCCCAGACACACACGCTGCACATCGGTGGCATATCGACCGATGAACGCAACCGGTTCCAGCGCCTGCGCGAAGCCAACCACGGGCTGTTCCCGCGGGGAGTGGATGTGTTGCTGGCCACTCCCACCCATGTGGCAGGCCTGCCGCGCACCACCCACCTCACACCGCTTTTCGGGCCGTTGCCCGCGCAAGGAAACTGACCATGTATGTGGCCGTCAAGGGCGGGGAAACCGCCATCCTCAACAGCTACCGTCTGCTGGAACAGGCGCGCAGGGGCGATGCCAGCGTGGCTGAACTCAGCGTCGGGCAAATTCGCCATCAACTGCGGCTGGCCGTGGACAGGGTCATGACCGAAGGCTCGCTGTATGACCCCGAACTGGCTGCGCTGGCCATCAAACAGGCCGCAGGTGACTTGGTGGAAGCCATCTTTTTGTTGCGCGCTTACCGCACCACGTTGCCGCGCCTGGGCACCACGCTTGCGCTGGACACGGCCAACATGCAGGTCGAGCGGCGCATCTCCGCCACCTTCAAAGACCTGCCGGGTGGCCAGGTGCTGGGTGCCACGTACGACTACACGCAACGCCTGCTGGATTTCACGCTGCTGGCCAACCAGCCCGAGCCCTCGGCCGCAGCCCACAGCGAGCAGGGCCAAACCGCAGCGGCGGTTGTGCAGCCCAAGCCCGAGCAGCCAGCAGCCCCCATGGCCAGGGTGGTGGACTTTCTGAACCAGGAAGGCCTGATCGAAAAACGCCTGCCACTGCCGGACGACCCCGCCCCCAAAGACCTGACCCGCGAGCCGCTCCGCTTCCCGGCTGACCGTGCCACGCGCCTGCAAAACCTGGCCCGTGGTGACGAGGGATTTTTGCTGGCCATGGCCTATTCCACCCAACGCGGCTATTCGCACAGCCACCCGTTTGTGGGCGAAATCCGCTTCGGCCAGGTTGAGATTGAAATTGCACCCGAAGAGCTGGGCTTTGCCATCTCCATCGGCGACCTGGCGCTGACCGAGTGCGAAATGGTCAACCAGTTTGCAGGCAACAAACACCAGCCGCCCCAGTTCACGCGGGGCTACGGCCTGGCCTTTGGCCACAGCGAACGCAAGGCCATGGCCATGAGCCTGGTGGACCGCGCCCTCAGGGCAGAAGAGCTGGGCGAACCCGTCGATGCCCCGGCGCAGATGCAGGAATTTGTGCTGTCGCACAGCGACAGCCTGGAGGCATCGGGCTTCGTGCAGCACCTGAAGCTGCCGCACTACGTGGACTTCCAGTCCGAACTGGAATTGGTCCGCAAGATGCGGTCAAACCCACCCACCGCACCAACAGGCGACTAAGGATCGACGCGTGAACACACACACAGCCAGCGAACACAGCGCTGCCGAACAGGTCAACTTCGCATACCTGGACGAGCGCACCAAACGCATGATCCGCCGCGCCATCCTGAAGGCCGTGGCCATACCGGGCTACCAGGTGCCGTTCGGGTCGCGCGAAATGCCCCTGCCCTATGGCTGGGGAACGGGCGGCATTCAGGTGACGGCATCGGTCATTGGCACCGACGAAGTGCTGAAGGTCATCGACCAGGGGTCGGACGACACCGTGAATGCCGTCAACATCCGCCGGTTCTTCCAGCGCACAGCAGGGGTGGCCATCACCACCCACACCCGCGAAGCCACGCTGATCCAAACCCGCCACCGCATCCCCGAAACGCCCTTGCAGGAAGGGCAGGTGCTGGTGTACCAGGTGCCCGTGCCCGAACCCATGCAACGGCTGGAGCCCAGGGAGTCCGAAACCCGCGCCCTCCACGCCCTGGCTGAGTACGGTCTGATGCACGTCAAGCTGTACGAGGACATTGCCCGCTACGGCCACATTGCCACCACCTACGACTACCCCGTGCTGGTGAACGGGCGCTACGTGATGTCGCCTTCGCCCATACCGAAGTTCGACAACCCCAAGATGCACATGAACCCCGCACTGCAGCTGTTTGGCGCGGGCCGCGAAAAGCGCATTTACGCCGTACCGCCCTACACCACCGTGGAGAGCCTGGGTTTTGAAGACCACCCGTTCGAGGTACAGCGCTGGCAAGAGCCGTGCGCCATCTGTGGTGCCACCGACAGCTTCCTGGATGAAGTCATCACCGACGACGCGGGCACCCGCATGCACGTGTGTTCCGACTCCGACTACTGCCAGGACCGCCAGGGAAACACCCCATGATCACCACCCTTGCCATCCGCCAGGCCACCGAAGCCGACTTGCCCGCCGTGCTGGCGCTGTACGCCCAGCCCGGACTGGACGATGGTGACACTTTGTCCATCGAGCAAGCCCAGGCCGTGCTGGCCGAGTTTGCGCGCTACCCCAACTACCGCCTGTTCGTGGCCTGCGATGGCACCGAAGTCGTGGGCACCTACGCCCTGCTGGTGATGCACAACCTGGCGCACTGCGGCACGCCGTCGGCCATTGCCGAAGACGTGGTGGTGACGCACCAGCGCCGCAGCCAGGGCATCGGCCGCCAGTTGATGGCCCACGCCATGGCCGAGGCTGCCCGTGCCGGTTGCTACAAGTTGGCGCTGTCGTCCAACGGCAAGCGCCACGCCGCGCACGCGTTTTACGACGGGCTGGGTTTTGAACGCCACGGCCTGAGTTTTGTCATCTCCCCACCATCCACTCAGCGTGGAGCCACCGCATGACCGCCTTGCACCCCCAACCGCTGCTGCGCGTCAGCGGCATTCACAAACGCTATGGCAATCAAGTGGCCTTGCACGATGCCAGCTTTGAACTCTGGCCCGGCGAGGTGCTGGCCGTGGTGGGCGAATCAGGCTCAGGCAAAACCACCTTGCTCAACGCCGTGGCCGCCCGCCAGCGCCCCGATGCCGGGCGGGTGGAGTTCGATGTGGCGGGCGCCGGCCTGCAAGACGTGTACGCCATGAGCGAAGCCCAGCAGCGCCTGCTGGCCCGCACCGACTGGGGCTTTGTGCACCAGCACGCCGCTGACGGGCTGCGCATGGACGTGTCTGCCGGTGCCAACGTGGGCGAGCGCCTGATGGGCCTGGGCCACCGCCACTATGGCCAGCTGCGCGCCACGGCCGCTGACTGGCTGCAACGCGTTGAAATTGATGCGGCCCGCATCGACGACACGCCCCGCACGTTTTCGGGCGGCATGCGCCAGCGCCTGCAGATTGCCCGCAACCTGGTCACCCAGCCCAGGCTGGTGTTCATGGACGAGCCCACGTCGGGGCTGGACGTGTCGGTGCAAGCGCGCCTGCTGGACCTGTTGCGCCAACTGACGCGGCACATGCAGCTGGCCGTGGTCATCGTCACCCACGACCTGGCCGTGGCCCGCCTGCTGGCCCACCGCATGATGGTCATGCAGCGTGGCCGCGTGGTGGAGCACGGCCTGACCGATCAGGTGCTGGACGACCCCCAGCACCCCTACACCCAGTTGCTGGTTTCCTCGGTATTGCAACCCTGAGCACAACGGCCATGAATGCCCCTTCCGCCTCCCCCATCCTGACCCTGACCGGGGTTTCCAAATGCTTCACCCTGCACCACCAGCACGGTGCGGTGCTGCCCGTTTTCGACGATGTCAACCTGAGCGTGTCCGCCGGTGAATGTGTGGTACTTGACGGCCCCTCTGGCATGGGCAAAAGCACGCTGCTGAAACTCATCTACGCCAACTACCGCGCCACCACAGGCCAGATCACCGTGCGGCACACCGACCAGACCTGGCTGGACGTGACCCAGGCCACCCCCCGCGAGCTGGTGGCCATGCGCCGCCACACCATCGGCTACGTGAGCCAGTTTCTGCGGGTGATTCCGCGGGTATCTGCGCTCGATGTCGTGGCCGAGCCACTGGCTGAAGATGCCATGGGCAACGAGCAGGCCCTGGCCGCCGCACGCGAGGAAGCCAAAACCTGGCTCGACCGCCTGCGCATTCCGCAACGCCTGTGGCAACTGCCCCCCGCCACGTTCTCGGGTGGCGAGCAGCAGCGCGTGAACATTGCCCGCAACCTCATCAAGCCCAAGCCATTGGTGCTGCTGGACGAGCCCACGGCGTCGCTGGACGCAGCCAATACCCAGACGGTAATCGACCTCATCCGCGAAGCCCGAGAACGCGGCGCGGCGCTGGTGGGCATTTTTCACGATGCCCATGTGGGCGAAGCCGTCGCCACCCGGCGTGTCCCCGTGTCCGACTTCAGGAGATCTGTATGAACGTGCTGTTCAAAAACGCCCGGCTGGTGCTGCCCACCGAGGTGGTGCAAGGTTCGTTGGATGTCAGGCGCGGGGTCATTGCTGGCATTCAGGCGGGTGACTCCGCCATGCCCCATGCGCTGGACCTGGAGGGTGACTACCTGCTGCCCGGTCTGGTTGAAATACACACCGACAACTTCGAGCGCCACCTGATGCCGCGCCCCAAAGTGCAGTGGCCCGAGCTGCCCGCCCTGTTGGCCCACGATGCCGAGATTGCCGCTGCCGGCATCACCACCGTGTTCGACGCACTGGGTGTGGGCGAAGCCGACACCGACAGCCTGCGTGGCAGCGCGTGGCATGCCGTGCTGCAAACGCTGGAGATGTGCAGCACCAAAGACCTGCTGCGCGCAGACCATCACATTCATGTGCGTTGCGAGCTGCCAGCGCCCAATACCATTGAATTGTTTGCTCCTTTTCATGACAACCCACGCCTGTCACTGATCTCGCTGATGGACCACACGCCGGGTCAGCGCCAGTGGGAAAACCTGGAACATGCCAAGGTGTACTACCTGGGCAAAAAGGGCTGGAGCCAGGACAAGTTCGAACGCCAGG
The DNA here is from genome assembly GCA_030824555.1 of bacterium. Taxonomy (GTDB): domain Bacteria; phylum Pseudomonadota; class Gammaproteobacteria; order Burkholderiales; family Burkholderiaceae_C; genus UBA2334. The sequence continues at coordinate 23,338 of JAVBXK010000031.1, forward strand.
TGGCCCATGCGGCCGAGCTGCAACAGCGCTTTGCCCTGCCCCATCGCAAGTACTTTGTCGACTACTGCCAGACCCACGGCATTGCACTGGCCAGCCACGACGACACCACCCTGGCCCATGTGGAAGAAGCATTTGCCAACGGTGCCAGCATCAGCGAATTCCCCACCACCGAGCTGGCCGCCCGCGCGGCCCACGAGCGCGGCATGGCCACCGTGATGGGTGGACCCAACGTGGTGCGGGGTGGCTCGCACTCGGGCAACGTGGCCGCCGCCCACCTGGCCAGCCTGGGGCTGCTGGACATTTTGTCGAGCGACTACGTGCCGGGCAGCCTGCTGACGGCCGCCTTGCGCCTGGTACACGATGGCGTGCTGACCTTGCCCAAAGCAGTGGCCACCGTCAGCCTGAACCCGGCACGCGCAGCGGGCATGACTGACAGGGGCGCCATCGGCCAAGGCCTGCGTGCAGACCTGGTGCAGGTGCGCCTGGTTGACGTGGCCGACGGCAACCAGCACGCCGTGGTGCGCGCCGTGTGGCGCGAAGGCAAACGGGTGCTCTGACCTGGGTACACACCATGCCCACTCACATCACGACCCGCACCGACCCGGCCACGGGCGCAGCCCGGTTTCACGTGGCGGCATTCAACCTACCCGAGGCCGCGCCACTGAGTGAACAGCCGTCCATTGCATCCAGCGCTGTCATCAAGCAATGTGACTTTGGCCGCTACACAGAGGTGGGCACGCAAGTGTCCATGACGGATTGCCTGCTGGATGACTACAGCTACGTGTGCCACCACTCGGAGCTGATGTCGGTGAGCGTGGGCAAGTTCGCCAACATCGCGGCCATGACGCGCATCAACCCCGGCTTTCACCCGATGGAGCGCCCTACCCTGCACCACTTCACCTACCGGCGTGCGCAATACGGCTTGGCCCCTGAAGACGATGCCGATTTTTTCGAGTGGCGGCGCAGGCAGCGCGTGTTCATCGGGCACGACACCTGGATCGGGCATGGCGTGGTCATCATGCCCGGTGTGCGCATTGGCAACGGTGCCGTGGTGGGCAGCAACTCGGTGGTGACGCGTGACGTGCCAGCCTATGCCATTGCCGCAGGCGCACCCGCCAAGGTGCTGCGCATGCGCTTTCCACGCGACATTGCCCAGGCCCTGGAAGCCACCGTCTGGTGGGATTGGGACCACGACACACTGGCAGCGCGCCTGCCCGACTTTGCCGACCTGCGGAACTTCCTGGCCCGCTACGCCCCGCACGACGGGCTGTGACACCTCCCAGGCCAACACCCAGCATGCGCATCCTGACCCTCAACACCTGGAAATGCGATGGCCCCTACAGCTTGCGGCTGCAGGCCATGGCCGCAGGCATCCGGGCGCTGGACCCCGATGTCGTCGCATTGCAAGAGTGTTTTGTCAGCACAGACGGCCAGCACGACACGGTCCGGTACCTGTCACACGCGCTGGGGTTGCATGCCCATTGGGCACCGGCCCGACGCAAGCACCGTTGGGTACAGGGGCAGCTGTTGGACAGCTGGTCGGGCATGGCCGTGCTGTCACGCCACCCGGCCCTTGAATGTGTGTCGCTTCAACTGCCCAGCAACCCGGCAGACGGCGGTCGGCTGGCGCAAGTGGCCTTGCTGCGCCTGACCGCTGGCACCCCACTGGCCTTGGCCAACGTGCACCTGTCGCACCTGCCAGATGCGGCTGGTGGCAACCCGCTGCGCACACAGCAGTTGCAAGTGGTGCTGCATGACCAGGCCACCCGGTACGGGAACCTGGCGCAACTGGTGTGTGGTGACTTCAATGCCGCCGTTCCGGCGCTGTGGCCACCCCATACCC
>JAVBXK010000018.1 GCA_030824555.1 bacterium
CCATCCGAACAGCAATGCGAGCAGTGTGGCCCACCCCCCCAGCCAAACGGGTGCCCCGGCAAACAGCACCAGCGCCCATGCAGACATAAAGCAAGCGCCCATACCGAGGACCAGCAAGCTGAGAGGTGGTACCAGCATGTCCAAACCCAATGTGAACGCACGCAAACACCCATGTCGTGCGGCGTGCCAAATCAGGCCTGGCAGTGTGTGGGTGATCATGTCCAGATGCCCATGTTCCCAACGCGTGCTTTGTACGGCACGGGAGCCATCGGATGTGGGGAACATGCTGTCGATGCGAACGTCAGGGCAAAAGTGAATGGCAACCCCCTCTTTCGCAAGATCAACCGTCAACTGAAGGTCTTCAACCAGATGTCCACTGGCCAAGCTGCGACCTGACCACAGGGCCCAGGGGAATGCCATCCCGGAGCCCGACAGTCCACAACTGCCGGTCAGTCGGTACCACCCCAAGGCCCGCACAAAAGTCTTGACCAACCAAGCCAGCTCGGACACTTTTGCACTGACCGGGGAATCTGATTTGGCATGCATGAGGTAAACACTTTGCACCGGCCCACCCACCGTCATACAGACGGATGCCAGCCGCAGCACTTGGTCGCCCGATACCCGGCAGTCAGCATCGAGCACGATGACCACATCTGGTGGATCCAGCCGCAGATGCTCCAAACCAGCCTGCAGCGCATAGCCCTTGCCCCTCAATATGTGGTCGGTGCGCTCAACGACATCGTGCGTCCACATCCTGGCAATGGTTGCGGTGTCGTCCGTGCAGTTGTCCGCGACAACGACCATTCGGAACGCTGAAGCTGAACCAGCAAGTAACGCTTTCAATGTATCACCCAATACAGCTTCTTCGTTGTGCGCTGGCATCAGCACTGCCACGCGGGCATTGTCGGGCAACTTCGCATCGGTCTTCTCGGAACGACGCGCAGGCAGACACAGTGCACTGAGCACCTGAACCACAAACACCCCCACTGCAATGCTGAACAAGCCCAGCAGGAAACTGAGAGCCCAAAGTGTCACGATACCGGTCATGCTTTGACCCCTGCCGACGATGGCATTGTTTTCACTCCGACTCTCAGCGCCACGTACTGCACCAACATCATTGAAAAAATCATTATCAACTGCAAAAATGACGTCACACGCAACGCAGTGCTTTCCGAAAAATTGGAAATGACGTATATCAGGAACACTGCCAGATGAAATGCAAACTGCCGACGATCAATATAAAAAACCAAAAGCAAATTCTTAACGTGAAAAATCAACATCAACCAGTACAATCCAAATCCAATCAACCCAAGCTCATTCATCACTTCCAAATAACCGTTGTGCGCATTCGGCACACCCCACTTCAAGGCATCTACAATAAATTGTGATGGTCCCCCCAAACCCATCCAAAACGAGGCATATCCAGCGCCCAACCACCAGTGATCGGCAATGGACTGCCACATGTATATCCAGATGTCACCACGCCCCGTCAGATCGGATGATTTTCCGAAAATTGCTGAAAAAGGCCCCAATATATCCCCTCCAGACGGAAAATGATTGTTCACGAAAAAAAACATCAACAACATCACCAACAAACTGACCATGACAAACAACAGACCTCTGACCAAGAACTGGGGTGCCCTGAGACGCTCTCTGTAAAGCAGCAAATAAACGAACACTGAAAATACACCGAAGAATAGACTGCTGGAACTCCTGGAGTTCACCAAGCAAATCAAAATGATTGCCAGTACGAAGCAGGCATATAACCAATGGCGCGGGGTATTGGTTTGCACATAAATCCACAGCAGCAGAGAAACACCACAAGATATACCCAGCGTATTCTTTTGCTCAAGAATGCCTCGCCACGAGCCCTCGATTCCAACCGCAGTTTCTATGGCAACAGTGGGGGCGACAAAAACCGCGACAATGGAGCAAAAAAGAACGACCGTCAACACATCCAGGCAAATTGAAATTAATTTATGAATGTCATTGCCCAAATAAATTGCCACTGCAATACCGATCATAAAAACCCCGACAAACTGGATCATCTGCCTGATGACCATCACGGGAAATGGGCTCCAAAAAACAGAAGCAGCTGAAAATAGCATCAACAGAGCAACGAAAGCGTTGCCCCAAAAATAACGCTTGAAATAGATGAACCTAACTTTCCACAGCAAAAATCCTGCCAAACCAAATAGGCTACTCCATTGCAGCTTTCGAACAAGAGACCCCTCTGTCATTTCCCGAGACAAATCAAACGTCCAACTCAATCCGGGTGGCAAAACTGCAAATAAAATAGAAACCACAAACAGCACATAGGCAAGCAAGCGATATTTATGCAACATATATTGCACTGAATTAACAGCAATCTCAGGCATACCAACATCCGCTCCAACGAGGTGGGTACTTCATGAAAACATCCAAGTGGGTGTCGATAGGTTGCTCGGCAAATGCATCACTGCTACGAGGGCTCTCATGCAAGAGGGGTTGAATACAGAAGAACTTACTGATGAGCACCTATGAAGCTTTCATCAACCTCAAACGACGTGGCATCAAATAAAACCAAACCGTCGTCAGCTCGAAAAATTCAGATATCCACAAACACCAAATGACGGCAATCACGCCAAATTGGCCTGGCAATGTATAAAGTAAAATCACCTGAAGCAGCAAAGAAGTCATGCTCATCTTCAGCAATGGCTTGTATGCACCGAAGCCGACAAGAAGACAGGTGCCGACAAACTTAACAGCGTACATGAATGCATACACAATCCAGAACCGGAGCAGTTCGGTCAAGTGTTCATAGCGCTGCAATGAGACAACGCTCACTATCTCGTTAAACAGTTCAAACAGCACAAACAAGTAAATTGACGCGGGCAGGGCAATTACCACCGCTGCCCGCCGTAAAAACCGGTTGAAATCGCTACGGTTGCCGTTCTTGACCAAGCGTGCAATGTCGGCACGTGACATCTGCTGCCACGCCACTGTCAACAGTGTGATGGGCATCAAAAGCAATCGGGATGCGTTGAGTTCGGCTGTGGCGGCCAAGCCCAACGAAAAACCAACTATATAAAGATACACACTGTTGCCCAGCCATCCCGTGGCTAAGCCTGGCAGCGCCCAGCGCGTGAGGCCCCAAAACTGGGTGAACCTGCCAACAAGCACATCCCGACTCGCCCAGAATGACCCTTGAATGACACTGGAGGTACTCACGGTGGCCAACGCATTGGCCATGCACAACACCGCAAACACTTGGGCAACCGTGGCAGAGCCCAGCACATGCATGGCATATCCGCCCAGCACAGCCATCACCGCATATGTAGCATCCAGCCTCAGCACTTCTGTGGCGCGTTGCCTCAAATTAAGAGAGGCACGTTTGAAATCCCTGAAAGTCAGACTGACGATGTATGCACCAAAACTGATGGCGGTCACACCTTCGTGCCCATGTGGCCCCGTTTGTGTCTGTAACACCCACGCACCGATGCAACTCACAATGCCCAAGGCGACACCCAACAATCGGGCAAGCACTTGGGCATCCGCCATGGTGGCATCCATTTCGTTTGCTTCTGACCGTGACATCAGGTTAGCGATGGCATTGCCAATCAACGCATCAATCACCCCACACAGCAGCACACCCACAGCAAACAGTTGCACGTACAAGCCGTAGACCTCTTTGGCTGCAAAGCTGATGAGGTACACGCCCACTCCGAAATTGAGTGCGCTCAACAGTGCCTGATCGGCGATGGAGGACAACGAACGCTTGATCACGCCTTGTACCTTTGTCCACACATTGCGTTCGAATACCCTGGCCGCAGACCAGTCAAGGTGTACAAACCATTCGCCTCATTGAACCGAGCAACCCCGCACGACAGAAACTGGAAACCGCCTGTTACTTGCATATGAACTTGGAGAAAAGCTGTGTTGCTTCAGGCTTTCAATCGATTGAGCAATTTGGCCTGGGGTCGTCATGTGCAAAGAACTGTTGCACTGCTGCTGCGCAAAAACGCTGCGAAAGCAACCTTGGGCGTCATTACACAGCGAGTGTGCCATGGGCTGACGCACAGTACATTGACAACGACCGGCATTTACACTCCGTCAACATATGCTTGTACTGGATAACCGTGCCCCGCCCACACACTGACACTGCTGTCAACTTCATGAATGTTCCATCGGCCGCAGCCCCCGTGCGAGGTACCCCGTCATGATCATCGGATTGACTGGCGGCACTGGTTTTCTGGGGCAGCATGTGATTCATGAATTGAAAGCAGCGGGGCACACTGTGCGTGTGCTGGTGCGACCAAACAGTACTCGCACACCCCCCCAACAGGCACTGCCCGACAGTGATGTGACTTACCTGTTGGCGGACCCTGGCAGCGCCACATCCATGACCGAGGCGTTGAAAGGTTGCGAAGTGGTGGTGCACGCCGCTGCCGCATTGACAGGTGATGCCGCAACCCAGCACACGGTCACGGTCGAAGGCACGCGTACGCTCCTCACCGCCCTGCAACAAGTCGGTGTGAGGCGCTTGGTGGGCATCGGGTCACTGTCTGTATATGACTACGCTGCCTTGCCCCAAGGGGTCACGCTGAACGAAGACACGCAACTTGAACATCACCCAGCGGAGCGGGATGCTTACGCGCAGTCCAAGCTGGCCCAAGACCGCCTGTTCATGAACGCCGCACACACAGCAAACCTTGAGGTCATTGTGCTGCGGCCAGGTATTTTTTACGATGCAACCGGCCTGTGGCCGTTCAGTCTTGGCAAGGGTTTGGGTGCCCGTGCATGGTTGGTGATGGGGCCTCTCACGCCAGACACAGAAGTGCCGTTGGTACACGTTGCCGACGTGGCCAGGGCGGTGGCGTTGGCCGTGACCTGCGATGCCTCACTCAGCGGGCAGGCCTTCAACATCGTCGAGTCTCCGGCCCCCACCAGCCAGCGCCTGCTCGACGTGCTGTGCCAACAGTCCCCACGACCCAGGCTGCTTCGCATGCCATGGGCCGTGCACTGGGCTCTGGCGTGCCTGGCGCACGCCTTCACTCGCAAGGTGCTCAAACGCCAAACTCGATTGCCTGGATTGCTCAACCCGGCCGCGCTGGCTGCCCGCTTCACCCGCGTGCACTACGATGCAAACCGGGCCCGGTACAAGCTGGGGTGGCTGCCTGAGCATCAGGCCCTCACAGATCTTGCACAACGCAACAAGCACTGACAACATATGACCGCCCCGCGTATCAGCATCTGCATTGCCACCTACCGCCGCCCGGAACGACTGGCCCTTGTGCTGCAAGACTTGCAAGCGCAAACCCTCAGCCCAGTACAGGTGGTGGTGGTAGACAACGACGCAAACCAGTCGGCAAAAAGTGTGGTCACCCAATTCAACACACAGGCCGCCGACCGGCAGGGCGGCTTTGAGCTGCTGTACGGCACCCAGCTCGAACGCAACATCAGCCTCACACGCAACCTCACCGTGTCCATGGCGACGGGAGATTGGCTCGCATTCATCGACGACGATGAGCGCGCGCCCAGTGACTGGCTTCAAACGCTGTTCGATGCCGCGCAAGCGCACGGTGCTGACGGCGTGCTGGGCCCCGTCATTCCTCAGCTGCCCGACGATGCACCCGCGTGGATACGCAAGGGCGACTTTTACAGCTTTCCACGCCTGCCCAGCGGGGCAACGGTGCCGTTGAACCAGCTCAGGTTCGGCAACGTGCTGCTGCGAGGAAGCACCGTCAGGGCTGAACCCGGACCTTTCGACCCGCAATTTCAGCTGTCCACCGGCGAAGATGGCGACATGTTGCTCAGGCTGATTGCCAAGGGTGCCAAAGTCACCTGGTGCGACGAAGCTTGCGTGACCGAACCGGTTGAACCGGCTCGGATGTCGTTCGAATGGCTGCGCCAGCGGGCCTACAGCGGCGGACAAGAGTACGCACGCAAAGCACTGACCGGGGCCTACGGCCCCATGGGGCCCGTGGCACGGGCCAAACTGGCCACCAACGCAACCGTCAAGCTGATCATGGCGGGCCTCATGGCGGTTGCCACGCTGCCTGCGGGCCTGCACCACAGCGCGCACTGGTTGATCAGGGCCCACGCCAACATGGGCAAACTCAGCGCTTTTTCAGGTGTTCGCTACCAGGAGTACAGCCGCGTCTGATGTGGCCCGTACCTTGCATAGATGCCATCAACCTGCATACCCTGACCTTCATATGAACTTTGCAATCGTGGGTTGCGGCTATGTCGCTGACCTGTACATGGCTTCGCTGAAACGCCACCCCGAACTCGCCCTGCAAGGCGTTTGGGACCGCGACCCCCAACGCCTTGCCGCCTTCACGCAATTCCACGGTGTCAAAGCCTACACATCCTATGACGCAATGCTGGCGGACCCCGTCGTGCAGCTGGTGGCCAACCTGACCAATCCGCGCGAGCACTTCAAGGTGTCGCAGGCCGCGTTGCTGGCCAACCGGCACGTGTACTCTGAAAAACCACTGGCCACCGATCTGGACGAAGCCCGTTCGCTGGTCGAACTGGCCGAAACCCGTGGCCTGTTCATCACCAGCGCACCGTGCAGCGTGCTGAGCGAAACCGCGCAAACCATCTGGAAACTGCTGCGGGACCAGACCATCGGCACCCCCCGACTGGTGTACGCCGAACTCGACGACGGCAACGTGGCGGCCATGGACCATGCGAAATGGATCAGCGCCTCGGGCGCACCCTGGCCCTCGCGCGACGAGTTCGAGGTGGGCTGCACGCTGGAGCACGCGGGCTATCACCTGACGTGGCTGACCGCCTTTTTTGGCCCCGTGCACCGCATGACCACGTTTTCACGCGTGGTGCAGCCTGACAAGGGATTTGAAGGGCTCGTCCCGGCACCCGACTTCGCGGCAGCGTGCCTGGAGTTCAGCAACGGCGTCGTCGCCCGCCTCACGTGCAGCATCTACGGGTCGCACGACCACCGGTTGCGCCTGTTCGGCGACGACGGCACCATCGCCATCGACCGCATTTGGGACTATGGCGCACCCGTGCACCTGTCCCGCCGAAACCGCTGGACATCCCGCGCCGAAAAATACCCGCTGCTGGCCAAGCTGGTGGGCCTGGGGCCTGCCAAAGTGCCCTTGGTACGCAAGCCCACCACCCAAGGGCGCGGCCTGTTTGGCCGCAACGGCATGGACTTTTGCCGTGGCGTTGCCGACATCGGCCAGGCCATGCAGGCTGGCACCACACCCCACCTGACCGCCCGCTGGGCCTTGCACGTGACCGAGGTTGTTTTGGCCATGCAAGCACCCACGGTGTATGGCGACACGCGAGAAATCTCGTCCCGGTTCGACCCCATGCAGCCCATGCCCTGGGCCAACTGAACCGCACCCGTCCACACACTCATCCGAACCGTTTTCAAACCATGCTCATCCCCATCATCTTGTGTGGCGGCTCAGGGTCGCGCCTGTGGCCCGTGTCCAGAGAAACGCATCCCAAACCCTTCATGCGCCTGCCTGATGGGCAAAGTTTGCTACAAAAAGCATTTGTCAGGGGGGCCATCCTGCCAAACGTGACCGAGGTGATGACCGTCACCAACACCCAATTGCTGTCTGCCACGCGGGACGACTACGCCAGCGTCAACTCCCAGGGTCTGCAGACGCGCTTCGTGCTCGAACCCTTTGGGCGCAACACGGCCGCCGCCGTGGCCGTGGCCGCGCTGTTGGCGCAGGCAAAGCATGGCGACAGCGCCACCCTGCTGCTGCTGCCGGCTGACCACCTGATTGCCAACCAGGCAGCTTTCGCTGCGGCGGTGTCACAAGCACAGGCGTTGGCACAGCAGGGCCTGATCGTGACCTTCGGCATCGTGCCCGACGCCCCCGAAACCGGGTTTGGCTACATCGAGACCAATGGGCACCGCGTCAAACGCTTCGTCGAAAAACCCGACCTGGCCACCGCTCAAACCTACGTGGCCAGCGGCAAATACCTTTGGAACTCAGGCATGCTGTGTTTCACCGCCGGGACCATGCTGGCCGACATGGCCGAGCACTGCCCGGACGTGCTGACCGCCGTCCGGGACTGCCTGGCCCTGTCACAGGGCAACGGCCGTTCGGCAGATGCCCAATGCATCGAACTCGACAGCACGTCGTTCGCACAAGTACCCGATGTGTCCATCGACTACGCGCTGATGGAGAAAACCACTCGCGCTGCCGTGGTACCTTGCGACATCGGCTGGAGCGACATCGGCTCCTGGGCTGCCATCAGCGCGCTCACCCCGCCCGACGAACACGGCAACCGCGTGGTCGGGCACGCCGTGATGCAAAACACCAGTGGCTGCTACATCCAAAGCGATCGCACGGTGGGCACGGTGGGCGTGTCAGACCTTGTCATCGTCGACACCCCGGATGCCCTGCTGATTGCCAACGGCAAACAAAGCCAGGACGTCAAACACCTGTACGCCCAACTCAAAGGCCAAGGGCACGATGCCTACAAAGTGCACCGCACCGTTCACCGCCCCTGGGGCACGTACACGGTGCTGGAAGAAGGGCCCAACTTCAAGATCAAGCGCATCGAAGTCAAGCCCGGAGCGGCGCTGAGCCTGCAAATGCACCACCACCGCAGCGAGCACTGGATCGTGGTCAGCGGCACGGCGCGCGTGATCAATGGCGACAGCGACATGCTGCTGCAAACCAACGAAAGCACCTACATCCCCGCAGGCCACAAACACCGGCTGACCAACCCCGGGATCATCCCGCTGCAAATGATCGAGGTGCAGAGCGGGCAATACCTGGGCGAGGACGACATCGTCCGCTTTTCCGACCAATACGGGCGCGACGTTCAGCCCCAGGGCTGACCTGGCACCATGCAAACACCCGCAGACGGCATGAACCCCATCCCTTCGACCGACTTCGACCGGCCAGTCCATGCCCTGATGGGACTGCCCTTCGATGCCGTGACCCTGGCACAGGCCGTGACCCAACTGCGCGCGTGCATGGACCACCGCATCCCTTGCTGCTGGGCCACGCCCAACGTCAATTTCGTGGCCACTGCGGCAGCCAACCCGGCCTTCAGGGCATCGGTGCTGCGCACCGACTTCAGCACCGCCGACGGCATGCCCCTGATCTGGCTGGCCGCGTGGATGGGCATTCCCCTGCCCGAGCGGGTGGCGGGCTCGGACGCGTTCGACCAGCTCCACCAGCCCCGCGCCGACGGGCGGGTGAACACCGTGTTCCTGTTCGGTGGTGACGATGGCGTGGCCGAAACGGCGCACCAGGCGCTCAACGCCCACACCGACGGGCAGGCAGTGGGGTTTGCCAGCGTGGGCTTCATCGCCCCCGGCCGTGGCCCGGCCAGCGCCCTCAGCCGCCCGGCCTACCTGGATGCCATCCGGCAAGCCAAGCCTGACTTCCTGTTGATTTCATTGGGAGCCGTCAAAGGCCATGAGTGGATCGACCTCAACTGGCCTGCACTGGATGTGCCAGTGGTCAGCCACCTGGGCGCCGTGCTCAACTTCCACGCCAAGACCGTCAAACGCGCGCCCCGCTGGATGCAAGCCACCGGCCTGGAATGGGTGTGGCGCATCCTGGCCGAGCCCGGTTTGTGGCGCCGCTATTGGAGCGACGGCAAAACCCTGGCCCAACTGGTGTGGACCTGTGCCCTGCCCTACCGCCGCGCCAGGCGCCACTGGCTGGGCACAGCGGGCACCCAGACACCGGCTGGCAGCGCAGCATGGCACACAGCCGATGGCCACACCCAAGTGACCCTGGCGGGCGTGCTGCACACCCACAACCTCGGCCCGCTGCGGCAATGCCTGCAGCAAGCCACCACACAGCCATCGGCCATCTCCATCGACTGCAGCCAACTGAAATGGCTGGACAGCGCCGCCATGGGCCTGCTGCTGTTGCTGGCGGGGCACCAGATCAAGCTGGGCCAGGCCTACACCTTCCAAGGCATGAGCAATGAGTTGCGTGCAGCCTTTGAGAGCCACGGCTGCGGCTATCTGCTGGGCTGAAGGCCTGTTCCGCGACCGTCAGGTGGCGGGCGCCATGCAAGCCACCAGGAACCCAGGGTCAAACTGCTGGCTCACCTGCTCGGCCAGACCGTTGAACACCTGTTCCAGGTCAACCGAGCCCACACCCAGCAGTGCTTTCAGCACCGCCTCGTCTTCAAACAGTCCGTGCAGGTAGACACCCAGCACGTTGCCCCCTCGGCCTTGCCAGCCCAGCCCGTCGGGCAACGCAGCCACCGCCACATCGCCACCAGCGGCCATGGCCGGGTGCTGGGCGGTTTGCCCCAGGTGAATTTCGTAACCTGACACCGCCACGCCTGACAGCCCTGCCCATGGGCCAGCCAAGGCATTGAACCGGGTGGTGGTGCGCCGCAAAGCCTTGTGGGCACCAAACAAAGTGACCAGCGGCAGCAAACCCAACCCAGGGGCGTTGCCGCCCGAGCCCTCCAGACCCTCTGGATCCACAATGGCTTCGCCCAGCATCTGCAGGCCACCGCACACGCCCAGCACCGCGCCACCCCGTGCGGCGTGCGCACACACCGCCGCGTCCAGCCCCTGGCTGCGCAGCCAGGCCAGGTCGGCCACGGTGGATTTGCTGCCGGGCAGGATGACCCAGTCCGCCCCGGTCAGCTCGGCAGGCGTGCGCGCCCACACCAGTTTGACGCCGGGGGCGTTTTTCAGGGGTTGGAATTCGTCCAGGTTGCTGATGCGCGGGTAGGCCACCACCGCCACCGTCAGGTGCACCGGGCCTGCGGCGGTGCTGCGATCATCAAAAACGCCGTCTTCTTCTGGCAAACCGTGGTGGCGCAGCATGGGAATGGTGGCCACGGTCGGGATACCGGTCAGGTCTTGCAGCATCTGTGGCGCAGGTGCCAGCAAACTGGCATCGCCACGGAATTTGTTCAATACAAAGCCTTTGAACAACCGCCTGTCGGCCTCGGGCAGCAGCGCCCAGGTGCCGTACAGGTGGGCAAACGCCCCACCCCGGTCGATGTCGGTCACCAGCAGGCAGGCGGCATCGCAGTGTTTGGCCACGCGCATGTTGACCACGTCGCTGTCGTACAGGTTGATTTCGGCGGGCGAGCCCGCGCCTTCTATCACCACCACGTCGTACTCGGCCCGCAGTTCGTCCAACGCTGCGGCAATGTGCGGCCACACCTTCAGGCTGCGGCCCCGCCAGGGCATGTCCGACAACTCGCGGTTGACCTCACCCATCAGCACCACCTGGCTGCGCGTGTCGGCTTCGGGTTTGAGCAGCAAGGGGTTCATGCGCGCGTCTGGCTCGGCCCGCGCTGCCAGCGCCTGGAAGTACTGCGCGCTGCCAATTTCGCCCATGGCCCCACTTGGCGTGGGCACTACGCGGGCGTTGTTGCTCATGTTCTGGGCCTTGAATGGGGCCACCTTCAGGCCCTGGTTGGCATACCAGCGGCACAGCGCGGTGGTCAGCCAGCTTTTGCCCGCACCGCTGGTGGTGCCCAACACCATGACGCAGCGGGCTGGCCCTGAAGTGACTTTTTTTTGCAGCAAAGAATTCATATTCATCAAGCGGTGAAGCCACTTTTTATTTAAAAGTAGGTGCGGTGAAACATCACACGTGCCAACAGTGTCCGTAAGCGGGAGGCCTGGGCCAGTCGGCCGCTGTGGGCCACACACTTGGCCCATGGGTTTGCGCCCAGCGGCGTGCCAGCATCCAGCCTGCATGCCCAACCACCACAACGGCGGAGACTTTGGCTGCGTCCGCCTGGCACGCACGGGGTTGCGCAGCGTGGTCCGTTGGCTGAACCCACTCGCTGCGTGTGTGCCCGCCGGGCTGCCACGCCGCCGCCCGTTTCAGCAACTGCACCAGCGGTTCGCCACCACCTGGGGTGTGCGTGGCAAAGGCGGCGCACCAGGCATCCACCTCGACATGGCCAATGTGGGCCCAGGCCTGGCCGTCCCAGGTGCCGAAGTCAAGTTCCAGCAGCGTGGCGTCCACCACGTGTGTCCAGCCCCAGCGCCGCAGCCAACGGCCCACGTCGGCACAACGTTGCAGCGGCGAGGTGTGCACCACCCGCGCCAGACCTGCCCGCCGGGCAGCGGCCTGGATGCGCCGGGCCAGGCGCCTGGTGCGCCGGGGGTCCACCGCCACGTCGGTGCGGCCAATGCAACGGCCCGCCACGCCTTGTGGCTGCGGGTGACGCCACACCCACACAGACGTGCCCGAAAGTGGTGCTGGGTTCATGGGTTCAGGCATCCCGAATCGAACCTCAAGCCTCAGGTACCACTGGCCAGCACCAGCAGCACCGCCATTTCGGTGAACTGCTCGGTGGCACCCAGCGCATCGCCGGTGTAGCCGCCCAAGCGCTGCGCCAGCCAGCGGCGCATGGCCCACACCACCGCGCCTGCGGCACCCAACACCCACAGCCAGCGCACCGACAGGCCATCAGACAAGGCCAGCCCGGGCAGACCGTCTGGCCCAATTGATTCAGGCTGTGTCAGCAACCCCAAGCTGCCGTCGGCCACCGCCAGAGCAGCCAGCAGCGCCAAACCCCAGCCCAATGCCCAGCACACCGAGGGCACATCCACTGCTGTGGCCAGTGGCTTGGCTTTGGCGTGCTCGGCATCGCCTGCATAGGGCAAGCAGGCCATCACCCCCACGGCGGCGGTGCGCCCCACCAGGTGAGCGGCCACCAAGGCCAGCACGGCACCCAGCGGGTCCACGGTGGCCAGGCTGCCCAGCAGCAGCACCCGCAGGCTGAGGCTGAGCACCAGCGCCGCAGCGCCATAGGTACCGATGCGTGAATCTTTCATGATGGCCAGCGCCCGCTCGCGTGGCACGTAGCCACCCAGCGCGTCCAGTGTGTCGGCCAACCCGTCTTCGTGGAAGGCCCCGGTCAGCCACACCGTGGCCGCCACGGCCAGCAACGCCGCCACATGCGGTGGCCACAGTGCCAACGCGGCCCACAGCACGGCAGCGCCCACGCCACCGACCAATGCCCCCACCGCGGGGAAGTAGCGCACACAGGTGTTGAGCCAAGCGGCCTGAAAACCCACGCCAACCCAGGCGGGCACGGGCACGCGCGTGAGAAATTGCAGCGCCACCAGCAGCAGTCGCAGCTGGTGTACGGGGCCGCTGGCTGGGGCAGGCGAAGGGGCCGGAGACAAGTTGAATGACATGGGCATAACCAGGGAAGGCGCCAGTTTCAGCGCGCACGCATTGTCGGGCAGGCACAAGGCTGTGCAGGCTGCTTTTGTGGTGTACAGACCGGCGCAGTGAGCATGACGTTGACGTGCACGGCTGGGGCTGGCAGGGCATGCACGCTCATGCGCGGGCACCCAAGGTTTGCAACACGCCGAACAGATGGTCTTGCACGACAGGCGCTTGCACTGACACACGCCACGCACCGGGCAAGCCGAACGAGGTGGTGTTGCGCCACGCCACCCCGGCTGCAGCCAGCGCGGGTTGAACCACCGTTTCGCAGTAGGGCACGGCGGCCGCACCCATGTCCACTGCTGGCGGTGGGCGCAGCAAAAAGTAGTTGGCCACGCTGGGTTGCACCTGCCAGCCCAAGCGCGCCAGGCCATCGGTTTGCCGCTGCTTCCACGCGCGCAGCGTGTGGCGCGAGCCGGCCACCCACTGCTGCACGGCGGGCGTGACCCATGCCGTCAACAGCGCCACGCCCGCAGCACCCAAGGGCCACGAGGGGCATGCGGCCTCCAGCCGCCGCACCATGGCAGCCCCATGCAACGGCGCAATGGCGTAGGCGGCGCGCACACCGGTCAACCCGAGGGCTTTGTTGGGCGAGTACAGCTGAAACACGCCGTCAGCCGCGTCACCAACCCATGAGCTGGTTCCGTCCAGACGCAAGGGCTCGCACGCCCGGTCCACCACGGCCCAAACGGGATGGGCTGGGTCACGCCACGGTATGAAGCCGTGGGGACGGTCTTCAGACAGGCCGCAAGGGCTGCTGGGGTCGGTGTGCCACACCAGGGTGGCTTGGCTCAATTCGGGCAAGCCGTGCACCACCGCCCGCCCATGGCCACGCGCGGCAGTGGTGTAGTCGCCAAAGGCGTGCACGGGCACGGCCACCGGGCCGTTGCCACTGACAGCCGTGATGCGAAAAATGAACTCGCTGGCGCTGGCCGCCAGCACCAGCCGTTCGGGTGCCACCTGGTGCAGCGCCGCCAATTGCTGGCGCAGCGCGGTGTAGGCCGGATCGGGGTAATGCTGGTAAGGGGCTTCGCGCACAGCGGCCAGGGCCATGGGGCATGGCCCACAGGCGTTGGCCGTGGTGGAAAAGTCAAACCGGGCCGGGCCGTTGGAGCCCGGCCCGCCGTGGATGCGCGGGACATTCATCGATACGCTTTCTGGGTTCATGGCTGCATGCCCTGCAAGTAGTGCCCAACCGCCAGCGCGGCCAGCAGCGCGCCGCCCAGCCACACGGCACGCCAGGCCAGGGCCACGGCTTCGTGCACATCTGCCGCCAGGGGCTCTCGCCCCGATGCATTCAGCGTGTACACGCCGGGCTTGCCCAGCCGCACGCCCAGGCTCAGCGCCATGGCTCCCATGGGCCAACCGCCGTTGGGCGATGGCGTGAGGCCCGCGTTGTGCCACAGGGCCGCGCCCTGCCCCACCGGCCACAGCAGCAGCGCGGTCAGGCGGGCGGGCAGCCAGTTCAGCACATCGTCAGCCCTGGCGGCCCATTTGCCCGCCCACTCCCACTCGCGGCCACCGCGCATGGTGCGGTAGCCCCACATGGCATCGGCGGTGTTGGCAAACCGGTACAGCGCCGCACCCGGCAACCCGGCCACCACAAACCAGAACAGCGGGGCCACTACCGAGTCGTTCAGGTTTTCGGCCAGGCTTTCGATGGCGCTTTCGCGCACCTGTGCCTCGGACAGTTCCGTCACATCGCGGCTGACCAGCAGCCCCAAGCGCTCGCGCCCCGCCGCCAGCGATTGGGCCAGCGCGGCCTCCACCGCCAGCACCTCGCTGCGCAGCATGCGCCAGGCCAGCAAGGGCTTCAGGCACAGCCCCAAACCCACTGCGGCCAGCCACCACGGTGCCAGACACAGTGCCCATTGCAGGCTCCATGCGGCAAAAATGGTAATAGCAGACAACGCACACCAAAAAAGCGCTGAGCACCAAAAAGACATCAAATCACGCCCGGCAGGTGCTTGCTCGGCCAGCGGGGCCACCCGCTTACCTGCCCAGCCCAGGACATGACCCATCCACACCACCGGGTGCCAGTGTGCGGGGGGCTCGCCGAACAGGTGGTCGATGAGCAGTGCCACAGGCACCGCCGCAGCCAGTGTCACGAAAGTGGGCCAAACCATGGCCGTGCTCAGACTGCGTGCCCCTGCAAGCCCACCGCCTTCATGCCCAATCGCGTAAGCAGTTCGCGGTCGGCATCCACGTCGGGGTTGCCGGTGACCAGCAGCTTGTCGCCGTAGAAGATGGAGTTGGCCCCGGCGGCAAAGCACAGCGCCTGGGTTTCGTCGCTCATCTGGCGTCGGCCTGCCGACAGGCGCACACGCGCCGTGGGCATGGTGATGCGGGCCACGGCAATGGTGCGCACAAATTCAATCGGGTCCAGGTCGGGCTGGTTGGCCAGCGGGGTGCCGGGCACCTTCACCAGGTCATTGATAGGCACCGACTCGGGGTGTGGCTGCAGGTTGGCCAGCTGGGCAATCAGCCCGGCGCGCTGAAGGCGGCTTTCGCCCATGCCCACGATGCCGCCGCTGCACACCTTTACGCCCACCTGGCGCACGTGTTGCAGGGTGTCGAGCCGGTCCTGGTAGTCGCGGGTGGTGATGACGTCACCGTAAAAGTCGGGCGAGGTGTCGAGGTTGTGGTTGTAGTAGTCCAGCCCGGCCTGTTGCAGCGCCTGGGCGTGGCGTTGCTCCAGCATGCCCAGCGTGGCGCAGGCCTCCAGCCCCTCGTCTTTGACCACGCGCACCAGCTCGGCCACAGCCTCGATGTCGCGGTCTTTGGGCGCGCGCCAGGCGGCACCCATGCAAAAGCGGGTGGCCCCGGCGGCCTTGGCCCCCAGCACGGCTTCGCGCACGGCCTCGGGGGTCATCATTTTGGTGGCGGCCACGCCCGTGGGGTGGTGGGCCGATTGGGGGCAGTAGCCGCAGTCTTCGGGGCAGCCGCCGGTTTTGACGGACAGCAAGGTGGCCAGCTCCACCTCCGTGGGGTCGAAGTGCTGGCGGTGCACGGTCTGGGCGCGGTGCAGCAGCTCGGCGAACGGCAGTGCGAACAGCTCGGCCACGGCCGCGACCGCCCAGGGGGCATCGCTGGCGGATGTGTCGCCCGCGGAGGCATCACGGGCACGGGCCATCGGTTGCACCGGCCGCTGAAAGCGCAGGGGCTGGGCCAGTACGGTATCGGGTACGTTCATGGTGTTCCTTTTGTCGTGGGGCGTGTGGGTGGCGTGCTGCCGGGGTCTGAGACCGGGTCAGCAAACAGGCCCGACGCCGTGCCCCAGGCGTTGTCAAAAACAAGGTTGGGCAAGGCCTCGCGGTGTGCCCAGTGCAGCTGTTGCAGCATGGGCTGGTCGTAAAAACCGGTAACCGGCCCCAGGCACAAAAGCGCCACGGGCTCGGCCCCCGGCGGCACGCCCAGCACCTGGCCCAGTTCGGTGGGGTCGAACAGCGACACCCAGCCCATGCCCAACCCCTCGGCCCGTGCGGCCAGCCACAGGTTCTGGATGGCGCAGGCGGTGGACGCCAAGTCCATGTGCGGCATGGTGCGGCGGCCAAACACGTGGCGCTCACGGCCATCGGCCAGCACCACGGCCAGCAGCTCGGCACAGTCGAGCAGGCCTTCCACCTTCAGCCGCATGAACTCGGCACCGCGTTCGCCCAAAGCGTCGGCGGTGCATTGGCGCTCGCGCTCGACCACCGCGTGCAACCGCTGGCGCAGGGCAGTGTCGGTGATGCGGATGAAGCGCCACGGCTGCATGAAGCCCACGCTGGGTGCATGGTGCGCAGCCAGCAGCAGGCGCTGCAGCAGTTCGGGGGCCACTTGGCCGCCGCAGAAGTGGCGCATGTCCCGGCGCTCGGCAATGGCGCGGTACACACCGCGCTGCTCGGCCTCGGGGAAAGCGTGGCACCCGGGACGGATGGTGAGTGACGCGGCGGGTGTGGCTGGCGGCAGGGTCAATCTTCGATCCCCCGCTGCGCTGGGATACCGGCCTTGAAGGCGTGTTTCACCAGCGTCATCTCGGTCACGGTGTCGGCCAGTTCCACAATTTCAGGCGGGCAGCGCCGCCCGGTCAGGCACACGTGCACGTGACCGGGGCGGGTGCGCAGGGTGTGCAGCACGTCGTCCAGCGGCAGCCAGCCGTAGATCAGCGGGTAGGTGATTTCGTCCAGCACCACCAGAAAGTGCTGGCCGCCCAAAATGGTGGCCTTGGCGGTTTCCCAGCCGTTGCGGGCGAGTTGAGCAGAGTGTTCAAGGTCCTGGCTTTTCCAGCTGAACCCGTCGCCCAGGCCCTGAATGGGGATACCGATTTGCTCGAACATGCGGTGCTCGCCAAACCGGGCAGTGGGCACCTTCATGAACTGGTAAATCTGCACGACCTTGCCCCGCCCATGGGCGCGCAGGGCCAGGCCAAAGGCCGCCGTGCTTTTGCCTTTGCCGTCGCCGGTGTTAACGATGACGATGCCCCTGCGCTCGCCCTCGGGCTTGTCATAGGGCTTTTCGGTGGGTGGGATTTCGATGTGCATGGGGTGTCTGAAGCGTTCAATGAATCAGGTCAATGATTCCGGTCAATGGATCAGTTTAATTTCGGTAGTGCCACCCATTGGTCCATCAAGCGGTGGATGGCAATTCGGTGTTCAAAAACCGTTTCCAGCGCACGGTGGGTGGCGGCATCGTCACTGGGTCCGCAGTGGTGCACGCGGCCCTGGTGCAGCACCAGTACCTCGTCGGCCGCCAGGGCGGTGGTGATTTCGTGCAACACACTGACCACCGTTTTGCCGCTGGCCACCAGTTGGCGCACCAGCAGCAGCCAGTCGGCCTGGTGGGGCGGGTCGAGGTTGGCCAGGGGTTCGTCCATCAGCAGCACGTCGGCGTCGACGGCCAGGGCGCGGGCCAGCAGCACACGTTGACGCTCGCCGCCCGACAGCTCACCCAGCGGCGTGCAGGCCCAGCCCCAGGCCTGGGTTTGGCGCAGGGCGCGCTCAACCGCAGCGTGGTCGGCATCGGTGGGTGGGCTGAGCCAGCTCTGGTGCGGCAGGCGGCCCAGCATGGTCACGTCGTAGGCGGTGAGGTCGTCGGCACCGTCGGCCCCTGCCCCGCCCTGCCCCAGCCAGCTCAAACGCCGGGCACGCTCACGCGGGCCCCAGGCGTGCAGGTCTTGCCCCAGCAGCTGAACGGTGCCGCCGCACGGCAGCAAGCCGCCCAGGCATTTGAGCAAGGTGGACTTGCCCGCGCCGTTGGGCCCCACGATGCTGAGCCAGCGCCCGGCAGGCACCGCCACGTTCACACCGTGTAGCACAGGGTGTTTGTGCGAGCCAGAACCCAGGCTCGCACTGATTTCACGGGCACTGAATGCTATGGTTGTTGTCATGGCACTCACCCTGCCCGCCTGTGCATCAGCCACAGCAGGTAGCCACCGCCCAGCACGGCGGTCAGCACGCCCACGGGCAGTTCCTGCGGAGCCATCACGCCCCGCGCCAGGGTGTCGGCCAGCAGCAGCAGCACGCCGCCCATGAGGCTGGACAACGCCAGCAACCGGGCATGGGTGGTTTTGACGGCCGAGCGCACCAGGTGCGGCGCGGCCAACCCCACGAAGGCAATGAGGCCGGTTTGCGCCACCGCCGTGCCCGTGGCCAGTGCCAGCACGGCCACCAGCGCCACGCGCAGCGCACCCAGCGGCAGGCCCAGGCTGGCGGCGGTGGCCTCACCCAGGCTCAGCCCGTCCAGCACCCTTGAAAACGCCAGCGCCACAGCCAGGCACGGCAACCACACGCTGCCCATGATGCCCACTGCCGCCCAGCCCACGAACCCGGTGGAGCCCAGCATGAAGGCCTGCATGGCCTGCAAGATGTCGGGCGTCAGCAACGTGACCAGCGAGCTGAAAGCCCCCAGCACCACGCCCACCACCACCCCGGCCAGCAGCAGGCGCAACGTGTGCTGCACGCCTTTGGCCAACAGCAAGGTCAGCAGCACGGCCAGCACCGCGCCCACAAAAGCCGCACCGGTCAAACCGGCACGTACCAGCCAGCTGGTGGCCATGGGGCTGACCCCCAGCAAAGACAAGGCGCTGGCCACACCCAGCGTGGCCCCCGATGCGCTGCCCAGCAAAAACGGGTCGGCCAGCGGGTTGCGAAACAGGCCCTGCGCCACCGCACCGGCCAGGCCCAGCAAGGCCCCGGCCAGAAACGCACCCAGGGTGCGGGGGGCGCGGATGTCCCAGACGATCTGGGCAGAAATGTGGGCATTCACTTGAGCAGATTCAGCCGCCGACGGCACGGCACCCGCCAAGCCGTCCACGCCAGCAGCTGGCAGGTCAGGTGCCCCAGCCAGCAATGCATTCAGCAGCTGACCCAGCACCTGAAAAATGGGCTCCACCCCTGTGCTGCCCACGGCCAGGCTGACAACGGCCAAGGCCCCGGCCGCCAGCACCAGGCCCAGCCCCAACCACCAGGCGCGGCGTGCCCCGGTGTCGGGTCGCAGACCGGTGGTGGTGGCGGTGGGGCTGACCGGGTGGGAGCTCAAGGCTTGCCTCCCTTGACGGTGGCAGCGGTGACGGGTGTGGCACCTGCTGCGCCAGCTTTCGCGAGGGGTACCGACACGGCAGGCATAGTGGCTTGGGGGGCTGAAGCGATTGGAGCGATTGGAGCGGTTAAAGCGGATGACGCGGTTGAGGTTGCTGCGGTTGCTGGCTTGGCTGAAGTGACCGTCTTTTCCGTCAGGCAACGGGCCATCAGCCGCGCAGCCTCGGCCATGCGGGGACCGGGACGCACCAGCATGTCCGATTCGTCCAGGCTGAACACGCACAGCCGGTTGTGCGCAATGGCACGCATGCCCTTCCAGCCAGGCCGGTCGGTCATGCCTGTGAAGTTGCGGGCACCGACCATGATCACATCAGGGTTGGCGCGCACCACGAACTCGGGGTTGAGTTTGGGAAACGGCCCCAGCTCAGGCCCCAGGATGTTTTGCACGCCCAGCCGGGTGAGCGTTTCGCCGATGAACGACGACGCCCCCGCGCCATACGGTGCACGGTTCACCTCAAAGTACACCCGCGTGGCTTTGGCACTGGCGGGCAGCGACTGTGCGGCGGCAGACACCGCCGCATCGATGTGCCGCCACACGCGGTCGGCCTCCGCCACGGGTTGCCCCAGGGCCTGCGCCACCTTGCGCAGCACGCGTTGCACATCGGCGTGGGTTTTGGGCTCCAGCACCACCACCTTCAGGCCCAGCGCTTCCAGCCGCTCGGCAGCGCGCGAAGAGGCAGAAATCAGCACCAGATCGGGCCGCATGGCCACCACGGCTTCGATGTTGGGGTCCAACCCGCCGCCCAATTGGGGCAGCTTTTGCAACGTGGCGGGGTAATTGGAGTAGCGGTCCACCCCCACCAGACGCTGGCACTGGCCCAGCTCGCACACGGTTTCGCTGAGCGAAGGCAACAGGCTCACCACGCGCTGCGGCGGTGCAGCCAGCGTGACGGTGCGGCCCCGGTCGTCGGTCACCTCAATGCCCGCCGCGTGCACCGGCAGGGCACCCGCGCACAGCCACACCACTGCCGCCAACAATTCAATTAAAAAAAGCCGCTGACGCTTGATGCTAAACATGTTGTTGCTCTGCTTTCAGAACCAATGGTAAGCCCGCCGCCATCAGCACGACACGCTGGCTGGCCGCGGCCACGGCCTGGTTGAGCAGGCCCAGCGTGTCCACAAAGTGGCGCACCTCGGCGCCCATGGGGATCACACCCAGCCCAATCTCATTGCCCACCATCACCACGGGGCCTCGGGCGGCCTGCAGAGCTTCGATGAATGGAGCAAACAATTGAATACCATCAATCGGTGAGGCATTTTTTTGTTCATATTTTTCGCCGCCCGCACTGGGTGAAACCTGTGCAGCGGCGTCGCCCATGTCAGCCGGCATCAACAGGTTGGTCAGCCACAGCGTCAGACAGTCCACCACCAGCAGGTGGTGTGGCGCACTCAAACGCCGAATGGCCTGGGCCAGGGCCACCGGCTCTTCCAACGTGGCCATGCCGGGCACGCGCAACGCACGGTCGGCCTGGTGGCGGGCAATGCGTTGCTGCATTTCCGCGTCCCAGGCCAAAGCGGAGGCAATCAGCGTGGCTTGGCGTGGCTGGCCGTTCACAGCTGGGCCAGCCAGCCAGGCAGCGGCCAAAGTTTCAGCCCGGCGTGATTTGCCGCTTTTCTGGCCACCCAGGATCAGCTCGCAACCGGTGATGGGGTGGTTCAGCTCAGCCATGTTGTTCACTCCAGCGTTGCACGATGGCGGCCAGTTGCGCCACGCCGTCGGTCAGTGCAGCAGGGCCGGGTTGCAGGATGTCGGCGGATTTGATTTCAAACAACTGCCCCGTGCGCACAGCAGCCACGTCTTGCCAACCGGGGCGCGCCGCCACGTTTTCGGCCCTGAATTTTTTGCCGCACCACGAGCCAATGATGATGTCGGGGTTGCGCCGCACGATCTCGTCGCCGCTGGCGATGATGCGGTCTTTGCCCATGGCTTGCGTGGCCAGCTCGGGGAAGCAGTCGTCACCACCCGCGATGCCCACCAGCTCGGACACCCAGCGGATGGCGCTGATGTGCGGCTCGTCCCATTCCTCGAAAAACACGCGGGGCCGACGCTTGCCAGCCGCTTCACGCGCAGCGGCCTGGGCGCGGATGGCGTCGAGCCCAGCTTGCAGGGCGTGGATGCGGCACAAGCCTTCGTCGGCGCAGCCCACCATGGCGGCCACCTGGTACAGCATGGCCAAAATCTGGTCCACGCTGCGCTGGTTGAACACCGTGACCTGCACCCCAGCGCGCACCAGCTGCGCCGCGATGTCGGCCTGCAAGTCGGAAAAACCGAATACGCAGTCGGGCTGCAACGCCAAAATTTTGTCGACCTTGGCGCTCAGAAACGCGCTGACCTTGGGCTTTTCGTCCCGCGCCCGGCGGGGTCGCACGGTGTAGCCGCTGATGCCGACGATGCGCGCCTCCTGCCCCAGCAGGTACAGCCACTCGGTGGTCTCTTCGGTCAGGCAGACGATGCGCTGCGGGCCGAGGGTCTGTGGCGTGAACGGGGTGGCCACAGGTGAAGTCATGCAAGCGCCTCTGCCAAGGGTTGGGGTTGCAGCAGCGCCGCCACCGCCGCCGGGCTGGAGGGGAACCACGCGTGGAAGTAGCTGGCGCGCACGGGGCCGTGGGCGTACAGCGCTTCGCCGTCGACGCCTGTGGCTACCGGTTGCGCAGCCGCACCGGGACGAACGGTGCGGGCCACGGGTTGCAACGGCGTTTCGGTGAGCGACCAGTGAAAGGTGTGGCCACGCAAGCTGCCCGCCGCCAGACACAGTTGCTGCGGTCCCAGCGCCGCCAAGCGTTTTTGCATCACCACGCGCCCCGGCAGCAGGCCCCACATGGCGTGAGTGGCACCGGCTTTGTCCACCAGTTCGTCGAACAGCAGCATCATGCCGCCGCACTCGGCCCATACCGGCTTGCCTTGGGCCGCATGGGCGCGCAAGGCATCGCGCAGCGCGTGGTTGGCGGCCAGGGTGGCCGCGTGCAATTCAGGGTAGCCACCGGGCAGCCACACGGCATCGCACGGTGGCAAGGCAGCATCGGCCAGGGGCGAGAAAAACACCACCTCAGCACCCAGCTGGCGCAGGGTTTGCAGGTTGGCCTCGTAAATGAAGCACAGCGCCGCGTCGCGCGCCACGGCCACCGTGTGGCCATGCAAATCAGTTTGCATAGCAGCAACCGCTTCATGTGAAAGCGCAGGAGGCAAAAAAGACTCATCAAAACGCACACCCCAGGCCGCTTGCATGTCAGCCAGGCTCATCTGGCCCAGCGGGGTTTGGGCCAGTGCATCGGCGGCGGCATCCAGGCGGGCCAGCGCATCGGTCACCTCGTGCGCGGCCACCAGGCCCAGGTGCCGCTCGGGCCACGACACCTGTTGCGACCGCATCAACGCCCCCAGCCAGCCGCCCGGCGCACCGGCACTGCCCTGTGCCGAATCGCCAGCGGGTGCTGGCACCGATTCACGCAGCATGTCGGCGTGCCGATCGGATGCCACGCGGTTGGCCAGCACGCCCGCCCAGCGCAAGGGGCCGTGCGTGGCCGTCTGAAAATGTTGCAGCCCATGGGCCAAAGCCCCGAAGGTTTGCGCCATGGCCGAGGCATCCACCACCGCCAGCACGGGCACGCCCAGCAGGCGGGCCAGATCGGCGGCACTGGGAGTGCCGTCGTACAGGCCCATCACGCCTTCAATCAAGATCAGGTCAGCCACCTGAGCGGCTTCGGCCAGGCGGGCGCGGATGTCGGCTTCGCCGGTCATCCACAGGTCCACCTGGTGCACGGGGCCGTTGCTGGCCAGGCCGTGCCAGAACGGGTCCAGGAAATCGGGGCCGCACTTGAACACGCGCACCCGGCGCCCGGCACGGGTGTGCAGGCGCGCCAGTGCCGCCGTGACGGTCGATTTACCCTGACCCGACGCTGGCGCGGCCACCAGCAGCACCGGGCAGGTCGACGTGTTGGCTTGCATGGCGGCAGGCACGGCAGCGGTCACGGCAACAGGCTCGGCGGCAGTCACTCAGCGCCCCGCCCAGGACAGCCCCACGTAGGCCGTGCGGCCCCCGGTGGCGTAGCCACGCGCGGTCTGGTAGTCCTTGTCGTTCAGGTTGTCCAGGCGCATCAGCAGCGTCAGGCCAGGGGAAACCACCTTGCTGGCTGACAGGCTCAGCACGCCATAGCCGCCCAGACGCAGCTTGTTGGCCGCATCGTCAAAGCGGTGGCCGCGCAGTTGCGCCTCGGCACCCAGTTTCCAGCCGGCAATGGTGGTGTCTGCGCCCAGCTTGGCCACTTGCTTCGCGCGGCGGGCCAGGCGCTTGCCCGTGACATCATCACGCGGGTTTTGCAGGTCCAGCGAGGCCGTCAGGCCCACCTGTGCCACACGTGTGCCCCCTGCCAGCGTCACGCCCGACAGCGTGGCCTTGCCCGTGTTGCCATAACAACCGGGAAAACTGCCGGTGCCGTTGATGCACGAGCCAGGGCCTGATACGTAGGTGATGAGGTTGGTCACGCGGTTGCGGTAGGCCACCGCCGAAGCCGAGTCGCCGTTGGCCGCGTATTTCAGCCCCACCTCCAGGTTGCGGGCTTCTTCAGGTTGCACGCCGGGTGTGCCGTAAATGCTGAAGCGCTGGTACAGCGTGGGCGCCCGGAAGGCCGTACCCACCGATGCCGTGGCGCGCCAGGCAGGTGACAGTGCAAACGCATACCCCACGCTGCCTGTGCTGTGGCTGCCGAACTCGCTGTCATCGTCATGGCGCACGTTCAACTGCACGGTGTGGGCACCGAACTTGCCGCCGTAACCCAGCGCCAGGGCTTTCTGGTCGCGGTGGGTTTGCACGGGCGTGGTGCTGGCGTTTTGCAGCCGGTCTTCCCGGCGCTCCAGCGCGGCCGTCATCTGGTGGTTGCCCACAGTCCATTCGCTGTGCACCAGCACGGTGTTCACGTTGGTATCGGTCGTGTAGGGCGACGGTGTGGTCTGGTAGTGGTCGGTGCCGCGGGTCACGCCCACGCGGGTTTGCCACTGGTCGCTCCAGCGGGCCTGCCATGACAAGCCCAGCGTGCGAACGTCTTGCAACGCGCGGTCGTTGACTTTGGAGTTGAACGCGTCGTAGCCTGAATCGGTTTCGCTGCTCAGGTAAGTGGCCTGCAACTTGTGGTCTTTGTTGACCTGGAACCCGAGCCGGGCCGACCCTGCGGTGCGGCGGTAGCCGTCTTTGTCTGGGTTGCCCGTAGGTTGCGAGTTGAAACCGGTGCTGGTTTCGCGTGACAGATTGGCTGCGTAGTCCCACGCGCCACTGGCACCGCTGATGCCAGCCTGCAGCACGCGCGTACCGTGGCTGCCCACACCCACACCCACCGTGGGGTTCGGCGCACCATCGCCCTGGCGCATGAAGACCTGCACCACACCGCCGATGGCATCGGAACCATAGATCGCTGCAGCCGGGCCGCGCAGCACCTCGATGCGCTCGATCTGCGACACCGGCAATGCCTGCCACGCCGCACCGCCAGAGGCCTGGGAGTCGACCCGCACACCGTCGATCAGCAGCACCGTGTGGCGCGTTTCGGCACCGCGCAACAGCAGGCTGGTGTTGGCAGCAGACCCGCCGTTGCGGGTGGTCTCGATACCCGGCAGACGACTGAGCACGTCGCCCAGTGAACTGGCACCCGCCTGCGCCAGCGTGTCGCGGTCAATCAGGCTGACATCGGCCAGCACATCGGTCAACGGTTGGGCCACACGGGTGGCGGTGACCATCACCTCTTTCAGCGCGGCGGCGGGCTGGGCCCACACGGCAACGGGCGCACCGGCCACGATGGCTGTCAACGCAGCAGACACCGCAGACAGGCGAAACGGTGACACACGGACAACCCAACGGGACACGGCAACGGGCGAACGACCGCAAACGGAAACGCCCACAGGCGCATGGGAAACACACGGATTCATAGCAAGACCAGACAAAACTGTCAGATGCCCTCACCGCCTTCCCCGACGGTGCCTGGACGTAAAAGCGGCTTGCCTGCATGCAGACGCACCACCACCTTGTTGGCCGGTATCCGGGCTGGTGGATCAACCTTCATCGCCTTCCCAGGTGCCCGCAAGCAAATGCGGGACAACCCAGTGGCCGGTGGATGAAAGCGGGACCGGTGTGCACAAAGGGCACACGGTCCGTCCACTTACCGTTGCGGGGGCAGCACTGGTTAGAAACCGGTTGTAGACCAACCGCTTTCCCCCAGTTTCCCGTTGAACTGCCGCACAAGAGCTGTGCAGCGAGCACCAACGGCGCGCATTCTACCGGGGCTTCGGTCTGCAGCGTCCTACAATGCAAGGGCCATGGCCGATCAAACCACCGTAGTCCAACTCGCCAGCCGCGTCGACCGGCTGCTGCTCAGGCACCAGGAACTGCAGCGCACCAACGAATTGCTGAGCGCGCAAGTGCACAGCCTCACCGCTGAGCGGGATTTGATGCGCTCCAAGCTGGCCGCTGCCCGCTCGCGCATCGATGCCCTGCTTGACCGCATTCCCGTTTCCACCGAGGCCACGTTGCCACCTGCTCAACCCGCTGACCCCACCCCATGAAACAGATTGAAGTGCAAATCATGGGGCAGGGTTACCTGCTGTCGTGCCCGGACGGCGGCGAAGCCATGTTGCTGCAGGCGGTGAGCCGGGTCGATGCGGCCATGTGCAAGATCCGCGACGCAGGCAAGGTGAAAGCGCGTGACCGCATTGCGGTGCTGGCCTCGTTGAACCTGGCGTTCGAACTGAGCGAAGCTGTGGCCAAAGCGCAAGCCGCTGCCGCTGCAGCCGTTGTGGTGCCAGCACCGTCCACCCCCGCCCAGGCCACCGAAACCGACCAGTTGATGCGCGAACTGATGCAGCGCGTGGACACCGTGCTCGGTGCCGACGGCCAGCTGCTCTGACCACCCAACCAGGTTCGGGCTGCCGTTTGTCGCCTGGCTGTCGGTCATCTGACGGCCGCCCGTTGCAGCTGGGCTGAGCGGCATACAATGGCGTCGTCTGCAGGGTCCGCTGGGTTTTTATGTCCTTGAACCAATGCTCCCTGAGCAGGGCTTGGAACATCGTCAGTCTGGTGTGATCATCTCGCGTCAGATGAACCCGAAGTCTGTCTGACCTCGCCCACCTGAACCCCGGTTCAGGCCTGCGATCCGGCGCATCCCTGCAGACACCCCCACATTTCGTCCCCGGCTGCACGCCCCACCGCTGCTGCGTTGGCAGCCAACATCATGATCCTTGAACCCCTTCTGATTGCAGAGCTGGCCCTGCTCGGCCTGTGCACCGGTTTTCTGGCAGGCCTGCTGGGCATTGGCGGCGGCATGTTGCTGGTGCCGTTCATCACCATCATCCTCACCGGCCGTGGTGTGGCGGCCGATCTGGCCGTCAAGATGGCCATTGCCACATCGATGGCGACCATCGTGTTCACATCCATCTCCAGCGTGCGCGCCCACCACAAACGGGGTGCTGTGCGTTGGGACATCGTCAAGCGGTTGGCCCCAGGCATCGTGCTGGGGGCCGCTGTGGCCAGCATGGGCGTGTTTGCCGTGCTCAAAGGCGCGTGGCTGGCGCTGTTTTTTGCAGCCTTCGTGAGTTTTTCAGCCACACAGATGTTGATCGATAAAAAGCCCGCAGCCAGCCGCACGTTGCCCGGCATGGGCGGCATGGTGGCTGGCGGTGGGTCCATCGGGTTTTTATCCGGGCTGGTTGGCGCAGGCGGTGGTTTCGTCAGCGTGCCGTTCATGACGTGGTGCAACGTGGCGATGCACAACGCCGTTGCCACCAGCGCCGCACTGGGCTTCCCGATTGCACTGGCCAACGCACTGGGCTATGTCGTTGCCGGACAGAGCGTAGAAGGTTTGCCTGTGGGTTCAGTCGGCTACATCTTCATGCCGGCACTGGCGGTTGTGGCCACAGCCAGCGTGCTGATGGCCCCGCAAGGCGTGAAAGCGGCGCATGCGCTGCCGGTGAAGCAACTCAAACGCGTGTTCGCGCTGGTGCTGTACCTGCTGGCGGCGTACATGCTGTACCGTGGCCTGTTTGCCTGAGCACCACCGACCCCAGATCGCTCGCAGGCAACATGGGGCACCCAGCAGAAAGCCAGACAACCTGGCAAGGCGTTGCAGCGTTCAGGCCACCAACTGCCGGTCAGCGACCACGATGCCATCTTCGTCGGCGTACAGCCAGTCGCCGGGGCGCACCCACACACCCTGAATCAGAACGGGTAAATCGACCTGCCCTTCGGTTCGGCGCTCGGTCGGCAGCGGCATGGGGGCCAACGCGCGGATGCCCGTCTGGCACACAGCCAGTTCAGCCAAGTCGCGCACACAACCGTCGATCACCACACCGGCCCAGCCATTGCGTGCGGCGGCGGCACCCAGGTTGCCCCCCAGCAGCGCGCGGCGCAACGAGCTCCCACCATCGACCACCAGCACGCGGCCCTTGCCTTCGCTTTCCACGGCTGCCTTGACGGGCGTGTTGTCTTCGAAGCATTTGACCGTCATGACCGGCCCGGCAAAGCGGGACAGCGCGCCGAAACTGCGGAACACAGGCGGCAGGACGCGGAACGCGCCGGTGAGGTCTGACTTGTGGGCATCGCACAGGTCGCAAGTGGCAAAAGCGGGAAGAGTGTTCATGGTTGCAAAGCGTGACGGCACGCCAGACTGAAAGGGTTGAACAGGGCACGCCACAGGCTGGACCAGCCCACACCAGCGTGCAGAACAAGCATATCCGCATGTCAGTGTTGTTTTCAGTGACATTTCAGCCCGTTTTGCAGCGGAAAAAGGGGCTCAAAGTGGGCTCACCCGCTAGGAAAGGCAGGTTTTCTGAATTAGCATGCCCGTAGCCAGTGCAAAAGCGCCTTTTCCACTGGTGATACACCACACACACTAAGAGGAAAGACGACCATGGCAACTGCAAAGAAGGCCCCTGCCAAGAAAGCTGCAGCACCCGCGAAACCAGCGGCAGCACCTGCGAAGACCGCCGCAGCGCCAGCTGCGAAGAAGGCCGCAGCACCCGCCAAGAAGGCGGCTGCACCTGCTGCAAAAAAGGCTGCTGCGCCTGCAGCCAAGAAAGCTGCCGCACCTGCTGCGAAAAAAGCGGCTGCGCCTGCTGCCAAAAAGGCCGCTGCACCGGCTGCCAAGCGCACCCCCAACGCTGCTTTCATGAAAGCCATGACCCCCAGCGCCGCGCTGGCAGCCGTCATCGGCAAGGGCCCCTTCCCACGCACCGAAGTGACCAAAAAAGTGTGGGAATACATCAAGAAGCACAAGCTTCAGGATGAGCTGAACAAGCGCATGATCAACGCCGACGCCAAGCTGAAAGAAATTTTCGGCAAAGCACAGGCTTCCATGTTCGAAATGACCAAGATGATCAGCACGCACCTGAAGTGATGCGGCGGCGGGTTGGCCCCAGGCCAGCTCCCCAACAAAAAAAGGACCACGTTGTGGTCCTTTTTTTATGCTTTTTCACCCTTTACCGCTTGATGGAATTGGGTTTCAAGCTACTCATTTTTTATTCTTCAATGCATTTTGTGTGATGGCTGACAGCGTACCCCGCGTGGTGATGACGTCCGCGCTGAGCATCAGCTCGATCACCGTGCCCTGCCGCGCTTCCAGTGCGCGGCGGAGGGCCGGTTCAAACCCCTCGGTGGTGGTGACCTGTTCAGCCGCGTAGCCGTAGGCGCGGGCCAGTGCGCAGAAGTCGGGGTTGACCAGCGTGGAGCCGCTGATGTGCTGCGGGTACTCACGCTCCTGGTGCATACGGATGGTGCCGTAGGTGCCGTTGTTCACCAGCACGATGATGGTCTTGGCACCGAATTGCGCGGCGGTGGCCAGCTCTTGCCCATTCATCATGAAGTCGCCATCACCCGCAATGGTGAACACCGTGCGCCCCGGCTGTACGATGGCCGCGCCAATGCCCGCCGGCACGCCGTAGCCCATGGCCCCATTGGTGGGGGCCAGCTGCGTTTTGTGGCCCTTGGCCAGCCCGTGGTAGGGGTGAAAGCGGTGCAGCCAGCTGGCAAAGTTGCCTGCGCCGTTGGTCAGCACGGCGTCGGTGGGCAGCAGGCGGCGCACCACGTCCATCACCCGGGGCATGTCCACCGGGCCGGGCAGCACCACGCCGCCGTTGGCGGGGTCGATGTTGGCGCGGTAGTCGGCCTGCGCGGCATCAGCCCAGGCAGTCCACGCCACCTGCGGCGGCGCGGTCAACACCTCCAGGCTGCGGGCCGCTGCGTTCATGGTCGCGCAGATGGCCAGCGTGGGGTGGTACACGCGGCCAAGCTCTTCGGCGCTGGCGTGAACGTGCACCAGCTTTTGTTTGGGCAGGGGCGCATCGATCAGCGTATAGCTGCCCGTGGTGGCCTCGCCCAGGCGGGCGCCCAGCACCAGCAGCAGATCGGCTTCGCGGATGCGGGCGGCCAGCTTGGGGTTGATGCCCAGACCCACGTCGCCGGCATACAGCGGGTGGTGGTTGTCAAACGTGTCCTGAAACCGGAAGGCGTTGGCCACCGGCAGCTGCCAGTTTTCGGCAAAGCGTTGCAGCGCCTGGGCTGCCTGCGGCGTCCAGCCACCGCCACCGGCAATCACCAGTGGGCGTTGCGCATCCAGCAGCAGCTGGCGCAGGTCGCGCAGGGCACCAGGGTCGCTCCAGGCTTGCACGGCTTCCACGCGGGGCAACGGGCGGGTGGCCACGGTGTGGGTCAGCATGTCTTCGGGCAGCACCAACACCACCGGGCCGGGGCGGCCATTCAGGGCTGTGGCAAAAGCACGGGCAATGTATTCGGGGATGCGGCGGGCGTCGTCAATGCGCTCCACCCTCTTTGCCAGGGGGCCGAAGAAGCTGAAAAAGTCCACCTCCTGAAAAGCCTCGCGGTCGCGGCAATCGCTGGCCACGTCGCCCACCAGCAGCACCATGGGCGTGGAATCCTGAAACGCTGTGTGCACGCCAATGCTGGCGTTGGTGGCACCCGGCCCACGGGTGACGAAGCACACGCCGGGCCGCCCTGTCAGCTTGCCATGCGCCTCGGCCATGAAGGCGGCACCCCCCTCCTGCCGAGTGTGGATGAACCGGATGCGGTCGCCATGGCGGTGAAAACCGTCCAGCACGGCCAGGTAACTTTCGCCGGGCACACCGAAGGCGTGGGTGACACCTTGTTCGATCAGGCATTCGACCAGCAGGTGACCTGCGAGTTGGGTTGAGGCTGCGTCAGCCGATGTGGGGAATTGGTTTGTCATGGCAAAGATGGTAGCCATCTCGGAAGGTATTCCGTGTCCGGTTGGTGAAGCTGGGCTGTAGTGCGGGCCCTGCGCCCAGTCCACATGAAGCCCTGCACGCAAAGTACCGAAAGTTGCGGCGGGTGGCATTGCCAGCTCTTTTTTGAAGCGGCGTCACTCATAATGAATAAAAATTGGCTTTTACGCATATTTGACATAGGTTGTTTGCTATTAAATAAATTCAACAGCAAACAACTGAATCAATTCATACGAAGACGGCCATTTTTTCTTCAAACCAGCCCCACCACAGGCAGGCAAGCACCATGCACTGCGCGTGCAGCGGGAGATGTCAGAAAGCCAATCACCTCGGCCAGCGCGTCCGGGGCCACCCAACGGGTGGGGTCCGCATCGGGCATGGCAGTGCGGTTGGCGGGGGTGTCGATGATGGAGGGCAGCACCGCATTCACGCGCACGCCCTGCCCCTTCAGTTCGGCGGCCAGCGATTCGGTCAGCCGCGCCAGGGCCGACTTGCTGGCGGCATATGCACCCATGTGCGCAGCGCCCTGCCCTGCAGATGCCGCGCCCACGTTGACCACCACGCCCCCGCCTTGCGTCAGCATGGCGGGCACCACGGCGGCCATGCTGTGCACCACGGTGCGCACATTCAGGTCGAGCATGTGGTCCAGCGCGGCGGCAAAGTCGGGCTGGTGCACGCCCTGCCCCATGGTGAAACCACCGGCCAGGTGCACCGCCACGTCGATGCGGCCCCAGCGCTGCAGCACCTGATTGCAAGCTTGCTGCACGGCCTCGGGCTCCAGCAGGTTGACCGGCAGACACAGCACGCGGGCTTGCCAGTCGGCGGGCCAGGAGTCCACGGTGTGTTGCAAGGCGGCTTCGTGTTGCGCCAGCAGGGCCACCCGGGCACCTGACTGGGCAAAGTGCGCGGCCACGCTGCGCCCCAGGGCGCCGCTGGCCCCGGTGATCCACACCACGGGCGCGGCCGTGTTCGTTTCAAGATGGGGGGCAGGTGACATGGGTTTACCTTCCATGCTGTGCCTGGGCCTGCCGCTGGCGTGCAGCATAGGCCCCTGTGCCGCTGTGCAGCACGCGGTCGGTGGGGGCCAGGTCAGCGGGCAAGAACTCGGGCTGGCTGGCCGTCAGGTAGGCCACCTGGCGGTACAGCGGCTCGAAGTCCACGCGGGCCAGCTCCAGCAGGTCGTCCAGGTGGTCGAGCACGAAGTAGATTTCCTGAAAATCGTCGATGCGGTAGTGCGTGCGCATCACCCGCATCAGGTCGAAGGCCACACGGTGGGGAGAAGGGTCGTCCAGGCAGAACACGCTTTCGGTACGCGACGAAGCAATGCCCGCGCCGTAGATGCGCAGGCCGTCGGCCTGTTGCACCAGCCCGAATTCCACCGTGTACCAGTACACCCGGGCCAGCAGGGGCAATGTGCCCAGCTTCTGGGCGCGCAGGCCGCCCTCGCCGTAGGCCTGGATGAAGTCGGCCATGACGGGGTTCATCAGCATGGGCACGTGGCCGAACACGTCGTGGAACACGTCGGGCTCTTGCAGGTAGTCCAGCTGGTGGGCCTGACGGATGAACTGGCCCGACGGAAAACGCCGGTGGGCCAGGTGATTGAAAAACACGTCGTCGGGCACCAGACCGGGCACAGCCACGATTTCCCAGCCGGTGCGGGGCTTGAGCACCTCGTTCAGCTCGGCAAAGTGGGGGATGCGGTCGGGGCGGATGGGCAGGTCGCGCATGCCGGCCACAAAGTCGTCGCAGGCACGCCCGGGCAGCAGCGCCGTCTGGCGTTCGTACAGCGTTTGCCAGACGGCGTGTTCCTGCGGCGTGTAGTCGCTCCAGCGCTGGGGGATGGTCCAGTCTGCGCTGGCTGGTCGGCCAGCGCTGCCTGCGGCCAGGCCGTGGAGTGCCATGGGCACGGCGGCGGACGCGGGGGCGGTCATGCTGCGTCGCCTGCAACAGATGCAGGCGCTGCGCCCAAGGCCTGGGCGGCGGCGTCGGCCACGGTGGCCAGGGCAAAGTCGCGCCCGGTCAGGCCGCTGGCGTCGTGGGTGGTCAGGCGCACGTCCACCCGGTTGTAGACGTTGAACCACTCGGGGTGGTGGTCGGCCTTTTCGGCGGCCAGGGCCACGCGGGTCATGAACGCAAAGGCGTTGCAAAAGTCGGCAAAGCGGTAACTGCGGCTGATGGACAGGCCATCGGCGGCCAGTGTCCAACCGCTCAGCTGCGCCAGTTGCGCCTGCACTTGGGTTGCGGCAAGGGCTTGCATGTCAAGCCTCTGCGGCTTCGGTGGCGCGATCCGTTGCGGGAACGCCCTCAATGGCCCCACGGCGCAGCTGGTCGCGCTCCATGGACTCGAACAGGGCTTTGAAGTTGCCCTCGCCAAAGCCCTCGTCGGCTTTGCGTTGGATGAACTCGAAAAACACCGGGCCCAGCAGCGTCTGGCTGAAAATTTGCAGCAGCAGGCGTGCCTCGCCATTGGCGGTGGAGCCGTCCAGCAAAATGCCACGCGCCTGCAGCTCGCCCACGGGTTCGCCATGGCCTGGCAGGCGTTCGGCCAGCATTTCGTAGTACACGTCGTTGGGCGCGGTCATCAACGGGATGCCGGCCATTTGCAGGGCATCCACGCTGTCCATGAGGTCGTCGGTTGACAGCGCAATGTGCTGGATGCCCTCGCCGTTGAACTGCATCAGAAATTCTTCGATCTGCCCGCCGTTTTTGCCCGACTCCTCGTTCAACGGGATGCGGATCAGGCCGTCCGGCGCGGTCATGGCGCGGCTGGTGAGGCCGGTGTATTCACCCTTGATGTCGAAGTAGCGGATTTCGCGGAAGCCGAAAATGCGCTCGTAAAAACCACCCCAGAACGCCATGCGCCCCTTGTAGACGTTGTGTGTCATGTGGTCGATCATTTTGAAGCCGTGGCCCACGGGGTGGCGGTCAACGCCTTCGATGAAGTCGAAGTCGATGTCGTAAATGCTTTTGCCGTCTTCAAAGCGGTCGATCAGGTACAGCGGTGCACCGCCGATGCCTTTGACGGCGGGCAGGCGCAGCTCCATTGGGCCGGTGGGAATCTCGATGGGCTGGGCACCCAGCTCCAAGGCACGGTTGTAGGCCTTGTGGGCATCGCGCACCCGGAATGCCAAGCCGCAGGCGCTGGGGCCGTGCTCGGCTGCAAAGTAGCCCGCCACGCTGCGTGGCTCGCGGTTGACGATGAAATTGATGTCGCCCTGGCGGAACAGCGTCACGTCTTTCGAGCGGTGATGAGCCACCGCGGTGAACCCGAGCATGCCCAGCACGGGCTCGATCACACCGGGTGTGGGCGACGCAAATTCCACGAATTCAAAGCCCATCAGGCCCATGGGGTTGTCAAACAGATCGGCCATGCTTGTCTCCAGCGTTGTGGTGTTGAAGACTGAATTTTGAAGAAAAAGCCCCGCACGGTGTGCGCAACATGCAGCATAAAAAGCCGAATAAATGCACAATTTGCGCATGATTTCGCCAAACAAAGAAGATTCATTGCTTGATCGGTACGACATCAGTCTGTTGGCCGCATTGCAACGCAACGCACATGCCACCAACCAGCAGGTGGGAGATGCCGTGCACTTGTCGGCATCGCAGGTCAGCCGCCGCAT
The DNA here is from genome assembly GCA_030824555.1 of bacterium. Lineage (GTDB taxonomy): Bacteria > Pseudomonadota > Gammaproteobacteria > Burkholderiales > Burkholderiaceae_C > UBA2334. The sequence goes on from JAVBXK010000018.1 coordinate 34,589, forward strand.
CCAGCGGCTGGAAAGTGTCGGGCTGATTGCCCGTTACGTGGCGCTGCTGGACCCCGCCCGCCTGGGGCTGGGCGTGCGCGCCATCAGCTACGTGACGCTGGCCCGCCACGGTGACGAGGAAGGCACCAGCTTCGAGCGCGACATTTTGGGTATTCCGGAGGTAGTGGAATGCTTTGCCGTGACCGGCGAGTCCGACTACATCCTGAAGATTTTTGCCGCCGACCTGAGCGAGTTGTCAGATTCGGTGCTGAAGCGGCTGACGCGTCTGAAGGGGGTCAGCAGCATCCGCTCGAACATCGTGCTGCAGTGCGTGAAGTCAACCACTGAGCTGCCGTTGTCGCACCTGAAAAAAGATTGAAACCCGCCGTACGTTGGAGCAGACCAGCAAGCGGCACATAAGGCAGGCCTGCTAATCTTGTTGCCCAGTGGGTTCGAGGGAGCTCGCAACACCGCGTGTCCACCCAGATCACTGCATGCCCATGTCCAAAGCGTTTCAATACATGCCACCATCAACGGTTGCACCTTTGGCACAGGGTACCGCCCACCGGGTGCTGATTCTGAACAGCGCGAACTGGGAGGGTATCTCAAGGTTGCCTTACCTGTTGAGAGCAGCTGACTGCCATGTGGATGTGATGGCACCCCGCCAGAACTTCATTGCCCACTCTGCTTGGGTGTCTCACCTGATCGAGGCACCCGCATCACTCGATGCCATGATGGACTGCCTGCGGGAGATGTTCAGGCAACCCGATACAGGGTATGACTGGGTCATCGTAGGAGATGACCCTTTGCTTTGCGCCATCAGCAAGCAGCGACATGAAGCCTGGGCTGCGGCCTTGCTGCCGTGTCCACCCACTGATTCGCACATCGATTTTCTGATTTCAAAGCGTGACTTTGTGCTGCAAGCGGCCGACGCAGGCCTGCCGGTGCCTGATTTCAGAATTTGTGCAAACCATGAAGACCTTCACGAGGCGGCGCACGCGCTGGGCTATCCCGTCGTCCTCAAACGAAACGAGGGATTTGGCGGTCTCTCGGTTCAAATTCTTCACGGTCACACTGATTTGGCAAGTGTCACCCTGACAGAGCCTGTGATCCTGCAGTCGTTCATTGCTGGGCGGGTCTGCAGTGCGGCGGCCCTGTTCAACAAAGGCCAGCTGGTGTGCTTTTTCTCATACTTGCGAAAACGCACACACGGCAAGTTAGGGGCATCCACTGCCATTGAATTCAAACATTTTCCTGAGCTCTCCCGTGTGCTGGCGTCACTGGGCGACTTGTCGGGATACCACGGGCTCTGCGGCGTCGATTTCATTGAAGAACAAGACAGCCACCGCATCGTGCTGCTGGAGCAGAATTTCCGCCCGACCTTGACCATGCTTTTGGGCAAACACGTGGGTGTTGACCTTGTCACGGCCCTTCGTCAACAGCTTCAGGGCCAGCCTGCAAACCCACACATGGTGCAAAACCCCTCTGTCACGGACACCATCCCTTTGTTTCCCAGCGACATTTTGCGGTCAATTGATGACCGGGACTTGCGCGGGCTTCTGCGCTTCTTGCTGAGCGCCAAAGGCTGGGCATCCATGAGCTGGCACGACACACCTTTGCTGCGGCACAACGTGCGCTACACAGCGCAGTTTGCCGCCAAGAAATTGGCGAATTTCGTACGCAAGACCATCCGTCCCCGGGCGTTGCCCCAAGGCAACGAAGCGGCCAGAAGCCAGTACAGCCTGAGAGACGATGTGGCCGATCGTTGACTGACCACCGACTTGCCCACCGTACCACCGACCGCCTGCCCACCACCCGCATCAGGCAGAAGGCACAAGGAAGGCGCCGCCCCAGCAAACCAGGAATTGGTCTGCTGCGCATCGGCACACCCACTCAGCGAACGGTGTAGATGAGCGCGAATTTCTGTTTTTGAATCATGTCCGCCTCGTTGTCGCCGTAAGCAGCAAAAAAACGGGCACCGCGCAGACCCATGGCGGCCAGTTGCGTCAGCGGAGGCAAATCCACGTGGTACCCGAAAGCGCCGCCGCTGCGGCACTCGGACTGTGCCTGTGAAAAGAGCGCAGGCACTTCACCGCCAGACCAAAGCAGCCAGCCTGCCGGGCCCCGGAACAACAGCATGCCGTTGGGAAGCAGCAGCGCGTAGTACATCTTCTGCGTGCTTTCAAGTTCACTGGCGGCAGGTGTGATGCTGACCTGCATGCGTGAACCCTGTGGCGTGTCCGCCACCGACGTGGTGATGGACGAGCCCGTCAGGGTGAAAACCGTGTCGGCTTGGGCCAAACCGCCCAGCCACACCAGCGCCCAGCCCAAGGCCAAGTGACGCCACCACCCCACAGACAACCGAATGTGTGACATGGCCTGAGCCCTCCAACAAAGTTAAAAGCACACTCTACAACCGATGTGAGGTCTGTGGTGGGCTGTATGCAGGCGATGTCAGCGCCCGCATCGGCCCCTTACCGTGCCACGGTGCGCTTGCCCACCGCCGTGGCGGCCACCACGGCCAGCATCAGGAAAAACGCCGCACCGCTCAGCGTGGCGGCGTGCCAACCCTTGTCCATGAACGCGCCGAAGATCACGGGCGACACGGCAAAACCAATGTCCAGCCCCGAATACACCATGCCATACACCCGCCCGGTGGCGCCTTTGGGGGTGGCCTTTTTGATCATCATGTCGCGGCTGGGGCCGCCCACCCCCACGGCAAAACCGGTGGCGGCCAGGCCCACCATGGTGCCCACGGCACCCAGCCAACCGGTGGCGCACACCAGCAGCAGCACGGCACCCGCGCCCATGGCCCAAGCCACCACCTTGTCAGAGTGTGTGGTTTGCGTGGCCACGAAGCCCCCCACCAGCATGCCGAACGCGCCGCACAGCATGTAGGCGGTGATGGTCAGCGTGGCCAGCTCCAGGCTGGCACCGTGCGCGGCTTTCAGGATGGACGGGCCAAAGCTCTGCACCACAGCCAGCGTCATGGTCGACAAAAAGAAGAACGCAAAACACCACCACACCACGGGCAGTTTCATGAACGCCAGGTCAGACCCCTTTGGCGCGTCCACATGGCGCACCACCACCTCTGTGAGCAGCTTGTCGCGCTGCCAGAACAACAGGGCCAGCACGGCGGCGTACATCAACGCGGCGGCGTGGTAGGCGGTGCGCCAGTCGGCCAGCGCGGTGATGCCCACCAAAAAGACAGGGGCCAGCGCCCAACCCAGGTTACCCGTGAGCCCGTGCGCACTGAACGCGTGGCCCAAGCGAGCGGCAGACACACGCTGATTCAATATGGTGAAGTCGGCCGGGTGAAACGGTGCGTTACCTGCACCGGCCAACACCGCCACCGCCATCAAGCCCCAGTAGCTGGTGACCGTGGATGCCACCAGCGACGCGGCCAGAAACAGGCTGATGGCCCCGAACAGCACCGGACGCGCGCCCACGCGGTCCACCACAAAACCGGCCACCGCCTGTCCCGAACCCGAGACGATGAAGAAGATGCTCATCAGCAAGCCCACGTCTGAGAAGCTCAACCCGAAGTCTTTCATGAACATGGGAAACAGCGGTGCCAGCAGCAGGTGCGAAAAGTGCGACGTGGCATGTGCCAGGCCCACCAGGCCAATGACAGCAGCGTCTTGCTTGAGCGGGGTGGGGTCGGGCAAAGCCGCGTTGAATGTGGTGGCAGTCATGGCGGCAATGTTAAGCGTCAGACTTGCGGCGCGTGGCCAGCGGCGCACATGCCCTTGGCTGGGTTGTCACCATGGTTTCAGCGTTTGGGTCACCATGGACACACAGCGCGCGCCAGGTTCGCCCACATCAGCTCCGGGAGAAAAAGTCATGAATATGAATAAAAACAGGCCTTACCGCTTATATCTTTTCATTTGTTTGCTATGTGTATTATGGCCACTGACAGCCACACAAGCGGCCGACCCGACCACCGGCGCACCCGCCTACACCGGCCCCATTTTTGACGCGCACCTGCACTACAACGAAGAGGCCCAGGTGCCCCACCCTTTGCCCGATGTGCTGGCCCGCCTGAAAGCCAGCAACGTGCAGGCCGCCATTGCCAACTCGCGCCCCAACGACGGCACGCGCACCCTGGCCACGGCCCTGCCTGAAACCCGGGCCGCCAACGTGAAGGTGGTGCCCTTTGTGCGCCTGTACCGCAACCGGGCCGACTACAGCAACTGGTTTCGCGACGACAGCATCTACGACATGGTGCTGACCGAGCTGGCCCGGGGTACCCCCGCCGGCCCCTACCGTGGCATCGGGGAATTTCATCTGTACGACAGCGCGAACGCAGCGGGGCATGTGGCGCAAAAGCTGATGGCGCTGGCAGAAGGCCGCCAACTGGTGGTGCTGGCCCATGTGGACGATGCCGCCATCGACGGGCTGCTGGCCCCCACACCGTCGGGAGGCCAGAACGTGAAGCTGATCTGGGCGCACACCGGCATAGGCGGCACGCCTGTGGCGCGCGTGAAAGCGCTGCTGGACCGCTACCCCGGCCTGATGGGCGAGCTGTCTTACCGCCCCAGCCTGACCTGCGACGGCCCCCAAGGCGACGTGCACCTGTGCCCCGAGTGGCGCGAGCTGCTGCTGGCCTACCCCACCCGCTTTTTGCTGGGCTCTGACACCTGGATCAACCCGCGCTGGTTGTACTACGGTGAGCTGATGCAAAGCTACCGCGCCTGGCTGGGCGATTTGCCACCTGCCGTGGCGCGGCAGGTGGCATGGGGCAACGGGGCGCGGCTGTTCGGGCTGGAGTGAGTGCAGTGGCTGACAGCAAGCGGTGCCCGGCCACAGTCAACCGAAATGGCCCATTTGAAATCAGCCCATGTGAATTTGCGTTGGCGGGGCGGCCGACCCACGCTCAAAGCCATCGCTTGAGCAGCCCCATGAGCTGCTGAAACCTCGGGCCGTAGGGTGGGTAGAACAGGTGACCCATGGCCCAGCGCGATTGCACCAGCACCGGTTTTTGCTGCGTGAAGCGCAAAAACCCGGCCTCGCCGTGGTACGAACCCCAACCGCTTTCGCCCACCCCGCCAAACGGCAGGTTGTGGTGGGCAATGTGCAGCAGCGTGTCGTTGATGGTGACGCCACCGCTCACGGTCTGGCTCAGCACCTGGTCACGCGCGGCCGCATCGGTGCCAAACCAGTACAGCGCCAGGGGCCGAGGGCGGGCGTTGATGTGAGCCACCGCGTCGGCCAGCGTGCGGTAGGTCAGCACGGGCAGGATGGGGCCAAAAATTTCCTCGGTCATCAAGTGGCTTTGGGCGGGTGGGTGGAACACCAGCACCGGGGCCATCTGGCGGGCAGGCTCAGCGGTTGGTTGCCCGGCGGGGTGAGCTGCATGATCAGCACCGTGATCACCAGCCTGCCTGGGTAAATTTTTCAAGCTTTTTTGTGCCTTTTCGCTTTCACTGTTTGTGTTATCAGCTATTGAATTGAGAATTCCTTGTGTGTTGGACTGCACCACCACCACCCGAGCCCCCGCAGCCTTCGCCTCGTCCACCAGGCCGTGCAAGCGGGCAAAGTGCCGGTCAGAGACGATGGACGCGTAGTCCGCATTGCCCGCCAGCGTGGGAAACAGCTGGTCCACGGCGCGGGCAAAAGCCTGCTCGAACTCGGCCTCGCGCCCCTCGGGCAGCAACACGTAGTCGGGCGCGATGCAGGTCTGGCCTGCGTTGATCAGTTTGCCGTGGGCAATTTTGAGGGCCACCCCCGCCATGTCGGCCGCGCTGCACGACGCGTCGACGATGCAAGGCGACTTGCCGCCCAGCTCCAGCGTGGTGGGCGTGAGGTTGCGCGCGGCGGCTTCGGCCACCTTGCGGCCCACGGCGGTGGAGCCGGTGAAAAACAGGTGGTCGAACGGCAGGCAGGCAAAAGCGTGCGCCACGTCGGGCCCACCCTGTACCACGGCCACCTCGTCGGGGTGGAAGGCGCTGTGCAGCAGCTCAGCCAGCAGAGCCGAGCTGTGGGGGGTGAGTTCGCTGGGCTTGATCATGGCGCGGTTGCCTGCGGCCAGCGCCGTGGCCAGAGGCCCCAGGGTGAGCTGCAGCGGGTAGTTCCACGGGCCGATGATGCCCACCACACCCAGCGGCTGACGCTGAATGTGGGCACGGGCCGGTTGCAAGTAGATGGGGGTGGACACGCGCTGCGGCTTCATCCATTTGGCGCACTGGCTCTTCAGCTGGCTGAGGGTGGCCAGCAGCACGAAGTAGTCGGCCACGTCAGTCAACTGGCGGCCGCGCACACCAAAGTCGGCCTGCACGGCATCGGCCAATGCGGGGCCGTGGGTGTCGATCAGGCTTTGCAGCCGCTGCAGGCGCTCCAGGCGCCAGGCCAGCGGCACATCGACCATGGCACGGCTGGCGCGGTGCTGGGCGGCAAACAAGGTGTCGAGGTCGGCGGTGGCGGGCGTGGTGGCTGAACCTGGTGCGTGAGGCGACACAACGGCGGCAGGGTGAGGGGCGTTCATGCCTTGCATGGTAGGCCCACGGTGGCATGCACGGTAGAGCTGTGGCCCCAAACGACACGGAGAGCCCTCGGCACAGGAATCTGGCCGGTCCACGGCCCATTGCCGCTGGCGAATACGCGGGCAGATACAACGGCGCGTGCGGTGAGGCGGAGCAGCAGGTCAGCGCAGCGACGCTGCGCAACTGGCCAGGGCGGTCTTCAGGCGGCAGCGCCGAAGTTCTCAGGCATTTGAATGGCCACCACCTCGCCGCGCGCGGTGGCCACGCCAGCGGCGAACACCGTGGCCTCCACCACCACTTTGCGACCCTTGATTTCCTTCACCCGGCCACGGATTTCAAGCGTTTCCCCGATGGGTGTGGGCTTGAGGTAGTCCACATGCAGCGAGCCGGTCACGAAGCGAAAGGCGGGCAACGTGCCCATCTCGCGTCCCTCGGCCCGGTACATGGCGGCGGCAGCGGTGCCGGTGCCGTGGCAGTCGATCAGCGAGGCCAGCAAGCCGCCATAGGTGAAGCCAGGCACTGCGGTGTGGTAGGGCTCGGGAGTGAAATGGGTGACGGTTTCGTCCCCCTCCCAAAAGGTCTTGATGCGGTGGCCGTGCTCGTTTTTGGCGCCACAGCCGTAACAGTGGCTCAGGTTTTCGGGGTAGTGGTCTTGAAAGGCTTTCATGGCATGGTGTGCACAAGGGCGTCAACGGGTTGGAGAGAACAGCAGGCTGGCGTGCACGTTGAAGCCAAGCAACAAGCCACAATATAAGCATGTTCTTTTTGCTGTTGTATTTGACGCTTGTCACGCTGGCAATGGGCTTTTTGCCCGAATGGTCCACCGCCACCGCCCTGCTGGTGCCATTGGCTGTTGTGGTGACGGCCCGCCTGGCGCTGGCACTGACGTCCCCCAAACAGAAAACCCCCGGCGATTCAGGCACCGGGGGCTGACGACCTGTTTTCAAGCTGCTCAGGCCCAAGGGTCCAAAAGGCCTGTCTGGCGGTGGTTGCACCCGCTCAATGGCCCATAAATGACCCAATGACCGTTTGCAGCCATCGCGTCACGCCATGGGTATAGCCGGCGCGAACTCGAACACGCCGGGCGCGCGCACCGGGTCCACGCTCACACCAATGACTGACTTGGGCGGGTAATGCCCTTCCAGCAGCAGCTTGGACAGCGGGTTTTCAATGCGCTGCTGGATGGCGCGCTTCAGCGGCCGGGCACCGAACAGCGGGTCGAAGCCCACTTTGGCCAGCTCGTCCAGCGCAGCGGGCGACACATCCAACCGCAAATCCATGCCGTGCAAACGCGCCTGCAAGCCCTTGAGCTGGATGCCTGCGATGCTGGCAATGTGCGCCGCGTCGAGCGCGTGGAACACCACGGTTTCGTCGATGCGGTTCAAAAACTCGGGGCGGAAGTGGTTTTTCAGCTCACCCCACACCGCGTCCTTCAGGTCGTCGTAGGGCATGCCCACCATCGCCTGAATCAGCTGGCTGCCGATGTTGCTGGTCATCACGATGACGGTGTTCTTGAAGTCAACTGTCCGGCCCTGGCCATCGGTCAGGCGGCCGTCGTCCAGCACTTGCAGCAGCACGTTGAACACATCAGGATGGGCTTTTTCCACCTCGTCCAACAGCACCACGCTGTAGGGATTGCGGCGCACGGCTTCGGTCAAGTAGCCGCCTTCGTCGTAACCCACGTAGCCGGGGGGGGCACCGATCAGGCGTGCAACGCTGTGCTTTTCCATGAACTCGCTCATGTCGATGCGGATCATGTGTTCTTCGCTGTCAAACAAAAAGCCTGCCAGCGCCTTGCATAGCTCGGTTTTGCCTACACCGGTGGGGCCCAAAAACAGGAAGCTGCCCGTGGGGCGGTTGGGATCGGAAAGGCCCGAGCGTGAACGGCGGATGGCGTCGGACACGGCGGCAATGGCCTCGTTCTGGCCCACCACGCGCTCGTGCAGTTTGCCCTCCATTTGCAGCAGCTTGTCTTTTTCGCCCTGCATCATCTTGGCCACCGGGATGCCGGTGGCACGGCTCACCACCTCGGCAATTTCTTCCGCGCCCACCTGCGTGCGCAGCAGTTGGTTGCCCTTGCCACCGCCGCTGCCAGCCTCTTTGGCCTGGGCGTCTTTCAGCTCTTTTTCAAGCTCGGGCAGCTTGCCGTATTGCAGCTCGGCCACCTTGGCCAAGTCGCCCTTGCGGGTGAGCTCTTCAATTTGAAAGCGCAGCTTGTCGATGGCCTCTTTCACCTGCGCGCTGCCCTGGGCCTGCGCCTTTTCGCGCTTCCACACCTCGTCCAGATCGGCAATTTCGAGTTGCAGGTCTTCAATTTCAGCTTCGATCAGCTCCAGGCGTTTTTGCGAGGCCTCGTCTTTTTCGCGCTTCACGGCTTCGCGTTCGATTTGCAGCTGAATCAAACGGCGGTCGAGCTTGTCCATCACCTCGGGCTTGGAATCCAGCTCGATTTTGATTTTGGATGCGGCTTCGTCGATCAGGTCAATGGCCTTGTCGGGCAAAAACCGGTCGGTGATGTAGCGGTGGCTCAGGTTGGCGGCGGCAACGATGGCCGGGTCGGTGATGTCCACGCCGTGGTGCACCTCGTAGCGCTCTTTCAGGCCACGCAGAATGGCAATGGTGGCCTCCACCGTGGGCTCGCCCACCAGAATTTTCTGGAAGCGGCGCTCCAGCGCAGCGTCTTTTTCAATGTATTTGCGGTACTCGTCCAGCGTGGTGGCGCCCACGCAGTGCAGCTCGCCACGGGCCAGCGCGGGTTTGAGCATGTTGCCCGCGTCCATCGCGCCCTCAGCCTTGCCCGCGCCCACCATGGTGTGCAGCTCGTCGATGAACACGATCACCTGGCCTTCTTCCTTGGCCAGCTCGTTCAGCACCGATTTCAGGCGTTCTTCAAACTCGCCACGGAACTTGGCACCGGCCAGCAGCGCGGCCATGTCCAGGCTGAGCACGCGCTTGCCGCGCAGGCTGTCGGGCACTTCACCGGCCACGATGCGTTGGGCCAGGCCTTCGACAATGGCGGTCTTGCCCACGCCGGGCTCACCGATCAGCACGGGGTTGTTTTTGGTGCGGCGCTGTAGCACCTGGATGGCACGGCGGATTTCGTCGTCACGGCCAATGACCGGGTCCAGCTTGCCCTGGCGGGCGCGCTCAGTCAGGTCGGTGCAGTATTTTTTGAGGGCTTCGCGCTGGCCTTCGGCCTCGGGGCTGTCCATGCTCTGGCCGCCGCGCACGGCGTTGATGGCGGCCTCCAGGCTCTTGCGGGTCAGGCCGTTGTCTTTGGCCAGCCGCCCGGCTTCGCCCTTGGCGTCGCACACGGCCAGCAGGAACAGCTCGCTGGCAATGAAGGCGTCGCCACGTTTGGCGGCTTCTTTTTCGGTGGCCTGCAACAGGGTCAACAGGTCGCGACCGGGCTGCACCTGTTCGCCCCCCTGCACCTGCGGCAGGCGTTGCAGGCTGTCTTCAGCGGCTTTCAGCAGGCCGGGCACGTTGACGCCCGCGCGCTGCAGCAGCGACTTGGGACCGTCTTCCTGGCGCAGCATGGCCACCAGCAGGTGCTGAGGCTCCATGTAGGCGTTGTCGGACACGTTGGCCAGCGACTGCGCGTCGGCCAGGGCTTCCTGAAACTTGGTGGTGAGTTTGTCTGCACGCATGGGGAAAACTCCTGTGGGTATGTTTGACTGCACAGAACGTAAGGCCATGTGGGGGCGTTTCAAGTGCGGTGGCGCACACAGAAGCGATGCACCTGGTTGCAAATGCACATGGGTTGAGATGGATCAAGCGCTGGCCATACCCGTTACATGGGACCTGTTCAGCTGGCCCACCTGCGGTGTGCTGGCGCACAGACACACGTGCCTGGCATGGAAAAATGGGCAAGCACTTTTGCACTTCACTTGCGAGACGCCGCCATGGCCCAACGAGTTTCAGCCGCAGCGCCCGAGCCAGCCGCGGCCCTGCCCCCTGTGGCCGCCGAGCAGCCCGAGCAGGGGTTCTTGGCCACGCACTACGGCAACCCCGAAAAAGACGAAATTTACGGCACCACGGCTAACGACTACGAAACCGAGCCCGAGCAAATCAAAGACCAGAAGCGCTCTGCGGGCCAAGCCATCTGGTTTTTGGGCGCAGCAGTCTTGCTGATATTGCTGGCCTATGCTTGGCCGCAGCTGATGTGAGCGCATCGGATGCCACGGCACTGAGCGCCCGCTGCCGGAACATGGGCGCGGTCACACAAGCAAGGGGCCTGGGCACTGGCAACGAACGCACGGGTTGGCCGCTTTATGATGACCATCGCGGTCTATCCCCGGCCGTTTTCAATCATGCAAACACCCCCTCACACCTTGGGCTCGCAGCGAACCCTGTTTCGGGCCATGCTGCTTCGCGCACTGCTGGTCACTTTTCTCAGCGTGGTGGGCATTTCTTGGGTGGTACACCAAGCCATCATCGAGCCACAAGCGCGCCAGGAGCTTGACAACGCGGCCAACCTGGCCATTCAGGAGCTCAGGCTCAGGCTGGAATCGAAGCAAGACTCTGCCGTCAGCATGGCAGCGGCCTTGGCCCGAGACGACCGGGTCCGCCAGGCCTTGCTGACTGGCGACCGGGCACTCGCCGTGGCTGCCGTGCAGAACATCAGAGAAGACTACGCGCTCACCACCCCTTACCAGAGCATCAGCGCCCAGATCATTGATGCGAACCGCATCATCCGCGCCCGCTCGTGGGACCTTGATTTTTTCGGTGAAAAAGCCCCCCACCCGCTGGGCGCCGTTGTGCTGGAGAAAAACAAGGCCATGGCCCGTTTTGGCTTTGGCAACGCAGGCACCGGCATCATTGCGTTTGCACCTGTGATGACCAACCAGCAAACCATTGGACTGGTGTCCATCACACAGGGGGTGCTGTCGGTGGTGAACGACCTGCAAGCCAAAGGCATTGACTGGGTGATGGTCGTTGACGAACAAGGCCTGGCCGCTCGCAACAACAACCAATTGCCGGGTACCTATAAAAACGCGCAGGTCATTCAGCCCGGACACCTCCTCTCGCACCCCACTTGGTTCGATGCAGCGGCCGTGACGTGGACACGCGACCACTGGGGCGCGTTGCTCAATGCCCGCACACCCCTGCAAATAGAGGACCGCATTGCCGTGGTGGTACCGGTGAAAGACGAGATGCAGGCGCTGGTGGGTCGCCACATCCTGATGATCGACTCGGCCCCGGTGGTTGCAAGCATCCAGACCACCCAACGTTACCTGCTGTGGGTGAACCTGGGCATTGTCACGTTGCTGGTGCTGATGGCAGGTGTGCTGCTGTGGGACGTGCAGCACCGGGTGGTGCGTCCGCTGCAAGGTATGGCCACGGCCATCCGCCGAGCCATGGACATGGGGCAGTTCGAGCCCGGCACGGCCGCCCCTCGCCCTGACGAGATCGGCGAAGTGCAGCACAGCGTGAACACCCTGTTCCACCGCCTGTCGCTGGCACTGAAAGAAGCCAACCGCGCGGTCAGCCAGGTGGCCAAAGGCAAGTTCCACACCACCATGCGCGGCCAGTATGTGGGCGACCTGGCCACCCTGCAGGCTGGCATCAATGCGGCCATTCATGACTTGCAACACACCCACGACAGTCTGGTACAGGCCAACAAGGCCAAAGGCATGTTCCTGGCGAACATGAGCCACGAAATCCGCACACCCATGAATGCGGTCATCGGCATGGCCTACCTGACCCTGAAAACCGACCTCACCGACGAGCAGCGCGAATACGTGACCCGCATCCACACGGCAGCCAATTCGCTGCTGGGCATCATCAACGACATCCTTGATTTTTCGAAGATCGAGGCGGGCAAGTTGACACTGGAAAGCGTGCCCTTCCGGCTGGAAGACGTGGTTTCCAACGCGCTGGTCATGGTGCGCCAGGCCGCACTGGACCGCAACCTGGAACTGCTGCTGGACATGCGTTCGCGCGAATTGCTGCACAGCGGCGGTGCTTTCCTGGGTGACCCACTGCGGCTGGGGCAGGTGCTGACAAACCTGCTGTCAAACGCCGTCAAGTTCACAGAATCGGGCACAGTGCGGTTGGCGGCTGACATCACCAGCCCGCCTGGCATGGCCCCGGTGGCGCTGATGCTGACCGTGGAAGACACTGGCATCGGCATGACACCTGAGCAGATTGACAGCCTGTTCCAGGAGTTCACCCAGGCTGACGGTTCCACCACCCGCAAGTTCGGTGGTACCGGGCTGGGCCTGACCATCACCAAACGGCTGCTGGAACTGATGCACGGCACGGTGGCCATTGAAAGCACCCCCGGCCAAGGCACCCGTTTCACCGTCGAAGTGCCGCTGCCCCCTGCCAGCAAACTGCACTTGCCTCCTGTGACCCAACTGCCCGCGCACATCCGTGTGCTGGTGATCGACGACAACGACATGGCACGCCAGGTACTGGCCAACATGCTGAACAACCTGGGCGTTCAGGTGACATCGGTGGCCTCTGCTGCGCAGGGCCTGCAGTGGTTGCGCTCGGGTGAACGTTTTGCACACTGCTTCGTCGACTGGGTGATGCCCGACATGGACGGCGAAGCCTTCCTGCGCGCGGTGGCCCAAGACAAGGCTGACGGTCACTTGCGGCATGCACCCAACCTCGTCGTGGTGTCAGCCCATGACACCGATGCCCTGATGCAGGTGGCCGCGCCTTTGGGCGTGACCCGTGTGCTGACCAAGCCGGTGTTGCCCGAACACTTGCGCGGCATGCTGCGCACGGCCAGCAGGGGTGCATCGGCCCCTGCGGAGGGCACGCCCAGCGACACCGCGACTGCCGCAGGTGCCCGCCTGCGTGGCCTTCGCGTGCTGATGGCGGAAGACAACCGGGTGAACCAGATCCTTGCGTGCAAGCTGATGGAGGCCCAAGGGGCCACCGTCGAGGTGGTGAACGACGGCCAGCAAGCCGTCAACCGGCTCCAAGCCGTGGGTGCCAGCCACTTCCACGTGGTGCTGATGGACCTGCAAATGCCAGTCATGGACGGCTACACCGCCACGCAGCGCTTGCGCGCCGACCAGCAGTTTGACGCGCTGCCCATCGTTGCGCTCACGGCTCACGCCATGGTGGAAGAAGTGGAACGGTGTGCCGCGCTGGGCATGAACGACCACGTCACCAAACCCATCAACCCTGAAAAGCTGTACGCCACGCTGGCCAAGCACCTGCCACCCAGCGCCCAAACCTGAGCCGGCAACGCGATCAGCAGGCGGGTGACACGGGCATGGGCCACTTTGCCAGCAGCCTTCACCTTGACGAGCTTTTGCGAAGAAAGCGCTCACCCTCAGTGGGGTGTTGCGCGCGCCATGTTCCAGATAGCGCGCAACACCCCACTAACAGCGCCAGTAGGCGTACCGCCAGGCGGGGGTGAACCCAGCCCGTTTGTACAGCGCCAACGCACTGTCGTTGCCCGCACCCACCTGCAAAAACACGTGCTGCACAGCTGTCGCCGGGCCCGTGCCACCGTCAGGGTCAAGTACCCAAGCCTGGCTGGTCGCCAGCCGGGCCATGGTTTGCAGCACGCGGCCTGCGTGCCCTTGCCCACGGTGGGCGGCGGCGGTGCGCATGCCGTGCACGCCCATCCAGCCATGGCCGAATGTGGCCGCGCCACAGGCCACCGTTTCGCCATCCACACGTGCGCTCACGAACAGGGTTTGTGGCGCGCGCGACAGCAGGCGCACACGGTGCGCGCCGTCCACCGGGTCCAGGCCTTCGCCCAGAAACAATGCCTGCCAGGCGGGGCTGGGTTGGGTGTCTGCGGTGACGTGCACGGGGCTGCGGTGATCGGGCACGCGCATGGCCGCAAGCACAGAAACCGGCGCGGTCATGACCCAGGTGGGCTCGGTTCGCGTGGCCCCTTGTTGAAGCACCGCAGCGTGGAGCTTGTCGGCCCCAGCGGTCTCATCAATGTCGTCAGCCACATCTGGCAGGCGGAAAACGGGGGACAGGCCATGTGCGCGGTAGCGTGCGGCAATGTGGGGCACCTGTGCGGCCAGCTGGGCCTGGCGGGTGGCATCGGTCGGGTGTGCCAAGGGCACCGCGCTGTGGGCACGGCCGACGGTACCGGCATCCATGGGTAACAGCCAGCCGGGCAGGGTTTCGACCACATCGGGGCGCACAGCCTGCAAGGTGGCGCGTTCGATGGCCTCGACCACCTCCGAATGGGTAGAAAAAACAGTAGCTGACATCACATACCCTTATTGCGGTAAATGCCATTTTTATATCAAGAATCAACGCAACGCCTGCAACTGGGCAGGCAAGCCCCAGCGCGCGGCGGCGGTGTCGTCGCTGACGCGGGCGTCCACCCAGCGGGCTCCGTCGAGCGTTTGTTCCTTCTTCCAGAACGGGGCGTGGCTTTTGAGGTAGTCCATCAGAAATTCGCAGGCCTGATAGCTTTGTCCACGGTGTGCCGAGGTCACGGCCACCAGCACGATCTGGTCCATGGGTTGCAGCAGCCCCACCCGGTGGATGACGCGGGCCCCCAAGATGTTGAAGCGGCGAAACGCCTCGTCCACCATGGTTTCGATGGCGCGCTCGGTCATGCCGGGGTAATGCTCCAGCTCCATCGACAGCACGGTGTCACCATTCAGGCTGGCATCGGGCGCGGCCTCGTGGCCGCCCACCGCATTGCGGTCACGCACGGTGCCCACGAAGGCGCACACCGCGCCCACGCCGGGCTGCCCACCACGCAGGGCAGCCACTTCGGCTGACAGGTCAAAGTCTTGGGTCTGGATGGCAACGCGTGGGTTCATGTGTAGGTTCATGTTCGGATGCCAGAAGGCGTTCAACCGCCAGTGAACAAGCGTGACGCGGTGCGTTCAACCACCGGTCACGGGTGGGAAGAAAGCCAGCTCGGCACCTTCGGCCAGCCGCGCGGTTTCGTCACACAAGGTCTGGTTGAGGGCCACGCGCACGGCTTTGCCTCGCGCCAGCGCGTCGGCGCCTGGGCCGCCACGGGCAATCAGTTCGTCACGCAGGGCACCGACTGTGGCCGCAGCGGTTTGCAGGGTTTCACTGCCCTGCCCCATGGCCTCGCGAATGGATGCGAAATATTTCAACTGGATCTGCATATGCGAAAAATTCTCAGCTACTCAGCCCATCAGGTCGGCAAACGACAGGAAGCGCAGCACATCACCATGGGCAATGGTGGAGCCTGCCGGGATGTCGACCACGCC
The DNA here is from genome assembly GCA_030824555.1 of bacterium. Lineage (GTDB taxonomy): Bacteria > Pseudomonadota > Gammaproteobacteria > Burkholderiales > Burkholderiaceae_C > UBA2334. The sequence goes on from JAVBXK010000018.1 coordinate 50,235, forward strand.
GTCACCCCACACAGCCGAGGTGAGCACGGCTGAACTCTGGTTGGCAAACAGGTCGAGCCCTCCCGCTGTGTTGCGGCGCACACGCAAAAACTCACGCCGCTTGTCGGCTTTGGTCACCTCGAAGTGGGCAGGCAAGGCTTGCACCGGGCAGGCCACGTCGGTCACACCCTGCAGGCGCAGCAGGAAGGGGCGCACCAGCAGCAAAAAGGTCATGAAGCTGGACACTGGGTTGCCCGGCAAGCCGATGAAATGGGCGGCACCCGTGGCACCACCTTCAGCATGCCTCACCGTGCCATAGGCAAACGGCTTGCCAGGCTTCATGGCGATTTGCCACAGGGCCAGGCTGCCCAGTTGCTGCACAGCGGGTTTGATGTGGTCTTCTTCACCCACCGACACGCCCCCGCTGGTCAGAATCAGGTCGTGCGTTCGGGCAGCATCGGCCAGCGCGGCCAAGGTGGCGGCGCGCTGATCGGGCACGATGCCCAGGTCGGACACCTCGCAACCCAGGCGCGTGAGCAGTGCCCTCAGGAAAAAGCGGTTGGAGTTGTAAATGGCGCCGGGGGGCATGGCCTCGGGCGGCACGGTGCCGGGCATCACCAGCTCGTCACCCGTGGAAAACAATGCCACGCGGGGGCGGCGTGCCACCGTCAGCTCGGCCAGCCCCAGGCTGGCAGCCAGACCCAGTTCGGCGGGCCCCAGCCGCTGGCCAGCGGCCAGCACCTGTGCGCCACGGGTCACGTCTTCACCGGCACGGCGAATCCAGGCCCCTGCTGGCGGTGCGGCTTTGAAGCTGGCGGTGGGCATACCGTTGGTTACCGCTTCAGCGACGGCAACGTCTTCCTGCATCACGATGGCATCGGCCCCTTCGGGCACGGGGGCACCAGTGAAGATGCGTGCCACGGTGCCCGCCTGCAGCGCAGTGCCCGCGTGGCCCGCGGCAATGCGCTGTGCCACGGGCAACGACACCGGGGCATCGGCGCTGGCCGAGGCCAAGTCGGCCCGGCGAACGGCATAGCCGTCCATGCTGGAGTTGTCTTGCGGTGGCACGTGCAAAACCGAGGTCAGCGGTGTGGCCAGCACGCGGCCGTCGGCTTCGAAGGTGGGCACGCTTTCGGTTGGCAGCGTCGGGATGGCAGCAGCCAGCAATTGGGCCAGTGCGTCGTCGAGCACCATCAGGGGGGCGCGGGTTGGCTGACTCATGCGAAGCTGCCTGCGTCGTAGTCGAACCGGTCGCCCTGGGCCATCAGCCATTGGGCAATGTCGTTGCCGTTGCCCATGTGCATCACTGGCAGGCCAGTGGGGGCGGGCAGGTTGGTAGGTTCATCGGTGGCCACGGCAACCACGAAGGGGTCGTTCTCGTACAGCACGGGCTTGCCGTTGTCGGCACGCCAGACTTCCAGTTTGGGCAGATTGCAGTCGCGGTAGCCTTCCACCAGCACCCAGTCAACGCCGGGGTACACCTCGGCCAGCACGGCGTGCACGGGCAGTTCAACCGACTGCTCAAACTCACGGATCAAGACCAGCCGGTGGGGGGACGCGGCCACCACTTCGAACGCACCAGCCTCGCGGTGCCGCCAGGTGTCTTTGCCGGGGTGGTCCATCTCAAAACGGTGGTGGGCGTGCTTGACCACGCTCACCCGCTGCCCCAAGGCCTTCAATGCAGGGATGAGTTTTTCCATCAACGTGGTTTTACCCGCGTTGGAATACCCGGTGACGACGATGACTTTCAAGCGCTGACAACCTTAAAAACAAGAGCTACAAAGCCAATACAGTAAAGCGATAAAGGCCAAAACTTCAATAAAATTTGACCTTTACCGAGTCAGAGGCTGGGCGTCTTTCGGGCACGGGCGAAAGACTCTCGCCTCTCAGGCGCACTTGGCGGTAATGAAGGCCTTCACCTGACCCGCGTCGGCAGGCATCACCACCACGCGTTTGGGCAGGTCTTCGATGCCGTTGAAGCGCGCGGGCCGCTCGGGCAACTGGCCCAGGGCCTCCTGAATGGTCTCGGCAAACTTGATGGGCAGCGCGGTTTCCAGCACCACCATGGGCAAGCCGGGTTGCAGGTGCTCGCGCGCGACCTTGACGCCGTCGGCGGTGTGGGTGTCGATGACCATGCCATGGCGCTGGAACACGTCTTTGATGGTGGCCAGCCGATCGGCATGGGTGCTCTTGCCACTGATGAAGCCGTAGCTGGCTGCCGCTTCGGCAAACAACGAATCGGCGCCGAGGTCGAAACGCCCTGCACTGGTCAGTTGCGGCCCGAACAGGTCGGCGGTGCGGGCCGCATCGCGGCCCAGCAGGTCGAACACGAAGCGCTCGAAGTTGCTGGCCTTGGAAATGTCCATGCTGGGGCTGGACGTTTCGTGGGTGTCGGCGCTGCCGCGCACGCGGTACACGCCGGTGCGGAAGAACTCGTCAAGCACGTCGTTCTCGTTGGTGGCCACCACCAGTTGTGCAATGGGCAGGCCCATCATCCGCGCCACGTGGCCGGCACACACGTTGCCGAAGTTGCCGCTGGGCACCGTGAAACTGACTTTCTGGTCATTCGACTCGGTGGCTTGGATATAGCCCGCAAAGTAGTACACCACCTGGGCCAGCAGCCGCGCCCAGTTGATGGAGTTGACCGTGCCAATCTTGTACTGCCGCTTGAAGGCGAGGTCGTTGCTGACGGCCTTGACGATGTCCTGGCAATCGTCGAACACGCCTTCGATGGCGATGTTGAAGATGTTGTCGTCCATCAGGCTGAACATCTGCGCCTGCTGGAACGGGCTCATGCGGCCGTGCGGGCTGGTCATGAACACGCGTACGCCCTTTTTGCCGCGCATGGCGTACTCGGCGGCGCTGCCGGTGTCGCCGCTGGTGGCACCCAAAATGTTCAGGCTTTCGCCGCGGCGGGCCAGCTCGTACTCGAACAGGTTGCCCAGCAACTGCATGGCCATGTCTTTGAAGGCCAGCGTGGGGCCGTTGGACAGGGCCTCCAGCCACAGGCCGTCTTCGACGTGGCGCAGGGGCACGATCTCGCCGGTGCCAAACACCTCGGCGGTGTAGGTTTTGGCGCACAGGGCGCGCAGGTCGGCCGCAGGGATGTCGTCGATGTACAGCGACAGGATTTCAAACGCCAGTGCGGCATAGCCTTGGTCGTGGTAGACCTTGCGCCACGCGGTCAGCGTGGCGTCTGACACCTGGAGGTAGCTTTCTGGCAGGTACAGGCCACCGTCGGGTGCCAGACCTTCGAGCAAGATGTCGCAAAAGTGCTTGGGCGACTGGTCGCCACGGGTGGAGATGTATTTCATGGTCCGTGTCCTGCTGTGTTCGGGCAATGAGGCGTTGCACCGTTTCAAAGATGGGCTGCGCAAACGCTCAGCTTCTCAGAGGCTGAGAGTATTTCGGGCGTGCCCGAGCAACGCACCAAAACGCGCCCGATCAAGGCGCAAAGCACAGCAATAGCTCGGGCTATTGCGCGCATTTGCAACGCCGAACGGGTGCATTTTGGGGTGGTGAGCGGGCATGGGCGAAAGACTCTCAACCTCTCAGGCCAGCTCTTCCTTGCGGATGCGTGTGATGGGAGCCAGCACGGTGGGCAACGCCTGCATCTGTGCCATGGCGTCGTTCAGGGTGCCCTCTTTGGTGTCGTGCGTGAGGATGATCACGTCGGTCTGGGTGCTGCCTTCGCCGCCCACTTCGTCGGCCTCGCGCTGCAGCACCGCGTCGATGCTGATGCCCGCACCGGCCAGGATGCCGGTCACGGTGGCCAGCACGCCGGCCTGGTCAGCCACGCGCAAGCGCAAGTAATAGCTGGTGATGACCTCGGTCATGGGCAGCACGGGCAGGTCGCTCAACGAACCCGGCTGGAAAGCCAGGTGCGGCACGCGGTTCTGCGGGTCAGCGGTGTGCAGGCGGGTGATGTCGACCAAGTCGGCAATCACGGCGCTGGCGGTGGGTTCGCTGCCCGCGCCTTTGCCGTAGTACAGGGTGGTGCCCACGGCATCGCCGTGCACCATCACGGCATTCATGGCACCTTCCACGTTGGCAATCAGGCGCTTGGCGGGCACCAGGGTGGGGTGCACGCGCAGCTCGATGCCAGCTGACTGGTGCCTGGCCGCGTCGGCGTCACGGCGCTTCGCGATACCCAGCAGCTTGATGCGGTAGCCCAGCTGCTCGGCATAGCGGATGTCGGCCGCACCCAGCTGGGTGATGCCTTCCACATAAGCTTTGTCGAACTGCACCGGGATGCCGTAGGCAATGGCGCTCATCAGCGTGGCTTTGTGCGCGGCATCCACACCTTCGATGTCGAAGGTGGGGTCGGCTTCGGCGTAGCCCAGGCGTTTAGCTTCTTTCAGCACCACGTCAAAGTCCAGGCCCTTGTCGCGCATTTCGCTCAGGATGAAGTTGGTGGTGCCGTTGATGATGCCGGCCAGCCACTGGATGCGGTTGGCCGTCAGGCCCTCGCGCAGCGCCTTGATGATGGGAATGCCACCGGCCACTGCGGCTTCGAAAGCCACCATCACACCCTTGGCGCTGGCGGCGGCAAAAATTTCGGTGCCGTGCACGGCCAGCAGCGCCTTGTTGGCGGTGACCACGTGTTTGCCTGCGGCAATGGCCTCCAGCACCAGCGCCTTGGCAATGCCGTAGCCGCCGATCAGCTCGATGACGATGTCGATGTCGGGGTTGGCAATGATGGCGCGGGCGTCGCTCACCACGGTCACGCCCTCGCCCACCACAGACTGGGCACGGGCCACGTCCAGGTCGGCCACCATCGTGATTTCAATGCCACGGCCAGCGCGGCGCTTGATTTCTTCCTGGTTGCGCCGCAGCACATTGAATGTGCCACTGCCAACGGTACCGATGCCCAGCAGGCCAACTTGAATGGGTTTCATGCTCATTTTCTCAATCAAAAACACCTTCACCGCTTGATACACAAGCAGTTTCAGCTATACAAAATCAACGTTTCTTTGTGGACGTACGACCCGCAGACTTGGCCGCTGGCGTGATATGGGCGACGTTGCTGGCTGGTGCAACGGGTGACGTAGCGGCCAACTCGTGTGCCAATTGATCGGTGCCAAAGCGTTTGCGGGCGTGCTCCAGGAAACGCGCCACGCGGCCAATGGCTTCGCGCAGGTCGTCTTCATGGGGCAAAAACACGATGCGGAAGTGGTCCGGCGCAGGCCAGTTGAAGCCCGTGCCTTGCACCAGCATCACGCGGGTTTCCTGCAGCAACTCCAGGAAGAAAGCCTGGTCGTCTTCAATGGGGTAAATCGCAGGGTCGAGCCGGGGGAACATGTACAGCGCAGCCACCGGGCGCGCGCAACTCACACCGGGAATGGCGGTGATCAGTTCATACGCCAGGTCGCGCTGGCGACGCAAGCGGCCGCCCTCGCCCACCAGCTCGTTGATGCTCTGGTAACCACCCAATGCTGTCTGGATGGCGTACTGGCCGGGCACGTTGGAGCACAGGCGCATGTTCGAGAGCATGTTCAGGCCCTCGATGTAGTCTTTGGCAGGCTTTTTGTCGCCCGACACCACCATCCAGCCCGCGCGGTAACCGCACGAGCGGTAGCTTTTGGACAGCGAGTTGAAGGTGAGCGTGAGCACGTCTTCGCTCAACGAACCGATGGCGGTGTGCTTCACGTCGTCGTACAGCACCTTGTCGTACACCTCGTCAGCAAAAATCACCAGGCCGTGCTCGCGGGCAATGTCCACGATGGCCTGCAACAGCTCGTCGGCGTACAGCGCACCCGTGGGGTTGTTGGGGTTGATGACCACGATGCCCTTGGTGCGCGGCGTGATCTTGGCGCGGATGTCGTCGAGGTTGGGCATCCAGCCGTTGTCTTCGTCGCAGCGGTAGTGCACGGGTGTGCCGCCAGACAGGCTGGCCGCGGCGGTCCACAGCGGGTAGTCGGGGGACGGCAGCAGCACCTCGTCGCCGGTGTCCAACAAGGCATTCGTGGCCATCACGATCAGCTCGCTGGCACCGTTGCCCAGGTAAATGTCGTCCAGCGTCACGCCCTTGATACCCTGCTGCTGGGTGTAGTGCATGACGGCCTTGCGCGCCGCAAAAATACCCTTGCTGTCCGAATAGCCTGCCGAGTTGGGCAGGTTGCGGATCATGTCCTGCTGCACCTCTTCAGGGCTGTCAAAGCCGAACACCGCCAGGTTACCGATGTTGAGCTTGATGATTTTCTGGCCCTCGTCTTCCATCTGACGCGCGCGGTCCATGATGGGCCCGCGAATGTCATAGCAGACGTTGGACAGCTTGGTGGACTTGGAAATGGTGCGAACGGTCATGGCCAGGGCTCTGATGGGGGCGCGAAACATACAATTTCACCATAATTCCAACCCCATCCGACCGTTCGCTCACAGATTAGTGCCACCCCCACATGAAACTCCACGCAGACCACGCCACCGCCGCATCGGTTCAAGCCTATGGCGAGGGCTGGATACAGGTTCGCAACCAGCGGCACGAGGGCAGCTTGCTGCTGACCTATTCAGGCGCGGTCACGCCCTGGTCATGCCAGAGGTTTGAAGATCTGGTTGCCGCCGATTTCCAGCAACTGCTGGCACATGAGCCCGAACTGGTGGTGTTTGGCAGCGGCACGAAGTTGCGCTTCCCTCACCCGTCTCTGTACGCGGCACTGGTCACGGCGGGCATCGGGCTGGAAACCATGGGCACGGGGGCCGCTTGCCGCACGTACAACATCCTGGTGCAAGAGGGTCGACGCGTGGTGGCCGTGTTGCTGCCTGGAATGGCTTGAGCACGGCGCCGGAGTCAGCCGAAAACTGCACCATCAGATGGCAGCGAAACGGGTACAACGCCCGATCAGAGGGAAAACCCTAGGTCCGCAAGGGGGCTGTCAGCAAACAAACGCTTTGAAAGCCCCGGTCTGGTGACCTGCATCAGGTAAAATAGTCGGTTGATCGTGGGTGCCTGTGGCACTTGCGTCGGCACAGAAAACCAACCTAGGTCAGGGTTCATACAGCATGGCAGTCGTTGTCAACAAACTCATTCCCGAATTCGAATCCAACGCCACCGGGCAGATCAAGGTTACCAACCTGTCACATCTGGGTCAAACAGTGGTGCTCTATTTTTATCCAAAAGACAACACCCCTGGCTGCACGACAGAAGCCATGCAGTTCCGCGACAAATACAAGGACTTTGCCAAGGCTGGGGCTGCCGTGTTTGGCGTGTCGCGCGACAACATGAAGTCGCACGACGAGTTCAAAACCAAGCTTGAACTGCCGTTTGAGCTGATTGCCGATACCGAAGAAAAAATGTGTCACATGTTCGGCGTGGTCAAGAACAAGATCATGTACGGCAAGAAGGTCAAGGGCATCGAGCGCAGCACGTTCCTGATCGGCCCTGACGGCATCCTCAAACAAGAGTGGCGCGGCCTGAAGGTGCCCGGTCACGTCGAAGACGTGCTCAAGGCAGTGAAAGCCTTGAAAAAAGCCGGTTCGGTTGCAGCCAAAGAGGCCGCAACCGCCAAAGAGGCCGCACCCAAGGACACACCGAAAAAAGACCCTTCCGCCAAGGAAGCTGTCGTCACGGCAGCTTGAATCGGGTCTGCCAGGCGCAGCCGAACGCCCGGCCATCAAGCTGAAACGGCTGTGCTGCATAATGGTTTCATGCCATCCCGCAGTGCCGCGAACGCTACCTACTCTTTCACGAAAAGCCGTCAGGGCAACCTGACGGCTTTTTGTTTGTGTGCCCTGCTGATGTGATTTCACTCAATCTGGTTCGCATCTGCCACCTGTCGTCCTGAACCCTCCACCGAACAACATGCCACTGCCACCTCCCCCCGCCAAAAAGGCCGCACGTCTCGCACTGGATCAGCACACCATTCAGACAGCGGGTGCTGCCCACAGCCGAAAAACGAACCCTTTACCCACCGTTGCAGCCGTCACACAGGCGGCTACATCGGTCCCGGCAGCAGACAAGGTATCGGTTGCCACAGCCCATACGCGCAAACGCAGAGCGCCCATGCAGCCAGTTGCAGCCCTGGTGACAACCGTGGTGGCACCTGAAACGGTCACACAGGCAAGCCCGACAACACCGGCATCGGCGCCCCCACCGCCCATGGCTCCGGCAACCCCTCTGGCCAGCCCAAGGATCTCACAGGCCCAGCCACCAGAAAAAAGTGCAAAAAAAGGCGGCAAAGGCAAAGTACGCAGCGGCCCGACCAAGTTGTTCGTGCTGGACACGAACGTGCTGCTGCACGATCCGATGAGCCTCTTCAGGTTTGAAGAACACGATGTGTACCTGCCCATGATCGTGCTGGAAGAGCTCGACGGGCACAAAAAGGGCATGACCGAAGTCGCACGCAACGGGCGCCAGGCCAGCCGCACACTCGATGCCCTGGCCGCGTTGGCAGGGGAAGACATGACACTGGGGCTGCCTCTGTCGGCCACCGGCCACACGTCGGCCCAGGGACGTTTGTACTTCCAGACCGAACCCCTGAACTACACCCTGCCCACCAGCCTGCCACAGGGCAAGGCAGACAACCAGATACTGGGTGTGGTGCAAGCCTTGAGCGAACGCCACAAAGGGCGTGTGGTGGCCATGGTGTCCAAAGACATCAACATGCGCATCAAGGCGCGCGCGCTGGGGTTGGATGCACAGGACTACGAAAACGACAAGGTGCTGGAGGACGGCGAGTTGCTGTATAGCGGCTTGCTCGCCCTGCCTCACGACTTCTGGACCCGTCAGAGCAAAACCGTTGAAAGCTGGCAACAAGGCAGCCACACGTTCTACCGCGTCAGCGGCCCTGCCGTGGCGCAGTGCCACATCAACCAGTTTGTGTACTTCGAGGCACCCGGCGAGCCTGCGCTGTACGCCCGCGTGGTTGAAATCCGCGACAAGACCATCGTTCTGAAAACGCTGCGCGACTTCACTCACCTGAAAAACGCCGTGTGGGGCGTGACCAGCCGCAACCGTGAGCAGAACTTTGCCCTCAACCTGCTGATGGACCCGGAGGTCGATTTCGTCACCCTCACAGGCACAGCCGGTACCGGCAAAACCCTGATGGCGCTGGCAGCTGGCCTGACCCAGGTACTGGACGACCGCCGCTACACCGAAATCATCATGACTCGCGCCACCGTGAGCGTGGGCGAAGACATCGGCTTCCTGCCCGGCACCGAAGAAGAAAAAATGGGCCCGTGGATGGGTGCACTCGACGATAACCTGGACTTCCTGGCCAAAGGCGACGGTGGCAACGCTGGGGAATGGGGCCGCGCCGCCACCAACGAGCTGATCCGCAGCCGCATCAAGGTCAAGAGCATGAACTTCATGCGGGGCCGCACGTTCCTGAACAAGTACCTCATCATTGACGAGGCACAGAATCTGACTCCCAAACAGATCAAAACCCTCATCACCCGCGCCGGGCCGGGCACCAAAATCATCTGCATGGGCAACCTGGCGCAGATCGACACGCCCTACCTCACTGAAGGCTCATCGGGCATGACCTACGCCGTGGACCGTTTCAAGGGCTGGCCACATGGTGGGCACATCACGCTGGCACGGGGCGAGCGCTCACGGTTGGCCGACTTTGCCAGCGAAGTGCTTTGAACCACACCACCCAAACGGACTGAACCATGAAATGGGATGGCAACCGCCAATCTGACAACGTGGAAGACCGCCGCAGTGAAGACGGCGGGGGTGGCGGGTTTCGTGTGGGCGGTGGCGGTGGGCGCAGCATCGGGCTGGGCAGCATCGTCATCGCGCTGGTGGCGGGCTGGGCATTTGGCATCAATCCGCTGACCATTTTGGGCGTGATCAGCGGTGGCGACATGGCGCCAACGCCGGTCACTCAGCAAGCACCTGCGCATCGACCACCGGCCGATGACCGCATGGCCCGGTTCGTGTCCACGGTGTTGGCCGACACGGAAGATGTCTGGAAGGACGTGTTCAAACAGGGTGGTACCCATTACCAGGAACCCAAATTGGTGCTGTTTCGCGGTGCCACGCCCACGGCTTGTGGCACGGGCCAGTCGGCCATGGGGCCGTTTTATTGCCCCGGCGACCAGAAGGTCTACATCGACCTGGGCTTTTACCAGACCCTGCGGGACGAGTTGGGGGCACCCGGTGAGTTTGCCCAGGCTTACGTGGTGGCGCACGAGGTGGGTCACCATGTGCAGCATCTGCTGGGCATCTCGGACAAGATGGACAACATGCGCGGGCGCGTCAGCCAGAAGGAGTACAACGCCCTGAGTGTGCGGCTGGAGTTGCAAGCCGACTGCTTTGCCGGGCTGTGGGCCAACAAGTCGAACGAATCCCGCCAGACGCTGGAGGGTGGAGACATTGAGGCCGCCATGAATGCCGCCGCCAAAATTGGCGACGATGCCCTGCAACAAAAAGCCCAGGGCCGCGTGGTGCCCGACAGCTTCACCCACGGCAGCAGCGCGCAGCGGGTACGCTGGTTCAACACGGGGCTGCATAGTGGCAACCTGAAGGCTTGCGACACCTTCAGCGCAAAAAAATTATAATTTTTCAGACCTCAGCGCTTGATACATAACACTTATTTGCTATTTAAATGATGAAAGATTTGATATCTCAGTCAATATTTTCAGTATTCATAGCAACAAAATCTTACACATCAAGCAGCAAGACCTTATTTACCAACAGTCAGTCTGCTTGCGCCCTGGCAGGCGCCTTGTAGGCTTGGCGCACCCAAGCTTCGGCGGAGCGGTCATTCAATTTGAAGCCCGCATCCACCGTCACTTGGGCCAAGCACTCGCCAAACCGGTCATGGGCTGACAGCACGGCATAGGGGGCATCGTCGTCGGGGGTGATGTCCAACGTCACTTCGATGGTTTCGCCATCCACGCTCACTTTCACACTTTTGTGCAACAGGGCGTGCAGTTGCTGCTCGTGGCGGCGCACCACCTCGTTGGCCGTTTTCACCCAGGTGTAGAAAGCGGCCGAGTCCAGCGGCTTGGGGTTTTTCTTGTCGCGGCCCATGGTCCAGGGGGCCACCAAGGCGGGTTCGCGTTCCCCGTCGCGCATCATTTCGACAGCCCAGCCGTCATCGTCTTCGTTCTTGATGACCTTGGCGGTCCAGCCGTCACCTTGCCACAGGCGCGGGGTTTGCACGGGCTCGTTGGTATTCAGTTCGTTGGGCATGTTCAACTTTAATAATCGCTACTGCCACCGGAGGCCAGGCTTTCAAACCGCGTGAGCTGGTTCAGGAAGGCCAGCTTCACCGTGCCCGTCGGGCCGTTACGCTGTTTGCCGATGATGACCTCGGCCACACCCGGCTCCTTGCTGTCTTTGTTGTAGTACTCGTCACGGTAAATGAACATGATGATGTCGGCATCCTGCTCGATGGCACCTGATTCGCGCAAGTCACTCATCATGGGGCGCTTGTCGGTACGCTGTTCTACGCTTCGGTTCAGCTGAGAAAGCGCAATCACAGGACATTGCAGCTCTTTGGCCAGCATCTTCAGGCCCCGGGAAATTTCGCCCAGTTCGGTGGCGCGGTTTTCGCCGTTGGAATTGCCACTGCCGCTCATCAACTGCAAATAGTCGACCACGATCAGGCCCAGCTTGCCGCACTGGCGTGCCAGGCGGCGGGCGTTGGCGCGCAGCTCGCTGGGGGTGAGGCCAGGGGTTTCGTCGATGTGCAGCGAGATGGTGCGCAGCCGCTCAATGGCCTCGGTCAGGCGTGGCCATTCTTCGTCGGTGAGCTTGCCAGTGCGCAAATGTCCCTGGTTGATGCGCCCGATGGAACCCACCACCCGCACGGCCAACTGGGCGGCTCCCATTTCCATGGAGAACACGGCCACCGGCAAGCCTTCGTTCAACGCCACGTGTTCGGCAATGTTGATGGCCAGTGCCGTCTTGCCCATGGATGGGCGAGCCGCCAGCACAATCAGGTCGCCGGCCTGAAAGCCTGCGGTCATGCGGTCCAGATCGTAAAAACCTGTGGGCACGCCGGTGATGTCGGCGGGGTTGTCGGCCATTTCCTGCACACGGTCTAGCAGCTCCACCACCAGGGTGTCCATGCTCTGAAAGCCCTGCTTCATGCGCGAGCCTTCTTCACCGATGTTGAAGATCTTCTGCTCGGCCTCGTCCAGAATTTTGGCGACCGGGCGGCCTTGCGGCGCGAACGCGGCGGTGGCAATTTCGTCGCTGGCAGTCAGCAGTTTGCGCAAGATGCCGCGCTCGCGCACGATCTCGGCATAGCGCCGGATGTTGGCGGCGCTGGGCACGTACTGCGCCAGCGAGTTGAGGTAAGACAACCCGCCCACGTCAGCGGACTTGCCCTGGCTCTGCAAATGCTCGAACACCGTGATGACGTCAGCGGGTTTGGACGCATTCACCAGTTGCGCTATCGCCGCAAACACCAGCTTGTGCTCGAGGCGGTAGAAGTCGCCGTCTTTCACCAGGTCACCCACCCGGTCCCAGGCGCTGTTGTCGAGCAGCAGGCCACCCAGAACACTGGATTCGGCCTCGATCGAGTGTGGCGGTATACGCAGCTGTGCCACCTGCTGGTCGGCAGGGTAGCTGGAAGGATCGAGCGGTTCGAAGGTGCGGGAAATGACTGCGTTCATAGGTCGATGGGTAACGGGCCCTGAATGGTACGGAATGAACGCCCGTGCGTCACGGGACAAGTCTGTGGATAACCGGGGGATGGATAGCCGGAAACGGTGGACAAACCGACTGAAACCGCTCCCATGCTGTCAAGCTTGCATCCACAAATAAAAAAGCCGCCTTGAACAAGGCGGCTCTTGATTGACGCGGCGGCTGTGCTTTTCACAGCAACCCGGACAGATTGCCACACCAGGCGGTGCCGCCGGTCAGTTCGATGTGATCAGGCGGTCTCGCCCAGCACGTTGACGTTGACGTCCACGTGCACATCGGTGTGCAGTGACAACGCCACGGTGTACTCGCCCACGGCCTTCAGAGGGCCATTGGGCATGCGAACCTGTGCTTTGACAACGGTGTGGCCCATTTTGACCAGTTCGTCGGCAATGTCGTGGTTGGTGACCGAGCCGAACAGGCGACCGTCAACGCCAGCCTTCTGGCTGATCTTGACGATGATGCCTGCCAGCTTGGCGCCCAGCGCTTCGGCTTCGGCGTGCTTGGCAGCTGCGGCTTTTTCGAGGTCGGCACGGCGTGCTTCGAACTCGGCAATGGCAGCTTGTGTGGCACGGCGTGCACGGCCAGCGGGGATCAGGAAGTTACGTGCGTAACCGTCTTTGACCTTGACGACATCACCCAGGGAACCCAGGTTGACAACTTTTTCAAGAAGGATGATTTGCATGGTGTGTCTCCTCAGGCGCGGTGCTGGTCAGAGTAAGGCAACATGGCCAGGAAGCGTGCGCGCTTGATGGCTGTGTTGACTTGGCGCTGATAAATGGCACGTGTGCCAGTCAGGCGTGCGGGGATGATCTTGCCGTTTTCGGCAATGAAATCGCGCAGTGTGTCGATGTCTTTGTAGTCAACTTCTTCGACATTGGCGACGGTGAAACGGCAGTAACGCTTGCGCTTGAACAGCAGCGACTGGGTGTTGCGCTTGGGGCGCTTGTCTTTATTGAAACGCTTGGGTGCAGCCATGATGGGCCTTCCTTAAATGCTTTGAATGTCCTGAATATGAAACACAACGCCTTTACCGTTGCGAGACAACCCCAGAAATCCCGTGAAAACCCATTTGGCATCCAGACTGGTTTGGGCCAGTGTTTCTGCCAGCGTGCCAAATGCAACCGCCCTGAGGCTGAGTTTGACTTGGCGTTGGGTGCCGGTGTCGGTGACTTCAGATTCGTGGTCTAGCAGCACGTCCATGGCCGGAACCCCGGCTGGCGTGTACCGCATGGGGTACACCTGAGCGATGCTGGCAGATAAACGAAGCTGGTTCAAACCTGGTCCGGATGGTCACGAGACCCGTTAAGGGGTCATGCCCGCATGATCAGGCGGCATTCTCCTGCTGGGAAACCTTGCGGGCTTCTTCGCGTTCGACCGACTTCATCATGGAAGATGGGCCGGTTTCAGCCTTCTTCTTCAGCACGGTCAGGTGACGCAACACGGCGTCGTTGAACTTGAAGGCGTGTTCCAGTTCGGCCATCACGGCCTGATCGGCCTCGATGTTCACGCACAGGTAGTGAGCCTTGCTGAGTTTGTTGATCTGGTACACCAGCTGACGGCGGCCCCAGTCTTCAACACGGTGAACAGCACCACCACCAGCGGTGATCATGCCCTTGTAGCGTTCCAGCATGGCTGGAACCTGTTCGCTTTGATCCGGGTGGATCATCAAGACGATTTCATAATGACGCATACACACTCCTTGTGGGTTCCTTGAGGGTAGCTGCCCCCAGCGTCTAAATGGGGTGCAGCAAGGCGAAGCCCATGATTATAGCCTGCCCGGCAGCGGGCGGCACTCACCACTTCCCCTTGGGGGCCTCTGCACGCACCGCCTGGGCAATGGTTTCGGCCAGCGATGCCCGGCCCGCAAGCGTGGCAAAGTCGATGGCGGTGAGCTTGAGCTGGTTACGCAGGGTTGCATCGGCCCCCTCTTCCAGCAACAGTTTGGCCACGTCTTCACTGCCGTACTGCGCAGCCATCATCAAGGGCGTGGTGCCATTGGGAGACTCGGCATCGATGTAGGCATGGTGCTCCAGCAGCAGTTGCACCTGCTCGGTGGCACCTTTGCCGCTGTAAGAGGCTGCATAGTGCAGCGGCGTCCACCCGGTTTTGTTGACGTCGGCACCGCGCTTCAGCATGGCCGTGGCCTGAGCCAAGTACCCCTTGAGCATGGCAAGCATCAGCGGTGTTTCATCCTTCGGGTTGCGCACATCGACATCCACACTGGGGTGTTGCAGCAAATACCCCATCACACGCAGGCTGGGCTCTCGCATGGCAAGGTGAAGGGCGTGTTGGCCCTGCGCGTTGGTGGTGTTCAGATCGAAGCCCAGCGCCGCCAGTCGCGCCAGTTCGCTGGCATCGTCGCGCTGGATGGCAACGAAAAAATCTTCGAACGAACCGGCCTGGGCAGCGCCACCCATGGACAGCAGCGCCATTGCGCTGGCACCCAGCACCCAACGACGGCGGGACATGTTGCACTGGTGCGCGACAACAGGCGGCAAGCCGGGCATGGTCGGGCGGTTCATGCCACCACCCCAATGGCCAATGCAGCAAGGCTGGCAGCTTGGGCCACGCGGGTGAACAAGTCGTCCACGTTCTGGCTGGTGATGCGGCCCACCTCTTCGACGCTGATGCCCCGCACCTGGGCAATCTGTGCTGCCACAAACGGCACGTAGGCAGGGGTGTTGGTTTTGCCACGGTGTGGCGTGGGCGCCAGGTAGGGGCTGTCGGTTTCGATCAACAGCCTGTCCATGGGCACGTAAGCGGCCACTTCGCGCAAATCGGTCGCGTTGCGAAAGGTCAGGATGCCCGAGAACGACACGTAAAACCCCAAGTCCAGCGCCGCACGCGCCACGGCCAGCGTTTCGGTGAAGCAATGGAACACACCGGTGGCCACGGGCAAGGCCTGCCCGACAGCCTCCGAACCGAAACCACCGCACTCGCGCAGGATGGCCAGCGTGTCGTCCGATGCGCTGCGGGTGTGGATGACCAGTGGCAAGCCCGTTTGCCGCGCGGCGTCGATGTGCACCCGGTAGCGGTCACGCTGCCAGGCCATGTCGGCCACGCTGCGCTCGCCCAGGCGGTAGTAGTCGAGCCCGGTTTCACCGATGCCCACCACTTTTGGGAGCGCCGCACGGTCGAGCAGATCAGCCAGCGAGGGCTCCTGAACGCCTTCGTTGTCGGGGTGCACCCCCACCGTGGCCCAGATGTTGTCGTGCTGAACAGCCAACTGGTGTACGGCATCGAACTCCTCCAGCGTGGTGCAGATGCACAGGGCACGGTCGACCTGCGCCTGCCGCATGTCAGCCAGGATGTCAGGGATGCGCTCGTGCAAACCAGGGAAATTGAGGTGGCAGTGGGAGTCGGTGAACATGAATTACAAATAAAAAAAGCGCCCAGCGCTTTATCAAAAACACAAGTTTGCTACGGAATCAGATGGTTTGCGTGGGGCGATCCGATCCGATGCGCGACCCCAGGATTTCTTCGATGCGCATTTTCAGTTGTTGCGACACGTCGTCGCTGGGGAAGCGCACACCCACACCCTGCGTGCGGTTACCGGCAGACCGAGGTGGGGTGATCCAGGCCACCTTGCCGGCAATGGGGTACCGCTGCGGGTCTTCGGGCAGCGAGATGAGCAGATACAGGTCGTCGCCCAGCCGATGTTCACGCGTGGAGGGTACGAAAATGCCACCCGCCTCGAACAAGGGGATGTACGCCGCGTACAAGGCCGCCTTTTCCTTGATCGACAACTGGATGACGCTGGGACGTGACACCGCCGCAGGTGCCTTGGCCGCCCCGGCTGCTGGCGTGACTTCACTGTTCATGGCTGAAGTGTATGCGTTGAGCGGGGCCACGCACAAGGCGGGCATCCGGGCACGGCTGGCTGCAACGTGGCCACCTCATTGCCCCCTCGTCACACTTGGCAAGCCGTGCGTGCACGGGCCATCCAGGCCTCCAGCAGCAACCCGGCGCTGAACGGGTGTTCCACCGTGCGGGCAGCGGCCATCAGGTCTCTCGACCAGGCCTGCAACGCCAATGGCAATGCCTTGCCGGGCACATGTGCTACATCGAAAAAACGGGGGGCAGCACCGGCAGCCACCGCCATCATGTCGTGGCAGCACTTTTGCAGCGTGTCCAGTTGCTGAGCGGGCGACCAGCCTGCCAGGGCACTGCCATCGCCGGATGCAATGGCTTTGGGCAACTGTGCCCACTGCGCAGCCGTCAAACGCAACTGCGCCCAGTTCAGGGCATCGGCGGGGCGGCCACCGGCGGCGCGCAGCCACACGCGTGCGCTGGCGTCGTCGCTGCCAGGCACCTGTGCACGCAACCAGGCCAGCGCTTCGGCTTCAGGTGGCCATGCCAGTGCGTGGGCCTGGCAGCGGCTGCGGATGGTGGGCAACAGGCTTTGAGCCGATTCGGTGGCCAGCACAAAACGCAGGTCGCCAGCGGGCTCTTCCAGTGTTTTGAGCAAGGTGTTGGCCGACTCGATGTTCAAGCGGTCAGCCGGGTACACCAGCACCACTTTGGTGGCACCGCGTGAACGCGTGGTCTGCCCGAAATCGACCACCGCACGCGCGGCCTCCACACGTATCCACTTGCTGGCCTTGATTTCCTTTTTTTCGATCTTGTCGCGCGTGCGCTCGTCCAGCGGCCAGTCCAGGTCGAGTGCCAGCTGCTCGGGCAGCAGCACCAACAGGTCGGCATGGGTGCGCACATCGACCGCGTGGCAACTGGCACATTGGCCGCACGCACCGGCGGCGGTGGCGTGCTCGCACAGCCAGGCGCGGGCCAGTGCCAGCGCCAGTTCGTACTGCCCCAGGCCCGACGGCCCGGCCAGCAGCAAGGCGTGGCCGCGCTGGTCCAGCAGGGTTGCGAGCTGCCGGGCCAGCCACGGGGGCAGTCGGCCACCGTCGGGGCCTGCGGATTTGCTTGCGTCGTCGGTCACTGGGCTCCCCTCCGTGCTGCGCACTGCGGGGCGGAGCGGGCGGCGCTCATGCCACCTGCCCTGGTTGGCCTTGCCAGCAACCGTGGGTGTGCACGGCGGCCAGCACGTCGGCCCACACCTTGTCGCGTGGCTGGTCGGCCTCGATGCGGGCAAAACGGGCGGGCTGCGCGTGGCAACGCCGCGCGTAGCCTGCAGCCACGCGTTCAAAAAAGGCCGCCGATTCGCTCTCGAACTTGTCGGGCTCGCGGGCTCCGGCCAGGCGCTGGGCGGCCACGGCG
Source organism: bacterium (assembly GCA_030824555.1). GTDB lineage: Bacteria > Pseudomonadota > Gammaproteobacteria > Burkholderiales > Burkholderiaceae_C > UBA2334. The sequence continues at coordinate 68,032 of JAVBXK010000018.1, forward strand.
GGGGTCAGGTCGAACCACAGCGTCAGGTCGGGTTGGCGGGTGTGGCCGTCGGGTAACGCCTGCACCCAGCCTTCCAGCGTGTGCAGCACCTGCCAGTCAAACCCGCGTCCGCCGCCCTGGTAGGCAAACGTGGCATCGGTGAAGCGGTCTGAAATGACCACCTCGCCCCGCGCCAGCGCGGGTTCGATGACATTGCAAACATGGTCGCGGCGGGCGGCAAACATCAGCAGCGCTTCGCACAGCGGGTCCATGGCATCGGCCAGCAGCAAGGCGCGCAATTTTTCGGCCAGCGGCGTGCCACCCGGCTCGCGCGTCAGCGTGACCGTGCGGCCCCGATCCCGCCAGGCGTCGGCCAGCGCGCCGATGTGCGACGACTTGCCCGCGCCGTCAATGCCCTCGAAGGTGATGAACACGCCCGCTTGCGGGGACGTGGCATGCGCAGATGCGGATGTGGGTGCAGCAGTAGCTGCGGCAACGGGTCCGGGTCCGGGTCCGGGTCCGGGTGCTGTGGCTGTGGCTGTGGGCAAAAGATTCATGGTTGCTTGAGTATGTAGCGGCGCACGGCCTGGTTGTGCTCGGCCAGCGATTCGCTGAACTGGCTGGCACCGTCGCCCTTGGCCACAAAGTACAGCGCACGGGTGGCAGCCGGGTGCACCGCTGCCTGCAACGATGCCCAACCCGGCGCGGCAATGGGCGTGGGGGGCAGCCCAGCACGGGTGTACGTGTTGTAGGGTGTGTCGGTGTCCAGATGCTTGCGGCGCAGGCGGCCGTCGAAATCGGGGCCTGCCCCGTAGGCCACCGTGGGGTCAGTCTGCAGGCGCATGCCCAGCCGCAGCCGGTTGACGAACACGCCCGCCACCAGCTTGCGGTCGGCCGCGCTGCCCGTTTCTTTTTCGATGATGCTGGCCAGAATCAACGCTTCGTCGGGTGACTTCAGCGGCAAGTTTGCATCGCGGCCAGCCCAGGCCTCGGCCAGTTTGCGGTCCATGGCGGTGGCGGCCTGCCGCCACACATCCAGGTCGCTGCTGCCTTTGGGGTACACGTAGGTGTCAGGAAAAAACCGCCCTTCCGGGTGTTGCCCCGGTCGGCCTATGGATTTCATGATGTTTTCAGTGCCCTGCGCTTGTGTGTCAGGCGTGAGGTGCTCTGCTTTTTGAATGGCCAAGTGCATTTGAACAAACGTCCACCCCTCAACCAACGTGACGCTCCTGACCGCCTGGTCTCCCCGCACCAGCTTGTCCAGCAGCTGCAAGGGGGTGATGCCCGGTGGCAATTCATAGCTGCCGGCCTTGATTTGTGCGGCCTGGCCTGACAAACGCAACGCACCCTGCATCAGCCACAGGGGCTCGTCCACGCCAGCAGCCACCGCATCGCGCACGGCGCGCTGGGCCGACGACCCAGTGGCCACCTTCAAGTCCAGCACGGTTGCGCCAGGCTGCAGGCGCAACGCCAGCGGTGCCTGCACCCACCAGGCCACCCAAGCTGCAACGGCCAGCACAGCCAGCGCAAGCACCCCGGACAACGCGGCCAGCCGCATTCGACCGCCCTGGTGGCCCCCACAGCGCGTGCGCGCCTCAAGCAAACGTTTCAACCCCGGCCTTTCAACAGCAATCCCGACCACACTGGTCATGTCAGCGCCCGAATGATAATTCGCAGCATGAACGCCACCACCGCCCCATTCACCCCCATCCCCGCAACGCCCGCACAGGCCAGCATGGAGCCGTCCGACGGTGCGGCAGCCTTGGCGCACTGGGGCGTGATCCGGGCGCAAGGTGCCGATGCCGTCAAATTTCTGCACGGCCAACTCAGCAACGATGTGACGCTGCAAAGCCTGTCCGAAGGTCGCCTGGCAGCGTTCTGCTCGGCCAAAGGCCGCATGCTGGCCAGTTTTGTGTACTTCAAACTGGCACCTGACGACGTGCTGTTGGCCTGCAGCCGCGACCTGCTGCCCGCCACGCTCAAACGCCTGTCGATGTTCGTGATGCGGGCGCAATGCAAACTCAGCGATGCCAGCGACCAGTTCACCCTGTGGGGGCTGGCTGGCGCCACGGCCAACCGTTGTGCCGAAGCAGCCAGCCTGCCAGCCGCCACCTGGGCCAAGGCCACGCTGCCCGAAGCCACCACATCTGCCAACCTGCCCGCACTCACTACCTTCGTGCGCCTGCCGCCTGCAGGCAGCGGCCCCCAGGCCGTGCCACGGCTGCTGGCCTGCGTGCCCGCCACCGATGCGGCTGCGCCAGCCAACTGGGGCGGCCCCACGCTGACGGCCGAGCAATGGCAACTGCTGGACGTGCGCAGCGCGGTGGCCATGGTCAGTCAGCCGGTGGTGGACGCGTTCGTGCCACAAATGCTGAACTACGAATCGGTGGGTGGCGTGAACTTCAAGAAAGGCTGCTACCCCGGCCAGGAGGTGGTGGCACGCAGCCAGTACCGCGGCACGCTCAAACGGCGGGCCTTTCATATGCGTGTCGATGGCCAGCCCACGGTAGGGCAAGAGGTGTTCCACAGCACCGATGCCGAACAAGCCTGCGGCACGGTGGTGGCCGCAGCGCCCGCCGCCAGCGGGTTTGAAGCAGTGGTGTCGATGCAAGTGGCCGCAGCCGAAGGCGGCACATTGACCCTGGGCAGCGCCACCGGCCCCGCCCTGACCGTGCTGCCCTTGCCTTACACGCTTCAGGCCGACATCTGAGCTGACAGGCTGAGCGTTTTTCGCGCATGCCTGAAAAACGCTCAGCCCCTTGACCTTGTTTCGAATTGAATAGCAAACATGCCATACCAGCAAAGCGCTGAAGCACATTTTGTTATTGAATTTTATTTTGATAGCACACCATGCATGCCAGTAAAGCGGTAGAGGCATTTTTTTCATGTGTTTGATGGCCTTCGCCATTCACACCAGTCCGCAAGTGGGGCTGGTGCTGGCAGCCAACCGCGACGAAGCGCTCAACCGCCCCACCCTGCCCTTGCACCGCTGGTCCACCCCGGCAGGCGTGAACGTGATCGGCGGGCGTGACGGGCGCGACCACGGCACCTGGCTGGCCTGTACCGGCCCCGGTGCACCACCCCACGCCGCCAACCGGGTGGCCATGCTGACCAACGTGCGACATGGCCAGGACACCACCACCTGGCCCCGCAGCCGGGGCGAATTGCCTCTGCTGTGGCTGAACGGCACCCCGCTGGAAACCCTCATCGCCCAGCTTGACCCCAGCGCCTACGGCGCCTTCAACCTGGTGGTGGGCAACGTGGCCACCGGCCAATGGCACTGGTTGACCAACCGCGATGCGGAGCACCGCACCACCTTGCACAGCCAGGCTCTGCCACCGGGGGTGTACGGCCTGTCCAACGCAGGCCTGAACACCCCATGGCCCAAAACCGTGGCACTGCGCACCGCACTTGAAAACGCTTTGCCTGGCTTGCAAGCGAGCGGCCGCCCCAACCACCCGCAGCACAAACAAGCCGAAGAAACCCTGTGGGCCAAGCTGGCTGATCGGCACACCTGGCCCGATGCCGACCTGCCCCAAACCAACGTACCCATGGCGTGGGAACGCGCCCTGTCAGCCATCTGGGTGAACCACCCCCCCACCTACGGCACCCGCACCAGTGCGCTGCTGTCAGTGATGCTGTCTGAAGGCGACGCGGGTAACTGGCAATGGCGGATGCAGGAGCACACCTGGCGGCCAGAGGCGCAGGCGGGGCTCAGGGTGGAGGAATGGGTGAGTGGGGGGTGAGCACAGGGAACTGCCTATCACGACGACCAGCTTTCGAGCTCGGCCAGTTTCGTAGCCTTGCCTTTTGATCCAAAAGAATGTGGGAGGCGACGTGCCAGCTATTCAGATGACCACAACGGAGGTGCCCTGGGTCTACCGGCGTCTAGCGACCGCAATCGGTGCAGAACACTGGCAAGGCGCGGTGGCGCAGCAGGAGGAAGCGATTCGGGCAAACCACTTTCTCGGTGACTACCTGCGCTCTGAGTACGCCATCGCATACCAATTGGACCGGCTGCGAATACTGGTAGCGAGGTTTGGCACGGTGCCGCACAAGGTGTGTAGCGATCCAAGTATCTTTCCGGCCCTGGCCTTCGCTGCACAGGTGCTCAGCGTTCTGGATATCTGCTCGGTCAAGCAGAAAAAAGCATTTGTCAGACGGGTCCGCGATGCCTTCAGCTGCGCCGAGAAGATACACGGGTTGCTTTTGGAGGTGCAAGCAGCGACCCACTTCGCCCGCCATAGTCAAAGTTTGACTTGGCACAGGGCGAAAAACGAGGGGACTTTTGATCTTCTGATTGATGACCTCGGCCCGAACGGGCTTGAGGTCGAGTGCAAGTCCATTTCGGAAAACAAGGGCCGCCGCATCCATCGCCGCGCAGCATTGGAGTTCTGGGACGAGTTGTGGAAAGACCTGGCAAACGTTGCACTGAACCTTCGCTCGGGGCTTGCGGTTGTGCTGACTGTTCCTCATCGCTTACCGGAAGACGCAGGAGAAAGACGCGCTCTCGGGAGAGAAGTCGTAATTCGAATCTTGGCTGGTAGCGGTGCGACCTTGGATGGAGGTGCGGAAGTACGCATAGACCCCTTCGATCCGGCCAGGATCGACGCGGCGAAGGACAAGAGCCGCAACGAATTGAGGACGGCCATCGACGGTGCGACAGGCACCGCCAATCGCGAAGCAGTCGTTTACGGTACCCCTGCGGGCGGAATGCTGGCATTCGTGATGCAAAGTGCACTTGATGACAAGGTACTGGATGAGGTGTTTGCTACCCTCGACGACTCAGCGGCGCGACAATTCACACGCAAGCGTGGCGCTTTGTTGTGGGTTGCTTTGCGAGGCATTGATGCAGACCAGTTGCTATCGCTACATGAGCAAGACAGTCGCCTGGAAGATCCACCTACGCCATTGAGACGCGAAGTTAGCAACTTCCTTCATCGAGCACCGGACCACATCGTCGGTGTTGTTTTCAGTAGTAGGAGTGGGATTTTTCCGGCTGTTGATGGCTGCACGGACTCGGGCGGAGCAACGAACTTCTTCCTGAAGGAAGAAAGCCCGTATTGGCATGCAAGCTTCCATAGCCCGCTTCGAGCGATAGGAACAATGGATTAGATCGACGCGTTCGGGCTGTACGTCGGGCATGCTAGCCAGTGCAAAGCTACCCTGTGGATGCGCCAGTCAAAAGTGCCGCGCGCGTAACTAGAAGTCGGAAAGGGCTGGTGCGCCATAGCCGCCTCGGTTGCCTCGCCACACCATTTTCAAACGACCCAGACAAAACAGATTGACTGCTTCGCAGCGACAAGGTCAAGAGCACGGATTTCACCTGCGCTGACCGTCAATGGCAACTGGCGCATGGTGTTCACGTTTGAAGGTCAGGATGCCGTGCTCGTTGATTACAAAGACTACCACTGAGGTTCAACATGACTCGAATGCATAACCCGCCGCATCCTGGTGAAATTCTCCGGGAGTATTTGGGCGACATCACCGTGACAGAAGCTGCTGTCAAGCTGGGTGTGAACCGGGTAACCTTGTCCCGCATCGTCACAGGCTCGTCGGGCATTTCTGCCGACATGGCCTATCGTTTGGGTGAAGCTTTTGGTACCAGTCCAGAGTTGTGGGCAGGTATGCAACTGCAGTACGACCTGTACCAGGCGAGCAAGTTGACGCGTCCTCGGATCGAGCGTCTGGCCGCGTAGCCAGACACGCGCACACCGCCCGCCCAGCGTGGTCGCTGTGCCATCACCGGCCAGCAGCCTCAACCTGCCTTGCCCGCCAGCGCCAACACCATGGTCTGGTGTGCCAACCCGGCTTCCTCGAACACCTCACCCTGAGGCACAAAACCGTGGCGGGCGTAAAACGCCACCGCACCGAGTTGTGCGTGCAGCATCACCGATTGCACGCCCATCGCCTTGGCGCGTGCCAGCAGCGCGGTCAGCACCTGTGCGCCCAGGCTGAAGCTGCGCAGCGGGTGGCACACCGCCATGCGCCCGACCTGCGCCGATGAGCCGTTGAGCACCAGCCGCCCGGTGGCCACCGGCACGCCCACGCGGTTGGTCAGCAGGGCATGAACGGCCTCGGCATCGTTGGCATCCGACATCATGTCGGCTGGCACGCCCTTTTCGACGGCAAACACCGCATGCCGCAAGGGCATGGCCTGTGCTGACAGCTCGGCCCAGGTGCCCACCTGCAGGGTGGTCATGCCCTCGCCCGACTCGAACGCGGCCAGTGCATCGCGCAAGATCTGCGGCACTGGTTGCGAGGCCTTGGCGCCCGGCAGGGTGTACACGTACAGCAACTCGCCGGTGGCCAGCAGCTCGTGCCCACGGAACACCGCCGCCTGGAACACCATGGACGACTTGCCTGCCTTGACAAAGCGCATGCCGATGTCGAGCACGTCGTCCATGCGGGCGCTGGCAACGAAATCGACCGTGGCCTTGCGCACCACCATGTCGCCGCCGAGCTGGTGCATGCATTCGGTGAACGGCAGCGCGCTGGCACGCCAGTATTCGGTCATGGCCACGTCCATGTACATCAGGTAATGGGCGTTGAACACGATGGCCTGCATGTCCACCTCGGCCCAGCGCACGCGCAGGCGGTGGAGCATTCTGAAGTCGGTGCGGAGTGTCATGTCAAATTCCTGAATGTGTAGCTGGTTACGCTTACATATAAAGCGTTGGAGGCATTTTTCATTGATAAATTAAGTGCCAAAAGCGCGCCGCAGTGCGCGGGCTGCATCCTGGTGGGCGGTCAGTGCCTCGGGGATGGCGCGGCCCATTTTGATGAACTCGTGCGTCACGCCCCGGTAAATCTCCAGGTCAACCGGCACACCGGCCATGCGCAGTCTGTCGGCGTAGGCCACGCCTTCGTCGACCAGCGGGTCGCACTCGGCCAGGCCCATCCAGCACGGGGCCACGCCGTCCACATCGGGCACCCGCAACGGTGCAAACCACCAGTGCTCGCGGTCGGTGCGGTCGGGGATGTACTGGTCGAAAAAGTAGTCGATGGCATGTGACTCCAGCACGAAGCCGTGGGCAAAGGTGTGGTGCGAAGGGGTGTCCTGGTGCGCCGTGGTGCCAGGGTAGAACAGCATCTGCAAGGCCAGCGGCACGCCTGCGTCCCGTGCCATGAGTGCAACCACCGCAGCCAGCGTGCCACCGGCGCTGTCGCCTCCCACGGCGATGCGCTGGGCATCCAGGCCCAGTGCCGCTGCCTGGTCACGCAGTGCCAGCAGGCTGTCCCAGGCGTCGTGCACGGCGGTGGGGTAACGGTGCTCGGGTGCCAGGCGGTAGTCGACTGACACCACCGCGCACTGCGCCAAGTGCGCCAGGTGGCGGCACAGGGTTTCATGCGTGGCCACGCTGCCGATGGTGAAGCCCCCGCCGTGCAAGTACAGCAGCACGGGCAAGTCGGTGGCAGCAATGGCTGCTGCATCTGTGGCTGTGGCGGCGGTGGTGGGGCCTGCGGCATCGGGCCCGTGCGGGTGGGCAGCCGAATGGGGCACCCACAGGCGGGCATGCAGGGTGTGGCCGTCGCGTGTGGGCAGCGCCAGGTCTTCGACACGCGCCATTTTGTGGGGCTGCAGATCGAGCACGCCTGAACCCTGTTCGTAAAAGTCGCGCGCCTGTTGCGGCGTCAGCGTGTGCATGGGCGGGCGGCCGGCACGGGTCATGCGGTCGATGACACCCCGCATCAAGGGCGTCAGGCGGGCTCGCGGATTCGAATGGTGGCTCATGTGGTCAACGGTACAGGCTGAATCCAGGCGGCGTGCCACGGGCAAGGTGCGCAAAGTGGGGGCCAGATCACCGGATGGCGCCAGCAGAAACAAGAGGGGAACAGTGTAATGAGCTGCCTCGCCCAGGCCTGTCACGGCACACCGCACAGGCCACAGCCAGTCGTTAAACTACGCGAAAAAATCAAATGTCCAGGGTAAACACTGACTCCATCCCGGCACCTGCCACCTGATGTCACCATGGCCTACAACACCATTTACTTCCAGAACCAGCAAACCGGCCAGACCCGCCGCGCACCGGTGGGCTACGCGTGGACGCTGTTGTTCTTCGGACCGTTTGTGTTCCTGGCGCGCAAGGAGTGGATGTTGTTTGCCATGGCGTTGGTGCTGACGGTGCTGACGCTGCACATCAGCAACATCGTGTTGTCGTTCAAGGCCAACCGCATGTACATCCAGATGCTGATCAACCAGGGCTACCGGGTGGCCCGTGTCAAACGGGGCAGTGTGGAACGTATGTCAAAGAAGCTGGGCATCCCCCTGCCCTCGCTGTCGTCTTTTCTGTTTGCAGAAACGAAGGTCGCGTTCCGCTGAAGCGTGAGAGGCTGAGCCCCAGCCGCCATTCATCACAGGTCAAACACCTGGCCCATATCGGGGTTGTCCAGCCATTGCGCAAATTCATCAGCCAGTTGCTGGCTGGCTGCCACGGCAGCGTGCCACAGGCGTGAGCGGGTGTCGAAATCGCGGCTGTATCGGGTGAAATCGGTGCGGTCGGGCAGTTTGCCGTTGGGCAGCGTGGCCACCCACTCAGGGTTGGGGGCCAGCACCAGCATGTGGCTCAAGGCGGCCGTGGCCGGGTGTCTCCAGGCGAGGGCTTTGTCCAGCCAACCCGGTACCACGGCCTGCTGAAAATGGGGGTACAGCACCAAACCAGGCTGGCGGCCAGCGGGGGTGGCGTAGCGCATGTGCAGGTGGTAATCGGTGATGCCACCGTCCCAGTAACACCCGAACGGCGCACCGGGTATGCCCACCACGGGCGACAGCACAAACGGGATCGAGCAACTGGCCTGCAGCGCGGCCATGAAGTTGGCTTGCGTCAACACCACGTGGCGTGTGCTGAGGTCATCCGTTGTAAACGGCAGGGGTTGGGCTTGCGCCGATGCCACACCACTGGCCGCCACCGGGTTTGAAAACACCACACGCTGCAGCCACGCACCCAGCGCCTTGCGGTGCACGGCGTTGCTGACAAATGCCCCGGCATAGCCCACCGGCATGCGCACGTTGCCAGGGTGTGCCAGCATGTGGCGACCCCGCGACGTGATGATGTGCAGCCGGTAACGCGGGTGGTGCAGCACCTCTGTCAGGCGGCCACCGTAGAAGCGCTTCAGGTTGTCGGCAAACTGTTCGCTGACGCGGTGCGCCGGGGGCCGCTTTTCGCCGGGAGCCAGTTCGTAGTGCTGGGCAATGTAGTCGTGCTCCAACCGGGCAAAAGCGGCGCCGCTGTCGGTCAGGCACGCAGTGGCCATGCGCCACGCACCGATGGAGGCCCCCACCAGATCAATGGGCTGGTTGCTGCGGGGCAGCCATTCTGTGAACAGAAAGCGGTCCAGCCGCCCCAGCATCAACCCCTTGGGGCCACCCGCTGCGGCGGGGATGCAACTGACATCGGCCGGGGACAGGCCCTGCCGCACCAGGTGCTGACGCGCCGCCGGGCCGGCGTACAGGCGCAAGGCCTTCATGCGAAAGACTGCCTGGAAGGCGGCTCAGAGCCAGAGAGGATGCCGGGCATGGCTGAAACTGCTCAACCTCTCAGCCGCTGACACCTTCACGCGCGTGCTGCAGCGCTGGAATGTTGTCGCTCATGATGGCGTCGGGGTCCACACCCAGGGCGATGCCCACGGCGTCGGGGTAAGAACCGATCAGCGCACTGTGTTTGATGTCGGAGAACTCGACACGCGACCGCCATGCGGCCAAGTGCACCACTGCTGCGATGGGTTCGATATTTTCGTTGTCGAAGGGGTGCAGGTGGTTTTCCAGCCCCGCCACCATGCGCTTGGGGAAACGCCACTCGCGCGCCAGCGCCGCACCCACTTGGGCGTAGTTGTAGCCAAAGGCGGCGTCTTCGGCCTCGGCACGGCGCAAATCGAAAGGCGACAGCTGCTCGTTGACTTTCGCCATGGCCTCTGGCATGCCCACGTGCATGACCAACTCGCCAATGCCGTGGATCAACCCGGCCGTGTACACCGCGCTGTCGTCCACACCCAGCGGGGCTGCCACGTACCGGGCCAGGTTGGCCGTGGTCAGGCTGTAGCGCCAGAAAATTTCAAGGTCGATACCCGGTGCATGGTGAAAACCGTCTTGCAGCAAGGCGGCAAGCGCCATGGCCCGCACCTTCACGAGGCCCAGCATGGAGATGGCCTCCCTGGGGTGACTGACCGAACGCAACAGACCAAAAAAAGCCGAATTGGCCTGCCGGATGATCTTGGCGGTCAGGACCGGGTCGGTCTCGATCAGCTCAGCCAGGGTTTGGAGATCGGCATCGGGATCGTCCAGCGTGTCGATGAGTTTGCCCGCAATTTTGGGTGCAGGCGGCAGGGCTTTCGGCTGGGCTAGCAGGGCTTCGAGTTTCATGGCAGTACGGCGTGTGGGAGTCAGATGAATGAACAGAAGCTGTGTGCATCAGCTGAGGAAAATCCCCAGCTCACCTTTGCTGCTCCAGTCCTCGGGGTCTTTTTCGAGCAGCGTGTCCAGGTCCAGGCCCATGACCAATCCCACCATATCGGGGTAGGTGGCGGCCAGGCCATTGGCATCCAGTTGAACTTCTTGTGCCCTGGCACGCCACACAGCCATGTGCAACACGCCTGCCAGCATTTCGTAGGTTTCACCTTCGAACGGGGCTTGCAGGTATTGCAGCGCCTTGACGATGGGCTCGGGAAAGTTCCACTTCACGGCAAAACCGGCACTGACGTCGGCATAGCTGTAGCCAAACATCGATTTTTCCGCCTGCGCACGGTCCAGCCCCAGCGGCGGGACGGAAAAATCAAGACGGCGGATGTCGTCAGGCATGCCCATGTGCATGACCAAGTCACCCAGCGCATGCACCAAACCAGCGGTGAACGCCGAACCGGCATCCACCTTCATGGCTTGCGCGAGCGAGCGGGCAATTTTGGCCACGTTCAGGCTGTAGCGCCAGAACTGCTCCAGATTCACGCCTTCCACCTTGCGAAAGGCACCACCCAATGCCGCCGCCATGACCATGGTCCGCACGTGGTTCAGGCCCATGATGGACGCAGCCTCTTGCACGCTGCCCACCTGGCGCTGCAGGTTGAAAAAGCTGGAGTTGGCGAGGCGCAGGGCACGCGTCGTCAGCGCCGGATCGGACGCCAGCAGCGTGCCGATGCGGCGGATGTCGGGATCGTCCTTGTCCAGCTCGGTCATGAGGTGGGCAACGGCCTCCGGGATGCTGGGCAATGCCCTGGGCTGGGCAAGCAGTTTTTCAAGTTCCATCTACGTACTGATCTGACTGATCTGATTTGCAGCGAGGTAAACCGTCACCTTAACCTAAAACCGCGCCACCGGAGCGCGTGCAAACGCCCAATCAGCGCTTCGTTGACTGCAATTTGGCAAATGCCGACGCCATGGCCGAACCCCCGGGGGCCGCCACCGCTTCACGCGCGCCGCCACGCTGCTGGCGGCTCGCGGGCTCGAACCGGTTGTCGCGCGGCGCACCGCGCTCGCCGTCGCGTCTTGGGGGTGCAGCGTCGAGCTTCATGGACAGGCCGATGCGTTTGCGCGCCACGTCCACCTCCATGACCTTGACCTTGACGATGTCGCCGGTCTTGACCACCTCGCGCGCATCGGTCACGAACTTGTGGCTGAGCTGGCTCACGTGCACCAGGCCGTCCTGGTGCACGCCCAGGTCGATGAACGCGCCAAACTGCGCCACGTTGCTGACCGTGCCTTCCAGGATCATGCCCTCCTTCAGGTCTGCAATGTCTTCCACGCCGTCGTTGAAGCGGGCCACCTGAAAGTCGGGGCGCGGGTCGCGGCCGGGTTTTTCCAGCTCACCCAGGATGTCCTTCACGGTGATGACACCGAACTTGTCATTGGCAAACAGTTCGGGCTTCAGGGTTTTGAGCACATCGCTGCGGCCCATCACGTCGGTGATGGGTTTGCCCGTTTTGAGCAGAATCTGCTCGACCACCGGGTAGGTTTCAGGGTGCACGCCGGTCATGTCGAGCGGGTTGCTACCGCCGCGTATGCGCAAAAACCCCGCGCTTTGCTCGAAAGTTTTGGCCCCCAGGCCGCTGACTTCCATGAGTTGCTTGCGGGTTTTGAAGGCGCCGTTTCCCTCGCGCCAGCGCACCACGGCCTTGGCCACCGTGGCCGACAGGCCCGACACCCGAGACAACAACGGCACGCTGGCGGTGTTCAGGTCCACGCCCACGGCGTTCACGCAGTCTTCCACCACGGTTTCCAGCGTGCGGGCGAGTTCGCTCTGGTTCACGTCGTGCTGGTACTGGCCCACGCCGATGCTTTTCGGGTCAATTTTCACCAGCTCGGCCAGCGGGTCTTGCAGGCGGCGGGCGATGCTGGCCGCGCCGCGCAGGCTCACGTCCACGTCGGGCATTTCCTGCGACGCAAATTCGCTGGCGCTGTAAACGGAAGCGCCCGCCTCGCTGACCACCACTTTTTGTATGCCTTTGCAGGGGTGGTTCGCATCGCCACTGGCAGCCATGCCCTTTTCAATCAGCTTGATGAGGTCGGCGGCCAACTTGTCAGTCTCGCGGCTGGCGGTGCCGTTGCCGATGGCGATCAGGTTCACGCCGTGCTTGTCGCACAGCCGCACCAGCGTGTGCAGGCTGCCGTCCCAGTCGCGCCGGGGCTCGTGCGGGTAAACCGTAGACGTGTCCACCAGCTTGCCAGTGGCATCCACCACGGCCACCTTCACGCCGGTGCGGATGCCGGGGTCCAGGCCCATCACCACGCGGGGACCGGCGGGTGCGGCCAGCAACAGGTCGCGCAGGTTGTCGGCAAACACCTTGATAGCAGTGGCCTCGGCACCTTCGCGCAGGCGGGCAAACAGGTCGCGCTCGGTAGACAGGCTCAGCTTCACGCGCCAAGTCCAGGCCACGCATTTACGCAACAGGTCGTCAGCCGCCCTGCCCTGGTGGCGCCAGCCCAGGTGCAACGCAATCTTGCCTTCGGCCAGGCTGGGCGGTTGAATCGGTTTTCTGGCTGTAGCAGACTTTTCAACACCAGAAAGCGGTAGAGCCATTTTTGATTCAATATTCACTTCAGGCTCGGGTGCCACCAGCTTCACATCCAGGATGTCCAGCGCCCGGCCACGGAACACCGCCAGTGCGCGGTGCGAGGGCACGCGACCGATGGGCTCGTCGTAATCAAAGTAGTCGCGAAACTTGGCCACATCGGGGTTGGCCTCTTCCTTGCCCACCTTGGTATCGACCAGTTTGCTTTGCAGCAAGCCTTCGGCCCACAGCCATTCGCGCAAGGTTTGCACCAGCGCGGCATCTTCGGCCCAGCGTTCGGACAGGATGTCGCGCACACCGTCCAGCACGGCGAACGTGTTCGAGAAATCGGTGCCCTCAGGGTCGCCCACGGGGCGGACGAAGGCCAGTGCCTCGGTATTGGGATCCAGCGCGGGGTCAGCCAGCAGCTTGTCGGCCAGGGGCTCGATGCCTGCCTCGCGAGCCATCATGCCCTTGGTGCGGCGCTTGGGCTTGTAAGGCAGGTACAGGTCTTCCAGCTCCTGCTTCGTGGGGGCGGCGTCGATGGCGGCGCGCAACTCAGGCGTCAGCTTGCCTTGCTCTTCAATGCTTTTCAACACCGCTTCGCGGCGGTCTTCCAATTCGCGCAGGTAGCTCAGGCGGGCCTCCAGTTCGCGAAGCTGGATGTCGTCCAGCCCGTCGGTGGCTTCCTTGCGGTAGCGGGCAATGAAGGGCACGGTGGCTCCGCCGTCCAGCAGCGCCACGGCGGCCAGCACCTGGCGGGGTTGCACTTTGATTTCTTGCGCAATCTGCGCGATGATTTTTTGCATGTCGAGGGTCAGGGTCAGCAAGCTGAATCGGTCAGCTCACTGGATGCCGAGTGGCCAAGGGGCGCAAAGTGTGCCATATGCAACTTCGTGCACGAACTGCCCTTGTCTGCGGCGAAAAGTCGGCTTCGTGCCACGCACCTGCCGCACACTGAACGTACACTGAACCTATGCACCAGCCACCTTCCATGCCCACACTGCCTGGCATCGACCTGGCCACCTTGTTTGATGCGGTGGCCGACAGCGTGTACCTGATCGACCCCATCACCTCCGGCATCCTGTGGTGCAACCGCATCGCCTACGAAAGCCTGGGTTACGAGGCGGCGGAAATACAGGGGCATTCGGTGCTCAGCCTGCAAAAAGACGTGACGGGCCTGCCCGCCTGGCAGCAAATTGCCGACGAGATCCGCAAAACCAACCCCTACGTGTTCCTGGGCCGCCACCGCCACAAGCTGGGGCATGAAGTCAGTGTCGAAATTCTGACCCGCACCTTTGACATGGGCGGGCAAAGCTGGTTTCTGTCGGTGGCGCGTGACATCACGCAGCGCATGGCACTGGAGGCTGACCAGCTGTCCCGCGACGAGTACGTGCAATTTGCACTGAACGAAGCATCTGATGGCATCTGGAATTGGCACCTGCCCACGGGCGAAGTGAGTTTCAGCCCCCAACTCAAGCGCATGCTCGGTTACGGCCCGCACGAGATGCCCCCCACGGTTGAAACGTGGAGCACTGCGGTGCACCCTGACGATGCCGACGCGGTGTTCCTGGCCATCAACCAGCACTTGCAGGGTTTGCGCGAGCGCTACCAGGCCGACTACCGCCTGAAAAACCGCAACGGCCACTACCTGTGGGTACATGACAGGGGCCGCGTGTGCCAGCGCGATGCCACCGGCCAGCCCGTGCGCATGGTGGGCATGGTGCAAAACATCACCGACCAGAAGGCGCTGGAACAGCAGTTGATGCAGCAAGCCTCGCACGACGCCCTGACCGGGCTGCGCAACCGCCACGAGAGCGAACACTCGTTCGAGAACCTGGTCAGCACCTGCGCCCGCCTGGACGTGCCGCTGGGTGTGTGCATTTTCGATCTGGACCACTTCAAGCACATCAACGACCTGCAAGGGCACCTGGCGGGCGATGCGGTGCTGACGCGCGTGGCCGCGAAGGTGGCGGCGTCGGTTCGCGCGTCCGACAGCCTGTTCAGGTGGGGGGGTGAAGAGTTCCTGCTGCTGTGCCCTGGCATCGGGCTGGCGCAGCTGACACAGCTGGCCGACAAACTGCGCAAGGAAATCGAGGCGCTGACGTGGCCCGAGCTGCAGGGCCTGCAGGCCGTGACCGCCAGTTTCGGTCTGTCGGTCATGCCGGACAGTGGGAAAACGCCACGCGAATTGATTCTGGCGGCCGACACAGCGCTCTACCAGGCCAAGGCTGCGGGGCGCAACTGCGTGGTCGCGCACGGACAGGTCTTGCGCACCATGGGCACACTGGAGACTGCCCAGCCACGCGTGGTCACGCTCGCTGCGGCTGCGGCGGTGCCAGATGCACACCCAACCGAGCTGCTGGCCGAAATACAGCGGTTGACCCAGCGCGAACGGCAGCTGGCACAGTTGCTGCACTCGGCACTGGATGCCGTGATTGCCATGGACGACCAGGGCTGCATTACCGAATGGAACCCTGGCGCCGAACGCCTGCTGGGCTGGGCTGCACGCGAGGTGCTGGGCCGCCTGCTGGAAGACGTGGTGGTGCCCCCCGAGCACCGCGAAGGCCACCGCCAAGGTTTGCAGCGGTTTTTGCGCGAGCGCACACCACGCATGCTGTCGCGTCGGCTGGAAGTGGAGGCCATGCGCAAAGACGGCACGAGGCTGCCCGCCGAACTGTCGGTCTGGCCCATCGACACCGGCGAAGTGATGTCATTCGGCGCCTTCCTGCGCGACATCACCGAACGCAAGCTGGCACAGGCGTCACTGCAACAGACTGCCGAACGGTACAGGCAGGTGGTGGAAAACCTGGGTGAAGGCATGGGCATCATCCAGAACGGTGTGACGGTCTACGTCAACCCCCGAGCCGCTCAACTGTTGCGGCGCACGCCCGAGTCGATGCTGGGCCGCAGCTTTCTGGAGTGGGTGCACCCTGATGACCAACAGGTGGTGGCCGATCGCCATGCACGCCGTCTGGCCGGTGAAGCCGTGCCCGAGCGTTACGAGCTGCGCTGCCTGACCGGTGACGGCGAGGCGCGCTGGATGTCCACCCGCGCGTCGACACTGATGTGGGAGGGTGCGCCCGCCACCATGACTTTTTTTGCCGACGTGACCGATCAGCGCCTCATGATCGAGGCGCTGCACCGCTCGGAAGAGCGCTACCGCCAGGTGATCGAGCACGTGGGCGAAGGCATGGTGGTGGTCAAGGGCGAGCAATTTGTGTTTGCCAACACGCGTGCTTCCGAAATCGTCGAAATGCCGGTCAGCGATATGCTGGCCAGGGGCTACCTGGAGCGCATTCACCCCGACGACCATGCGCTGGTGCAGCAACGACGCGTGAAACGTTTGGCGGGCGAAGCCGTGCCCAACCGCTACGAAATCAGGCTGCAGATGCCCGATGGACGGGTGAAATGGATCGACATCGGCGTGACCCTGGTGCCCTGGGACGGCGGCACCTCCACCCTCACGTTCTTTTCAGACGTGAGCGAGCGCAAACTGCTGGAAGACAAGCTGACCAGCACGCTGGCCGAGCGCGAGATCGTGCTCAACACATCGGTGGTGGGCATTGCCTTCCTGACCCCTGAAGGGCGCTTCCGCTGGGCCAACCCGGCCATGCTCAACCTGTTCGGGGGGCTGGGTATGAGCAACTTCAATTCGATGGAGCAGGTGTACCTGAACCGTCAGCAGTACCTTGAGGTGGGTGGGGCGGTGGCCAAGGCCATCCGCAAGGGTGAGATGTTCCAGCGCGAACTGCAGATGCGAAGGTTCGATGGCAACACCATCTGGGTGTCGCTGTCGGGGCAGGCCGTGAACCACAACAACCTGCTGGACGGCACGGTGTGGACGGCACTCGACATCACCGACCGCAAACATGCGGAAGAAGGCATCCGCATGGCGCTGGCCCAGCAACGCGAACTGAACGACCTGCGCACCCGGTTCGTGTCCATGACCAGCCACGAGTTCAGGACACCGCTGGCCACCATCCTGTCGTCGGCCGAACTGCTGCGGTTTTACGGTGAACGCATGGATGCCGGCGAGCGCCAGGACGTGCTGCAGAGCATCGAGACCGGCGTACAGCGCATGACCACCATGCTGGACAGCGTGCTGGTGCTGGGCCGTGCCGAGGCGCAGATGATGACCTTCGCACCGCGCCCGGCTGAACTGGGTCCGTTGTGCCAGGCCGTGCTGGACGAAACCTTGCAGGCCACCGAAGCCTCGCTGTGCGAAGTGGCTTTGCAGATTTCCCCCGACCTGCCTGCAGGCCAGTTCGACCACACCCTGCTGCGCCACGTGTTTGGCAACCTGTTGTCCAACGCCATCAAATATTCGCCCACCGGTGGACGGGTGACGTTCGACGTGCGGCAGGACGAGGGTGGCTACGTGCTGTCGGTTGCAGATCAGGGCATTGGCATCCCGTCAGATGAGTTGCCGCACCTGTTTTCGTCATTCCACCGGGCCAGCAACGTGGGTGACATCAAGGGCACCGGCCTCGGCCTGGCCATTGTCAAACACGCCGTTGAGTTGCACGGCGGCAACATTGACGTCAGGAGCCAGGCCGGCCAGGGCAGCTGCTTCACCGTACGATTACCGCTATGACCACCGCACCCAACCAGCCCACCCAAGCCAGCCGTGACCGCCAGCACACGGTGCTGGTGATCGATGACGAGGCCCCCATCCGCGAAAACCTGGTGCGGTTTTTGCGTCTGGAAGGCTACCAGGTGATCGACGCTGCCGATGGCGCAGCTGGCCTGGCTGCGGCACTGCAATGCATGCCCGACCTCATTCTGTGCGACGTGATGATGCCCCGCATGAACGGCTTTGAGGTGCTGGCCCACCTGCAGGCCACCCCAACGCACCGGCACATACCGCTGATTTTTTTGTCGGCCAGTGCCGAGCCCGAAAAGCTGCAGGAAGGCCTGAGCATGGGTGCCCGCAGCTACGTGACCAAACCCTTCAACTTGGCCGTCTTGCGGCAACTGATCGCCGACTGGCTGGCCGAGCGCCCGGCACCCGGCACCGCCCCGACAGAAGGACCTTCGACATGAACGCACGCATCGTGGTGGCCGAGGACGAGGCCGACATCCGCCAGAACCTCAAACGCATGCTCACGCTCGAAGGTTTTGATGTGTGGGCCGGCGAAAACGGCCACGAAGCGCTGGCGCTGGTGCGCGAACACCAGCCCGACATCGTGGTGAGCGACGTGATGATGCCGGTCATGACCGGGCATCAGCTCATTTCTGCCCTGCGGGCCGACAGCAACCTGGCGCACATCCCCGTCATTTTGCTGACCGCACGCGCAGACCGGCACGACATGCGCGAAGGCATGAACCTGGGAGCCGACGACTACATCACCAAGCCCTTCCAGCGTGGCGAACTGCTGGACAGCATCCGCTCGCGCATTGAAAAAGCAGCGGCCCAGCAATTTGCGTCCAAACGGCTGGCCGCGCAGAACCTGCACATGGCCCACCATGACAGCGTGACCGACTTGCCCAACCGCAGGCACTTCCAGTTGCTGCTGAACGCGGCGCTGCAGGCATCGCGCCAGCACGGCTCGCAGCCCATCCTGATGGGCATCAGCCTGGACAACCTGCCCGAAATGGCACAGGTGCTCAGCTCGGGCCTGATGGACGACTGCGTGTCCACGCTCTCCCAGCGGCTGCAGCAACTGGTGCGCTCACCGATGCTGAGCGACTGGGGCAATGCCGTGGTGGGGCGCACCGCCGACGACCGCTTTGTGGTGCTGTTTGAACGCCCCGCCCAGGGTGGCGATGACACCGAACGCCTGCAACAACTGCTGAGCCAGCTTGCCCAACCGCTGACTGTGGATGGCGAACAGCATTTCCCCATGGCCTCGCTGGCCAAACTGGCGTTGGACCAGCCCGATTTTTCAGCCGAAGCGGTGCTGGCGCGCCTGGACTCGGTGCTGGGCCACGCCCGGCAGCAGCCCGGCATCCGCCTGTCAGTGCAGTCGCTGGAATCGACCCAGCAGCTGGCATCGGCCTTTCGCCTGCACAACGACCTGCACCGCGCGGTCGAACGGCAGGAGTTGCGCGTGCTCTATCAGCCACAGGTAGAAGCCGGGTCGCACCGGTTGGTGGGCTTCGAGGCGCTGATGCGGTGGCACCACCAGCAGTTGGGGCTGATTTCGCCGGTGCAGTTCATTCCCATGGCCGAAGACAACGGGCAGATCGTGCCCATGGGCCAATGGATACTGAACGAAGCCTGCCAGCAGGCCGCCCGCTGGGGCCGCGACACCCAGGCGTTTGCCACACCGCCCCGCATGGCCGTCAACCTGTCCATGCGCCAGTTCGTGGACCCACACATGGTCAGGCACGTCGAGCAGGCACTGGCCGAATCAGGCCTGCCCCCGCATTTGCTGGAACTGGAAATCACCGAAGGCACGGCCATGCAAGACCTTCAGCACACGCTGAAGCTGCTGAACCATTTCAAAACCCTGGGTGTGCGGCTGGCCATTGACGACTTCGGCACCGGCTACTCCAGCCTGGCGTACCTGAAGCGCTTCCCGCTGGATGTGCTGAAAATTGACCAATCGTTCGTGCGCAACATCACCACCGACGCCGACGACCGCGCCATCGCCAATGCCGTGATCCAGCTGGCGCACAGCCTGGGCATGAGTGTGATCGCCGAAGGCGTGGAGCAGCGCAGCCAGCACGACCTGCTGGCCGACATGGGCTGCGACGAGTGCCAGGGCTACCTGTTTGCCAAACCCCTGCCCGCCAACGACGTGCCGGGGTGGCTGGCCACCCATCAGGCGTCGCTGTCCAGCAGGGACTGAGCGGCCCTTGCTTCGGGCACGCCTTCCGGCAGCACCACCGTGAAGCGCGTCAGGCCACCGTGGCTGACCGCTTCGATGCGCCCCTGGTGCAAGTCCACCGCCCGCTTCACGATGGCCAGTCCCAGCCCGGTACCCGAAATGCCATCCACGTTGCTGGCACGGTGAAACGACTCGAACACGTGCGGCAGCTCTTTCTCAGGGATGCCGATGCCGTGGTCGCTCACCTCGATCACCCACCCCTCGGCTGACGGCCGAATGGACAGCTCGACCTCGCCGCCGCCGGGCGAGTATTTCACCGCGTTGTTCAACAGGTTGCCCAGCACGTCGCGCAACAGGCTGTCGTCCAGGCAGGCCACGGGGTCGCCGTCGGGCAAGACTGTTTTCAAGCGCTGACCCACTTCCGGGTACTGAGTCAGCAGCTCATCGGTCACCTGTTTCACACAGGCCAGCAGCTTCACCGGCTGCGGCGAAAACGCCAACCGCTCGGCATGGGCCTGACCGATCAGCAACACGCGCTCCAGCAGGCGCGTCATGCGGGCCACCCCTTTTTCGGTAGCGGCCAGCAGCTCGTCCTGTTCGCTGTCGCTCAAGCGGTGGCGGTAGGCACGCAGCATTTCCACCGACGACAGGATGGCCGTCAGCGGCGTGCGGAACTCGTGGCTGGCCATGGCAATGAAGGTGGACCTGAGCTCGAACAACTCGGCCTGTTTGGCCAGCGCTGCCCGCTCCTTGGCTTCGGCCTGCAACCGGTCTGACATGTCCCGCACGAACACGCAACCCAGCGCACGGGCTTGGCCTGGCTCGCCGTGTGCACTCAACCGGGCCATGACCCATTCAACCGGCAGGGTGTGCCCATCGCGATGGCGCACCTGCAATGACAGCAGCGGCCCGCGCGTGTCCACCATGGTGCCTGGGCTGACCCAAACCATGACGTCGCCGCCTGCATGCACGGGCTGCAGCAAAGCCAGCAACGGTTGCCCCAACGCATCGGCAGCGGGCCACCCGAAAAGTTCGGTGGCCCGCGCATTCCACTCGGCCACCACGCCCGCATCGTCCACCAGCACCACGGCGTCCAGGGAGTGGTCCACCACCGCCTGGAGCTGGGCACGCCCTGCCTTGACCTGCTCGACCGCATGCGCCAGGGTATGGGTGCGCTCCTCGACGGCGTGTTCCAGCCCCTCGTTGATGCGCCGCATGTGGGCCTGTGTGGCGTGCAGCTCTTCCAGCGTCTGCTGGAACCGCCGCACCGCCGCGGACATCTGGCCCAGCTGGTCGGTGCGGTCCAGTCCGGACAGTTCAATGGCCGTGTCACCGGCGGCCAGTTTGTTCAACGAGGTTTCGATGTCGGCAAACGGCCGGGCCATGCGCCGCTCCAGCAGCAGCAACAAGCCCACAATGGCCAAGGCCAGCAGCAGGTTGGCCACCACCACTTCCCTGATGCGCGAGCGCAGTTCACCGTCTTGTGTGCTGGACTGCAGGGTCAGGTCCACCAGCCCCACGCTGTAGGTTTTGCCACCGTCCACGAAGCGTACCGGCACGGCCGACTGCACCAGTGTGACGGCATCGGTGGGCAGGGCCTGCCTGGATTCGGCAATCACACCGCCATCCGGCCCCAGCACCGCGATGTAGGCCACATCGGGCGACGCACCCAGCGCCGCCACCACGCTAGCCACCGCCACGTTGTTGATGTCGAACAAGGGCCGCGCAATGGCCTGGCTGAGCACCTGGACGATCTCGTCCGCCCGGTCCACAGCGCGAGCCTGTGCGTCCACCCGCAAAGCCCAAACGTTGTAAGCCGTGTACAGCGACGTGACCAGCACCACCACGCACAACACCCCGCCATACAGGCGCAAACGCACGTCGCCCCGCCACCTGGCAGCCAGCTCGCGTGCTGCCAGGCGGGTGGGCACGGCCTGGGCTGCGGGGTCAGGTGTCACGGTTTGCGCCCCGACACGGCGTCACGCACCAGCTTCTGGTACTCGGGTGACCGCCGGGCCACCGCAATGCCCTGCCACAGCTTGTGGGCCACGGCGGGCGCATCCAGCACCAGCTGGTGTGACAACATCAGGTAGTACGCCTTTTGCACCAAGGGTACGGTCAGCGCTTCCATGGCAGCACCGAACTCGCCCGGTACGGCGCCGTCGCCCAACAGCAGCTGCACGTCGCTGTTGCCCAGTGCTGCCGCACCGATGCGGCCCAACTGGAGTTTTTGCAGCAACTCGCGGGCAGACTGGCTGCCCTCGTCTACCGGCACGCCCAGTTTGCGCAGGTCGTTCACGACCGAATAGCCAATTTGCACGCCCACCGGACCGTTCAGCCCCGCAATGGCCTTGCCATCCCAGGAGACCTTGTCGCCTTTTCGGCGTACCAAGGTGTAACCGTCGGTGTACAGCTGCATCGAGGGGTCGGCCGTGTTACCGCCAGGGTAGGCACCGAACGGCATGCGATCGGGCAAAAAACTGGCGGCAAACACGCCCTGCACCGCACCGTCGCGCATTTCGGACAGGCAACGCTTCCAGGGCAAGGTGACAAACTGCACGGCCACACCGGCCTTGGCAGCGGCCATGCGTATGAGTTCGAGATTCAGGCCACGGCCATCCAGCGTGCGCCAGGGGTGGATGTCAAGCCGCTCGTAACACAGCTGCAGCGCAGCAGGTGCAGGCACGGCCTGTCCCTGGGCCTGCGCCCAAGCGCCAAAGGGTGCGCAGGACAGTGCCAGCACACCCAGACACACCACACGGCAAAGTGCCTTGCCGCCTTGCCAGCAGCGATCCGCCTGTTTCAAAACTCCCCGCACCGTGAGCCCCCCTCTGTGAGCCCACAGCATAGCCCAACACAGAACGCACAGGGACACTCAAACAGGCCTGACGGGCACCGGGCAAAAGGCCCCGTCAGCCGCGCAGTGCGGCCTTCAGTTTCACGCCCACCTCAGGCCGTTCGGCAAACGGATCGGGTGGGTTCTGCCCAGCCACGATGGCCTGCATGCGCTGTGTCACGTTGCCCAGTGCGTGCGGGTGGCTGAAGACATAGAACTGATTGGCCTCGATGGCGGCAAACACCATCTCGGCCACATCGGTGGCCGAGACCTTGCCGCTGCTGACGGCTTTGTCACTCATCGCTTGATTGATCAACTGGCTTTGCGTGGGCTGGCCTGCCGCCAAGTCCGAGGGCCGGTTGCGCTGGCTCTGCGCAATGCCTGTCGGCACAAAGTAAGGACACAGCACACTGGCACCCACCTGTTGGGTGACCAGCGCCAAGTCCTGGTACAGGGTCTCTGTCAGGGCCACCACCGCGTGTTTGCTGGCGTTGTAAATGCCCATGTTGGGGGCTGTCAGCAGACCCGCCATGCTGGCGGTGTTGACGATGTGGCCTTGCCACGCAGGGTCGGTCTGGGCAGCGGCCAGCATGTGCGGCGTGAAGCAGCGCACACCGTGAATCACACCCCACAGGTTGACGCCCAGCACCCACTCCCAGTCGGCCACCGAGTTTTCCCACACCAAACCACCCGCCCCCACGCCTGCGTTGTTGAACACGAAGTGCGGCGCACCGAAGCGGGCCACCACCTCCGCCGCCAGCGCCTCCATGGCTGCGGCGTTGGACACGTCCACCTTGCGCGCCATCACGGCCGTGCCGTGTCGGCCACACACGGCGGACAGCTCGGCCTCGGCCTGCGCCAGTGCGTCGGTTTGCACGTCCACCAGCACCAGGTTCATGCCACGCGCGGCGGCGATGCGGGCGCACTCCAGACCAAAACCGGATGCGGCACCGGTCAACACGGCGGTTTTGCCTGCGAAATTTGAAATCATGAATGTCTCCTTGTACTTAAGCAGGACGCAGCATCTCCACATGGGGAATGCCGTCTTCGATGTAGCCGGGGCCTTCAGCCACGAAACCGTGCTGGCCGTAAAACGCCTGCAGGTGCGCCTGTGCACCGATGCGGATGGGCTGCTGCCCCCACAGCGAAGTGAGCTGTGAACACGCCTGCGCCATCAGCGCGTGGCCCAGTGCCCTGCCCCGCCCCGCGGGCGACGTGATCACGCGGCCCACACTGGCCTCGGTGAAGGCCTGACCGGCAGGCACCAACCGGGCATAGGCCAGCAGGTTGCCCTCAGCATCCCGGCCCAACAGGTGGTGGCAGACGGGGTCCAACCCGTCCATGTCCTGGAACACGCAGGTTTGCTCGACCACAAACACGGCCGAGCGCAGCTGTAACAGCGCGTACAGCTCGGCAACGCTCAGGGCATGGAACGGCAGGCAACGCCAGGTCACATCAACGGCAGCCGCTGGAGGGTGCCCCAATGGGGCAACAGCCACGGTGCCAGATGCGGTTGACACGGTCTCAGACTTGGGCACGCTCAAGCGGCCGCCTTCAGCACATACCCCACACGGGGGAAGTGCACGCGCACGGTGCCCGCGCGTTCGTCTTGGCGCGCCAGTGTGTAGCGGGTACGGGTGGCTGCCAGCAAGGTGCCTTCGGTGGCCTCGGGGCCGAAGCTTTCGCCCGACACCGTGACCTGTGCGCCCAGGGGAATGCCGTGTTCATCCTGGAACACCTCGTGGGTGCCAAACAATGTGTGATCAAAACGTGCCCCGGCGCTGGATGCGCTTGCACTGTCAGCTATGGCTTCTGCTGCAGTGCTCTTGAGCATCTGGCCGTGGCCAATGGCCGCCATGCGCGCCAGCCAGTCTTTCACCGAGGGGGTGGCATCCAGAATGCCGGCCACCACGGGTACCTGTGTGCAGGTGAACCACAGCGGGTGGTAGGCCGCAAAGTCGGCCAGGCTGGGCGCATTGCCCAGCAAAAAAACGGGCTGGCCGGGGGTGGCGGTTGACTGCTCGTGCAGCATGTCGGCCAGGCGGCGCAAATAGCTTTTGTAGGCAGCAGCCCCGTCCGTGGGACGGATGCGGGTCATGCCGGTGGACATGGCTGCGCGGTCGTCACGGAAGGTTTTGCCCCACTCGGGCGGTGCGCCTGCAAACAGCTGCTGGGCACCCGCAGGCTGGAAGTTGTAGCCCATGGCGGTCCAGAACAGTGCGTGGTCGGCCCACTGGGCCAGCACGCGGTTCAGGCCCTTCTGCCCGTTGGGGAACAAGCTGGGTGCCTGGGGTGCGGGTGCCATGTGCTCCAGCACGTCGGCAATCAGGGCGGTGTCGCAGAACACGTCGTTGCCCACTTGCAAAAACGGGGTTTTGCGGTAGCCGCCGGTCAGGGCCACCACGTCAGGCTTGGGCATGACCGAGGGCACGATGACCGACTTCCACGTCAGCCCTTTGTGCCCCAACATCAGCCGAGCCTTCTCTGCGAAGGGCGACATGGCGTAGTGGTGAAGGTAAGGCACGGGGTGGCTCATGGCGCGCTCCTTCACACCAGCTTGACGAGTTGTTTGCCGAAGTTCTTGCCCTTGAGCAAGCCCATGAAAGCCTCGGGGGCGTTCTCAAGGCCTTGGGCCACGCTTTCGCGGGGGCGCAGCTTGCCCGTGCCCACCAGGGTGCCGAGTTCGGCCAGGGCCTCGGGCCAGACTTCCATGTGCTCGCTGACGATGAAGCCTTCCACCTTCAGGCGGTTGACCAGGATCAGCGCGGGGTTGGCCATGGGCAACGGTGCACCGTTGTAGCCGGCAATCATCCCGCACACGGCAATGCGGGCAAACGCGTTGGTGCGCAGCAGCACGGCATCCAGCACCATGCCGCCCACGTTCTCAAAATACCCGTCTATGCCGTTGGGGCAGGCCACTTTCAGCGCTTTGGACAGGCTGATGTAGTCGGCATGCTCTTTGTAGTCCACACAGGCATCGAAACCCAGTTCTTCTACGGCGTATTTGCATTTGTCTGGCCCACCGGCAATGCCCACCACGCGGCAGCCGCGTGCCTTGGCCAGGGCACCGAAGGCGCTGCCCACGGCGCCCGTGGCGGCGCTGATCACCACGGTTTCACCCGCCTTGGGGTTGATGATTTTCACCAACCCGTACCAGGCGGTCACGCCGGGCATACCGACTGCGCCCAGGTAGTGGCTGAGGGGCACGTGGGTGGTGTCCACACGGCGCAGCATGCCGGGCACGTTGGCATCGACCACGCTGTAGGTCTGCCAGCCACCCATGCCCACCACTTTGTCGCCCACGTTGAACTTGGGGTGGCGGCTTTCAGCCACCTCGCCCACGGTGCCACCGATCATCACCTCGCCCAGGGGCTGGGCTGCCGCGTAACTTTTGCTGTCGTTCATGCGTCCGCGCATGTAGGGATCTAGGCTGAGGTAGTGGTGGCGCACCAGCACCTGGCCCTCGGCCAGCGCCGGGGTGTCGGTGGTGACGAGCTTGAAGTTGGCCACCGTGGCTTCGCCGACGGGGCGGTTGTCGAGCACGATTTGTGTGTTCTGGGGCATGGGGATGTCTCCTGTCTTGAATAAAATGAATAGCTTACTGTTCAACACAGATAAGCGGTGAAGGCCAAAAAAGCCTCAAATTAAGCCATCGACATCAGGGGCTGAGCGTTTGTCGGGCATGCCCGGGCAACGCTCAGGCGCTCAGTCGGTGGGCACTTGTGTCGGCGTGGGCGCGGCGTTCAGGCCGTTCACATTGCGTTTGCCTGTGGCCAGGCGTGGCACGTACTTGAACGTGGCCGTGGCATGGGCACACAGGCGGCCCCGCACGTCGAACACGCGGCCTTCGGTGAAGGCCATGGTGGCCGTGCGGTGCAGCAGCTTGCCTTGGGCGGTCAGCGGCTCGCCATCGCCCCGGGCTGCTTGCATGAAGCTGGTTTTCATTTCGATGGTCACACAGCCCATGTCGGCTTCGCCCTCTGTCAGGATGCTGCGCGCCGCATGGGCCATGACCACGTCGAGCAAGGTCATGCTGGCCCCACCGTGCACCACGCTGAACGAGTTCAGGTGCTCAGGCTTGGGGGCGAAGCGGATGTCGGCCTCGCCGTCCGCCATGCGCAGCAGCTCGAAGCCCAGCAGTTCGACAAACGGGATGTGGACAGAAAAATCCATGTGGGGTGCAGCGGGTTCGGTCATGGGGTGTGCGGAGGGCTCAGTGGGTGGGAAGGATGAGTCGCCATCATCCACCAATGAGGGCACTCACGCCGCCGTCCACCGCCATGTGCTGGCCGGTGATGTGCTTGCCCGCATCAGACGCGAACAGCAGCGTCAGGCCCTTCAGGTCTTCGTCGTCACCCAGGCGGTGCAGCGGGGCGTGCGCAGCCATGGTGTCGGCACCCAGTTTGTCGAGCAAACCGGCCGTCATCTTGCTGGGGAAGAAGCCGGGACACACCGCATTGACGTTGATGCCGCGCGGACCCCATTCGCATGCCAACGTGCGCGTGAAATTGATGACCGCTGCCTTCGACGTGTTGTACGCAATGGTCTGCATGCCCGGTACGTTGCCGCCCAGCCCGGCGATGCTGGCCACGTTGATGATGCGCCCGCCGCGCGCCTTGTCAGCCCCGGCTGGCACGGTCAGCATGCTGCGCTTGGCCACCTGCTGGCACAGCAGGAAGTAGCCGCGCACGTTCAGGTTCATGACCTTGTCCCAGGCGGCAACCGGGTGGTCTTCAGCCGGGGCACCCCAGGTGGCACCAGCGTTGTTCACCAAAATATCGATGTCGCCCATGCGTTGCAGGGTTTCGTCCACCAGGTGGGTGATGCTGGCCTCGTCGGCGCAGTCGGCAGCCACCCAGCGGGCATCGATGCCCGCGGCCTGCAACTCGGCCGTGGCCTCTTCCAGGTCAGACGCCTTGCGTGACGACAGCATGATGCGTGCACCCGCCTCGCCCAGCGCATGCGCCATCTGCAGGCCCAAACCGCGAGAGCCGCCAGTGACGAGGGCTGTTTTGCCCGACAAATTGAACAGTTGCTGAACAGTGCGTGTCATGTATTGAAGGTGGTTGAAGTGCAATGCGCCATTGTGTAAGCCCGCAGACAGGTGGGCTTGTCTCCTCGGTGTCTGAGCGGGGTCGTTTCAGGGTATTCACTGACGTGACCTGTGCGGTCCGGTGCGCGGCACACGTCCCGTTCCATTGAGCCGACATGGCACCCAACCCGTTCAACCCTGCTGACGCGTGGCACAGGCATCCGGCGTACAGTCATTTCCAACGTTGCGGACCCATCCCGTGAACAGCCCTGTAAGAAATGCGGGGCTGAGCCGACAGATGTTCACACTCAGGAGCCATTCCCATGCTGATCAAGACCTCGCAAAACGGTTTCAACCACCCGGTACCCAGCGACATCACCGACCCGCGCCACTACCTGGCGCGTCGCACCTTGCTTCAACACATGGCCACCGGGGCGGCCGGTGTGGCGTTGGCTGGTTGGGCATCGCGCGAAGCGCTGGCCCAGCCTGCGGGCACCGTCACCCCGCCCGGCAAGCTGGCTGCGCTGGCGGGCCGTCCATCAGCCGTGGCCGGAGCCATGACCCTGGACAAGCCCACGGCCTACAAAGACGCGGCGTCGTACAACAACTATTACGAGTTCGGCACCGACAAGGCCGACCCGGCCGCGCGGGCGCACACCCTGAAAACCAGCCCCTGGTCGGTGGGGATCGAGGGTCTGGTCAAAAAGCCCGGCAAGCTGGGGCTGGAAGACCTGCTCAAGCTCTCGTCCATGGAGGAGCGCATCTACCGCCTGCGCTGCGTGGAAGGTTGGTCCATGGTGATCCCGTGGGTGGGCTATTCGCTGGCCGAACTGATCAAGCGGGTCGAGCCGCTGGGCAACGCCAAGTATGTTGAGTTTGTGACGCTGGCTGACCACAAGACCATGCCCGGCGTCAACTCGCGCGTGCTGGACTGGCCCTACACCGAAGGCTTGCGCCTGGACGAGGCCCTGCACCCGCTGACCTTGCTCACCTTCGGCATGTACGGCGAGGTGCTGCCCAACCAGAACGGCGCCCCCGTGCGGCTGGTGGTGCCCTGGAAGTACGGGTTCAAAAGCGGCAAAAGCATCGTCAAGATCCGCTTCACCGAACAACAGCCCAAAACCGCCTGGGGCCGGGCTGCGCCCAGCGAATATGGCTTTTACTCCAACGTCAACCCGGCAGTGGACCACCCCAGGTGGAGTCAGGCCACCGAGCGGCGCATCGGTGAAGACGGCCTGTTCAGCAAGAAGCGCAAAACCCTGCCGTTCAACGGCTACGAAGCCCAGGTGGGGCAGTTGTACGCAGGCATGGACCTGGCCAAGTGGTACTGAACGCCGCCACAGCCAGGGCCGCGCCGGGCACGCTGGCCGCACGTGTCAACCGTTGGCTGCTGGCTGGCGTGGCCAAACCGGTCGCGTTCGGGTTGGGGTTACTGCCTGCCGTGTGGCTGGTGTCGGCCGCCGCACTGAACCTGTTGGGGGCCAATCCGGCTGAAGCACTGGAGCGCGCCACCGGCGACTGGGCCTTGCGCCTGCTGTGCGTGACGCTGGCCATCACGCCCGCGCGAACGGTTTGCGCCCTGCCGGGCTTGGCCCGCTTTCGGCGCATGGCGGGCCTGTTCACCTACTTTTACGCCGCGTTGCACCTGCTGGCCTACAGCTGGTTTGACATGGGGTTCGAGCTGGCCGACATCGCCAAAGACATCCCCAAACGGCCCTTCATTCTGGTGGGGTTCACGGCCATGGTGCTGATGACCCCGCTGGCATTGACCTCGTTCAACCGTGCCATCAAGGCACTGGGTGCCCGGCACTGGCAGCGGTTGCACCGCCTGGTGTATGCCGTGGCGGTGCTGGCCATCGTCCATTTTTTCTGGATGCGGGCGGCCAAACACAACTTTGCCGAGGTGGCTGTGTACGCCACCGTGCTGGCGCTGCTGCTGGGCTGGCGGCTGGTGCGCTGGTGGCGACCTCAGCGTGCCCAAATGCCCGCGCGTTGACCGCGCTCTGCCGCCTCGCGGGTGGCTAGGTTCAACTCACCCGTGACCGACACGTCAAAGCCCACCACGGTTTCCAGTGCCCGCAAAAATGCCTGCTCAGCCTGCAAGGCGCTACCCAGGCATGCACGGCGCGTGACCACGACGGCGCCGACCGACAGCCGCTCGCCGGTCAGGGCATAAATACCCGAAAAACGGTTGCAGTGGCCCATGCCCGATACCCTGCCCTTGCCGTCAAACCGCACCGTCACCTCGTGGCCCAACGGCGAAAGAGGCCCCCCGCCGCCGCCTGCCACACCCATGGGCTGCGCACCCACGCCCGTCACCACCCACGTGCGCCCGATCAGCAGCGCCCCCGGTTCGCCTCCGCAGCCCCTGAGCGTACGGCCCTCGTACACCACGTCAACCGTGTACGGAAACGGCATGCCCGTGGCCGTGTCGCGGCACAGGCTGTGGGTCACGCTGACCACAGGGGCACCGGGTTCACCGCCCACGCGGATCGGCTGCGCCAGCGTCAGCGGTTGCGCGGCCGTCAGCCGGGTGGAAAACAGCTTGTCGGCCAGGGTCCAGTGAAGTGCTTCCGGGTCGCTTTTGAGCAACCAGCCGGGCGCCTGGCCGACCGCCTTGAAACTGGCCACAGGCCATTGGCGGGCCAGCACACACGAGCGCAGCGTCTGCCCGTTCACGTCAACGCTCACGTCAGTGCCTGTCAGCGCCACGCGGGCAGCACCTGCCAGGCCACGCCCCTGGAACACCTGGCCCCCCAACTGGCCAGACGTGCCCGGCACCGGATCCAGGTCAAACACATCGGCACCATCGGTCAGGCGCAAGCCCAATCCCATGCGCCCCACGGTGATGTCGCGCCACCCGCAGGTGTAGGCGCTCACGAATTCACCCAACGCCTGGTCGCCGGGCTTCACACGCTGCGCGGGCACACGACGCTCTTTGGACTGGGTGCCGGGCACCGCATCGGGCGCAGCCACGGCAAGTGGCTCGGCAGGCGGCAACGGCCTGACCGCGCAGGCAGCCAGACCCGCCGCGAGCGTGGCCACCGCCAGCGCACGTGCCAGCCGAGCCAGGTGGTGGGCATCTGCCGCCAGATGAGGTTCACGGGATGCGTCTGGGCAAGAATTGAGCAACATGGTTTGATACAGGGTGATGGAGCCGGGCTGGCAAACAGCAGTGGCAACATTCTGAGCCATCACGGCGTCCTTGGCTTCGCTGGCAGCGTGTGCAGCACGCCAAAAGGGTGAAAACCCCCGGCGCTGGCCGTATGATCCGACGCACATGCCACCGCCCCCCTCCATCACGCCCATGACTGCACTTCGCATTGCAGCAGCCTTCCTGATGTTTGGCGTGGCCTGGATCCTGCTATCCGACCGCCTGCTGGAAGCCCTGGTGACCGACCCAGGCATGCGGGCCACAGTGCAGTCGATCAAAGGCCTTGCCTTCGTGCTGCTGAGCACCACACTGGTGTACCTGCTGGTCCGCGCAGCCGAAAGGCGTCATGCTGAACTGGAAGCGCAGGCCACCCGTGAACGAGACCGCCTGGCGCAGGTGCTGAACGTGAACCCGGCCGTCATGTATTCGCTCAGGTTGGCGGCCGACAGCTCGGGCCGCTTTGAAGTGGACTTCGTGGGTGCCAACGTGCTCAAGGTCACGGGGCACCCCACCGAGCATTGGCTCTCGGCTGCGAACTTCTGGCTTGACCATGTGCACCCCGACGACCTTGCGCTGGCCCAAACCATGCAAACCGAGCTGATGGCCAAAGGCGAAATTTCGTACGAGTACCGTTTCCGCCATGCCGATGGCAGCTACCGCTGGATCCACGACAACCTGGTGCTGATACGGTCTGAGTTGGGGCACCCCACCCACATCATGGGTGCCTGGCTGGACGTGACCGACCGCAAACAGGCTGAAGCCACCTTGCTGGACTCCGAGCACCGCTACCGCCTGCTGTTCGATGCCAACCCCATGCCCATGTGGCTGATCGAGACCGCCACCCGGCGTTTTCTGTCAGTGAACCACGCTGCCGTGGACACCTACGGCTACAGCGCCAGGGAATTCCTGACCATGAAGCTGGACGACATCCGTCCCGCCCGCGAAGTTGAGCGCATGCGGACATTCGTGTCCGACTTGGAGGCACGGGGTGACCACACCACCCAAGCCGGTGACTGGCTGCACAAAAAACGGGACGGCACCGAGTTTTGGGTGGAAATCGTCAGGCATGCCGTGGTGTACCAGGGGCAGCATTGCCAGTTGGCGCTGGCGATGGACGTGTCGGCCCGCAAACAGGCCGACGAGCACCGCCGCGTGATTGCCCAGGTGTTTGACACCAGCCAGGAGGGCATCTTCATCACCGATGCCGACACCCGGTTCATTTCGGTCAACCAGTCGTTCACGCGGATCACGGGGTACACAACCGATGACGTGAAGGGGCAGACCCCGCGCTTGCTGAGTTCAGGCCGTCAGGACAAAACCTTTTACCAATCCATGTGGACCATGATCGGGGCTGATGGCCGCTGGGAAGGCGAAATCTGGAACCGCCGCAAAACCGGCGAGATTTACCCGGAATGGCTGGTCATCAGCGCCATCAAGGATGCCAGCAACCAGGTGGTGCAGTACCTGGGCATCTTCACAGAAACATCGGGCCGCAAAGAGGCCGAGGCACGCATCCTGCGACTGGCCAATTACGACAGCCTCACCAACCTGCCCAACCGCGCACTGCTGTTCGACCGTGCCAGGGTGGCCATCGCGTCGGCCACGCGCAACCAGACCACGATGGCGGTGCTGCACCTGAATGTGGACCATTTCAAGCACGTCAACGAGTCATTCGGGCACGACGCGGGCGACGAGGTGCTCAAAACCGTGGCCCAACGCTTGGTCAACCACCTCAAACCCGAAGACACGGTGTCGCGTCTGGGTGCAGACGATTTTATTTTGCTGCTGCCCAACACCACAGCGGTCGATGCTGGCAAGGTGGCCCTGCGGTTGATGGCCGCGCTGAACGCGGCCCTGCCGGTGGCCGAACAAAGCCTGATCGTGACCGCCAGCGTGGGCGTTGCCACGTTCCCCGAAAACGGTGCCGACTTTCTCAAGCTGATGCAGGCCGCCGAGGCCGCTGTGGACCTGGCAAAACGCGAGGGGCGCAACGCCATCCGGTTTTTCACACCCGCCCTGCACGAGCAGTTGCAGGCGACACTGGCCATCGAACGCGATTTGCAGCACGCTGTGGCACGGGGGCAACTGGTGCTGCACTACCAGCCGCAGGTCGATGCACGCACCCGCCACATCGTGGGCACCGAAGCGCTGGTGCGCTGGCAGCACCCCGAATGGGGGCTGGTGCCCCCGGTGCGTTTCATTCCGGTGGCCGAGCAAACCGGGCTGATCCGCCCCATTGGCGAATGGGTGTTGAACCAGGCACTGGCCGACACCGCAGCCTGGCAAGCCGCCGGGCTGCCCGTGGTGCCGGTGGCGGTCAACCTGTCGGTGGTGCAGTTCCGCCACGAAGGACTGCAAGACACCGTCACGCGGGCCTTGCAAGCCAGCGGCCTGGCACCCAGCATGCTGGAGCTGGAGCTGACCGAAAGCGTGGCCATGGAGGATTCCGAGTTCACGGTGGCCACCATCAACGCCCTGAAAACACTGGGCGTGAAACTGTCAATTGACGACTTTGGCACGGGCTACTCGTCACTGAGCTACCTGAAGCGCTTTGCCGTGGACAAGCTGAAAATTGACCAGTCGTTCGTGCGCGGCCTGAACCACGATGCCAACGACGAGGCCATCGTCACCGCCGTGATCAGCCTGGCCAGCAGCCTGGGGCTGCACACCATTGCCGAGGGCGTGGAGACCGAAGAGCAGGCGGCCTTCCTGAAAGCCAGCGGCTGCAACGAGTTTCAGGGTTACCTGTTCAGCAAGCCCGTGCCCGCCGAGACCTTGGCCGCACTGCTGGCCAGCGGTGCGCCGCTGCCTGCACACCCCGCCTGACGCCCACCCCGCAACGGGCCTGGGGCGCAGGCAGCCTCTCTTGCTGACGCTTGGCCTGCTGGCCGCTGGGTCAGAACGCGTCTTCAGGCATGTTGGCGCACACGGGTTCACGCCGGTTCACCACCTGCAGCCACGCGTCTATTTTGGGCAATTCATAGGCATAAAAATAGGCTCCAGCGCTTACCCTGCCTTGGTTGGCAGCTATGGTCAGTTTGGCATCCTGGGCCACCACGGCCAGCGCCACGTCCAGCCAGATCCAGGCCAGCACGGTGTGACCGAAAGCCTGCATGTAGGGCACGGCGTTGGCCAGTGCCTCCACCGGGTTGCCGGTGGCCCATGCGGCCTGAGTGGCGTCGCCCACGTGCTTCAATGCAGCCAGCAGTGCAGCTGCCTGCTGCGCCAGGTCAGCCGCCTGGGCGGTGCCCATGGCAGCAGCCTCTCCTTGTGGTGTGGCGTGGCGTTGGGCGGCGTCAAGTGCGCGGCGGGCTGTTGCCTGCATGCGGCCTGCCAGCAGTTTCAGGCCCTTGCCCTGTTCCATCAGCACCTTGCGGCCCAGCAGGTCCATGGCCTGTATGCCGTGCGTGCCCTCGTGGATCATGTTCAGGCGGTTGTCGCGCCAGTACTGCTCCACCGGGAAGTCGCGGGTGTAGCCGTAGCCGCCGTGGATTTGAATGGCCAGGCTGTTGGCCTCCAGGCACCACTCGCTGGGCCAGCTTTTGGCAATGGGGGTCAGCACCTCCAGCAGCAGGCGGGCGTCGTCGGCGGCCTCTGGCGTGCCGGTGTGTTGTTCGTCTACCAGCCGGGCGCAATAGAGCTCCAGCGCCAGCGCGCCTTCGCCATAACTTTTCTGGGCCAGCAGCATGCGCTTGACGTCGGCGTGCTCGATGATGCGAACGGGCGGACGGGCCGCGTCTTTGGTGACCTTGGTGACTTCGGCCCCCACACTTGCCGCTGTGGCGGCTGCGCTGCCCCCCGACGGGGCGTTCGCCAGCTTGGACGCACCCTGCGCTGGCCCGTTTGCACCGACCGGGCGGCCCTGCACGCGGGTTTTGGCGTAGTCAAGGCTGGCGTGGTAGCCCGCCA
Organism: bacterium; assembly: GCA_030824555.1. Classification (GTDB taxonomy): domain Bacteria; phylum Pseudomonadota; class Gammaproteobacteria; order Burkholderiales; family Burkholderiaceae_C; genus UBA2334. Next base: position 102,696 of record JAVBXK010000018.1, read on the forward strand.
GCCCCAGCATGGTGGCTGCCAGGCCCACGCCAATGCGGGCCTCGTTCATCATGTGGAACATGCAGTGCAGGCCCTTGCCGGGTTGGCCCACCAGGTAGCCGATGGCGCCGGTGCCCTGCCCGTCCAGCCCGGTGCCGCAGGCCGTGCCCTGGCCGGGCAGCACCTTGAACTGGCCTTCGCCAAAGTTCAGCAGCGTGTTGGTGGTGCCGCGCCAGCCGCACTTGTGGTTCAGGCCCGCCAGGGCCACGTCGTTGCGTTGGCCCGTCAGTTCGCCTTCTGCATTGACCAATTTTTTGGGCACGATGAACAGCGAAATGCCTTTCACGCCCGGGGGCAGTTGCCCGGTTTCATCGGGGATTTTGGCCAGCACCAGGTGAACGATGTTTTCAGTCAGGTCGTGCTCGCCCGCTGAAATCCACATCTTGTTGCCGCGCAAGCGGTAACGGGGGCCCAGGGGGTCGGCCTCGAACGCGTCGCCGTCAGGCACGGCACGGGTGATCACATCGCTCAAACTGGAGCCCGCCTGTGGCTCGCTCAGGCACATGGTGCCCGACCATTTGCCTGCAAATTCATTGGCGGCAAACACCTGCTTTTGCAACGGTGTGCCGTGCACCATCAGCAAGTTGGCGTTGCCCGTGGTCAGCATGCCTGAACCGATGCTGACCGACGCGTGGGCAAAAAACGAATTGGCTGCCGCCTCGATGGTGTAGGGCAACTGCATGCCCCCCACGTCGTAATCTTGCGCGGCGCTGAGCATGCCGCTGGCTGCGTAGGCCTTTTGGGCATCGTGCGTGGCCTGGGGCAGCACCACACGCAGGCTGCCATCGGCACACACCTCGGTGCGGGGTTCCTGCACGTCTACCGTGCGGTTGAAAGGGGCGTATTTGTCGCGGGCAATGCGTTCGCAGGTGTCCAGCACGGCGTCAAAGGTTTCGCGGCTGTGGTCGGCGAAGCGCTCGCGCTGGGCCAGGGTGTGGGCACCCAGCCAGTCAAACAGCAAAAAATCGATGGTGGGGCGCAGGCTCATGATGGTCTCAATGAAAAAAGACACGCCACCGCTTTACTGGCGTACACATAGTGCTATCAATGTGTTCAAACTGGGTTGAACCGGGGTGAACACATTCGCCAGTGTGCAGTGCCGCGCCGGTTTGTCAAAGAGGGGGCACCCGCAGTCAACCGCCCGCTGCGTCCCCCCAGTGACATCGGGGGGCGCGGACTTGGCGCGTCACTGCGCTTCGATTTTTGCGTCCTTGATGGCTTTGGCCCACTTGGCGGTTTCCAGTGCGCCGCGCTTGGCCAGGTCGTCAGGCGTGCCGGGTTGCACGGCAAAGCCGATGCCTGCAAATTTGTCCTGTACCTCTTTGCTGTTGGCTGCTGCGTTCACGGCCTGGTTCAGCTTGGTGACGATGTCAGCGGGCGTGCCTGCGGGGGCGTACACCGCAAAGTAGGCAATCAGCTCGTAGTCTTTCAGGCCCAGCGCCTCGTTCACGGTGGGCAGCTCGGGCACGGCGGCCGAGCGCTTGGCCGACGTGACGGCCAGCCCGCGCACCTTGCCCGCTTTCACCTGCGGCAACATGACGGCAAAGTCGGCGCTGAACATGTTGACCTGGCCACCAATGAGGTCGGTCATGGCGGCGGGGCCACTTTTGTACGGCACGTTGGTCAGCTGAATGTCGGCCATGCCCGCCATCATTTCGGTGGACACCAGCTGTGACGTGCTGGCACTGGCAAACGTCACGTGCGTGGGCTTGGCCTTGGCCATGTCCACCAGCTCTTTCAGTGTTTTGGCGGGCACGTCGTTGTTGACGGCCATGATGAGCGGCACCGAGCCCATGTAGCCCACGGGCGTGAAGGCGGTGTCCTGGTCGTAGGGCAGCTTTTTCATCAGGCTTTTCAGCGCAGCGTTGGTGCTGTTGGTGCCGATGAGGATGGTGTAGCCATCGGGGGCCGACTTGGCCACCACGTCGGCCCCCAGCATGCCGTTCACACCCGCCTTGTTGTCCACCACGATGGGCTGGCCCAGCGTTTCGGACATTTTTTGCGCAAAGGCACGGCCAATCTGGTCGGTGGCACTGCCTGCGGCAAATGGCACCACGGCTTTGATGGGCTTGGTTGGATAGGCCTGGCCAAACGCGGCAGAGCTGAAGCAGGCCACACCGGCCAGGGTGGCAATCAGACGGAAAACAGGACGCATGAAAAAGTCTCCTTGTGGTCAGAAAAAAAGAAATTCAAGAAACGGGCCATTCTGAAGCCAGCCCGCAACCGGGCAATGTGCAAATTCAGGCAATGGGCACATCCAGAATGGCTGCGCTGAGGGTTTTGCCGTGCGCATCCAGCGCCAGCGAACGGGTCACGCCGCCGCCCAGCGCATCGTGCATCACAAAATGCACCGCGCCCAGGTGCGGCAGTGTGTGGCGCTGCACGTCGCCGTGCACCACGCCTGTGTAGTGGGCCTTGACGCGTTCGGCCGTCAGCAGCTGCGCCAGCAGGGGAAAGTCGGCAGGGTCGCGGGCAATCACGCTGAGGGTGGCGCGGTTGCCCTTGTCGCCTGAGCGGGCAATGGCAATGTCTTGCAGCCTGCGCGGCTGTGCAGTCTGAGTCGGCATGGCTGCGGGTAAGGCCGTTTGCTCGCCCACTGGTGTCGGCACAGTGGCGGCGTTGGCGTTGGTGGCAGTGGCAGCTGAGATTGAATCTGCTCCGGGCACGCCAGGTGCTGCCAGAGCTTCAGCCCCTGCGTGCCGGAGCTCGAACACGTGGCATTGCGCCTGCACGGCATCACGCGGCATCAGGGCCGATGCGGCGGCCACCACCTCGCGCACGCTTTGCGTGACGCCACCACCGCCTGCGGGGCCGTTCAGGTACAGCGCCTCCACCTCCTGGCCCACGCGCTCGGCCTGGGCGCGGGTGGCGCAGCGCACGGCCAGGCGCACGCGCACCTCGTAGGGCTCACGGTCGGCACCCAGGTGGGGACCGTGCATGGCGTTCACGCCCAGCAGTTCGGCCCGGTGTTCCAGCCCGGCGAGGCCAGCCACTGCCAGCCGATGCCGAAGAATGGACAGCGCCAGCTCGCCCCGCGCGCGGGCACCGGGGCCTGCGTAGCTGATTTGCCCTTCGCCCACAAAGCCATCGCGGTAACCCAGCGTCACCTTCAGTTGCTCGGGCCGGGGGTGGCCGCTGGCACCACTGACGGCCACCCGGTCATTGCCCAGGGTGGCCCCCACCGTGCCACCCGCATGTGGTGCACCGGGGGCAAACGCTGATGTGAACCGCACGCCCGAAAAGTCGCCCACCACGTCGGGCTGCAGGTAGCGGGCAGGGTCTTCCACCTCGTACAGCAGTTGGGCGGTGCAGGTCAGGCGGTCCACCCTGCCCCCGGTGCCCGGCAGCTTGGTGATGACGGCGGTGCCGTCAGCCGCCACCTCGGCCAGCGGAAAGCCCACGCGGTGCAGGTCGGGCACGTCGAACTGGCCAGGGTCGGCAATGTAGCCGCCCGTGACCTGTGCAGCGCATTCCAGCAGGTGGCCCACCAGCAGACCCGCACCCAGGCGCGGCCAGTCGTCAGCGCCCCAACCGAAGTGGTGCATCAGCGGCGCCAAAAACAGCGCCGGGTCGGCCACACGCCCGGTGACGATGACGTGCGCACCCGCTTGCAACGCGGGCAGCAGCGCATCAGCCCCCAGGTAAACATTGGATGAAATGAGGCTTTCACGCAATTCAGCCGTGGTTTGTTCGCTATCAATCAAGGGCACATCGTTGGCCAGCATCCAGGGCAGCACGTCGTCGCCGGTGACCACGGCCACCTTCAGGTGCGGTAAACCCAGCTCGCGCGCCACGGCCAGCACAGCCTGCCCTGCGGCCAGCGGGTTGGCGGCACCCATGTTGGTGATGACGGTGGTGCCCTGGGCCACGCACGCAGGCAGCACGGCGCGCATGCGCTCGGTCAGCAGCGGGTCGAAACCCGCGTTGGGGTCTTGGCTGCGGCGCAGTTGCGCCAGGGCAATGGTGCGCTCGGCCAGGCACTCGAACACCAGGGCGTTCAGCTGCCCACATTCGGCCAAGTCTTGGGCGGGGTCGATGCGGTCGCCCGCATAGCCTGCGCCAGATCCAATTCGAAAAACTGTCATGCCACCCAGTGTGGCCCAACGCCCGCTGAACACAACAGGACTAACCCCAGCGCTTTGCGCGACACCGGCCGCGACACCGTATAAATTGGCCCCGTATGTGTCGGACAACTGCGCAAAGACACACAAATGGCACTGACAGGAGGCACCAAAGGTTCGGCACCGCACAGACCCCAGGGCCACCCTGGGCATACAAACAGACTCTTAACCCGCCACCTGCCCAAGGTGCGCCCACCGGAGATGTTTGCATGTACGAAAAGAGCCCCCTGCCCCCTTGCTGGCACACCTCCAGCTTTGGCTCCACCGCTGACATGTCACGGCTGGAACAATCGGCGCTGGGCGAGCACTTCACGGCCTGCCAGACTTTGCGCGGGCGCCTGCATTACCTGAAAACCAGCGCCGATTCGGTGCACGGCCTGGTGTCTGCACGCTTCATCACTTGTACGTTGACCGTTGTCGCCATGGCCACCGTTGGCTACCTGGCGCTCTGACGGATGGGGCGCCCCACACCCCTGACCCATTGGGACTGGATTCCGCAGCGGGTCACCCGCCTACTGGACGTGGCCATGGGGCCGGCCCTGGACCCCGTGCGCGCCGAAATGTTCGGCAACGAGCGCTTTGCCCAACACGGCCGCAGCCTGGGTGACACCCACCGCGCGGCCAAGGCGCAGTTTGGCCAATCGACGTTTTACCCACGGCTACGCAACAACATACGCACCCTGCGTGCGGCGCACCAGTACATATCGGACCAGGCCGACTGCGGGCACGACCTGAGCCCGGCCGCCGAATGGCTGGTGGATAACTTTCACCTGATTGAAGCGCAGCTGCGCGAAATTCACGACGGCCTGCCCAACCGCTACTACAAGGCCTTGCCCGTGCTGCAAGACGAGCCGCTGGTGGGCCTACCGCGCATTTATGGCGTGGCATGGGCCTTCGTGGCCCACACCGACAGTGTGTTCAACGGCGAGCTGCTGGTCCACTTCCTGAGCGCCTACCAGGAGCGGCGCGAGCTGACCCAGGGCGAAATGTGGGCCTTGCCCACCACCCTGCGCGTGGTGCTGATCGAAAACCTGCGCAGGCTGGCCGACCGCGTGGCCGCTTTCAAGGCCACACGCGAACTGGCCAACCTGTGTGCCGACCGTGTGGACGTGCTCGACGTTGCCAGCGTGCAAGACCTGCTGGCCACCCTGACCCACCGTGGCGTGGGTCAGGTGTTTCTGGCCCAACTGGCGCAGAGCCTGCAAGGCCGCCGTCCGGCCCCGGATGGCTCGGCATTGGCCCACATGCGCCTGTGGATTCACCAGGTCATGCCCGATGTGTTGTCGGTCCAGGCACAGCACAACGCCGACCAGGTGGCAGACAACCTCAGCGTCGGCAACGCCGTGAATGCGTTGCGGCTGATTGGCTCGGTGGACTGGTCCGACATCGTGGCCCGCAGCAGCCTGGTGATGCGGGTCATGCTCACCTCGCCTGTGTTCCTGGCGGAAGATGCCGTCACCCGCGACCAGACGCTGCACGCCATCGAGCGCCTGTCACAACAGACCCGCCAGGGCGAAGCCTGGGTGGCCGGGCAACTGCTGGCGCAAATGGCCCAGGCAACCGGCAACCAGGCACTGGCCTGGCATTGGCTCAGTGGGCCGGGCCGCCCCGTTTTCGAGCAGCGACTGGGCGTACAAGGGGGCACCGCCCGTGCATGGCGCGCACTGTGGGTGCTGTCGCGCGTGCCCGCCTATTTGCTGACGCTGCTGGCGGTCACGGGCACATGGGTGGCCTGGCTGGTGTGGCATGCCAACCCGGCAGGGGTTGAGGATTTGCCATGGCCCACCCTGGTGCTGTACGCACTGGCCGCCATGGCGCTGTGCTTGCCCGCTTCGGAGGCCGTGGTGGCACTGGTCAACCGGCTCATCAGCGAATCGGTCAGACCCGTGCACCTGCCCCGGTTTGCGCTGGAACAGGGCATTGCCCCCGCCGAACGGGTGCTGGTGGTGATACCGGCCATGCTGAGCGACGACGCCACCACCCGCCAACTGCTGCACCACCTGCTGCTGCACCACCTGGCCAGCAACGAAACCCATGCCCAGTTTGCGCTGCTGACCGACTGGCCCGATGCCCCCGCAGCGCACGCCCAAGGCGATGAAGACCGCCTGGCCACCGCCCGCGAAGGCATTGAACACCTCAACCGCACCCATCCCGCCACCGAGGGCGGCCCGCCCCGCTTTCTGCTGTTGCACCGGCCACGCCAGTACAGCCTCACGCAACAGGCGTGGATGGGCTGGGAGCGCAAACGCGGCAAGCTGGAACAGCTGGTGGCCGCCATGGCCACGGGTGAACCCGGCCCGTTCATGGACCTGGGCGACGCATCCTGCCTGGCACCCGACACGCGCCACCTGTTGACGCTTGACAGCGACACCCGGCTGCCACCCGGTCAGCTGCGCGCGCTGGTGGCCGTGGCCGCCCACCCGCAAAACCAACCCGTGCTGGATGCCACGGGCCGCTATGTGGTGTCGGGCTACGGCATCTTGCAGCCACGCATCACCGCGCCGCTGGTTGACACCACCACCGACGCGGCCAGCGCCACGCCCTACCACTGGCTGATGTCGGGCCAGCAGGGCATGGACCCCTACAGCGCCATGGCGTCCGACGTGTACCAAGACCTGTTTGGCGAAGGCAGCTTCACGGGCAAGGGCCTCATCAACGTGGCCGTGCTGCACAGCGTGCTGAACGGTCGGCTGCCACCCGAGCAGGTGCTGAGCCACGACTTGCTGGAAGGCGCACTGGTGCGCTGCGCGGTGGTGAGTGACGTGACGCTGGTCGAATCCGAACCCAGCCGGGCCGACGTGGCCCGCTCGCGCCTGCACCGCTGGACGCGTGGCGACTGGCAGTTGCTGCCCTTTTTGCTGCGCCCCGGCCCCTGGCCCATGGCCGCCATCAACCGCTGGAAGATGTGGGACAACCTGCGCCGCTCGCTGGTGGCCCCGGCATCGGTGTGGCTGCTGGTGTCGGCCTTGCTGGGTGTGGGGCTGACGCCCGCCGTGGCCTTGGGCGTGGTGCTGGCCGCCTACGCAGCCGGCCCCTTGATGGGTGCGGTGGCCAGCCTGGTGCCCGTGCGGGCCGACTTTGCCTGGCACCGCTACTACCGCGAAGCTGCGGTGGACCTGTGCCGCACAGGCCTGGGTGCGTTGTGGCACACCAGCCAGCTGTTGCAGCAGGCCGTCAGCAACGTGGATGCCATTGCACGCACCCTGCACCGGCTGACAGTCAGCCGCAAGCACCTGATGGAGTGGACCACTGCCGCCACGCTGCACCGCGACACCGCAGGTGGCTGGCGCGGGCTGACGGCACGCAAACTCATCGGCCCGGCACTGGCCGCCACGGCGCTGTTGACCAGCGCCCTCACGCCGCAGCAAGCCCCCCCTTTGCTGCTGGGTTTGCTGTGGGCGTGGCTGCTGGCCCCTGTGGTGTCGGCCTGGGTCAGCACGCGCCACCTGCGCCGGGCCACGCCAGGCCCCACGCCCGAACAGGCCACCTACCTGCACAACGTGGCACGCGACACCTGGCGGCTGTTCGAGCGGGTGGTCGATGCCAGCAACCACCACCTGCCGCCCGACAACCTGCAAACCTCGCCCACCGACGTGGTGGCCCCGCGCACGTCGCCCACCAACATCGGGCTGTACCTGCTGAGCGTGGCCAGTGCCCGCGCCTTTGGCTGGCTGGGCACGCTGGACATGCTGGACCGCCTGGACGCCACCCTGGCCACGCTGGCACACCTGCAGCGGCACGAAGGCCACTTTTTGAATTGGTACGACACCCAGACCCTGCAACCCCTGTTCCCGCGCTACGTGTCCACCGTGGACAGCGGCAACCTCAGCTCGCACCTGCTGGCCGTGGCCGAGGCCTGCAAGGCCTTGGCAGCCGAGCCGTTCGACCCCACAGCAGCCCAGCTGGCCGCCGACAGGGCGCAGGCCAGACTGTCGGCCAGCAGCCCGTTTCCCTTGCAGCGCGAAGCTGCCGCCACGCTGCACCCGTGGTGGCAAACCGACCTGGCCGCCACGCAGGCCAGCGCCCGGCGCGATGCGCAGGCCCTGTCAGGCGGTGACGCTGCAGCCACAGCGCTGCGGCTGCACGCCTTGGCACAACGGCTGGAAACCCTGGCATGGGAAGCCAGCTTCACCTTCCTGTACCACCCCAAACGGCACCTGCTGCACATCGGTTACCGCGTGGACGACCAGGTGCTGGACACCGCCTACTACGACCTGCTGGCGTCCGAGTCGCGCATGACCAGTCTGCTGGCCATTGCCAAGGGCGACGTGCCCGTGGCGCACTGGGCCGCGCTGGGGCGACCGTACTTTGCCGTGGGCAATCTGGCTGGTTTGCGCTCGTGGTCGGGCTCGATGTTCGAGTACCTGATGCCCTCGCTCGTGCTGCGCGAGCCCGACGGCAGCGCGCTGCGCGAGGCGGGCAAAGCCGCCGTGCGCGAACACATTGCCTTCCTGGCCAGCCAGGCATTGCCCTGGGGCATTTCCGAGAGCGCCTATGCCGGGCGCGACCACACCCTGGCCTACCAGTACGCCCCGCAAGGCGTGCCCAGGCTGGCCCTGCGCCGCACGCCCGAATCCGAACTGGTGGTGGCACCCTACGCCACGGCACTGGCCGCACAGGTGGACGTGGGCAGTGCCTGCAGCAACCTGCGCGCGCTGGAAGCCATGGCGGCACGCGGGCGATACGGGTTTTGCGAAGCGGCTGATTTCACGCCCTCGCGCCAGCTGCACGGCGGGCACTTCACTTTGGTGCACACCTACATGGCGCACCACCAGGGCATGTCCATCGTGGCATTGGCCAACGTGGTGCTGGGCGGCGTGGCCCAAGGCTGGGGCATGGCCAACCCGCGTGTGCAAGCCGTGCAATGGCTGCTGCACGAACGTGCGCCGCGCCAGATACCGGTGCTCAAATCGCCGCCACCCCGGCTGCCGGTACAGGCCCTGCTGCAAAAGCCCAGCCGCCTGACGCAAACCTTCACGCCCGGTGCCCAGACGGTCGAGCCCACGCACCTCATGTCCAACGGGCGCCACAGCGTCACCCTGCGGCCCAACGGCGCGGGCTGGAGCCGCTGGGGCGGCATGGCGATCACGCGCTGGCGCGACGATGCCCCGCGCGACGCACACGGCAGCTTCGTCTACCTCAGGCTGGACCCCGCGCAAGGGCCGGTGTCGGTCACGCAGCACCCTGCCCCTGACGACCAGGCCACTTACCTGAGCACCTTCCACGTTGACCGGGTGGTGTTCGAGGCCCGCTGGCCCACGGTGCACGCGCTCACCACCGTGTGGGTGAGCCCCGAAGACGACATCGAGTTTCGCAAAGTCGTCATTGCCAACCACGGCCAGCACACGCTCGCACTCGACGTGCTGTCGGCCTGCGACATCACGCTGTGCCCACAGGCGGCCGACGAGGCACACCCGGCGTTTTCCAACCTGTTTGTGCAGGCGCAGTGGCTGCCTGACCAGCAAGCCACCCTGTTCACACGCCAGCCCCGCCTGCCGACCGAAAACCCCTTCCAGGCGGCCCACTTCATCGCAGCCACCGAGGGCGACGTGACCCAGGTGCAGCTGCAAACCGACCGCCAGGCCTGGCTGGGCCGCAACCACGCGCCCAGTTGCCCGCAAGCCCACCTGCTGTCGGCACCCGCCACAGCCTGCACGCTGGTCACCGGGCTCGATCCCGTTTCGGTGCTGGGCGTGTCGCTCAGCATCGCACCGGGGGCGCAGGCCGTGGTGACGTTTGCCATGGCGGCATCTGACAACCCGGTCACGCTGCGGGCCGTCATTGACAAACACCACCAGGCCAGCACGGTGGAACGCGCGTCGCTCATGTCGGCCACGCTGGCAGGCATACAGACCCGGCCGCACCACCTGTACCCCGAGTTTTTGCCCACCTTCCAGATGCTGACCACCGCACTGGTGTTCACCCTGCCCAGGCTTCACCACCAGCTGGCCACGCCACCCGGCCTGCCCGATCTGGCATGGGCGTGCTGCGACCGGCGCTTGCTGTGGAGCCTGTCCATTTCGGGCGACAGGCCATTGCTATTGGTGACCATTGGCGACTTGCAGGGCATGGGGCTGCTGCGGGCGCTGGTGCAGTCGCTGGGCGAGTGGGCGCATGGCGGCGTGCCGTGCGACGTGGTGGTGCTGAGCAACGAAGTCAACTCTTACCTGATGCCGCTGCACCGGGAGCTGCTGGCCCTGCGCGAACAGCGCCAGGCCAGCCTGCGCACCCCGCATGGCGTGGGCGTAACAGGGCTGCACATTCACCGCACCGAAGACCTGTCGGCCGACCAGATCAGCACCCTGACCCAACGTGCCAGCCTGTGTATCCAGGCCGATGGCCGACCCCTGCACCACCACGTTCGAACCTGGGCCGATGCCCAGGGGCACGGCAAGCCGGGCAGCGCCACCGCCACAGGTTTGTGGCGGTTTGCCGCCGCAGCGGTGGTGCATGCGCACCGGCCAGCTGATGTGGTTGACGAGGCAAAGGGCACGTTCGACGCAAAAGGCAGCTTCACTTTTCAAGCCAGTGCCACCACGCGCCCCGCGCGCCCGTGGATCAATGTGCTGGCCAACCCTGGTTTTGGCACGCAGGTGTCGGAAGCGGGTGGCGGGCACACCTGGGCCGTCAACAGCAGGTTGAACCAGCTCACCCCCTGGCGCAACGACCCCGTGGCCGACCTGCCGGGCGAGTGGCTGCTGCTGCAAGACAGGCGCACCCACGCCGTGTGGAGCGTCAGCCCCTCGGCCTGGGGCGACCCTGAGGTCACCTATGACGTCACCCACGGCCAGGGCCTGACCACCATCCGGCACCAGCGTGCCGGGCTGGACGTGACCGCCACCTGGTGCGTGGACGCGCACACCGCCGTCAAACACATCCGGCTGGAGCTGGTCAACCTGGGTCACACGCGCCAACACCTGCGCATGCTGGCCATGGCCGAATGGCAAATGGGCGAAAAAACCAGCGACCGTGCCACCACGGTCACCACCTGCCTGGCACCCAGCGTCATGGCCTTTCGGGGCACCACACTGCTGTGCGAACAGCTGGAACAGTCGGCCGGGTTGGGCCAGGGCACGGCCTTTCTGGCCATGCCGATTGACCAGAACCCCGACCTCGACGGCCCCGACTGGACATGCGACCGCAGGGAATTTTTCAGCCCGCAGGGGCAGTTGCAATTGCCCCCCCACCTGGGGCAGCACAGCGGCCAGGGGCTGGACCCGTGCGCGGCACTGGCCCGGCGCGTCACGCTGCTGCCCGGCCAGCGGCTCACGCAGGTGTTTGTGCTGGGGTATGCGGCCACACCTGCTGCGGCCACCGAACTGGCCGCAGCTGCCATGCAGGTGCTGCCCGGCCAACGCGAAAGCACGGTTGCCCGCCAATGGGATGCGCTGCTGGGCACCTGCGTGGTCAGCACGCCCGACCCGCTGTTTGACGCGTTGGTCAACCGCTGGGTGCTGTACCAAACCCTGTCGTCGCGCATGTGGGCCAAAGCAGGCTACTACCAGGCCGGGGGTGCCACGGGTTTTCGGGACCAGTTGCAAGACGCCATGGCACTGGCATGGGCACGGCCCGACCTGCTGCGCGAACAGATTGTGCTGGCCGCCTCGCGCCAGTTTGAAGCGGGCGATGTGCAGCACTGGTGGCATATGCCCGGCGGCGCAGGCGTGCGCACCCATTTTTCAGACGATCTGCTGTGGCTGCCTTACGCGTGCAGCCACCACCTGCACACCACGGGCGACACCACGTTGCTGGACACCGTGGTGCCTTTTCTGGCCGCTGCGCCCATACCCGACGGCGCTGAAGACAGCTACACCACCCCGCTGGCCAGCGACACCCAGGCCACCGTTTACGAGCACGGGGCACGCGCCATCGACCACAGCCTGCGCGTGGGCGCCCACGGCCTGCCACTGATGGGCACTGGCGACTGGAACGACGGCATGAACCGCGTGGGCCACGGCGGGCAAGGCGAATCGGTGTGGCTGGCATGGTTTGTGTGCGCCATTGCCGCCGACTGGATTCCCCTGGCGCACAGCCGCCACGAGCCCGAACGCGCTGCCCGCTGGGAAGCGGCACGGGCAGGCTGGCAAGCCGCGCTGGCCGGCCCGGCCTGGGACGGTGCCTGGTACACCCGCGCCTTTTTTGACGACGGCAGCCCACTGGGCAGCCACACCAACAGCGAAGCCCGCATCGACCTGCTGGCCCAGGCCTGGGCCGTGTTGTCTGGCGTGGCACCGGCCGACCGCCAGCAGCAGGCCATGGCCAGCGTGGCCACACACCTGATTGACCCGCACAACGGGTTGATTCAACTGCTGACGCCGCCGCTGGCACACGCCCAGCCCAGCGCAGGCTACATACAGGCCTACCCACCGGGTGTGCGCGAAAACGGCGGACAGTATGCGCACGCTGGCGTGTGGGCGCTGATGGCGGCAGCCCGGCTGGCACGGCACACGCCCGCCACCGACCCGGCCCGCGACACCCCCTACCGCTGCTTCACCTACCTGAGCCCCGCACACCGCGCCCAACACCCGGTCTGGGGCCCGGCCTACGGGCTGGAACCCTACGCCATGGCGGGCGACGTGTACAGCCAGCCACCCTACGTGGGCAAAGGCGGTTGGAGCTGGTACACCGGGGCGGCGGGCTGGCTGCACCGTGCGGCCATCGAGTCGATCTTCGGGCTGGACTGGCAAGCCCACACGCTCACGCTGTGGCCGTGCCTGCCCAACCACTGGCCACGCGCCCAGCTGACGCTGACGCGTGACGGCCGCACCGTGGCATTCACGCTGCTGCGTGGCAACGCCGACGAGGTGCGCCAGGCACTGGCCACCCAGCACGCACTGCTGCTGCCCCCCGGGCAGCCACTGGCCTGGGCCACACTGCCCGCCAGCAGCCGGTATGTGGTGCCGCTGATCTATCAGTAATCCAGCTTGCCCCAGCCCTGCAACGGGCCCAGCGGGTTGCTGTGCGCTTCAATTTCCTGGATGGTGGGCTGCCCCCCCAACAACTCGTACACCAGCTGGTCGTCCACAAACACCAGCAGCGCCTCCACGCTCCAGCCGGTGGTCACGGTTTCACGCTTGAAGTTGAGGGAGTCGAGCCAGAAATTGCTCACGCGTTTGCGGTGAAGTTTTTTGACCGAAATGGCGTACCCCGAGCACCTTTTGCCTGCGTGCAGGCAGTCGGCAATGCCCCGGTCCACCTCGTCGGGCTTGATCAGCATGGCTGGCGAAAACCGCTTGAGCACGTCTGCAAAGTGCAGCACGGTGACCACGGGGTTGACATGGGGGTCCAACCCCTGGCTGTGCACGTCCTGTCGGGTGGCCTGGTAAGGGGCAAACGTGGCCAGCGACACCACGGCATCGTTGTAACTGGCCCAACTGGAGGCCACCTCGGTTTTGGAGGTGGGCAACAGGCTGCTGCAGGCACTGAGCAGCAGCAACCCCAGCAACGCGGCCCGTTGCAACGGAGCGGCCCGGACAGGGCGGACGTGAGCAGTGTGCAGTGCCATCAGGCGACTCCGGTTTGCGCAGGCCTTGCAACCCCGCCGGGGCCGCTTGCAACCGCATCCAAACCATAGCAAGCCCCACGCTCGCACGCTGTGCGGTGCCGAACACGCTACCGCCCACAAAAAATCAATATTTATAGCAAACTATTTATATATAAAAAGCGTAAAAGCTTTTTTTTACTTGAATATTTTAGTTTTCAATGTGTGCGTTAGCGTACAGTCCAGAAACGGTCCGATCCCATACAGTCGAACGAACCACCCAAAGCCGCTGCGGCGCTGCCAGGACCACTCGACACATGCCAGGGAACACCACATGAAACTGCACTCCAATCCGCTGACGAACCAGCTGCTGGCCGCCTTGCCCGAACCCGAGTGGTCGCGCTGGCAGCCCCAGCTGGAGCTGGTGGAGCTGAAGCTGGGCCAGGTGTTGTACGAGTCGGGCAGCGTCATGTACCACGTGTACTTTCCCACCAACGCCATCGTGTCGCTGCTGTACGTGATGGAAAACGGCTCGTCAGCCGAAATTGCCGTGGTGGGCCACGAGGGTGTGGTGGGCGTGTCCATCTTCATGGGCGGCGAGTCCACACCCAGCCGGGCGGTGGTGCAAAGCGCAGGCTGGGGTTTCCGGTTGCGCTCGGCGGCCATCAAGGGCGAGTTCAACAACTCCGGGCCCGTCATGCATTTGCTGTTGCGCTACACGCAAGCCCTCATCACGCAAATGGCGCAGACAGCGGTGTGCAACCGCCACCACAGCCTGGACCAGCAGCTGTGCCGCTGGCTGCTGCTGAGCCTGGACCGCCTGACCAGCAACGACCTGATCATGACCCAGGAGCTGATTGCCAACATGCTGGGCGTGCGCCGCGAGGGCGTGACCGAAAGCGCGCTGAAGTTGCAAAAAGCCGGCCTCATCAGCTACGCACGCGGCCACATCAAGGTGCTGGACCGGGCAGGCCTGGAAGGCCGCACCTGCGAGTGCTATGCCGTGGTGAAGAAGGAATATGACCGCCTCTTGCCGGTCAGGCTGGCCATCTGAGCCGCAGCGCTGCGGCAACGCACCGGCCACGGCGACTGCAACGGCACACGGGCGGCTTTTTGGCTTCTTGTGTGCGCTGGCAAACAGTCCGCAGGCAGCACACCACCCACACTGGGGCACGCACCGCAGCCCCACATCAGGGGCTGCCCTCGGCGTAGGCACCCCAGGCAAATGAAGCGCCGGGGCCCACCCCCCTGAAAAGCGCTGCATGACCCACCCCGCCAATGACATCCTGAACCACCTGCCTCCCGCTCAACACGTGCAACTGGCGCACCGGTGCGAAAAGGTTGAACTGGCGCTGTCTCAGGTGCTGAGCGAACCCGGCCAGCCGCTGAGCCATGCGTACTTTCCCCTGAGCGGCTTTGTGTCGCTGGTGGTGCAGGTCGACACCCACCCCGGGCTGGAAGTGGGCATGGTCGGGCGCGAAGGCATGCTGGGCAGCGAACTGGCACTGGGCCCGGCCAGCACCCCGTTTCGCACATTGGTGCAAGGTGCAGGCACGTGCCTGCGCATCGAAGCAAACGACTTCCGCACCCAGCTGGACCACAGCCCTGCCCTGCGGGCGGTGTGCCACAGCTACCTGCTGGTGAGGCTGCACCAGCTGGCGCGCGCTGCCGCGTGCGAGCGCTTTCACATGATTGGGCCACGGTTGGCGCGTTGGCTGCTGATGAGCCAGGACCGCGCCCACACCCCCACCTTCCACCTCACGCACGAATTCATGGCCCTGATGCTGGGCGTGCGGCGCGTGGGCGTGACCATGGCAGCCAGTGCGTTGCAACGCAGCGGCGTGATCGAGTACCACCGGGGCACGCTGACCGTGCTCGACCGTGCGGCCCTGGCGGCACAGGCCTGCAGCTGCTACGAAGCCGACAAAGCCAGCTACCGCACCCTGATGGACCGGGACACGGCGCACCCACATCCACACCCGTTTCCAACCACCGGCACACAAAGGACCACACCATGAGCCTGGGCAACATTCTTCTGATCGTCATCATCCTGATGTTGCTGGGGGCCATACCCACCTGGCCGCACAGCGCAGCCTGGGGTTACTGGCCCAGCGGCAGCTTGGGGCTGGTGCTGTTGATCGTCATCGTGCTGGTACTGACCGGCCGACTCTGATGGCCCAGCCCAACCGCTTCGCGTCGGCACCCATGCGACCGGGGCAGGCGCGCAGCCAGGATGTTGGCCCGACCGTTCGGGCACTTGAAGAGGCACTGAGTGCGTCGCATCGGCAGCACCAGGCGCTGGGCGCCGAACTGAAGCAAGCCAAGGCCGAACTGGCCCACCTGCGCGCGCAGCTGGCAGGTACCCAGGCGGGTGAACGCACAGCCCGGTATCAGGCCATGCACGACGGCCTGACCGGTCTGCCCAACCGCCGCATGTTCATGACGCAGCTGCAAAAGGCGTTGGGCCAGCACACACAAACCCACTTGCGCCCCAGCGTGATGTACCTCGACATCGATGACTTCAAGCGCATCAACGACGAACACGGCCACAAGGTGGGTGACGGTGTGCTGATCACCGTGGGGGCGCGGTTGGCCAAATCGGTGCGCACAGGCGACGTGGTTGCCCGGCTGGGCGGGGACGAGTTTGCCTGCCTGCTGGGTGCCAACCTGAGCCGACCCCAGCTGCTCGCGCTGGCAAAAAAACTGTGTGACTCGGTGGCAGCCCCCATGAAGCTGGACAACCTGACGCTGCACACCCACGCCAGCATTGGGCTGGCGTGTCACCCGGACGATGGCGAAACGGCCGACACACTGCTGGACCGGGCCGACGCAGCCATGTACCAGGCCAAGCAGCAGCGCACACAGGTGATGTTTGCCTCGGAAGCGGCCGCAGACCCAGCCAGCACCGGCTGAAGCACCAACGGCCACACCCAAGGACTCAGGTCAGCGGGACCGCGCCTGGCTGGCGGCCACCCAGGCTGCCACCAGCAGCGCACCCAGGCCCACCGCCAGCAGCACCGCCGTGGTGGGCTCTTTGCGGATGTAGCCGCGGGTGGCATCCGCAGCATGGTGAGCCTGATTGCTCAGGTAGTGCGAGCCTGATGCCGCCGATTTGATGCCCTGGTGCGACAGGGCACCCAGTTGGTCGGCCATGCTGTGGAGTTTGGGCCCCACATCGTTGATCAGCGTTTGCAGCGCCATGGCCATGTCGGCCTGGGCATGCTCGGCGGCATGGGCCATGCCATCGACCAGGCCAGAAGAGTTTGAATGCTGTGTCATGTTGAACCTCGTTCGTTGAAAGGGGTTGAAGCTCAAAGTGGGCCGAAGCTCGTTTTGGCCTTGGCCAGGCAGGCGTCTTTGGCATCGCTGCTGAGGGCATCGCATTTTTCTTTGGCCACCTTGTACTGCGACTCGCGTTTTTCAGCAGCGGCATCCTGGCGGGCGTCGGACACCTTTTCAGCCGCTTTGGCGTTGGCTTTGTCTGTGGTTTTGTGGGCAGTTGCGTTGGCGTCCGTCATTTTGCGCTGGGCATTGGCATCGGCCTTGGCACTCGTGTGCGCACTGTTGGCCTCGGTCACGCAAACGTCTTTCACGTTGCCTGCCTTGTCGTCGCAACGCTCGATGGCCTCGTCATGTGCCGCATCGGCCTTGGCCAGCGACAACTGCTGGGTCGATTTGGCACCAGGGTTGTTCTTGGCTTCCATTTCGGCACGGGCTACTTTCTGACGGCCTTTGGCACGCGCGCTGCAAATGTCTTTGGCATTGCCCGCCAGGGGATCGCAGGCCAGCATGTCAGCCTTCAAGTCGTTGGCAATGCTCTGGGTGGTGGGGCTGGCAATGGGCGGCTGCATGGACTGCGCGTTGGCGGCCAGCAGCTGCACCAGACCGGCAGCAAGCATCAGTGAACGCAGGGTGTTTTTCATGGGAATCTTCCGTAGCAATGAGGGGACGTGCGCAGCAGCGCGTGGTGTGATTCGGTCGCGATCCGAAGCGTCAGCTTGGCGGCTGTGGCCCTGCGCGTCTGTCTGTTGTCGCACCCAAGTCATAGGTGGCCTGACGCACAGACTGATTCGGCTGCACGGCGTACCGTGACATGTGTGATGCCGCCACAACCCTGCTGACCGCAGGCCCTGGTGTCAGGCACAGCCCATCCACACAGAAAGGTCCACATGACACAACGCCCTCGCCTTCATTTACCCGTCGCAGCCAGCATGGCTGCACTGACCACCGTCCTGCTGCTCACAGCAGGCTGCGCTGGCATGACCGAACGTGAAAAATCCATTGCCGTCGGCGCAGGGGTTGGAGCGGTGGGTGGTGCCGTCCTGACCGGTGGCAGCGCCATCGGCACAGTAGGGGGTGCCGCAGTGGGCGGCATCATCGGCAACGAAGTCAACAAACGCTGACCCCACGCAACAACGCCCCGGCAGGTCAGACACTGCCGGGGCGTTTTCACTTCCAGACCCTGTTGGGGTCCGGCGGGGTGCGCTCAGGGGCGAACGGCAATTTCGTTTTTCACGGACTTCACGCCGTTGGTTTGCCGAGCAATCCTTTCGGCGGTGGCTTTCTCATTGCTGTTCTTGGCAAAGCCTGACAGCATGACCGTGCCGTTCAGCGTTTCCACACTGATAGCGGTGCCATCCACAAACCGGTTGTCAAAGAAATGGCCCTTCACGGCGGTTGTGATGGCGGTGTCGTCAATGTAGGCACCCACCGTTTCCTGGCCGCGGGTGACCGCACAGCCAGAAGTGGTAACCAAAGCCAGAACGACCAGGCCAGCGCCCAAGGCGGAACGAATGTTGTGCATGGAATGACTCCTTGAATCGGGTCGTCTGCCGGGTCGGCAGCACTCAACCGCTGCAGCAATGTAGGTCGCCCGGCCCGGCTGGTCTGTGCGCTTTCGCACTTAACAGGCCCTGCCCAGTAGCACCCTGCCAGCCATCAACTCTGCCTGTGCAACACCGCCCGGTTGCGCCCCTGCGCCTTGGCCTGGTAGAGCGCATCGTCAGCGGCCTTCACCAGCGCCAGGGGCGACGAGGTGTCAGCTGGCACGACGCACGCCACGCCCACACTGGCCGTCACGTACCCGAAAGCCGAACTGGCGTGGGGCCACGCAGATGCCGCCAGGGCGGCACACACTTTTTCTGCCAGTTTCAGCGCTTGCTCACCGTCGATACCCGGTGCAATGAATGCGAACTCTTCGCCGCCATAGCGCGCGGCCAGGTCCCCGGTGCGGCAAACGGTGGCCCCCAATACGGTGGCAATGTGCTTCAGGCAGTCGTCACCGGCCAAGTGGCCGTAGTGGTCGTTGTACTTCTTGAACCAATCCACATCCAGCAGGCCCACCGCCAGCGGCTGACCCAAGCGCAGGGCACGGCGCCACTCGGCGTTCAACACATCGTCGAACCGCCGCCGGTTGGCCAGCCCCGTGAGGCTGTCGGTTTCGCTCAGAGAGGCCAGCTTCAGGTTCAACTGCTTGAGCTCTTCAGTCCGCTCTGACACGCGGATTTCGAGCTGCCGCTCGGTTGACTGGAGGTTGTCCACCAGCAACTGCTGCGCCTTCAAGGCCTCGCGCTGCGCGTCTTCCTTCTCAAGTCGGATGGCGTTGTAGCGGTCGGCCAGGGCAAAGGCCAGCAGCACCATTTCAATGGCCGACCCAATCTGGATGCCGTAGGTTGAAAACAGTGTGGTGGGCAACACGCCCAACGCCCTGAGGCTGTTGGCCACAGCCCCCAAGGCCATGACAGTGAATGCCGCGCTGAAATACAGGGCACTCCTGTCGCGCTTGACTGCACACCACACACCCGTCAGCAGCACCAGCAGCGATGTGGCCCCCGCAATGACCAACTGGGGTTTGATGAACGTGCTGTAGGACATGGCCACACCTGCGGCCATGGCCAGCTGCATGCCCACGGCCACCTTGAGCGCGACATCCAGTCTGGGCACCAGCGTTCGCGTGTCAACCATGCTTCGCATGAACACGATGCCCACCGCCAGCGACATGGCATAGCCCACGCTGGCAGAAATGTTGATCCAGTACGGTGAGTTGCCCCACAGGTATTCGATGGCCAGGCCGTTGATGGCTGCCACCGACAGCGCGGTGGACACGCCAAAACACACGTACAGCAGGTAGCGGACGGAACGCAACGCCAGGAACAGCAACAGGTTGTAGCCCATCATGGCGATCACCATGCCGAAGTACAGCGCCTGGCTGACGTAGTCGACCCGCTCATACCGGTGAAAGGCCTCGCGCGCCCAAAGCCGGGCGGGGATTTCAAGGTTCACGTCAGACTGGAAGCGAAAGTACAGCGTCTGTTCGGCGTGTGCAGGCATGGCCAGCGGGAACACGTAGAAATGGTGCGCGTAGGGCCGCGATGCAAACGGCTGGGCGTAGCCGGTGTTCACCACCGAATAGGTGCCATCTGATTTCGGTGCATACACCTGAACACTGGTGGCCAGCCGTGGGTACGTGAACTCCAGCATGCCGTCAAACGGCTCTGTGCCACCGTTTTTCAGCTTCAGCCGTAACCAGTAGGCCGACGGGGTCAGGCCAAAGTTCAAGCTCCAGGCGGGTGCTTGGCCGGTGGTGAATGCAGCGCCCCCAGCTTGGGGCGAGACCACGTCGTCGAGCCCAAGCGTGCCTGCAGGGTCTTCCAAAATGGCAAAGTGCTCGGTCAACGACACGGGGCTGTCGGCCAACCGGGTCACCTCCAGCGGCGGGTGGGCTTGGGCCAGTGCAAGGGCGGGCAGCCAGCACAGAAGTGCGCGCAACCACCAGCCCGTGAGGCACTTGCGGGTCAGCAGGTGTGGCACGACGTTCGTCATGGGCAGGCAGGTTAACAGCAGTGGCGGTACAAGCCCAACGCGTCAGCGCGTCAAGCGTGGGGCTCACTGGCGGCCGCGCCACGTCAGGCGTGCACCCGGTTCAATCCGCTCAAACAGGCCCATCCGCCAGTTGCGCGGCGTGGTGCCGCAAATGGTCAGCCATGAAGGTGCTGATGAAGTAGTAGCCGTGGTCGTACCCCGCGTGGCGGCGCAGCGTCAGCGGCTGGCCAGCCTGGGCGCAGGCTGCCTCGAACAGGTGGGGGTGCAGCTGCTCGGCCAGGAATTTGTCAGCCAGGCCCTGGTCGATCAGGATGCCTTGCGGAAACAAAGCGCCCTGCCCTGCGGCGTTGCCGGGCGTGGCGCGCTGCTGCATGAGTGCCGTGGCGTCGTGCGCGGCCCAGGTGGTGGTGTCGGCCCCCAGATACCCGCTGAACGCCTTGTGGCCCCAGGGACACTGCGTGGGCGCACAGATGGGCGCAAACGCCGAGAGCGACCTGAACCGCCCCGGGTGCTTCAGCGACAGTGTGAGCGCCCCGTGACCGCCCATGGAGTGCCCCATCAACCCCAGCCGCGTGGTGTCAATGGGCAGGTGCTGGCCCAGCAGCGGCAGCAGCTCGTCCAGCAGATAGCTTTCCATGCGCCAGTGCGTGGCCCAGGGGGCCTGGGTGGCATCGAGATAAAAGCCTGCGCCCACGCCAAAGTCCCAACTGTCGGCCTCTCCAGGCGCGTTGGCACCGCGCGGGCTGGTGTCGGGTGCAATCAGCACCAGGCCCAGTTCGGCAGCCATGCGCTGTGCCCCGGCTTTGGTGGCAAAGGTTTCTTCCGTGCAGGTCAGCCCCGCCAGGTACACCACAGCAGGCACATGTGCGGCGCCGGGCAGCAGCGCTTGCGGCGGCAGGTACACCGCAAACCGCATGGGCAGGCCGATGACCTCTGAGGTGTGCTGGTAAAAGCGCTGCACACCGCCGAAACAGGCGTGCTCGCTCAAACATCGAGGGGCAGAAAAAATGGGGGAAACGCTCATTTTGTCAACACTGAATTAATAGCTTGAAGCACATACAGATAAAGCGATAGGTGGCTATTTTATTTAAAATTTCAGACGCCCATCAGCACAATCCGCGAGGCAAGGCTGACTGTTCTGGCGCTGAAACACATGGCCCAAACAGTCAAACCGCTTGGCGCTTTGTATGTTGATCATGAGTGCCCGCCTGAGCGCATCGCAAAGAACATGGCTGCACCATGCTCGGCTCTGAAGCAACCCGATAACCTCTTGCCTGACCTTGACCTTGACCATGCACAGCGCATGCTCAGCCAAGTTGTGGGCGACCGGCACATTCCCGCTGGCGATGTCCACGCCAACTGCATGAGCCAGTTTGCCGCCTTGGAGCGACGGACCCAACCACGGCTGCCCAGCCTGCGTCTGGCGGCATGCCCGTGCGCTTAGCTTGTGGGTTGAAGGCATCACCGCGCTGCAGCGGCTCACCCCACCAGGAGTCAAATCAGGCGTGGAACGAGGCTCGAACGAGGCTCCCAGTGCCCCCAAGCCAGATCAAGCGCCAAAAGGCCCCATCTTGTTCGATAGCACGCCATTGACACGCTCAGTTCCGTGGACGCACTCGGGCCATGGCCGGATGTTGGGGGCTGCCATCGACCTGACGCAGCCACAGACTTGGCTACTCATCAGATCGCATGGCGAGTGCCCCGCCTGAGGGGCCCTGGCGAACCTTCAGGCCCATGTCTCCCGGAGGACGTCTGGGCTCAGAAGGTCAGCTGGCAACCACCCGGCACTGGCACCATTGCCCGGACACAGCTGTCAGTTCAACTTGCGGATGCGGATGCTGGCATTGGAATTGATCTGCGTTCCCCCGGCCAGCGTCTGCAGCGTCACGGCCGCCGATGACGTGTGGTTGCGCACCGTGAGCACGTCGCCAGCGGCAAAGGTGCCGATGACGCCCCCGGCATTGAGCTGAGTGCCCGCGCCAGAACCAAATATTGCCCCGGTCATGGGGGCACCATTCTGGAACAAAGCGAACTGGCTCGGTTCGACTGTGGAGACCGTGAAAGAGATGTCGTAGTCCCCGGCTGTGTCGATTGAGAAGGTGGTTGTCCCGGGCGCATGGGTCACGCCAGTAAGGGGGCCGTTCGTGTCAAAAGCAACGTCTGCTTCCAGTGCCACGACTTGGGCACCCAGGTTGTAGCTGTACCCGTATGCAGAAAGGCCTGCACCGGCGGCACCTGTTGCACCTGTTGCACCTGTTGCACCTGTTGCACCTGTTGCACCCGCAGGCCCGGTTGCTCCTGTTGCACCCGCAGGCCCGGTTGCTCCGGCAGGACCGATGGCACCCGCTGCGCCAGCAGGGCCTGTTGCGCCTGTTGCGCCTGTTGCACCCGTAGCACCTGCTGCACCCGCAGGACCTGTTGCTCCTGCAGGGCCAGCGGGACCCGTTGCACCCGTTGCACCAGCAGGACCTGCGGGGCCAGAGTCACCATTACCCCCGGGCGTGCCTGCAGGGCCAGATGGACCTGTGTCACCTTTGGGCCCAGGAATGGGCCGTCCAATGGCGGTGTCGACAATGCTTTCCACCACAAACTTCTGATTGAAGATGTAGCGCAACCTGACATCGAAGTAGCTGACAGAGCCGTCGGTGGACAGCACCGCCAAGCCGGGCAGGAACACGCTGCGATCAGTAGCCAGATAGCTGGAGGGCAAAGGGGCCACAGGGTCGTTGCCACCCAACGCACGAGCAGATCGCAATTCCAGGGTGGCCCCCACAACCAAAGGGCCATCGCCATCAACCCTGGCCATGACCGCATCAAACGCACCCGATCCAGGCACATTCAATGTGGACGAAGACAGGGTGCCACTCGCAATGGAGTAGATCGCTGTGGCAGATGCACAAGGGGCCAGAACAGCCAGACTCAAGGAAAGCGCCATGGCGCGCAGAAGCGGGGATGCCAATTTTTTCATCAGGGAATATTCAGGTTGGTTGAGGATAAAAAGAGCCTTGGACTATTGCACACTTCAGAGCTTGTCGCACCGCAGTTATCCCTCATATGACTGCAGACGACTGTCATGCGCCAAGGGTTGCGGCATGCGCGAGTTCATTCTTCTGCCCATCAGGGGTCAAGCCAACGTTGGGCTGCCAGCCATTGGCTGCACCACTGGGTCACTTGGTGGGCGGGCATGGGCCGTGCAATGCCGTAGCCCTGACCATAGCGGCAGCCCAATTCGCGCAGGCGTGCCCCGTGAGCCAGGGTTTCAACGCCCTCGGCAATGACCTGGCGGTGGAAAGCGGCGGCCAGCTCGATCACGCCGTGCACGATGCCCAGGTCTTCGGGGTCGGTGAGCATGTTGCGCACGAAACTCTGGTCAATTTTCAGGGTGTGCACCGGCAACTTGCGCAAGTAGGTGAGCGACGAATAGCCGGTGCCGAAATCGTCCAGCGAAAACCGCACGCCCAAGCCGTTGCAGCGCTGCAAGATGTCCACGGCCTGCTCCATGTCGGCAATGGCTGCGGTTTCCAGCACCTCCAGCTCCAGGTCCGACGGCGGGATGCGGGGGTGGCGCGCCAACGCCTCGGCCAGTCGGTACGAAAAATCCGGCTGCAGCAGGTGGTTGGCACTGACGTTGACGCTGACCTTGATGGCGGTACCGTCGTTCAGCCAGGCTTCCATTTGCCGCAGTGCAGCCTCAATGACCCACTCACCCAGCAAATGCTCCAGGTCGCTGCCGTACACACTGGGCAAAAATTCACCCGGTTGCAGCAAACCGTGCTGCGGGTGTTGCCAGCGGATGAGTGCCTCCACCCCGATGACCTCGCCAGTGACCAGATCGACTTTGGGTTGGTAAAACAACACCAACTGATCGGTCTCAAGGGCCACATGCAGTTGCGCCAACTGGGTACGGTGGGCTTGCGACTGGCGGTCGATCTCTGGGTCGAACAGCTGGTAACGGTTTTTGCCCGCCTGCTTGGCCTGGTACATGGCTTGGTCGGCGTGGCGCATCAGGGTGTCGGGGTCGGCATTGTCAGCCGGGTACAAGCTGACACCGATGCTGGCCGTGAGGCTGAGAAGCTGACCACCGACGCTCACAGGCTGGCGAGCCACGTTCAGCACACGGTCGAGAATGAGCGTGCATTCGTCGGGCGAAGCCACGGCAGCCACCAGTACAAATTCGTCGCCGCCCAGGCGGGCCAGCGTGTCGTCAGCACGCAGCACCGACTTCAGGTGCTCGGCCACGCCCACCAGCACCTCGTCGCCCGCAGCGTGGCCATGCAGGTCGTTGATGGCCTTGAACCCGTCCAGATCCAGAAAGCACACGGCACAGAGCTTGCCGCTGCGCTCGGCGCGAATGAGTGCCTGTTGCAACCGGTCTGACAGCAAGCGACGGTTGGGCAACTGCGTCAGGGGGTCGTAGTTGGCCACGCGGTTCAGTTCCACCTCGTGGGCCTTGATGTGGCTGATGTCTGTGAACACGCTCACGTAGTGTTGAACACGCCCTTGCGCGTCGTACACCACCGAAACTGCCTGCAACACGGCAAACTCTTCACCCGTTTTGCGCTTGTTCCAGATTTCGCCACGCCAGAAGCCGTGTTGGTTGATCGATGCCCAGAACGCGTCGTAAAACGCCGGGCCGTGTCGACCGGAAGACAACATGTGCGGCGATTGCCCCAGCACCTCGTCGGCCTCGTAGCCCGTGATGCGGGTGAACGCCGGGTTGACCTTGGTGATGAGGCGCTCGGCGTTGGCCATCATGATGCCCTCGTAGCTGCTCTCGAACACCACCGCCGCTTCCTGCTGGGCAAACTCCAGTAATTTGCGTTGATGGATGTCGGTGTGTGTGCCAGACATGAGCAGAGGTCGGCCGTCGGCCGAACGGGTCACGATGCGGCCACTGGTGCGTACCCACCGCCAGTCGCCGGATCGGGTGCGCAGGCGGAACTCGAATTCGTGTTTGTCGGTCAGGCCATCCAGGTGCCGCTGAATGGAGGCCATGTTGTTCGAGAAATCGTCGGGGTGTACCAGGTTGGACCATT
Source organism: bacterium (assembly GCA_030824555.1). Taxonomy (GTDB): domain Bacteria; phylum Pseudomonadota; class Gammaproteobacteria; order Burkholderiales; family Burkholderiaceae_C; genus UBA2334. The sequence goes on from JAVBXK010000018.1 coordinate 128,195, forward strand.
CGGAAGGGTGCACCGGCGTTTCACCGGGCGCATAGCCCAGCATGGTTTCGCAGCGTGCGCTGACCTCGAACGCGTTGGTTTGCAGGTTCCAGTCCCAATAGCCCTCGTCGGCCCCTTCCAAGACCCTGGCCAGGCGCTGCTCGCTGGCTTGCAGCGCCTGTTCGTTGCGGCGTCGCGCGGTGATGTCGGTGCCCAGCACGTAGTAACCCACCACGTTGCCCAGGTCATCGCGTTTGGGCGCGTATTGAATGGCTTGCCACACACCTGGGAACGGCTCCCAGTCGTAACCCTGCGGCTCCCCCTGCAGCGCCAGAGCGATGAGGGGAGCCACCGTGGCGTAGCGCTCGGCACCCAAAATGTCCCGCACGGTGTACTGGGTGATGTCGCCCACGCCGGGCGCAAAACGCGCGCGGTACTGGTCGTTCACGTAAACGTAACGCTGCCGGGCATCGACATAGGCAATCAGCGCGGGCACGTTGTTGATGACGCTCAGCAGGTGGCTTTGCGCGTCGTTGAGTTGGGCGGTGCGCGCTTGCACCCGCTGTTCCAGCAGCGCGTTTTGCTCGCGAATGGACTGCTTGGCTTGCCTGGCCAGCGTTTCGTCCCTGAACACCATGACCACACCGCGCACGCGACCCTCGCTGTCGCGAATGGGGGCGGCACTGTCGGCAATGGGCAGCCGACTGCCATCGCGCGCTACCAGAAGCGTGTGGTTGGCCAACAGGTGTACCTCGCCACTGGCCAGCACCTGCGAAACGGGCAATTCAGCAGGGGCCCCCGTCAGCTCGTGGACAAGGCGAACCACCTCGTCAGCCAGACGGCCCTGTGCGTCGGCCACGGGCCAACCCGTCAACCGCTCGGCCACCGGGTTCATGCGGGTGATGCGCCCCTGCGTGTCGGTGGCCAACACCGCATCCCCGATGGAATACAGCGTGGTAGACAGGCTTTCTTCGCTGTGAGCCAGGGCCTGCCGGCTGCGCTCGGATGCCCGCAACTGGCGCCGAATGAGCCAATGTGTGCCCACCAGCAGCGCGAGCAACAGCAACGACACCCCCACCCCGGCCACCAACAAACCCTGACGAGCCGCCGCCTGCTGGGCTTGGCGTTGCGCGAGCAACTGGCGTTCCTCGGCATCCATGCGGTCCAACAGCGCCTGGGTGCGCTGGCGGGTTGCCTGAAGCGGCGCAGTGGCCACGAACGCGGTGGCGGCTTCGGCCCCCTGCTCTTTGCGCAGCTGCTCGACGCGCCGGGAAATGGCCAGCCGCTCGTCCACCACCTGGCGCAGCTGCACCCACAGGGCTTGCTGCAAAGTGTTGTCAGCGGTTTGGGCCTTGAAACGGCTCAGCACCGTTTCGCGCTGGGCAATGGCCGCGTCGCGCTCGACCAAGCGTGCTGGGTCGCCGGTGACCCGGAAACTTTGGGTGGACATTTCCACCTCAAGGGTGTTGAGGCGCATCTGCGCCACCTGGTTGAGCGTGCCCTGGGTGTGTGACACCCAACGCCCTGCTTCCGACGCGTCGTTGGCCAGTTTCCAGGTCATGCCCGTCAGGGCAGCCACAGCCAAGGCGTTTGCGGCGAAGGCAAGCAGCACTTTGGTTTCAAAGCCGGAGGGCTGGGTCACGCAAGGTCTCGATCATTGAACGCAATCTGACCCATTCTGCCACCGGGCGAGGCAAAAACGCACCCCATTGTGCAAGGCCCTACTTGCAAATAGCCTATAAATAAGGCATAGCAAACAACCCAATCCAATAAAGCGCTGGAAGCACTTTTAATCAATAAATGACCACGCCGCGTATGGACTCGCCGCGCTTCATCAGGTCAAACCCTTTGTTGATGTCTTCCAGCGGCATGGTGTGGGTGATGAGGCTGTCGATGTCGATCTTGCCTTCCATGTACCAGTCCACGATTTTGGGCACGTCGGTGCGGCCACGGGCACCGCCAAAGGCAGAGCCCTCCCACTTGCGCCCCGTCACCAGCTGGAACGGGCGGGTGGAAATTTCAGCCCCCGCCTCGGCCACGCCGATGATGATGCTGCGGCCCCAGCCCTTGTGGGTGCATTCCAGCGCCTGGCGCATGACCTGGGTGTTGCCAATGCACTCGAAGCTGTAGTCGGCCCCGCCGTCGGTCAGTTGAACGATGGCATCGACGATGTTGCCGCCGGCGGCTTCGATGTCTTTGGGGTTCAGGAAGTGGGTCATGCCAAAAGACCGGGCCATCGCTTCGCGGGCGGGGTTCAGGTCGACGCCGATGATCTTGTCGGCGCCCACCATCTTCAGGCCCTGGATCACGTTCAACCCAATGCCCCCCAAGCCAAACACCACCGCATTGGCTCCCGCCTCCACCTTGGCGGTGAAGATCACCGCACCGATGCCAGTGGTGACGCCACAGCCGATGTAGCAAACCTTGTCAAACGGCGCGTCCGACCGGATTTTGGCCAGCGCAATCTCGGGCACCACGGTGTGGTTGGCAAAGGTGCTGGTGCCCATGTAGTGAAAAATGGGCTCGCCGTTCAGGCTGAAGCGACTGGTGGCATCGGGCATCAGACCCTTGCCCTGGGTACCACGGATCAGCTGACACAGGTTGGTTTTGCGGCTCAGGCAAAACTTGCACTGGCGACACTCAGGCGTGTACAGCGGGATGACGTGGTCGCCTTTTTTCAGGGTGGTCACGCCTGGGCCCACGTCCACCACCACGCCCGCGCCTTCGTGGCCCAGGATGGCGGGGAAGATGCCTTCGGGGTCCGCGCCGCTGAGGGTGTAGTAATCGGTGTGGCAAATGCCGGTGGCCTTGATTTCCACCAGCACCTCGCCCAAGCGGGGGCCTTGCAGGTCAACGGTTTCAATGGTCAGGGGCTGGCCTGCTTGCCAAGCGACGGCGGCACGTGTTTGCATGGATATTCCTGTGGGTGGGGGGAAAGCAGGTGCCACGGAGCAGCGCACGCGCTGGCACCTGAAGCCTGTATTTTGGCCTGTGTACCGACACCACGAATGCACCCGCACCGAGCCACCCACCGCAACCGTCGCCCTGGGTAAAATTCACCACACAGCAGTGATGCAAACCACAGAAATGCTGCGGATCGTGCCCGGCAGCCCAGGTCAGACGTAAAGTCAGGCGCAAAGTCAGAAATTGATGCAAAGCATGCCCGACTCATACAACGGTCAACCACCCACCACACGTGCATGGCTGAACCCAACAGTGCTTCGGATTTACGGCCCACTGGTCGTTTTTTTCCTGGCACTGGGGGTTTGGCTGGCAACGGATTTGAGGCGGGCATACGACAAAACGCTGGCTGACAGCTTGCAACGTGCGATGCAGCGCAGCCAGATCATCAGCCAGTCTTTTCGCACCCAGATACTGTCCACCGACTATGTGCTGAGGGACGTGCTGGGCCGGATACAGGCGCACGATGTGGTTTACCCGGTCGCCGACCCTGTGCACGCGCAACGGCTGACGCAGCTGCTGAAAGAAAAGGCCGACACGGTGCCGGGCTTTTTCAGCATGGTCATTTTCGATCAGGCGTGCGTGTTCACGGCCACCATGACCGGGAACAACACGGGTGCCCGATCGAAACCTGAACTGTGCGAAGCCCGCAAGGCGCACCGTGGCCCCGGCCCGATGGCGAGCTATGTGCCGGGGACTGCGTCTGCTTCCGGGCGGTCTGTGCTGGTGCTGTCGCGGCATCTCACCTCGGCTGCTGGCGAATTTCAAGGTGGGGTGATGGGCGTGATCGAGCTTGACATTGCGCAGCACTGGCTCGGTGCGTTGAGCCTTGGCCCTGGCGATTCTGTGGCCCTGCTGGATGAAAGCCAGGCGCTCCTCGCCCGCACCCCGTGTGGGCCGATGCCGTTGGTAAGCGCGTGACCACACCCGAAGTACCGTCCGCGCTGCTCGCAACCGCAACGGGGGCCAGTTCTTCAACCCACCACGACCTGGACGGCCGCGAACGCCTGTTTGGCTTCAGCAGGACAGAAGGCTTTCCTTTCGTCTTGGCGTACGGCTTGGACAAAGCCAGGGTGCTTGCCCAGTGGCAATCTCGTGCAGTGGAGTTTGCCTTGGGCTATGCTGCCTTGCTGGCGTCTGCATTGGTGGCAGCCTGGTACCAATTGACGGCATTTCGCCAGCGCGAGGCCATGCGTGCCAGCGAAGAGCATTTCCGGATGCTGGCTGAAAACATGGCCGACATCGTCTGGCGCTCCGATGCGCAAATTCGATTCACCTACATCAATGCCGCAGATGAGCGGGTGCGTGGGTTCTCTCATGAAGAAGTCATCGGCACCTACCTCAGAGACAACCTCACCCCGCAGGGACAGGCCGTGCTGGACGACGTCGCACAAAAGCGCCAAGCGATCGAGCTGACAACCAGCAAAGGCAAGGCGCTCAAATATGAACTGCCCATGCGCCACAAGGCCGGGGGCGAAGTCTGGGTTGAAATTTCATCTGTACCTGTCTACGGGAGCGATGGCCGTATCAATGGCTACCAAGGTGTGGGCCGCGACATCAGCCGACGCAAACTGCAGGAAGCCCAGCTGCTGGCATCAAACCAACAACTGGAGAACCAACTCCACAAGGTGGTTGAAGAAAAGTCTGCCTTGCAGGAGCTGGCCACGCTCGACCCGCTCACGGGCATTTACAACCGGCGCTTCCTGGATGCGGCGCTGCCGCGTGAACTGGCACGTGCACAACGCACCGGGCAGCAGTTGGCCGTCATCATGCTGGACCTGGACCACTTCAAACGGGTGAACGACCAACACGGCCATGCGGCAGGTGACGACGTCCTCAAAGCACTGGCCCAGTTGCTGAAAACAGGTGCCCGCGACAGCGACTTGATTTGCCGCTACGGCGGCGAGGAGTTCGTGGCCGTGATGCCAAACATGTCAGCAGACCAGGCATGGGAGCGGGTCGAATCGTGGCGCAGGCAACTGGAAGTGATGCCCGTTGTGCCCACTGTCCCGGCCGCCCGCATCACGCTGTCAGCCGGTATCGCCGTCTTCCCTGGTCACGGCGACAGCCCAGCACAGCTGCTGGCCCGCGCCGATGAGATGCTTTACAAATCCAAGCAGAATGGGCGCAACCGGGTGTCCGTTTACGCCCTGACATGACCCACGGCCTTTTGCAACCCCATGCATCACGTGCACACATGAACATCCAGTCGCTGTGCGTCACGATGGCGGGCCTGTGTGCCTGCAGCACCCAAGCCCAGGATGCGGCCAAAGGCCCGCCCGATGGCTGGGGTGGGCTGCTGCTGAGCAACGTCACCCTGCAAAAAAGCACTGAAAACGCGCTGCGCAGCCGCCCCAGCCCATTCCGCGCAGACCTGGTGACCGATACCGGGGGCCGCCTGCAAAACTTCTTTGCACTGCAATACAAGCGTGGTGACTGGACCTTGCATGGTGCCTATGCCGACAACCGCACGCTGGGCGGCGGCAGTGCCTACTCGCTGACCAACCCGATGACATTCGGCGTCAACACCGTCGAGACCACGGGCTCCCGCCGCAAGGCCGTGGACGACAAGTCCGGCCTGCATGAACTGGCCGCCAGCTACCGCCACAACGGCACGGTGCTGATGGTGGGCAAGATTGACACGTCGAATTGGTACCTTGCCGACCCGTTGTTCGGCGGTGACCTGACCCACGGCAACGACTACGCGAACGCGGCCACCCGCGTCGTGGCACCGCCCTTCCCGTCTCTGGCCCTGGTCGTCAGGCAAGACCTCGGCAACGGCCTGTCGCTCACCGGCATTGCGGGCGATGCCTTTGGCGACCGCGAAACCCTGCAAGCTGCCCGCAACCTGGTCAGGGGTGATCTGGCCTACGTTGCAGAGCTGAACTACCAGAATGCGACTCAGCATTTCCAACTGACGCTCAACCACGTGGATGCCTTTCGCCATTACGACAAGGATGCCGTGTGGCCCATTGCGGGCGAAAAGGCACCGAAAGTCGATGCCGTCATGGCCACGGCCAGCCACCGTTTCAACCCGCACTGGGCGGGGTTTGCGCGCTGGAGCTTCGCCAAAGGAGCCGGGCAACTGGAAGACCGCAACCACCTGGTGGGAGTGCGTTTCGATTGGGGCAAGTTCTCCGCGCTGGTGTCTCAGTCGTCAACGCGCGTGGCCACCGACAGCACACCCTACCTGCGCGGGGCCAAGGGCGACCGCACAGCCGTGAGCGAGTTGACACTCAACTACAAGGTACACCCGCAGGTGACCGTGGGTGTGACGTACGACCTGTACCGCAGCAGTGGCCGCGCCCTGCTGGCCAAGGACGGCGGCTGGAACGGCGCCAGACGCAACCAGATCGTTGGGCTGCGCCTGACCTCCATGTTGCCTTTTTAGTTTTCGTTCAAAGCCCGCACACACGGCCAACCGCCACACAGCGCACGGCCAAACTGATGGCAGCTTGACATTTGTCATGTGCCACCGCATGAAGCCCCTGCACCAAACGGGTGAAGTGATAACCTGATAGCGTCTGATGCAAACAAAGGGAATGAACCATGAGACGCTTGCTCATGCTCCTGATGGGGCTCTGTTTTTTTGCTTTTGCACAGGCGGCACCCGTCAACTGTTCGCGCACCTACACCCTGGCACTGCACGACCACGGCTTGCTTTACTCGGCTGAGACCGACTCGGGTATCGACAAGGATGTGGCTGAAGAACTCGCGCGTCGCAGCGGGTGCAAGGTGGTGGTCAGCCTCATGCCACGCGCCCGCATCTGGCAGCTGATCGAGTCTGGTGCGCTGGATTTCAGCCTGTCAGGCATCGCCAATGCGCAGCGCGACAAGTTTGCCGGGTTCGCCTGGTACTTCAGCAACAAATACTATTTGCTGGTGCGCAACAGTGCTGGGGTGAAAACGGTTTCGGCGTTCGAGAAAGACGACAAACTGCAGCTGGGGGTCATCCGCAGCTTCCGGTACAGCGAATCAGCCAACCAGCTGGTGGACACACTGCAAAGTGCCAATCGAATCAGTCACGCGGGTGGGTTGGCGCCGCTGTACCGGACGCTCATGCAGGGCACCATACAGGGCATGATCATCGAGCCGTTCGACTTCCCGGCACTGGAAGAAAAGAAAATCCGGGAGATGAGCACCATCCTGGAATTCAACGACCCGCCCGTACCGCACGGCCTGATCATGTCCAGGAAAGCACTGTCCGCCGCCCAGCAGGATCAATGGCGCGCGCTCATCGACGGCATGCGCACCGACGGGACCATGCGCCGCATCTTCGAAAAGTACTTCAACGCAGACTTGGCCGCCACGCTGGTGAATTTGTAGCACTCAGCCTCACACATGCCGCTGAACCCCACAAAAAACGCCATCAACCGCCGTATGGGGCGGTGGTTGCCTTGGTTCATCCTGGTGGTAAACCTCTGCATCACTGCGTTCGCCTGGGAGCATGAGCGGCAAACCAGCCGCCAGGTCATGCGGACACAGTTTGATTTTGCACTGCGGGAAACCGTGAGCCGCATCGAACAGCGCGTTCAAGGCTACGAACAAATGCTGCGCGGCGTTCAATCGCTGTTCGCCACGACGCCCTGGCGCAACCGCAAGGCCATGCATGACTACGTGGAAGCGCTCCAGCTGGATGCCAATTTTTCAGGCGCCCAGGCCATTGGCGTGGTCGATTGGGTGCCACAACATGACCTGAAGCAACACCTGAATCACATGCGGACAGGCGGTTTCCCCGGCTACGCCATTGACCCCGCCGGGCAGCGCGATGTGTATGCCCCGATCATTCAGCGCGAACCCTACATCGGTAAAAACAAGGCCGTCCCAGGCGGCGATGTTTGGCCTGAGCCGGTGCGCCGTGCGGCCATGGAAAGGGCTCGTGACACCGGCATGGCAGCCATTTCAGGCAAGGTCAAGTTGAAGATCGATGGCGATGCCGTTGCCCCCCCGGGGTTCATCATGTATTTGCCGGTGTACGAGCGCGGCATGCCGCACGACACCTTGCCACAGCGGCGTGCCCACCTGATCGGGTGGGTGTACGCGTCGTTCCACATGAACGACTTCATGGCCAGTTTGTATGGTGGGCAGTCCCCTGGGCTGTCTGTTGCCGTGTACGACGACACACAAACCCATGACGCGTCACTGCTGTATCGATCTGAAGATACCCAGGACGACACCGAAGCAGCACAGGTCATCGAAGCCAACGAATACATGGTGGTGGCGGGCCACAACTGGACGCTGTCCTTGCGCACCCAGCAAGCTTTCAATGACCGCTACGGCCGCAATGCCGCATTTGAAATTGCATTGGCAGGCACCGTTCTGAGCCTGCTGCTGGCACTGCTGGCCTGGCTGCTGATCCATGGTCGAGCCACCGCCTTGATGCTGGCCGCCGAGATGACCAAAGAAATCAGGCTCATGGCCCAGCACGACTTGCTGACGGGGCTGCCCAACAGAGCCCTTTTCAACGACAGGCTGGGCCAGGAGCTGGCGCGTGCCAAACGCCACGAAGGTCGCTTTGCCATGCTGTTTGTGGACCTCGACAACTTCAAATCCATCAATGACCACTTTGGACACGCAGGTGGTGACCTGGCGCTGAAATGGGTGGCCAATCAGCTGCAGCACAGCGTCCGGGCATCCGACACGGTCGGTCGCATGGGGGGTGATGAGTTTGTGGTGTTGCTGGCGCAGCTCAGCGAGGCCGACGCCATCCTCGATCTGGCTGAAAAAGTGCGCACCACGCTGAAGCAGTCCATCGTCATCAATGGGCGTGAGCTGCAGGTGTCGTGCAGCATTGGCGTGGCGGTGTTCCCACAAGACGGCTCTGACGTGGACACCTTGATGAAGCAGGCCGACGATGCCATGTACAGGGCCAAGGCGGCCGGGCGGGACCGGGTTCAGCTGAGCTGAACACGGCGCCCAGATCAGCCCGCAGCCCCCGCCAGCGCGGCAATCGTGCCCTGCGCCACAGCGCACAGCTTTTCGGTGCCATCGGCCTGCACGGCAAACACATCGCACCGGCACACGGCCTGGGTTTTGCCCGCGTGCACCGCATGAGCGCGGGCCAGCAGGCGCACACCCACCGCTGGGCGCACGTAATTGATTTTGAATTCAGACGTGACCACCGGCACGCGCAGCGCGGTACCGCCTGCGTAGGTGAGCGCGTTGTCAGCCGCGTAGCTGACCACGCCACCGTGCACGAAGCCATGTTGCTGGCGAACCGCGTCGGTAATGGGCACCGCCAGCTCTGCCTGGCCAGGCGACAGCGATACCAGCTCGGCCCCCAGCAAACCACTGAAGGGCTGCGACGCCAGCACCTGTCGCCCCATGGCCAGAAAGACCTCGGGCGACACCGTGGGCTCGAACCCCGGCTGGCGAAAGCCGTTGCTGGCGTCGCCCATGCTCACAGCACTTCGAAAATGCCGCAGGCACCCATGCCACCGCCGATGCACATGGTCACGGCCACTCGCTTGGCGCCACGGCGTTTGCCCTCGATCAGGGCGTGGCCGGTCAGGCGCTGGCCGCTCACGCCGTAGGGGTGGCCCACGGCAATGGCACCACCGTTGACGTTCAGGCGGTCAGCGGGGATGCCCAGCTTGTCGCGGCAGTACAGCACCTGTACGGCAAAGGCCTCGTTCAGCTCCCACAGGTCGATGTCGTTCACGGTCAGGCCCAGGCGGGCCAGGGCTTTGGGCACAGCGTACACGGGGCCGATGCCCATTTCGTCGGGCTCGCAACCGGCCACGGCAAAACCCAAAAAGCGGCCAATGGGGGTCAGGCCTTGCTGATGGGCCAAGGTTTCGTCCATCACCACGCAGGCGCCCGCGCCGTCTGAAAACTGGCTGGCGTTGCCTGCCGTCACCAGGCCGCCTGGCAGGGCCGAGCGCAGGCCACGGATGGCTTCCACCGTGGTGCCCGCACGGATGCCTTCGTCATGAGCAACGGTGACCTGCTTGGTCATCAGGCCCATGACTTTGTCGGCCACACCGGCGGTGACGGTGATGGGGGCAATTTCGGCATTGAACAGCCCGGCTTCCAGCGCGGCGGTGGCCTTTTGCTGGCTGGCTGCACCGTATTCGTCCATGGCTTCGCGGCTGATGTTGTAGCGCTTGGCCACCTGCTCGGCCGTTTGCAGCATGTTCCAGTAAATCTCTGGCTTTTGCTTGGCCAGCGCCAGGTCCATCAGCATGTGGGTGTTCATTTCCTGCTGCACGCAGGAGATGCTTTCCACACCACCGGCCACGTAGGCTTGGCCTTCGCCGCTGATGATGCGCTGCGCGGCCAGCGCAATGGTCTGCAAGCCGGAGGAGCAAAAACGGTTGACGGTCATGCCCGACACGCTGATGGGCAGGCCGGCCTTCAGTGCGATCTGGCGGGCGATGTTGGCGCCGGTGGCCCCTTCGGGGTTGGCACAGCCCATGATGACGTCTTCAATCAGCGCGGGGTCGATGCCTGCGCGTTGCACAGCGTGCTGCACGGCATGGCCACCCAGGGTGGCGCCGTGGGTCATGTTGAAAGCGCCCTTCCAGCTCTTGGCCAGGGGGGTGCGGGCGGTGGAAACGATGACGGCTTGGGTCATGGTGAAATCCTGTATTGATAGCTGCTACCGCTTATTGATAAAGCGGTAGAGGCCAATTTTTATCTGAAAATAAGGCAAAACGCAGTGGTTTGGGGCGGCTGACGGGTGTCAACGGCTCAAAACGTTTTACCTTCGGCAGCCAGACGGGCCAGCAGCGGCGCGGGCTGCCAGAAGTTGGCGTCGTCCAGCGGGTTCTTGGCAAAGCGCTTCATGGCTTGCACCACGTTGAACAGGCCCACTTCGTTGGCGTAGTTCAGCGGGCCGCCACGGTACACAGGGAAGCCGTAGCCAAAGATGTAGACGATGTCGATGTCACTGGCCTTGTTGGCAATGCCCTCTTCCAGGATGTGAGCGGCCTCGTTCACCAGGCTGAACACCAGGCGCTGCACGATTTCTTCATCGGAAATTTTGCGTGGCGTGATGCCTTGTGCCGCGCGGTGGTCGACGATCATCTGCTCGACTTCGGCGTTCGGGATGGCATCGCGTTTGCCGGGCACATAGTCGTACCAGCCAGCACCGGTTTTCTGGCCGAAGCGGCCCTTTTCGCACAGCAGGTCGGCGGTTTTGCTGTACTTCATGCCGGGCTTTTCAACATAGCGGCGCTTGCGGATGGCAAAACCGATGTCGTTACCGGCCAGATCGCCCATGCGGAACGGGCCCATGGCAAAGCCGAACTTCTCGATGGCTTTGTCCACCTGCTGCGGTGTGCAGCCTTCGTCCAGCAGGAAGCCGCCCTGGCGGCCGTACTGCTCGATCATGCGGTTGCCAATGAAGCCGTCGCACACGCCGGACACCACCGCCGTCTTTTTGATCTTCTTGGAAATGGCCATCACCGTGGCCAGCACATCGTGCGCGGTTTTCTCGCCACGCACCACTTCCAGCAGCTTCATCACGTTGGCAGGGCTGAAGAAGTGCATGCCCACCACGTCTTGTGGGCGCTGGGTGAAGCTGGCAATGGCGTTCATGTCCAGCGTGGAGGTGTTGCTGGCCAGGATGGCACCGGGCTTCATCACGCGGTCCAGCTCTTTGAATACGGCCTCTTTCACGCCAATTTCTTCGAACACGGCTTCAATGACCAGGTCGGCATCGCCCAGGTCGTCGTAGCTCAGCGTGGTGCTGAGCAGGCCCATGCGTTGGTCCAGCTTGTCTTGCTTGAGCTTGCCTTTTTTGACTTGCGCTTCGTAGTTTTTGCGCATGGTGCCCACACCACGGTCCAGGGCTTCCTGCTTCATTTCCAGCATCTTGACGGGGATGCCGGCGTTCAGGAAGTTCATGGCAATGCCGCCGCCCATGGTGCCCGCACCGATGATGGCCACGCTCTTGATGTCGCGCTTGGGTGTGCTTTCGGGCACGTCAGGAATTTTGCTGGCGGCGCGTTCGGCCACAAACAGGTGGCGCAGCGAGCGGCATTCCGATGTCCACATCAGGTTCAGGAAAATGTCGCGCTCGAACAGCAGGCCGTCTTCAAATTTTTTCTTGGTGGCGGCTTCCACGGCGTCCACACACTTGGCGGGCGCGGGGAAGTTTTTGGCCATGCCCTTGACCATGTTGCGGGCAAACTGAAAGTACGCATCGCCATCCTTGTGTTTGCAAGGCAGGTTGCGCACCAGGGGGAATGCAGAGCCGTCGGCGGCGTGTTTGGCTGCCACTTCGCGGGCAAACGCCAGCGCTTCTTCGGCCAGGCTTTCGGGGCTGGCGGCCAATTTGTCGAACAGCTTCTGGCCGGGCACGCCCGCCAGCAGCTCGGCCTTGACGGGCTCGCCGCTCACGATCATGTTCAGCGCGGCTTCCACGCCCAACACACGGGGCAGGCGCTGCGTGCCGCCCGCGCCGGGAATGAGGCCCAGCTTCACCTCAGGCAGCGCAATGCTGCAGCCGGGGGCCACGATGCGGTAATGCGCGCCCAGCGCCAGTTCCAACCCGCCACCCATGGCCACGCTGTGCACGGCGGCCACCACGGGCTTGCTGGTGTTTTCCACCGCGCGGATCACGCTCAACAGGTTGGGCTCCTGAATGGCTTTGGGCGAGCCGAATTCCTTGATGTCGGCCCCGCCCGAAAACGCTTTGCCAGCGCCAGTCAGCACGATGGCCTTGACTGCAGCGTCAGCCTCGGCCTGCGCCAGCCCCGCGACGATGGCTTGCCGGGTGGCCAAACCCAAGCCATTGACGGGTGGGTTATTCAGGGAGATCACGGCCACGTCGCCGTGGACGGTGTAGTCAGCGCTCATGCGTTGGGTCCTCTTTTTGTAAAGGGTGGTTGTCAAAAAAACGAACGATCGTGCGAATTTAATCGTTCACGGCTGTCAGGTGAAGGTAAGCCCTGTCCCTAGTGGGACAAATGCGGGTAAACCTTGATGCCGCCAGGCCATTTGCAACCAGTTACGCCCCCTGCTTGTAAGAATCACCCTTGCCGACCCGACTCATGCCACATAGGGCACCATCGTGCCTGCCTGCACCCCGTCGTCCACAGTCACCACACTCGCTCCCACGCATGAAAACGTCCAAACTCCTGTTGCTGGTGGCATTGGCTGCCGCTGTGCTTGCTTTTTTTGCGCTGGACCTGGGGCGTTACTTCAGCCTGGCCTTTGTGAAAGACAGCCAGGCCCAGTTTGCCGCGCTGTACGACCAGCGCCCCTGGACCGTGACGGCCATTTACTTCGTGGTGTACGTGGTCATCACGGCGCTGTCGCTGCCCGGCGCGGCCATCATGACGCTGGCCGGAGGGGCCAGTTTCGGACTGGTGTGGGGCACGGTGGTGGTGTCGTTTGCGTCCACGCTGGGGGCCACGCTGGCCATGCTGGTGGCGCGCTATGTGCTGCAAGACAGCATCCAGGCCCGCTTTGGCCGCAAGTTGGCCGACGTGAACAAGGGCATTGAAAAAGAAGGTGCGTTCTACCTGTTCACGCTGCGGCTGCTGCCGGTGATCCCGTTTTTTGCGCTGAACCTGCTGATGGGGCTGACGCGCATGAAAACCTGGACGTTTTTCTGGGTCAGCCAGGTGGGCATGTTTGCGGGCACGGTGGCCTATGTGAACGCGGGCACCCAACTGGCCAAAATTGATTCGCTGCGTGGCATTCTGTCGCCTGCCTTGCTGGGCTCATTCGTGGCGCTGGGCCTGCTGCCGCTGGCCGTGAAAAAGCTGCTGGACGTGGCCAAGCGCCGCCGTGTGTACGCCCGCTGGGCCAACCAGCGCCCCAGGCAATTTGACCGCAACCTGATCGTCATTGGCGGTGGCGCGGGTGGGCTGGTCAGTGCCTACATTGCAGCGGCGGTCAAGGCCAAGGTGACGCTGATCGAGGCGCACAAAATGGGCGGCGACTGCCTGAACTACGGTTGTGTGCCCAGCAAAGCCCTCATCAAAAGCGCCAAGCTGGCACACCAGATGCGCCATGCCGGCCGCTACGGGCTGCAAGCGGCCACAGTCGATGCGGCACACGCCACGCCCAACGCTGCCGACACAGCTGAAGCGGTCGCGCCCAACGGGTTTGCCCCCGCCTTCAGCTTCAAAGCTGTGATGGCACGGGTGCACGACGTCATCCAGAAAATTGAGCCGCACGACAGCATCGAGCGCTATACCGGCCTGGGCGTGGAAGTGCTGCAGGGCCACGCCAGGCTGGTCAACCCCTGGACGGTTGAAATCACCCTGAACCCCGGCGCACCGGGGCCAGATGGCTCGCCCGCCGTGCCCGCCGCAACGGACAGCAGCGTGCCCCGCGTGGTGCGCCTGACGGCCCGCAGCATCGTCATTGCGGCCGGTGCCCGCCCCTTTGTGCCACCCTTGCCCGGCCTGGACGAAGCGGGTTACCTCACCAGCGACACGATGTGGGACGAACTGGCCCAGCGCGACGCCGCGCCCCAACGCCTGGTGGTGCTGGGCGGTGGCCCCATTGGCTGCGAGCTGGCGCAGGCCTTTGCCCGCCTGGGCAGCCAGGTGACGCAGGTGGAAATGGCCCCACGCATACTCAGCCGCGAAGACGAAGACGTGAGCGCGCTGGCCGCACAGTCACTCACCGCAGACGGCGTGCGGGTGCTGACCGGCCACACCGCCCTGCGCTGCGAGGTCACGCAAAACGGCGCAAGCCGCACCAAAACCCTGGTGGTGGCGCACGGCGGCGTCGAGCAGCGCGTTGAATTCGACGACCTGCTGTGTGCCGTGGGCCGTGTGGCGCGCCTGCAGGGCTACGGGCTGGAGGCGCTGGGCATTCCCACCCACAAAACGGTGGAAACCAACGAGTACCTGCAAACGCTTTACCCCAACATCTACGCCGCAGGCGACGTGGCTGGGCCCTATCAGTTCACCCACACCGCCGCACACCAGGCCTGGTATGCCGCGGTGAACGCGCTGTTTGGCGAGTGGAAGCTGTTCAAGGCCGACTACGCGGTCATACCCTGGGCCACCTTCATCGACCCCGAGGTGGCGCGCGTGGGGCTGAACGAACAAGAGGCCCAGGCCCAAGGCGTGGCGTTTGAAGTGACCCGGTACGGCATCAACGACCTGGACCGCGCGATCTGCGACGAAGGGCCGTACAGCGAAGCGCAGGGTTTTGTGAAGGTGCTGACCGTGTCCAGCAAGGACACCATTCTGGGCGTGACCATCGTCGGCACCCACGCCGCCGACCTGCTGGCCGAATACGTGCTGGCCATGAAGCATGGCCTGGGGCTGAACAAGATTCTGGGCACCATCCACACCTACCCCACGCTGTCAGAGGCCAACAAATACGCGGCGGGCGAATGGAAACGCGCCCATGCCCCGCAGGCCCTGTTGGCTTGGGTGAAGCGGTACCACGACTGGAAAAGGGGCTGACGCCCTTGGACTCAGCACCCACAACATGGGGCAAACACGCTAAAGTTTGACTGGCTGCATTCCATTGGCCTGGCCAACCACCGAGGAGCCTCAAATGATCAAGCCCTTTGCATTGGCTGCGCTTTCGCTGTGGGTCACGGCCAGCCTGGCCCAATCGACCACGGTACAGCTCAGCGTGACCGGTCCGGCACTGACCCTCACCGTGCCTTATTTCGAGTACACCCACAGCGGCACCCGCCAGGCCTACAGCGCCAGCTTTGGCTCCAACGTGCTGGCACTGGACCAATTTGCCCTGGACACCGCATCCGTCAGAACCACGGCGCTTCTCACAGGGGCGAACCAAGCCCCTCAGTTGACGGCGGGCACCACGGGGTTCCGGCTGAGCATGCCCTACCTGGAGTTCAGCAGCGGGGGCCGCACCCGGGCTTTCTCGGCCAGTCTGGTCAGTGCCAACCTCTCGTCTTTTGCGATTGACCTCGCATCGGTCAGGGAAGTCCCGCTGCAAACCACGTTGGCCAAACCCGCGACAGTGACCGTCAGTGCATCGAACACCCAAACGGTGGCGGGCCAGGCGCTGGGCTCATCCAGCCAACTGGCGGTCAGCTGGACGGCCCCCACCGGCTATGCCATCGACCACTACCTGGTCACGGCCACGGAAAGTGGCAGCGTCACCCAGGTCAGTGTCACCACCGCCAGCACGGCCACCAGCGCCACACTGACCCCCCTGAAGGCTGGCACGGCCTACACCGTGACCGTGAAAGCCTGTGCAGATGCGGCATGCCCCAGCGCGGGCACCTCTGACGCTGCGGCGGGAACCACGCCTGCAGAACATTGGCAGCTGCAAGGCACGGGCAACACCGTGGCCACGCTGACCAAGCCCGTGTCCGACGGCAATGCCCGCCTGTCGGCCACCCGGTTCGGCGCCGAAGCCGGCCCAGTGGCCAACACCGTGCAGTTCTACTATGGCCCGATGGGCATCACCGGCCAATCGGTGGCCACCAGCGGGGTGGTGTCTGCCACCCAGCCAAGCAGCTACCTCACGGGGTTCACCAGCTTTGCCAGCACCAGTGGCGTGCGGTCGCCCACGTCGGCCACACAAGGCATCAAAAGCATCATGACCGGACAAGGCGTGCCGCTGTCGGCCGCCATGGGCGGCAAGGTGCGCCTGTTCTTCGAGTCCAACGATACCGACGGCAAAACCCGTATCTATTCAGTGGACAGTGTGGACGGCTACGTTGGGCGCGACTTCAACCTCGGTGCAGCCACCACGTGCACCACCTCCGCCGACTATTCAGCCACCGGCAACTGCCCGGCCACCACTGTGCTGGGCGTGGCCGGTGACACCGTCAACCCGACCCAGAAAATCAGCGCCGCCCGGCAAAACAAGGTGGCCTGGCCCACACTGACCGACTGGCGCTGGAATGGCGAAGTGGGCACGTTCATGGTGTTCACCATCGACAGGGTGACCGGCTGCACCACCGCCAGCCACAACCATGGCTACGCGCAGTGGGACGGCTCCCGCTTTGTCCCCCAGTACGATGCCGCAGGCTGCCCCAAGGCCTTCATGAGCGCGCAGGCGGCACTGCCCATGCACATCGGTGGCGCTCGCTACAAAATGTATTTCGGAGACCCCAGCGTGACCACCGGCAAGCCGACCGGTGCCACCCTGCCTTTCGTGGGCCCCAAAAAGCTGATCTATGGCGACGGCGCGCTCACGGGCCCTGCGGCCAGTGTGGAGTTTGAAGATTGGGAGTCCACCACCGCCGGGCGCAATGTGGTTTTTCTGTGGCCCAACGGCGACACGCTGAACGACACCGCCGAAGGCTTCATTGACGACTTCCACTTCCTGACCCCGACAGGCAGTTTGGACACCCAGGTGCTGTACCTGTCCATCACCGACGGCACGGTGGCGCCCTTTGCCGCCACAGCCGTGTTGCTGAACCCGTGACCCGGCCCGGATGGTTCAGACCCCGTGCCACGGTCAAGCCATGCGTGTTCGCAGGCACCGTGCCTGAGCCCCACAGCCCCATTCGGAGCCACCATGCACCGCAGAACACTCATCAAATACATAGCTGCTTTATCAACAGGCATAAGCGGCAAGACCACTTTTGGACAACAAAACAGCCTGGACACCCGCTACACCGCCTGGGACGCGCTGTTGAAAAACCACGTGCGATGGTTGCCCGACGGCGTGCAAAGCCGGGTGGATTACACAGGTTTTGCCGCTGACCGCGCGGCGCTGCAACAGGTGCTGGTGCAATGGAGCGCCGTCACGCCTGCGCAGTTCCAGGCCCTGCCCAAACCCGAGCAAATGGCGTTTCTCATCAACGCCTACAACGGCTTCACGGTGGAGCTGATCCTCACCAAGTACCCCAACCTGACCTCCATCAAAGACCTGGGAAGCTTCATCCAGTCACCATGGAAAAAGAAATTTTTCAAGCTGCTGGGCGAAGACCGCCACCTGGACTGGATAGAGCACGAACAGCTGCGCCCCGTGTTTGCCGAACCGCGTGTGCACGCCGCCGTCAACTGCGCCAGCATCGGCTGCCCCGCGCTGCGCGACGAGGCCTTCACAGCCAGCAAACTGGACGCACAGCTGGAAGACGGCATGAAACGCTTCATGGCGGACCGCACCCACAACCGCGTGGCCAACGGGCAGCTGGAAGTCAGCAGCATTTTCAAATGGTTCAAAGAGGACTTTGAAAAAGGCCACCTGGGGCTGAACAAGCTGGAAGACGTGTTTGCCCGCTACGCCACCCAGCTGAGTGACAGCCCCGCCGAACAAGCCAAACTGAAAGCGCGCAGCCTGCGCGTGACGCACCTGGACTACGACTGGGCGCTGAACGGTGTGCGCCGGTGAGCAGCCAGACAGCCACCGGACGGCGCACGCCGTTCAAGGTTTCAGATAGGGGGCATACAACTGCTTGGTCTGGCTGGAGAAATTCATACCGGCATATGACGCGGGCAGTTCAGACACGAACTGCCACCCAAAAAAGATGATGTGATCGAACTGCTGGGCCAGCATGAGTTGTGTGCCCATCAGCCCGTTGAAAGCGGCCACATCCCACGCTGGGTCTTTGAATGCCTGGGCGATCAGCCAGGTTTCCACCTTGGGGTTGGACGCCTTGGCCATGGCTGGAAACGTGCGGGTCCACTCATTCAGGTCGGCTATGCCCGTTGCATCGCCAAACCAGTAGGGGTCAGTGCCCACCCAGTCGACCAGTGCGATGGCCCGTTTGATGTAATCCAGCGTCGCTGGCCGGCCGATGCTGCCGTACGGGGACACCGTGATGCCCACCATGACCTGGGGTGCGTGCACGCGCATCAAAGCCACGGCCTGCGTCAGGGCTTCCAATTGAGGCTGCAGCACGTCCACGGCGTCGGACGATCCCTGCGGATTCCAATAAATTTCGTCGTGAATCAGCACGCGCACGCCGGGCTTGAGCAAATCAGCATTTGCCCGCACGAAGGCAAGCAATTTTTGTTCGGCATCCGCGTGTATGGCGTAGCGCTGCCCCACCGTGGCGCTGGCCGGTGGCAGCATGAACAGCATGTCCAACATGGGCGCATGACCCGCCGCCTGAATGGCCCGGGCCGTGTCCAGATTGCCTGAATAGCCGGCACTTGCCTTCAAACTGCTGGTGGCCACCTGCTCGGGTTGCCCCAGCACCTCGCCCACCAGTTTCACAGGTGGCGGGAGGGGGGCAACTTCAGTACCACCGCCCCCACACGCTGCCAGGGAAAAAACGGCGCATGCCATGAACAATGCCGCGCCAATCGACCTGACCCGGAAGTCAATTTTGCTGAGTGCAGTGGAGGTGAAATGTTGCATGGGTCCTGCCAAAAACGTTGAAAAAACTGTGCAATCCTTATAACCCACAAGCGCCCGACAGGTCTGTCTGATGCAGATTGCAGCGGCACGGGTTGCACTGACCAAGCCAAGGCAGGCGGTGCCGCTGGCGAGGTGGATCAGCTTGACCAAGCCGACAAACACAGCCTGCTCGCGACACACCTGGTCTGCGCTCCGGCAGAATCGCCACCCACTGCAACCACCCGCCCTGCCCCATGGAACTGCCCGCCCACCAACTGAACATGACTGTGCTCATGACGCCCGACACTGCCAACTTCTCCGGCAACGTGCATGGCGGCAACATCCTCAAACTGCTTGACCAGGTGGCCTACGCCTGCGCCAGCCGTTACGCGGGCAGCTACGTGGTGACGCTGAGCGTGGACCAGGTGATGTTCCGCCAGCCCATTCACGTGGGCGAGCTGGTCACCTTTCTGGCGGCGGTGAACCACACGGGCAACTCGTCGATGGAAATTGGCATCAAGGTGATTGCCGAAAACATCCGCACACACGAAACCCGGCACGTCAACAGCTGCTTTTTCACGATGGTGGCCGTGGGCGACGACGGCAAGCCCACCCAGGTGCCGCCGCTGCGCCCCTTCAGCCCCGACGAAAAACGCCGCCACGCAGCGGCCGAAATACGCAAAACCATGCGCCGCGAAATGGAGCAGCGGTTTTCAGCGGTGCGCTGAGGCAGCGCTCACACGTTGGGCGGGTACAGGCCAATGTCCTGTGGCCGACCGTACAGGTAGCCCTGCAGCCACATGTCCTGCGACAGCCCGCACAGGAACGCGGCCTGGTCTTCGGTTTCGACCCCTTCGGCCACCACCCGCAAATGCAGCGTCTGCGCCACCTGAACGATGGCCGTGACCAGTGCCACCGCGTCGCGGTCGTTGGGCACGTCGTTGACAAAAACCTTGTCAATCTTCAGCTCGGAAATCGGCAGCCGCTTGATGTACGACAGCGACGAATACCCGGTGCCGAAATCGTCCAGTGAGAAGTGGCACCCCATGGCTCGCAGCACCCACATGCGGGCAGCGGCTTCTTCCAGGCAATCGAGCGCAATGCTTTCGGTGATTTCAAGTGTGATGCGTGCGGGCTGCGCGCCGGTTTCGTCGAAAAGCTGCTTCATTTCTTCCGCAAAACCCGGGTGGCGGAAGTGCCGCGCACTCAGGTTGATGCTGCACGACACCGGTTGCCCGCGTGCTTCGTGGCTGGCCACCCAGTTGAACACCTGCCTGAACATCCAGCGCTCCAGGTCCAGTATCAGGTCCGACTCTTCGGCAATGGGCACGAACAGCCCCGGCAACAGCAAACCCCGCTCGGGGTGCTGCCAGCGGGCCAGCGCCTCCCAGCTGACCACCTCGCCGCTGGCATTCACCTGGGGCTGCAAATACAGGCGAAGCTGCTGGTCCGGGATGCCCCGGCGCAGGTCGTTTTCCAGCGCAAAGCGTTGCCGTGCCGTGTCGCCCATGGCTTGGTCGAAAAACCGCAGCTCGCCGTCGCCCACGCGCCGGGCGGTGTTCAGCGCGGTCTCGGCCCGCGAAACGATGTGCGCGGGTGAGTCATCGGCCCCCACGGGCCAGAGCGTGGCCCCCGCTGTCAGCTCGATGCTGAGGGTGCGGTCTGCCAGCGGCAACCCTTGGGCCGCCTGCTCGCGCAACTTGCGCACGCCCGCCAGCAAACGGCGCTGAACGCCCTCGGGGCCCGCTGGCAACACCAACCAGCAAAACTCATCGGCCCCCAGCCTGGCGGCCATGTCGTCTTTGCCGCACAGCGCTTCCAGCTGGCTGGCCAGTTGCCTGAGCAGCGCATCGCCCACTTCATGCCCTTCGGCCTCGTTGATGCGTTTGAACCGGTTGATGTTGAACACCACCAGGCCACCATCCGCAGGCCAGGCATGGGCCGGGTCCAACAACGCCTGCAGTTTGTCGATCAGCCGCTGGCGGTTGGAAAGCCCTGTCAGGATGTCGAACTGCGAAAGCCGGTAAATGCGTTGCTCGATCTGGCGCCGCTCGGTCAGGTCTTGCATGAGGCCCAGGTAGTTTTGCGGCTGGCCGTCGGCGTCGAGCACCACCGACACGCGCAGCCACTGCGCAAACGTTTCGCCGGAGCGCCGTCGGTTGATCACCTCGCCCTCCCAGGGTTGACCCTGGGCAACCGTTTGCCACATGTCGACAAAGCGTTGCCTGGGTGTTTGCCCCGATGACAGCAGCCGCATGTTCTTGCCCTGCACCTCGGCCAGCGGGTAGCCCGTTTGCCGGGTGAACGCCGCGTTGGCAAACTCCACGTCACCCGCCAGCGACGTGATCACCACCGCTTCGGGGCTTTGGTCCAGCGCCTGCGTCAGCCTGTCGGCCAAGGCACGTTGGGCCATTTCAGAGCTTTGATCGAGCAGGTAGCCGCGTTTGCGCACCACCTCACCCGCCGGGTTGTAAGCCACGTGTGTGACGTCCAGCACCGGCACCCAATGGCCTGCTTTGTGCCGCAGGCGGTAGCGTTGCTCGTACATGGGGGCCGCTGACGCCTCGAACACGGCCACCTCGCCCTGCACACGTGCGCGGTCGGTGGGGTGCGTCAGGTCCTCCATGCGCAAACCCTCGCTGATGAGGGCGTGCGGGCGGTGGCCCAGCAACGCCTCGACGTTGGGCGATGCGTACACGATGGGCAAACTCGGCCCCGTGCCCCACTCGATGGCCACCACCGGACCCGACACGAACATGCCGCGCTCGTGCTCCAGCGATTCGATGGCCATGACTTGGGCCGACACGTCCCTGAGCGTCACCAGCAAGCGGTGGGTGCCCAGCAAACCGATGCGGGTGGCCTTGAACTCCACCACGAGCCGGTTGGGGCCTGTCGCCCACACGGCGTCCATGTCAAAGGTGCAGACCTCGCCCGCCTGCAGGTTGAGCAGCACAGGCCCGTAAACACTTTTCGACGCAGGCAGCAGGCCCATCAACCCCATGCCGGGCGCTGCACTCACCCCGAGCAACCTGCAAGCCTGGGGGTTGATGGACTCGACCTGCAAGTCTTGCGTGACCAGCAAGTGCCCGTCTACCGAGTGGGTCACCCACGCCTCGGCCAGTTTCTGGGCGGTGTCGCGCTGGACCGAAACGGCCTTGTGCGCCTCGACGAAAGCAGCCGCCAGCAAGCCCGACACAGAAATCCAGCCCAGCACCGTTTGCAGCGCCACCAAGCGGTTCAAGGGCACCATGTCGCCCAGCACGCCCCAGCCCAACCCCGAGCCCGTGATGGCCAGCAAGGCAACCAGTGCCATCAACGGCGACAGCACCTTGGTCCCCAGCCTGAGGCTGGCCCAGAGACTGATCGGCCACAGCAGCGTCATCCACACCACCTTGAAGCCCGGCAAGCTCAACCCTGGCCCGAACAGCAGCCCGCACACGGCCAGCGTGGCCAGCACCAGCCAGGCGACCTCGGGGTGCCACTTGAAGCGGCGGTAGCCAGGCACCGTCCAGATCAGGACGGGCGCAAACAGCACCACACCCAGCACATCACCCAGCCACCAGGCCACCACCGCGCCCACGCCGTCCTGAGCGTCGGCAAACCCGCCGATCAGCGCCGTGCCCACCAACGCATCCAGCAGACCCAACAGCACGGCCACGCCCATGAGCCGCAAGATGCGCCCCACCGCAACGTGTGGGTCGCCCGCCGCTGCCGCCCAGTTGCGGGGTTTCAACCACGCACGCAAGCCCCGCCCGGCCACCGGCAACAGCACCGCACTGTTCAAGGCCAACGGCACGGCCACCCAGGGCTCAAGCGGCAGCGCCGAAGACAGGGTGATGGCCAGGTCCACCACGGCCAACACCGGAATGACCCGCAGCCCCAGCCACCACCCGGCAGCCAGGCCCACACCGGCTGCAGGCCACACAGGGGAAACGGTGCCCCCCACCCAAGCCATGGACTGGCCCCAGGCCAGCGCCGCCGCATACAGACACGCCCACAACACCGCATGCGGCCATGACCAGGCACTTGGGGCGGCGCTGGGTTGCGGGGTGACGGCGTTGGTGACAGCGTTCATACGGGGTCCCTGCGGGCGATTAGCGTTGTTCCCGTGGTGTACCACGGGCAACCCGCATGTGGAAACCCTCTGCGGCTTGGCGTGCGCGGAATCTGGCTGCCGAGCGTGCGGTGGATTCCTTCAGGCATAGCTGAAAAGTCAATACAGAAAAGCGGTAGAGCCTGTTTTCATTGAAAATTTTTGCCTGAGGTGCCTGGGTGAGGTTCATTGCGGTGCCCGCGCATCGGTGCCTGGACAGGCCCCAGCACCAACCCTCAGCACCACGCCGGGTCACCATGCATTCGATCAACCCAAAGGCATGACGCGCACGCTGCCTTGCAGCAGGGGTTTGCACAGAATTTTGTAGCCATCGGCATCGAAAGCGGCCACCACCTGGTCAAGCCGCCGGGCTTGGGCCAGCGTGGGCGCGCTGCCCAAATAGCACCAGTTGCGCACCACGTGAAACTGGTGGAATGCAGCGTCAAGCGGGCAGGTTTCCCGCAGGGCCACGGCACCTGGGTAGGGCCAGCACGCCACCTGCAGGCTTTCCAGCGCGAGGCCTAAGCGGTCAGCATGGGCGTCCAAAGGCTCACGCCCACAACAAGCACCGGCGCAGAGTTTGACCATGTGGCGGAAACACGGCTTGCCCGCAGGCATTTTTTCCAACCCCAGCACGCCGTGGCACAGGCCGTGCTGGTCGGCCAGAGCCATCAGCCCTTCCAGTGCGGCGTGGCGACTGGCGTACAAGCCATACAACTGCGGCGTGACAGCAAAGTCAACCGTGTTAGCGTAGGCCAACCGGGGCACGCCATCGGCCAATTGCCACGCGCACAACTGGCGGTTGCGCCGCAGCCGCTGGTTGAACAGCGGCTGCTGTTGCTTGATGAGCTGCGCCTCCAACAGCTGCGCACCGATGTCGCCCGCCGTGCGGACGTGGCTGATGCGCCGGGTTTGCCCCATCATGCGCGCCTCGTCAGCCGCCCTCAGGTGGGCCAACACGCGGCTGCGCAGGTTCACACTTTTGCCGATGTAAAGCGGCATGTGCGCCGCATCCCCGTGAAAGATGTAAACGCCAGGCGCAGCTGGCAAGCCGCTGGTGGCTTCACGCAGGTGCGGGTGGGTGGCTGGAGGGGGTGGGTTGGCAGGCATACGCGGCAACAAGATGGGCTGGCATTGTCACCGTTGACGTGGTGCGGGCACGCCGCCCCCGCCAGTGGTCAGGGCAGCGGCGGGGCCGTGCCATGGCCTGCGGCGAGCTGAGTGACAAGGCCTCCTTAAATGTGCAGTCATTGCCTACAATGCCATCATTGCCAGCAAAGGAGTCCACATGGCCGCATTGACCATCCGCAACGTTGACGACGCACTCAAAACCCAGCTGCGCATACGTGCCGCGCAGCACGGCGTGTCCATGGAAGAAGAGGCCCGCCGCATCCTGCGCGACGCATTGGCCCGCGCTGGCACGGCCCCCACGCCCATGGGGCAGCGCTTGCTGAGCCGGTTTGGCGGCACAGCCAGCATCGATTTCACACCCCCTGCACGGCAGGCCCCGCGCACGCCACCTCTGTGGACTGAGGGTGCCTGATGCTGCTCGACACCAACGTGCTGTCTGAATTCATGCGCCCGCAGCCCGCGCCCCAAGTGGTGGCCTGGCTGGACGCACAAGACCCCGCCCGCCTGTTCACCAGCGCTGTGAGCCGTGCCGAAATCGAACTGGGCCTGGCGCTGATGCCCCCCGGGCAACGCCAGCGGGCCTTGGCCCAGGCTGCGCAGGCCATGTTTGAAGAAGACTTTGCCGGGCACTGCCTGCCGTTTGACGAAGTGGCCGCCAGCCACTACGCCCGCATCGTCTCCAGCAGAACCCGAATGGGCCGCCCCATCAGCGTGGAAGACGCGCAGATTGCCGCCGTTGCCTTGGCACATGGGCTGCCGCTGGCCACGCGCAACACGGCTGACTTTGAGGGGATAGACGGGCTGGCCGTGGTGAACCCGTGGGGGTGAATTTCCGGTCTGCAGTGACAATGAAACTGAAGCGCAAAGGGGCGTACCAAGTGAGCCAGTAAGAAGCCTGTGAGCAGTCATCTTTGTGGAAGTCAGCCCTTGTCGCTGTGGGACACATCTTGCAAAGCACAGACCTGATCGCGACGCTGCCCGAACACTTTGCCGAGCGGGCGAACCCGGTTTAAACAGCGGCAAACGGGTTCAACACCTGAAAACCCAGGGCTTTGAAGTCAGCCACGTTGCGCGTGACCACGGTCAGCCTCGGTGCCACGCCGGGTCACCATCTGCGGCCCCTCTGCAAGGCAGGCATCCAGAAACTCGCTGAACCGCGCTTTCGCATCTTGAACAGGCCATGTGTGCATGTTGAAACTGCTTCTCCGTCTCATCTGACCAGATAGATGACCGGTTTAATGGATTGACCCACCAACCCCACACTCTCCACCGCCCCCCTGCGGCATCACCCGGCCAATGACCACCGTGTACGCATAGCCCGCCGCTTTCAGAATGGGCCAAATAACATACTAAAAGTGCCTTTACCGCTTTAATTAATTCGTACTACAGCTATCTTCTTTATCACCCTGAAAGCGTGACATGCACCTTGCGCGTCTTTCCACCGTGGGGATGGGGTGGTGCTGCGGCTCATCCGTGTTTGGGCGTGTTGAGCATGGCGGCACGCAGAATTTGGTTCAGGCGGCTTTGGTAGCCCTTGCCTTGACCTTTGAGCCAGACCACCACGTCTGCATCGATGCGCACGGTGAGTTGCTGCTTCACAGGGCGGTAAAACTTGCCGCGCTCAGCCGCCACCCAATCGCTGGCCTGGGTGGGCGGCAAGTCAGAGAAATCAATGTCACTTTCGGGCCGGGCTGCCAAAGCGGCCAGCTCTTTGCGAACGGCATCAGGTACCTTGTTCATAGACTTTTCGCTCCTGTTTGGTGGCGCGTCGCGCCGAAATGATTCGAATGTGCTCTGCACCGTCTGCGTGGTCTTGCCATGTGTGAGCCACCAACAGCAGTACCACCCCCTCCACCAACCCGATGGTTTGCCATCGATGCTCGCCGCCCTCGATTCGGTCTTGCCGGGAGATGTGGCAGGGGTCTTCAAAAACATGCTGAGCTGCTTCAAAACTCACGCCGTGTTTTTGCCGATTGCTTTGATTCTTGGTTTCATCCCATGAAAACACTGTCGCCCCTTTTGTAGTTACAAAACTATACCTCTTTTACCGTGATGCATCGGACGCGGCTTGACCCAGTCGCTTGAGTGGCCAGGAAAAGCGCCATCAGCCATGCCAAAGCGCCCAACGAAGCGGAAATGGCGGCAGCTGCCAGCGCCTCGGGCCTGACGGTGCATTGTCCAGGTGGCAGCCACCATGTGGTGCGCAGCGCAGCGGGTGCAAAAATCAGCATCCCTGCGCACCGCCCCATCAAGGCCATCTACATCAAAAAGCTGATTCGCCTCATTCAAACCGGCAAAGGAGATAACGAATGAACCCCAAGGACTACCCCGTTGAGATTCGCCCGCTGTCTGCTGACGACGGTGGTGGGTGGCTGGCCACGTTCCCCGATCTGCCCGGCTGCATGGGTGACGGCGACACGCCAGAAGCTGCCGTGGCCGATGGCTATGAAGCTGCACAAGCATGGTTAAGTGTGGCCGCTGAATGTGGCGATCCCATACCCAAACCGGGCACTGGCGGCGAGTCTGGTCGTTTTGTGGCCCGCGTGCCCAAAAGCCTGCACACCCGGCTGGTGGCCAGGGCAGCGCAAGAAGGCGTGAGCATGAACACCTATCTGGTGTCGGTGCTGGCGCAAAGTGTGGCCACTCAGGGCTGAAGCACTCACGACAAACCCTGCCGCTAGATCATGCCGACGGCGGCCACGTCAGCACTGCGCGTGCAGGCGGGGTTTGCGCAGCTCAGACACCACATTGGTATCAAGCAACTACATGCGCGTCAGGCCAATGGGTCGATGGGCCGACGTTGGGCCTGGCCACGCGGAGGAACGGTCAACTCGGCGCGGGCCTCGACTGACAGCAGCAAGGCTTTCAGCTTGGACCGCCCTGCGGCTTGCAAGCGCCGCCATTCACTCACAGGCACCGACTCCGCAATTTCGGTGCCGCGCCGGGTCCCCATCTGCGGGCCGTCTGCAATGCATGCAGGCCTTGCAGCACCTTCGGGCGTTTTTGCTGATGGCGACATATTTGGTGCGGTAGTGAGGTGGGCCGTGGAGACTACTGGCGAATCTTTTCAGGGATGTTTTGGTTGTTTCTTACGGCTGTTGACGGCCATCAGCCGCCACCCGTCAAACTGGTGAGCAGTCGCTCAACGTTCAAGGTCAGGGGCGCTGCGCGACGCTTTATCGCGCAGCGTCCACTGCACCACCGGGTTAGCCCCGGCCTTCATAGATTGCTCTTGCTTGAATGGCTGAATCCAAGCGGCGATGAACGAGTGAGACGAGGGACAGTATGTCCAGTGCATCTTGCTCCTCAATCTTCCATGTGATCTTCGGAGCATGAGCAGTGGTATTTCTAAACGTGCCAAACAGGCCCTTTAGAAGGTTGATAAATCCCTTTTGCTCACTTTGCTCACTCTCAGTCTGCAACGAGTTTAGCGCTAAGTGCGGAACAGCCGACTTGAAGGCAAACGCCTGATCGATGAGATCTGCACCATCTGAAGGGAGGCCTGTTCGAAGGCGAATCTTCTCGGCTACGCTCTTTGTGGCCTCGAAGACGGCATGAAAGTAGTTGTCTACAAGTAGCTCTTCTCGGCAGTAGCGCAGCACATCGGGGTGCACTTTTCGCGCAACCAGATTCGTTCTTAGTGTCGATGCGCGAGCGGCCGCCTCGGCATGCGTCTCGGCAACAGCTGTTTGTCGTAGCTTGCCATTCTCAGCAAGCTGAAGCGCCGCAAACGCTAGAACCTGATTAAGTTTTGTCCTTGTTTCTTCAAACCACTCTTGTGAATCGAAGTGGCGGGTTGGATTCATAGCATGCTGTATGAATGCTGCGATTCCGTTGCCACAGTTATCCTGATTTTGCTTGTGATGAAGGGCTTCGGACAGGCGAATCCGCTTCGTTGTACATAGCGAGAGATCGGGAATGCGACACTCCTGCAATAGATTCCCGATTTCCGTGCCGGTGAAGCCGTGCTCTGTATCGCCAAGAATATTGGCAATTGACTGAATTACCGCAAGATCGAAGGAGGGGACGGTCATGTGATGACGGGGCTAACGTAGAGCTAACCGGCGCTGCGCGGCTGTATCGCGCAGCGTCCAGCGACCAAAGGGCGCGAGGTTGAGCGCCGGGTTAGAGCACTTCGCATTTATATCTCTTGATTTCGCGAATGACGGCCTCAACACCTTCCGCAGAAACAGCGGGCCGTTTGTGAGGCTGATGCGGAAGTTCTTTTGCAGCAGAAAGAACAAATGCTTCATTTGGACCTATAAATGGCTTACGTGCGTCATGGACGAATTGAGGATTGTTTCTCCATACGTCACTGCCATCAATCCGCCATTCTTTCTTTATCTCCAAGCGGATACCTCGATTGTCTTTTTGGCCAGTTAGCTGCACCCAGAGACTTATGCCATCTTTGACTTGGACGCAGACGAAGGGACCATTCCTGAAGACGCCACCGTGTTCCACATATTTCACCGACGGGTCTTTAACGAGAGTGGCCACGTCAAGAATTGCGACAGCTCCGGGGAGGATTTCTGAAAGTTCCAATGGCATAGATTTCCTTAAGCTCTAACGCCGAGCTAAGCGGCAGTTTTTAAGTTGCGGTTTTGTGGAAAACTTTTGCGTAGCAAAACCACAAAACTGCGACTTAAAAACTGTCCAGCGCACAAAGTGCGCGATGCTTCAGCGACTTGTTATATTAGCGTTCTACTTTTGCCAAATTCCAGAATTTTTCATACGTACTTTTTAACGCAGGAAATGCATCGGTAATTTGAGTTACTGTAGTTGGCGATTTATTAGCGCCGTCTTTAAATGATGCGCCAGATTGATAACAATTTAAGCCATCAATTATTATGTATCGATCATGCAAGCCAGATGACGACCTAACTTGAATTGTTTTGCCATATTGTTTATTGAAAAGGTCTACTGAAGAAGTTAATTCAGGTATTTTCTTCTCAGAAAGCAACCTAATAGTTACACCGCTTTGACAGTGCGGCAGATAACGCGATACGAAACTTCCTTCCATATATGGATCTATGAAAATAATGTCACTCGTTGCAAGTGAAATGATTTTTCTTATTTCTTCAAAGTAATCAAAAACTGTTCCTTGCGCTAACGCTATAGAGACAGGACCAACCGTTTTCATTCTAAGATCATGTCTTGCTTCATGGAGCAACCTTTTTATGCCACCCAAAGGTTCCTTTGGGTTAAGAGAACGATTTATAAGTGATATATTTAAACTCAACTCAGCAGACTTGAGATAATTCCAAGCATTTACAACCGCTGATACTCGACCAAGCCATGAATAATTTTCATCCAAGTCATGCGAAATTGTTTTTGCTTCAGGCACGCTTCTAAGCAAATCTTCAACTTCAACAAGGAGTTCTTCATTTGTCATTATCTATTCCAATATAACGTAATGTATCCCGCAGAACCTGCGGGATAAAACGGACGGTGCGGGATATTCTGGTCACGGTTTCCTCCTGAAAGTGGCTTGCAGCCTGGGTTTGTGGGCGATGCACTGTGTAAAAAAACAGATATAAACAAGCCATGAAACCCGGCACGCCTGTTTTGCGCTCCACACGGCTTATTGACCAGTTGCGGGAGCGGATTCGTTACCTTCACTATAGCCTCAGCACTGAGAAGGCTTACCTCCACTGGGTGCGCTTTTTTGTTCGGTGGCAAGGTCGCAATGGCGAAATGCGGCATCCGCGCGATTCTGTACCGGGAGGTGCTGGGCATTGACCTGCCTTGGTTGGACGGGGTCAACCGCCCGGCGCAAAAGCGCCGCATTCCCAGTGTGCTGACCAAAGAGGAAGTGAGCGCCCTGTTCCAATTTCTGGATAGGGACATGCGCTTGCTTGCCCAATTGCTTTACGGCACCGGCATGCGGCTGATGGAGGGGTTGCGCTTGCGCATCAAAGATGTGGACTTTGACCGCCACGTCATCATCGTCCGCGAGGCAAAAGGCAACAAAGACCGGGTGGTGATGTTGCCACGCTCGTTGGCTCCCCGTCTGCGGCAACAGCTTGCTCTTGCCCGCAGCGTTTGGGAGCAAGACCGGCAAGCACAACGAAACGGGGTGCAGACCCCACATGCGCTGGAGAAGAAATACCCGAAAGTGGGCAGCACTTGGGGTTGGTTCTGGCTGTTTCCATCGCCCACGCTGTCGGTTGACCCAGTTTCAGGCGTCGAGCGCCGTCACCATTTGTTTGAGGAGCGGTTGCAACGCGCAATCAAGAAAACCGTGGTGCAGGCAGGCATTTGCAAACCGGTTTCGGTACACACACTGCGCCACAGTTTTGCCACACACTTGCTGCAATCTGGTACCGACATTCGGACGGTTCAGGAGTTGTTGGGGCACAGCGACGTGTCCACCACCATGATTTACACGCATGTGCTGAAGGTGGCGGCAGGCGGCACGGCAAGTCCGTTGGATTCGTTGGCCTTTGGCGGCTGACTGGCGACTGATCGGCGGCTTTGGGCGTTGTAGCTCAATGACTCTTCTGGGTCGCCAACACCCAGTCAGTGGCTACCTGTCACATCCAAAACGCACACCATCTGGCGGAGCATATACACAGCCCCGAAACAAGTGCAATCACCATAGCTAAAACCTCAATAAATTAAAGCGATAGAGGCATTTTTCATTCATTTTTTACCCAACAAGCCCGCCCCGAACTTTGTCGGAAAACACAAGGGCAATCATCTGGGCCACCCGCTCAACCAATCACCCCACCAACCCCACACTCTCCACCGCATCCCCCTGCGGCAACACGCGGCCAATGACAGCCGTGTGCGCATAACCCGCCGCCTTCAGCTCGGCCACACACGCCTCCACCTGTGCCTGCGGCACGCTGGCCAGCAGGCCGCCTGCGGTTTGGGGGTCAAACAACAACGGGTAGCGAGGGTGGTTGACGAAGGCTTCCTGGTTGCGCAGTGCGCGGCGCAGGCGCACGTTGGCCGGGGCCAGCGAGCTGCTGATGCCTGCGGCCACGCATGCTTCCGCCCCCGGCAACACAGGCAGGGCCGACAAAAACAGCTCAGCATCCACGCCCGAGGGTTTGGTCATTTCCACCAGGTGGCCCAGCAGGCCAAAGCCAGTCAGGTCGGTGCACGCGGTGGCGCCGTGCGCCATCAGGATGCGTGCGCCCGCCTGGTTGGACTGCACCATGTGCGTCAGCGCCTCGGTCACCCACCGTCCTTTGAAAAAGCCCAGGCTGGCCGCTCGTGGGTAGGCGGCAAACAGGGTGCCGGTGCCAATGGGTTTGGTGAGGATGAGGGCATCGCCCGGTGTGAGGCCGCCTTTGCGAAGCACGGTGCGCATGTCGTCGTCTACCAGACCGTTGATGGCAAAGCCCAGCGCCAGTTCTTTGCCCTCGCCGGTGTGGCCACCCACCAGGGCGCAGTTGGCGGCGTTCAGCACCTGCATGGCGCCGCTCATCATGTGCAGCAGCAGTTCTTCCACTTTGCTTTCCAGCCCCGGCGGCACGGTGACGATGGCGGTGGCGGTCTGGGGCTCGCCGCCCATGGCGTAGATGTCGCCCAGCGCGTGGTTGGCGGCCACCTGGCCGAACACATACGGGTCGTCAATGAAGGCGCGGAAAAAGTCCACGGTGTGCACCATGGCTTTGCCGGGGGGCACGCGCACCACGGCGGCATCGTCAGGCGAATGCAGGCCAATCAACACGTCATCGCGGTCAACCGGGTGCAGGGCACCCAGGGCGCGTTGCAGCACGGTGGCCCCCACCTTGGCACCGCAGCCACCGCAGCGCATGGCGATGGCCGAAATGGCTTGTTGTGACTCGTCAGCGGTCAGCGGCAGGTCGGTGGCCAGGGCGTTGGTGCGCCGCGCCGTCATGTCTTTCATCGGCTCGAAGGTACTGAAGCGCTTCATGAAGGTGCGGTCGATGTGGTCTTTCCAGCGCCACACCCAGTTGCCTGCAAACCCTACTGCGCCGCGCGAGGCCACGGCATGCTTGTCGCCGGTGCTGATGAGGGCCAGCCAGTGCTTTTGCGGCTTGTAGACCTTGAGCGGTACACCACGCACGGCACGGCGCAGGTTGTCGGCCAGTGGCGGGCCCATGCGCACGGCAAACACACCGGCTTTTTCCAGCGGGCGGGGGCCGAAGGCGGCCACGTCACCCGCCGCAAACACGTTGGGCTGGCTGCTTTGCAGGTGCTCGTTGACCTTCACAAAACCATCGGCATCCAGCGCCAGGCCCGATGTGCTCAGCCACTGCGGACCACCCGCCTGCGTGACCCACACAATTTCGTCGGCTGCCACCGTTTGCCCGGCAGCGGTGGTGAGGCTGCCTGCGTCCACCCGCACCACGTCGGCCCCGGCGTGCAGGTGCACACCACGCTGGGCCAGCACGCGGGTGAAGTGCCCGCGCACCCAGGCGTTGTGGGTGCACATGACTTGCGCGTCGCGCGTGAACAAATGGAACACCAGTTCGTCCGGGTTGCGGCCCAGGGCCGTCAGCTCGGCGCGCAGGCGGTATTGCATGGACAGCACCAGCTCCACCCCCCCTGCCCCGCCGCCCACCAAGGCGATGGTGGTGCGTCCGGCGTGCTGGCGCACGCGGGCCAGCAGCGCCAGCCAGCGCTCGTTGAAGTTGAGAATGGGCTTGACCGGCACGGCGTGTTCGGCGGCACCCGGCACACGCGCCACCTGCGGGGTGGAACCCACGTTGATGCTGCACAGGTCGTAGCCCACGGGCGGGCGGGTGCGGCACAGCACTTTCTGGTTGGCGGTGTCCAGGCCCACCACCTCGTCCTGGTAGAAGCGGGCACCGGCAAAGGCGGCCAGTTTGGGCAGGTCGATGTGCACATCGTCAAAGCTGTAGTGGCCTGAGATGTAGCCAGGCAGCATGCCCGAGTACGGCGTGTCCACCGTGGTACAGATGACGGTCAGGCGCACACCGGGCTCGGGGTTCATGCCAAAACGGCGCAGCACACCCACATGGCTGTGGCCGCCGCCAATCAGCACGATGTCGCGCAGCACGGGTTGATCGGTCGCTTGCATTCGGTTCTTTCTTGTGGGTTGTCTGGTCAATTTGGGGGGCTGAAAGGCTTTGCGGAAAATGCTCAGCCTGTCAGCCTCTCAGCGTGTCCACCAGGTTCAGCAGTGCTTGGCGCTCGGCCTGCGGGGCAAACAGCGGGGCGCGCAGGGCGCATTGGGCCGTCAGTTGGGCCAGCAGGCCGTCGGGCTGATGTTGGGTGGCGCGGGCCTGGCACAACAAATCGGACAGTTGCGCCGCGTTGCCGGGGTCAAAGTAGCCTGCGTAATCAGCGCCCAGCAAGCCCACGTTGCCGTCGATGCGCGAGGCCAGCACGGGTGTGCCGCTGCACACGGCCTCCATGATCACATGCGCCCCACCCTCCATGGCGCTGGTGTGCACCAGCACGTGCGCACGCTGTATGCGGCGGCGCGTGGCCTCGTGCGGTTGCGCGCCCAGCCAGCGGTAGTGCGGGCAGGTCTGTGCGGTGGCTTGGGCGGCCTGGCCCAGGGCGGCTTCCAGCGGTGCACCGACGTGGTCGATGCAAATGCCTGCGTTGGCGGGCACCGTTTGTGCGGCGGCCATGAGGGTGAGGGGGTCTTTTTCGGCACGCAGGTGGCCCACCATCACGGCGCGCAGGTGGTGGGGCGTTTTGGCCAGGGTTTGCCGGACCGAGGTGGACTGGAACACCACCCGCGCCTTGTGGCGCAGCGCGGCAGGCAGGGCCTGTGTGCCCATGGCCTGCAGCACCACCAGCTGGCCCGCCAGCTCAAGCGAGCACTGGGCCGATGCGTCGGTGGCTATGTCGCGGTACAGGTCGGTGCCGGTCAGCACCACGGCCAGGCTTTGGCTGCCGCGCGCCGCCGCCCAGGCGGCAATGCTGGGGGCCGAGCGGCGGGCGTGCAGGGCCAGCATCACCTCGTCATCAGCGGCGTTTTGGCCGCCCGCGTTGCCCACAAACTCTCCGGGCCATTCACGGGTGATGCGGGCAGAATGTGTGCCAGACAACAGGCGCTGCCAGCGCCGCGCGGTTTGCCAGTTGCCGTTGTTGGCATCGGCCAGCGCCGGGCTGACGATGACCACTTTGCAGCTGCGTTGGCTTGTCATGTTCGCTCCCTTTTGCGCCACGCCGAATGAACCACCCCGCCAACCCGTTGAACCACATGGTTGACCACCCGCCTGCCTGCCCCCCGTCCGTCCGCCAGCTGAACGCCGCCGAACTGGCTGCCGCCCTGGTGGCATCGCGCCAGCGCACGCTGGGTTTGGTACAGGCGTGGCACCGCGCACTGCCCACGCTGCAAGTGCCCTGCACCCCTGAGCTGAACCCGCCGCTGTGGGAACTGGGCCATGTGGGCTGGTTCCAGGAGTGGTGGATGGGCCGCAGCCAGCAGCGTGCCCGGGGCCTGGCCTGCGACCCCGACCATGCGCGCAGCCCATCGCACCTGGCCGGTGCCGACGCGCTGTACAACTCCAGCCGCGTGCCACACGACAGCCGCTGGCACCTGCCCCTGCCCAACCTGGCCGACACCCTGCGCTACCTTGAAACGGTGCTGACCGACACCCTGGCCCTGCTGCAAACGGCTGGCTCCACCGACACCGACCTGTACTTCTGGCGGCTGGTGCTGGCGCACGAAGACATGCACAACGAAGCCTCGGTGTACATGGCGCAGGCGCTGAACGTGCCCATCGCGCCCGAGCTGGCACGCGGCAACACCTTGAGTGGCCAAAGTGTCAGCGGCATCGTTGAACACCGGCCGGAAATCAAAACCCAAGCGCAGCCAAATGGCCAGGCCAGCGTGCCCGCCCAGAACATCACCCTGGGGCACAGCGGCCTCGGCTTTGCGTTTGACAACGAGCTGGGTTGCCACCGCGTGTGGGTGCCTGCCTTCGACATCGACACCGCGCCCGTGACTTGGGCGCAGTACCTGACGTTCGTGGCAGCCACCGGCCACCGCCTGCCCCTGCATGTGCGCTGTGCGGGCAATAGCAGTGTCGAATGCAGTGGCGGTGGCGTTCCAGGAAGCAGCAACGGCAACTGGCAGCAACGCCACTTCGGCACCTGGCTGCCACTGAACCACGCCGACCCCGCCGTGCACATCAGCCACACCGACGCGTTGGCCTGGTGCCAGTGGGCAGGTCGCCGACTGCCCACCGAAGCCGAGTGGCAGTGCGCCGCGCAAACCGTGCCCGGCTTTGCCTGGGGCCAGGTGTGGGAATGGACCAGCAGCCCCTTTGCGCCCTACCCCGGCTTCGAGCCACACCCTTACCGCGACTATTCCGCCCCGTGGTTCGATGGGCGACCCGTTTTGAAAGGTTTTTGTGCCGCCACCGCTTACACCATGGCACATGTCAGCTACAGAAATTATTTCACGCCCGAGCGGCGCGACATCTTTGCAGGCTTTCGCTCGGCCGCCAGCTTGGGCTGACGAGCCCGGCACAGTGCGCATCTGAGCACCCATCGCAGCGCCCTTTGCAGCCCCCGGCAAAGCCTCTGACCCGGCACTCCCGGCAACGACGCTCACAACGCGCGTGCCCAGCACACGGCAAAGCGCTGTTCGGTATCGGTCCAGGCTTGGGTGGCCACGAAACCGGCGTTGGCCAGCAGGGCCTGAAAGCCTGGCAGTGTCCACTTGTACGAGTTTTCGGTGTGGATGCGCTCGCCCCCGGTGAACGTGCGCTCGCCACCAGGCCAACGCACCGTCAGTGTGTGGCGGGCTTGCAGGTGCATTTCAATGCGCGACGCGGTGGTGTTGAACAGTGCCACATGCGCCCACTCGCGCACGGCAAAGTCGGTGCCCAGCGTGCGGTTGATGTGCAGCAGCAAATTCAGGTTGAATGCGGCGGTCACGCCCAGCGCGTCGTCGTAGGCGGCTTCCAACTCGGGCGTGCCTTTCACCAGGTCCACCCCGATCAACAGCCCGCTGCCCGGCGCGGTGCCGCAGGCGGTGTGCACGCTGCGCAAAAAGTCCAGGGCATCAACGGGTGTGAAGTTGCCGATGCTGGAGCCGGGGTAAAACAGCACGCGGGGGCTGTCGGACGGTGCGACATCGCGCATCAGCTCCTGCGGCAGGCTCAGCCCGGCTGAAAAGTCCAGCCCCAGGCCTGCCATGTCCATGTGGGGGTGTTGGCGCTGCAGCAACAGCAGCGCACTGCGCAAAAAGTCCACCGAAATGTCCACCGCCACGTAGCGGCTGGGCTTGAGCGTGGCAAACAGGCTGGCCGCCTTGTGGCAGTTGCCCGCGCCCAGGTCAATCAGCGTGGCCTCAGGCGGCATGTGAACCGCCATGCGGGCACCGTGGCTGGCAAAAATGGCCGCCTCGGTGCGGGTGGGGTAGTACTCGGGCAGCTCGGTGATGGCCTCGAACAGCCGCGAGCCCAGCGCGTCGTACAAAAATTTGGGGCTGGTGTGGGCGGCTGGGGCCACCAGACCTTGCAGCAGCTCGGTCCGCACGGCGGCGTGGTCGGCGTGATGAAGTTGTGTGAAACGGGGGCTGCGCATGGGTGTGTCCGTGGGTGGGAGTGCTGTTTGCATGGGGTTATACCGTTTTGCTGCGCAGAAAAGCCGCGCAGCGCCCATTCACCCAAAGCCCCTGCATCGGCTCGGGACGCTGGTCGCGGTTTAATCGCCATTCGTCTTTCTCGCACGTTCAACTTCTTCGAGGCCTTCACATGATCAGCTTGTCCCCTTCCCGCACCCGCCGCGCCCTGATGTCTTGCGCCCTTTTGGCCGCTGGCTCACTCATACACCCCGTGCTGCACGCCCAGCAGGTGTTCCGCGTGACGGCGATTCCCGATGAATCGCCTACCGAGCTGGCCCGCAAGGCTGTGCCACTGGTGAAGTACCTGGAAGCCAAGCTGGGCATGAAGGTGGAGTTCACCCCCGTGACGGACTACGCCGCTTCCGTTGAGGCGCTGGTGAACAAAAAGGTGGACATGGCGTGGTTTGGCGGCTTCACGTTTGTGCAGGCCAACGTGCGCTCGGGCGGCAAGGTGGTGCCCCTGGTGCAGCGGGAAGAGGACGAAAAGTTCAAATCGGTGTTCATCACCAGCGACCCGGCCATCAACAGCCTGGCCGACCTGAAGGGCAAAGACGTGAGCTTTGGTTCGCAAAGCAGCACCTCGGGCCACCTGATGCCCCGCGCCTTTTTGCTGCAGGCCAACGTGAACCCCGACAAAGACTTCAAGCGCGTGGCCTACAGCGGCGCACACGATGCCACCATTGCTGCCGTGGCGTCGGGCAAGGTGCAGGCCGGTGCGCTGAACGTGTCGGTGTGGGACAAATTTGTGGCCGACAAAAAGGTGGACCCCACCAAAGTGCGCGTGTTCTACACCACACCACCCTACTTTGACTACAACTGGACCGTGCACGCCGACATGCCCGCCGCCCTGCGTGAAAAGCTGTCAAAAGCCCTGCTGGACCTGAACAAGAACACGCCCGAGGGCAAAGAAATTCTCGACCTGCAACGCGCTACCCGCTTCGTGCCCACCAAGGCTGAAAACTACCAGGGCATTGAAGCCGCCGCACGCAGCGCCGGCCTGTTGTGAGCGCCACCGCTGTGGGCATGGACATTCGTCTGGAGGCCTTGAGCGCCCGCCACCCGGCGGCCCGCCCCGGTGCGGTGCCTGCACTCAAAAGCCTGAACCTGCAGGTGGGCGCTGGCGAACAGGTGGCCGTCATCGGTCCGTCTGGCGCGGGCAAAACCACGCTGCTGCAGGTGCTGGCCTGTGCCCTGCCGCCCACAGCGGGCACGCTCACGCTGAACAGCCAAAACCCCTGGCAACTGCCCCGCCGCGCGTTGCAAGCCTTGCGCGGGCAGCTGTTTCTGGCCCCGCAGGTGCCGCCGTTGCCACCGCGTCAGCGCGTGGTCACGTCGGTGCTGGCGGGCCGTTTGCCCGCCATGGGCTTGTGGGCCAGCCTGCGTTCGTTGTTCTACCCCAGCGACATCCCGGCCGCATTCGAGGCGCTGGAGCGCTTCGACCTGGACAACAAGCTGTTTGAGCGTGTGGACCGCCTGAGCGGCGGCGAGCGCCAGCGCGTGGGCTTGGCGCGTGGGCTGCTGTCGCCGGCCAAGTTCTGGCTCATTGACGAACCGTTGTCTGCCCTGGACCCCACCCGCTCGCGCCAGGCCATTGCCGCGCTGGTTGAAGAAGCCCGTGCCCGGAACGTCACGCTGGTGGCCACCCTGCACCAGGTGGATGTGGCGCTGAGCCATTTCCCCCGCGTGGTGGGCATGCGCGACGGCCAGGTGGCATTCGATTTGCCCGCAGCCCAGGTCACCCGCGACAAACTGGCCCGGCTGTACGACCAGTACGAGCACGAGCTGCGCGGCGAAGTGCCTGCAGTGGCCGATGCACCCGCCGCCACACCGCAACCCGCAGTCATGCACTGCCGCTGAGGCCTGTGCCCACGCACCGTCCCGTTGCCTTGAAACTGCCGAGCAAAAAAACAAAGCACAGCCCGCCTTGCCTACACGCCCCAGCCTTCCCATGAACACACCCACCATTGCCACCACAGCTGATCGCCAGCCGCCGCTGCGCGACCCGGCATGGGTGGGCCGCGTGGCCTGGTTCAGCTTGGCTGCCGTGCTGCTGTGGCCCCTGGGCGTGGCCACTGAATTCAAACCCTGGGTGCTGCTGCAGCCCGACAACCTGCGCATCAGCGGTCAATTCATCGGCAGCTTCTGGCCGCTGGCGCACAGCACCGAATTTTTGGTCATGGTGGCGCACGACACCTGGCGCACCGTGGCCATGGCCACCGCCGGGGTGACGTTGGCACTGGTGGTGGCCATCCCGCTCACGCTGCTCAACACCCGCGTGCTGTCGGTGTCCGCGCTGTCAGGCCGCATGGCTGCCGGGCCTTTCTGGGTGCGCCAAGGTGTGCGCTGGCTGCTGATTGTGTTGCGCAGCGTGCCCGAGCTGGTGTGGGCGCTGGTGTTTGTGCGCGTGGTCGGCCTGGGGCCCACCGCCGGGGTGCTGGCCATTGCCCTGACCTACGGCGGCATGCTGGGCAAGGTGTACGGCGAAATCCTGGAAAGCAGCGAAAGCCACCCCACAGAAACCCTGCTGCGCAACGGCAGCGGGCGGTTGCAGGCCTTTTTTTACGGGCTGCTGCCCACCAGCGCCGCCGAGCTGACCAGCTACACCGTGTACCGCTGGGAGTGCGCCATCCGCTCGTCGGTGGTGCTGGGCTTTGTGGGTGCGGGCGGCCTGGGCCAGCAAATGGACAACGCCATGAAAATGTTCAACGGCGGCGAAATGGCCACCATGCTGCTGGTGTTCATGGCCCTGGTGGCCCTGGCCGACCGCGTGAGCGCCTGGCTGCGCAAAGCCCTCGGTTAACCGCCAAACGCGGCCTGAAATTTCACCCACAGCTCTGACACCGCACCCGGAAAAACATGGTCGATCCACAAACCAGGCACGTCACCCGCGCTGCCAACCAGCCTTACCTGCTGCCGCCGCGCCTGTTCGATGCGCGCTGCATGGCCTGCTGGTTCGTGGTGGGCCTTTGCGTGCTGGTGGTGGCCAGCTTCTGGTCGCTCGATTTGCAGTGGGCACAGTTTTTTTCAATGGACGCCGCGCGCAGCATGGGCCGCTTTGTGGGCGAGTTTTTCCCGCCCGACGTGTCGCCCGCCTTTTTGCACAAAGTGGCGGTGGGCGCGTGGGAAACCCTGGCCATGTCGGTGCTGGGCACGGCACTGGCTGCGGCGGCTGGGCTGGCCCTGGCACTGCCCGCCAGCCGTTTGCACCATGCCGACCGTGGCCCGGCCCGTGCGCCCACCCGCCTGCTGCTGAATGCGCTGCGCGCCATCCCCGAACTGGTATGGGCCGCGCTGCTGCTCATCTCAGCCGGGCTGGGGCCGTTTGCGGGCACGCTGGCGTTGGCCCTGCACACCACCGGCGTGCTCGGGCGCCTGTTTGCCGAGGCCATTGAAAACGCCCCGCCCGGCCCAGGCGACGCACTGCGGGTACAGGGTGTGCCCAACGGCCGGGTGTTTCTGTATGCCACGCTGCCGCAGGTGCTGCCGCAGCTCATGAGCTACACGCTGTACCGCTGGGAAAACAACATCCGCGCCGCCGCCGTGCTGGGCGTAGTGGGCGCGGGCGGCCTGGGGCAGTTGCTGGCGTTCCACATGGGGCTGTTCCACATGGGCAAAACGGCCACGCTGATCGGGGCCATGCTGTTGATGGTGGCCATGGTCGATGCCGCCAGCCACGCGTCGCGCAGGCTGTTGACCCGCTGAGCAACGGTTTTGCCAGGCCGAACCCACCACCCAGCCCGCCATGACAAGCCACCTGATGCCCGGCAATGCCTCAGAGTCTGACCTGCCACGCATGGCGCAGCGTTACCTGCAAGTTCGCGCCCAGACCCTGGCCCTGGCAGCGCCTTTGTCCGACGCCGATTGCCAGGTGCAGTCCATGCCGGATGCCAGCCCGACCAAATGGCACCTGGCGCACGTGACCTGGTTTTTCGAAACTTTTGTGCTTGAACGCTTCGAGCCCGGCTTTGCGCCCTTTCACCCGGCCTTCCGGGTGCTGTTCAACAGCTATTACCAGACCGTGGGCGCGCAACACCCGCGCCCGCAGCGAGGCCTGATCACCCGCCCCGACATGGCGGACATCCGGGCCTACCGCGCGCAGGTGGATGAACGGGTGGCCAGGCTGCTGCACCACCTGTCGCCGTCAAACCCGCACACGGCCGAGGTGTTGTCCGTCATGGAACTGGGCCTGCAGCACGAGCAACAGCACCAGGAGCTGCTGCTGACCGACATCAAACACCTGCTCTCGTGCAACCCCATTTGGCCTACTTACTTGCCTGCTTGCTCGCCCATTGACCTGCCCGCTGAATCGCCCGTTTACCCGCCTGTTCATTCTCCCGCTCGCCACCCCACACCCCACGCCAGCGTGGCGGACGCAACCCCACTGGCGTGGGTGAACTTCGAGGCCGCTTTGGCAAACGTGGGGCACGCTGGCACCGGCTTTGCCTTTGACAACGAATGCCCCCGGCACCCGGCATGGGTGCAGCCGTTTACCCTGGCCAACCGGCTGATCACCCACGGCGAGTGGCTGGCATTCGTGGCCGATGGCGGGTACACCCACCCACAGTGGTGGATGTCAGCCGGGTGGGAGTGGGTCTGCGCCAACCGGGTCACCGCACCGCAATACTGGTTGCCCACCGGCAATGGGGGCTGGACCACGTTCACCCTGCACGGGCGGGTGCCCATCGACCCGCACACGCCCATGGTTCACGTCAACTGGTTCGAGGCAGATGCCTGTGCCCGCTGGCTGGGCCACCAGCAAGGCCTGCCCTTGCGCCTGCCGACCGAGGCCGAGTGGGAACACGCGGCCAATTGCCAGGCCACGCACTGGGCAGAACACGGCAACTTTCTGGAAAGCGGTGCCCTGCACCCGGTGCCACTGGCTTCGCGCGCACAGGGGCTGGCACAGATGGGTGGCGACGCGTGGGAATGGACCGGCAGCAGCTACCTGCCCCACCCCGGCTACCAGCCCTGGGCGGGTGCGGTGGGTGAATACAACGGCAAGTTCATGGTCAACCAGATGGTGCTGAAAGGCGGTTCGTGCGCCACACCACGCGCGCACATCCGGGCCAGCTACCGCAACTTCTTCCCCACCGATGCACGCTGGCAGTTCACTGGGGTTCGACTGGCCCGCAGCCTTTGACGCCCTGCGGCGTCAAGCTCGAATCAGGCGAAGCCAGCAACGCTGCCGCACGCGCTGACTACCTTGCGATTCGAGGCACCTCGGTTTGCCTGAGCTTGTCAGAACCCCATTGTTCGAGCTGTTTTCTGTCATGCGCAGTTTCGGCCTCAATGGAGTCTGGCTGCAGTTGCTTCAGACACTCCTCCAATGCTTTGGGATCCGGCTTCTCGACTGGTACCTGAGCTTCTCGCCGGATTTGGGGTGATTGGCCATCCCATGCAAAGGGGTTGCTGTAACCCGGAGGGTCTGGAAGGCAATCGTCCTTGTAGACAGGTGGCCCGCCATCTTCGAACGGTTGAAACGAAATGGTTTTTTCAAACACCAGCGGTTGACCGCTGGGGGTGGGTGGCAGTTTGGGCATGTTCTGAACGGCTTGTCTGGCCAGCGCTTCGGCCTTGTTCGATGTGCTCCACAGCGTTTCCAGCCGCGCCAATGTGCCATCGGGCGCGATCTCGATCCGGAAACGGACCACACCCTGATCGGCCCCCTCGACGGCAGTGCCCATCATGCTGCGCACCTGCTGGCCCCACGTGTGGCGGTAGCGTTTGCTGTTTTTCAGCGTGTAGGTGGACGCAAGCGCCCACTCTGCAGCTGTGGGCGCGGGCGGTGCGTCCATGTAGGCCCTTGGGCGGTCTGCTGCGGGCGCAAGGGGTGGGGCCGTCACATGCGGTCTGGCGTCGGCGGGCGCAACACGCTGAAGGGGGGTTGGTGTGGCCGCAGCGGGTGGTTCGGGCTGCGGGCTCAGGTCGACAAGCACGATGTGTTCCGGTGCTTTCGGCGCGTCCGGTGTGTGCGCTGCGTTGAACTGCACCATGCCCAGCCCGTAGAGGGCTGCAACGTGCAGACCCACTGCCAGCGCCAGCGCAAAGAGGTGATGCCGTTCAATCATTCGGAGCCGATGCGACAGGCCGGGGGAAAGGCCTGCCCCATCAAATCAGGCGATCTTAAATGGTCAATGCTCATATTATCAATCTAATTATCGTTAGAATGTTTGCATGGACAAGCGCACCCTCAAAGACCTGCTGTATGAACACGTTGCCCGCATTGGCAAAGCGGTGTCCAGCCCCAAGCGGCTGGAAATTCTGGAGCTGCTGGCCCAGGGCGAAAAAACGGTCGATGCGCTGGCCAGCGAGCTGTCGGCCGACATCAAACTCACCAGCGCACACCTGAAGGCACTGAAGGAAGCGCGGCTGGTCACCGTCCGGCGCGAGGGCAAGTTCATGGTGTACCAGCTCAGCGGGCCTGACGTGGCGGGCCTGTGGGTCAACCTGCGCCAGGTGGCCGAAGCACACTTGCTTGAATTGCGTCTGGCCCTTGACCAGATGGTGGCCGACCCCGCCAAGCTCACCACCCTGGACCGCCAGACCCTGATGACCCACGCTCACCGGGGCGATGTGGTGGTGATCGACGTGCGCCCCAGCGCCGAATATGCCGTGGGTCACCTGCCCTTTGCGCGATCCATGCCGGTGAATGAAATCGAGCAGCGCCTGACCGAACTGCCCACCGACAAAACCATTGTTGCGTATTGCCGGGGGCCGTTTTGCCTGTTCTCGGAAGAGGCCTTTCAACTGCTGAACGCACGCGGCTACCGAGTGGCCAAGCTGCTGGACGGTGTGAGCGAGTGGCAAGCCGCAGGCTTGCCCATTGAGAAAACCACAACCGTAACCGCAACGCCGACACCGACACCGACACCGACACCGATGCCGATGCCGATGCCGAGTTGAGCGGATCGGCACAACACCCCCTCTTGCTTTTCAAGGATGCCCCGTGTTTTTCAAACAACTCCCCGCCCAAGAATCGTCACTGTCCTATTTCTT
Organism: bacterium; assembly: GCA_030824555.1. Classification (GTDB taxonomy): domain Bacteria; phylum Pseudomonadota; class Gammaproteobacteria; order Burkholderiales; family Burkholderiaceae_C; genus UBA2334. Next base: position 172,078 of record JAVBXK010000018.1, read on the forward strand.
TGGGTGTGCAGGCCACGCCATGGCCGCCGCCGTTGACGTGGTCGCGGGCGACGAAGAATGGTTTGTCCAGCAGGCGGCTCAGGCCGGTGTGCGCATCACCTGCGTCATTGACACCCATGTGCATGCCGACCACGTTTCCGGCGGGCGGGCGCTGGCGCAGCGGGTGGGCGCGCCGTATTGCCTGCACGAAAGCGCGCGCAATTTCGTAAAGTTCGATTTCAAGGCACTGACCGACGGCCAACTGATTGATTTGGGCAACGTTCAGATCAAGGTCATGCACACGCCAGGACACACGGTGGACAGCATGTGCTTGCTGGTGTCAGACACCAGGCGGGGACCTGAGCCTTGGTTTGCCATCACGGGTGACACCTTGTTCGTGGGGGCGGTGGGACGGCCCGACTTGGCCGGGCGCGAACGGGAGATGGCAGCCCAGCTGCACGACAGCTTGCACGGCAAGCTGTTGACCCTGCCTGCTGAACTTGAGATTTACCCTGGCCACCAGGCCGGCAGTGCCTGCGGCGCGGGCCTGTCAGGCAAGCCATCGTCAACCATTGGTTTTGAAAAGCGGTGGAACCCGATGCTCGCGTTGGACCGCGATGCTTTCGTTGCCGAACTGACCCACACCATCATCCCCCGCCCAGCCAACATGGACCAGATTGTCGCGGCCAACATCGCGGCCTGAACGCCCATGGATTTGCACCACGGCATCCGCCCCAACCTCCGCCAATTTGCCCTCCTGCTTGGGCAGGTGATGCTGGTGGGCCTCACCATCGGGATGACCCGCACGGTGGTGCCCGCCTTGGCGGAGTCCGACTTCGGGGTGCCTAAAAATTCTTTCGTGCTGTTGAGCTCGTTTGTGGTGGCGTTCGGGCTCGTCAAGGGGGCCATGAACTTCGTCGCAGGCCGACTCTCCGAACGCCTGGGTCGCCAACGCGTGCTGCTGCTGGGCTGGGTGGTGGCTTTGCCCATACCGGTGCTGATCTGGTTTGCCCCCAGCTGGGGCTGGGTGGTGGCGGCCATGGTGCTGCTGGGTGTCAATCAAGGTTTGACCTGGTCCATGACACAAACTGCCCAGCTTGATATCACGCGCATCGAGGAGCGGGGACTGACACTGGGCCTCAATGAGTTTGCCGGGTATGTGGGCGTTGCACTGGCAGGCATGCTCACAGCCTACCTGGCAGCTCAGCTGGGCCCGCGCCAAGGCATCCTGGTTTTTGGCCTGACGGTCATCGCATCTGCTTTGGCTTTGGCACAACTGTGTGTCAGGGAGACCTTGCCATGGGCCAAAGCAGAAGCAGCCGGGCAATCCAAAGCAGGGAATGGCTCAGTGCGCCCACGTTTTGCACTAGGCATGTCATCGAACCCGACCACCCGGGAAGTCTTCAGCCTCGTGAGCTGGCGCGACAAACGCCTGATGGCATTGAGCCAGGCTGGGTTGGTGGAAAAATTTGTCGACGCCCTGGTGTGGATTTTTTACCCCGTGTGGCTGTACCAACAAGGTGTGAGCTTGCCCCAAGTCGGTTGGGTCGTGGGCATTTACGGCCTCGTGTGGGGCTGCTCGCAGCTTTTCACCGGCAGGCTGTCGGACCACATCGGGCGCCATCGGCCCAATGTGTGGGGCATGTGGATCTGCGGCCTGGGTGTGGTGGCCATGGTGCTGAGCGACAGTGTGGCGGCGTGGGCCGCGTCGTCGGCCATCTCTGGTTTTGGCATGGCTTTGCTGTACCCCAATCTGTCGGCTGCGGTGGCGGACATTTCGCACCCGGCATGGCGCGGGTCGGCCATCGGCATTTACCGTTTCTGGCGGGATACGGGCTATGGTGTGGGGGCCTTTTGTTTGGGATGGGCCGCGCACCTCACTGGTCACATACAAACGGCATTCTGGTTTGTGGCACTGTCTATGTTCGCCTCGGGTGCCCTGCTGTGGTGGCTGGGCGAAGAAACCCACCCACGCCTCAATCCTGCCAACTGACTCAACCACAACGGAGACCTTCATGAACTTGAAAAACACCCTGGGCTGGGCCCTCACCTGTGCAACCATGGCATTCACCCCCGCCGCCTGGGCTGACAAGGCCGCCGCCATCGACGAAATGGAGGCCTACCTGGAGTTTGTGGACTACGGCGGCGGGGTGATCTTTGCCGAACAAATTCCCAAAGACGAGTGGCCCAAGTTTTTGGTGATCGACGCGCGCGATGCAGGCCAGTTTGCCAAGGGCCACATCCCCGGTGCCATCAACATGGACTGGCGCCAGGTGCTGGCCAAGCGCGACACCATTCCCAAAAACAAGCCTGTGCTGATTTACTGCAACACCGGTAGCCTGTCAGCCCAGGCAGGCTTTGCCCTGCGCGTGGCCGGTTGGGACAACCTGCGCATCCTGCAAGGTGGCATGGAAGAGTGGAAGGCGAAAGGCGGTTTCGATGCCGCAGCCAAGGCCACCGCACCCGCCAGGCATTGACAGGCATTGAAATTGAGCGACCCCGCTTGCACGCACTTGCCGACCCTGCCCGCGCGCGCAGGGGCTGTGCCCACCCACCTCGGTTCACCGCGCGTCAGGCTGCCATGGCACCGCGCGGCGGGCATTTGCCTGGTGGGGGGCTGGGCCACGCTGGCGTGGGCGCAAAACCCGCCGCAGGTTGACACACCACCACTTGCACCGCAACTGCCACCACAAACGGCCCGCCAAACAGCCCCGCAATGGCCCCGTCAATTGGCATCTCAATTGACACATCAATTGACCCCGCTGCTCACCACCACGGGTGAGCTGAACGCGGTCTGGCGGTTCGTGGGTTTTCCCAAAAAGCACACCGATTTGCCCGCCACACGGTTTGAAGCCGCGCCGCTGCCGCAGGCCACCCGGCAGGCAACCGTGGCCGGTTTGACCGCGCCTGACACCCCGGCCACGAAAGCGGCCCTGCGCGTCAGCACGGCCAGCTCATACGGCACGCTGGTGCACCCATGGCAAGGCACGGCACCCGGTGCGTTGCAATGGTCCTGGCGGCTGGACCAGCCGCTGACAGGTGGCAAAGCCCCCGCTGACCTCACCACCAAAGCAGGCGACGATGCCGCGCTGAAACTGTGCGTGATGTTTGACCACCCGCTGGCGCGTGTGCCGTTTTTCGAGCGCACGCTGTTGCGCCTGGCACGCACCCTGAGCGGCGAGGCCCTGCCCGCCGCCACCGTGTGCTACGTGTGGGACAGCGCCCAACCCGCAGGCTTGCGCGGTGCCAACCCCTACACGCGGCGGGTGCGCTACATCAGCCTGCGCGGCACAGAGGCCCCGCTGAACCAGTGGCTACCCGAACAACGGCGGGCCGACCAAGACTACCTGGACCTGTTCCAGGACGAAGCCACTGCGGGCACCGCCCCACACGTGCTGGCCGTGGTGCTGGGTGCCGACAGCGACAACACCGCCAGCCACAGCCTGGGCTGGTTCGAGCACGTGGAATGGCAGGTGCAGGCGACCGGCAAATAAGCCCACCAACCCTGGCTGCGCCAGGCCGCCCAGGGGTTGCAGTCGTTCTTCGGGCGGCCCGGCGAACGGCGCGCACCCCGATACACTCAAATACGAAGCAAACTATTCATATAGACAAAGCGACAGAGCCCTATTTTTCTTCAAAAATAGCCTGCCCGATCCCCGCTGATCTTCAGCCATCAGGGCTTGGTTGCTTTGGCTGCGGCAACGGCTTTGGCCAACTCGTCGCCCGATTTGTAGTGCGGCACCTTGAACACCAGCCGCTTGGCACGTTGCACAAAGCTGTTGTTGCCCGCCACCTCTTGCTGCCAATAGCGGTCGGCCAGGGCGACGTTGGCTTTTTCGTCGAGCAGGAAGGCGTCTTTGCTGCCCTGGCCGCCGAAGATGAACAGCCTGCCGTCGATCATTTTCCAGGTGTCGGCATCGCCACCCCATGGAATGGCGTAGACCAACCCGTTGGCGCAATAGCCACCGTATTGGGGCAGGTACTTTTGCGGCGCGGCATCGAAAGCCTGCTGGTGAGCCGCGCTTGAGAAGTGGAACACCACACCCTCGTGCGTGCTTTGGAACTGCGGCGTACCCGGCGTGTACTTGCCCAGGGTGAAGTAGGCCACCACATCGGCCCCGCCCAGCATGACACGGGTTTGTTCGCCCACGGCCACAGCATTGACGGGCTTGAGCGCGCCCGACGGGTTTTGCGCATTCATGGCCGTACAGCCACCCAGGGTCAATGCGGCAGCCACCAGGCCTGTGGCAAGCCAGCGACGGGTGGGGTTGGGAACAAGGCGGTGGGAGGTGTGTGGTGCGTTCATGCTGGTGTGAGGGGATAGGGTTGAAAAAGTTCAGGTTGCATCAACGGGCCAGCCCAACATGGCACTGGCCGCGCGGTGGTGTGCCAGCATCTCGGCCTGTGTGTCACCGGCCAGGTGAACGATGCCATAGCGGTAACTGCCCAGCCACTTGAAGTCGCGGGCCATCGACCCGGCCGATTTGGGAAATTGCATGGCCAGGCCCTGTGGGTACGCGGCAGCAAAGCGGGCCAGTTGTGCTGCGGTGGGCATGCGCACAGCGGCTTTGCGGTCGAACACCCGGTACACGAAGCTGGCCGCCGCCCCGGCAGTGGGAGTGTGGCGTGGCAGGTGGGCCGGGTCGCGGTTGTGGGCCAGGGCCAGCGACAGCTCGTGCAGGCACACGCCCTTGACCTGGCGGTACAGGTCTGAAAACTGCGAGGCCATGCGCGGGTTGAACTCGATCACCTTCAGCTCGCCAGTGGCATCGTCATGAAAAAACTCCATGTTGAACAGCCCGTGGGTGAACCCCACTGCAGCCAGAAAACGCCTGGCCACATCGAGCGCACGGTCCTGCACCGCCTGGGGCAACCGCGTGGGCAACTGGAACCGCATGAACGCCTGGGTGCCGGGGTACATCAGCGCATCGACCACACCCAGCGCGTGGCACTGGCCGTTGAACACGTAGCCGTCCAGGTTGAACTGGTCTGCCTGCACGGGCGCTTCCAGCATCAGTCGGTGCGCACTGGGCACCTGTGGCCCCAGATGCTGGCGAGCCATGCGCTCGAACGGCTCGACCAGGCGGCGAATGACCCACAGCTCCCGCGTGCCAAAGCGTGTGTGCCGGTGCAGTTCAGCATGGCTGTGCACCTGTCTGGCCAACACTGAAAAGGCGGCCTTCACCGGCTTCACAAAAAGCGGGTACGTCAGACCCTGTGGCACCGGGCCACCGTATTCGGCATTCAGAAGCTGGAAGGGCACGTTGGCCTCCGGGGCCACCTGCTGCAACACCTGGCGGGCATGCAACTTGTGCTGACAAGCCATGATGGCTTTCACTGGTGTGCCCGGCCAGCCCATGCGCTCGGCCAGCAAAGCCGCTGTCAGCGCACCGAATTGTTCCTGGTTGGACACCACAGCCTGCCAACCTTTGCGCTGGGCTTGCGCGGCCAGGCGGGCCACGAAGCGCTCGACGTCGAACCAGGCCAGGCGGACATTGCTGGGGAAAGAAAACAGGTCGAACCCCGCGCTGTCCAGCGCCGCGCCATGGCTGCCCATGGCCCTGGCGTAGCCAGTGGCATCCCAGTCGTAATTGAACAGGGCCAGTGTGGGGGGAAAACGGTTCATAGCGGGTTGAAAACCTGTACGCGGTTGCGACCACCCTGCTTGGCCTGGTACAGCGCTGCGTCGGCCTGCTCGAACATGTGCTCCACCGCCAACGGCTCGCTGAACACAGGCTGCACACAGGCCACACCCACGCTCACCGTGATGCAATCGGCCGTGGGCGAGAAGCCGTGCGGCATGCCCAGCGCCTGCACGGCAGCGCGGATGCGCTCGGCCACCTCGCGCGCATGCCCGGTGTGAGCATCGGGAATCAGCACTGCAAACTCCTCACCCCCAAAGCGCGCAGCCAGTTCGCCGGCACGCCCCACCGATACCGCAATGGCACGCGCCACGGCCTGCAGGCAATGGTCGCCCGCCACATGGCCGTGGTGATCGTTGTACGCCTTGAAATGATCCACATCGATCATCAGCAGACCAAGGGTGGTCTGGCCGCGCATGGCACGCTGCCATTCGGTGGCCACGTGCTCGTCCAGTGCGCGACGGTTGGCAATTTGCGTCAGCGGGTCTTGGCGCACGGTCTTTTCCAGCCCCTGGCGGTATGCAGCCAGCTCCTCTTCAACCTGTTTGCGTTCGGTGATGTCCTGCGCAGTGCCAAACATGCGGACGGATCGCCCCGTGACGGGATCGGCATCGAACTCGCCCCACACCTCCACCCAACGCAGTTGCTGGTCGTTGCCACGGTGGATGCGGTACTGCACCCGCAGCGGCGTGCCGTTCCGGATGGCTTTGGTGTGTTCATTCAACACATATTCGCGTTCTTGCGGCAGCAACAAGGCCACCCAGTGCGAACGGTCCAGCCCGGTGTCGCCTTGAACGCCAAAAATGGTGTCAGCCATGCGCGACATGATGAAACGCTTTTGCGCAATGTCGTAGGCGAAGTAGCCGATGTGGGCTGCCTTTTGCGCGCCCTCCAGCAAGCGCATGTTGTGCTGCAACTTGGTTTTCAGGTCGCGCTCGCGCCGCCAGGCCTTGTGCTGCAACAACGCAAACAACAGACCCAGCAACAGCAGTCCCAGCACCACAGGCAAACCCAGCACCAGCATCTCGCGTTGGCGGGCATCGGCCAGCACCTCGGCCTGATCAATTTTGGTCACCAGCAGCCAGGGGGAATCGGGCACGGTGCTGGCCACGGCAATCACCTGCGCCGATCGGTAGTCTTCACCTGAAAAAATACCCCGTACACCCAGTATGGCCTGCACCGCAGGGTCTTTGGCACGGGTCAGCAGGCTGCGCATGCCCAGACCAGCACTGGTCGCGTGGCGCAGTGGGCTGAGGTAGACCACCTCGTCACCCTGGCGGGTGACGATGCTCGATTCGGCGGTGGCACTGGCCGTGGGCCAATGGCTCAGCTGGGGATACAGGGTGCTGCGCACGTCGCTGACCAGCCACACGGCCCCCAGCGGGGTGGCCCCGTCAAACAACGGGGCCATGGCACTGAAAAACGGGAACGCGAATGTGGGGTCAACGCGCGGTTCCACCGCCACCACCTGAGCCTGAGTCAGTGCTTTTTGCAGGGCAGCCAGCTCGGGCACGGGCAATGTGAACGGCTGCAACCCGTCGGGTGCCAGTTGCAGCTGCCCCGATGCATCGGCAAAAAACACGGCTGCGTACTTGGCTCGCTCTTGCAAAATGCGCAACCTGCCCTGCACCAGCTCGGAGCTGTCGGGCGTGGGGGCACGCTGCCAATCGGCCACGGCGCGGGCCAGCAGCACGTCGTCAACCAGGGTGTAGGCGTCGGCAAAACGCTGCTCACGCCAACTGGCCACACCTTCTGCCTGCAGCTGGCTGATGGCCAGCAACTCGCGTTCGGCCTGGTGGCGGCTGCTGTGAACACGCCCTTCGTAAGTGGACATGAATGCCCACGTGAACAAGCCTGCCGCCAGCAACACCACGACGGTCACAGCCACACGGCCCACGTATTTGGAACGCCAAAGCGCAGACAGGGGTAGCGTGACCGTGTTGGGGAGCATGAGGGCTGACGAAAAAAAACGGCTCAACCAAAAAAAATGGCTGGTGACAGTGGGCCGGGCTGAAGATAGTATGACGGCCCGCTGACACAACGATGACCCAGGGAAACACCGATGCCACTGACGCGACGCGCCTTTGCCTGCTCCACGCTGGCCCACACTGCCCCATTTGCCTGGATGGCACTGGCCCACCCCAGCGCACATGCGCAAGGCACACAACGGGCCATCACAGTGAGCCTGTCGCTGGAGCCCCCCACACTGGACCCCACCACATCGGCATCGGCATCCATCGGCGAGGTGGTGCACTACAACGTGCTGGAAGGGCTGACCAAAATCGAAGAAGACGGCACCGTGTCCCCCTTGCTGTCCAAAGCCTGGACGCGCAGCCCCGACGGCAAAACCTACACCTTTGTGCTGCGCCAGGACGTGCTGTTTCACGACGGTGCCGCGTTCGACGCCAGCGCCGTCAAGTTCAGCTTCGAGCGGGCCAAGGCCCCTGAGTCCACCAACAAGGCCAAAAAGGTGTTGTTTGACCACATCACGGCCATCGGCACGCCCGATGCCCACACTGTGGTGTTGCAACTGGACCATGCCGATGCCAACTTGCCCTTCAGGTTGGGGGAAAACACCGCCGTCATCTTGCACCCCGCCAGCGCAGCCCTGGCGGCCACCCAGCCGGTGGGCACAGGCCCGTACCGCTTTGCCAGCTGGAAAAAAGGCATGGGCATCACGCTGGTCAAGCATCCGGCTTACCGTCGGGCAACACAGGTGCACATTCCAGAGGTGACGTTTCGCTTCATCAACGAGCCCGAGGAACAGGCGGCTGCCGTGCTGGCTGGCGATGTGGACATGCTGTTCAACATCGCCCCGCAAAATTTACAGCGTTTCCAGACCGCGGAGCACTACCAGGTGATGGTGGGCTCGTCCAACGGCAAAGGTATGCTGGCCATCAACAACCGGCGCAAGCCACTGAACGATGTGCGCGTGCGCCGTGCCATCACACATGCCATTGACCGCGAGACGTTCATCAAGCGCATGCTGGGCGGGCGCGGCAAAGCCATTGGCAGCCACTTTTCACCGACCGAAGCGGGCTACGTGCACCTGACCAGCGTCAACCCGCACAACCCCGCCAAAGCCAAGGCATTGCTGAAAGAAGCGGGCATCCCGCTGCCCCTGAAGCTGACGCTGAGCCTGCCCCCCACGCCGTATGCACGGACTGACCGGGACTTGCTGGTGGATGCGCTGGCAGACGTGGGCATTCAGGTCCAAACAGAATACCTGACGTGGCCGCAATGGCTGGAGGGGCCATTCAAGGGCAACTTCGACCTGACCATGATCAACCACGTCGAGCCGCTGGACTACCACATTTACGGCGACCCCCACTACTACTTCGGCTACGACAGCCCAGCCTTTCGGGATTTGCTGGCGCGCCATGCCGCCGCTGACCATCCACGGGAACGGCAGGTGCTGTTTGCCAGCATGCAGCGCCACCTGGCCAACGATGCGGTGAATGCCTGGATTTACGCGGCCCAGGTCACCGCCGTGTCACGCAAAGAGCTGCGAGGCTGGTGGATGAACTTCCCCATCCTGGCGCACGACATTGCCGCCCTGCGCTGGGAGGCCTGAGAGTCTTCACACCTCCAGCCACTCCTTGCGGGTGTAGGCATCGGCTTTCAGTTCTTCAGGCGTGCCCTGGAACACGATGCTGCCGTGCCCCATGACCTGCACGCGGTCTGAAATGGCCATGGCAATGGTCAGCTTCTGCTCGATCAGCAGCACCGAAATGCCCTTGGCTTTCAGGGTTTTGAGGTATTGGCCCACCAGTTCGACGATTTTGGGGGCCAGGCCTTCGGTGGGCTCGTCGATGATGATGAGGTCGGGGTCGCCCATCAGCGTGCGACACAGCGTGAGCATCTGTTGCTCGCCACCCGACATCACGCCAGCCTCGGTGTGCTCGCGCTCTTTCAGGCGCGGGAACATGGCGTACATGTCGTCAAAACTCCAGCGACTTTGTTTGCCCGCACCCTTCTGGCCCAATTGCAGGTTCTGGTGAACGGTGAGTTTGGGGAAGATGTCGCGGTTTTCGGGCACGTAGCCGATGCCGAGGTGGGCCACCTCGAAGGGCTTTTTGCCCTGGATGTCCTGCCCTTTCCATTTGATGGCACCCTGGCAATCGACCAGGCCCATGATGGCTTTGGCGGTGGTGGAGCGGCCCGAGCCGTTGCGCCCCAGCAGTGCCACGATTTCGCTTTTGCCCACGGCCATGTTGACGCCGTGCAGCACGTGGCTTTTGCCGTAGTAGGCGTGAAGATTGCTGATTTCAAGCATGGTTGGCTGTGTCCTTGAACGTCGGGGTCAGTGACCAGCGGCCTGGGCATCGGCCAGCACCGAGCCCAGATAGGCCTCTTGCACACGTGGGTTGGCGCGCACGGCTTCGGGGGTGTCGAAGGCAATCACCTCGCCATACACCACCACGGCAATTTTGTCGGCCAGGCCGAACACCACGCCCATGTCGTGCTCGACGGTCAGCAGGGTTTTGCCCACCGTGACCTCGCGGATCAGCTCGATGAAGCGTTTGGTTTCGCTTTTGCTCATGCCCGCCGTGGGCTCGTCCAGCAGGATGACGTTGGCCCCGCCCGCAATGGTGATGCCAATTTCCAGCGCACGCTGCTCGGCATAGGTGAGGTTCATGGCCAGCACGTCGCGCTTTTTGTGCAGGTGAATCTGGTCCATCAGCGCTTCGGCGCGGTCGTTGGCATCGTCCAGGTTGGCCAGAAAATGCCAGAAGCTGTACTTGTAGCCCAGGCTCCACAGCACGCCGCAGCGCAGGTTCTCGAATACGCTGAGCTTGGGGAAGATGTTGGTGATCTGGAAGCTGCGGCTCAAGCCCAGGCGGTTGATCTCGAACGGTTTTTTGCCGTTGATGCGGTGGCCGCCCAGCATGATGTCGCCACTGGTGGGCTCGAACCGGCCGCTGATGAGGTTGAACAGTGTCGATTTGCCCGCGCCGTTGGGCCCGATGATGGCCACGCGCTCGCCCGCCTTCACGGCCAGGTTGGCGCCACGGATGATTTCGGTTTTGCCAAAGCTCTTGCGCAGATCGCGCAACTCCAGTGCCCAACCCGCTTCGGCCACATTTTTCATGCTTTTTTGGCCTTCAGCGCTTTTATCGTATGCATTGATAGCTACTGAATTCACAGTGCCTCCCGGCGCTTGATTTCTTTCTCGATGTCCACCTGCACGTCGCTCCAGTCTTGCAAAAACACACGGCGCGTCAGCTCGAACAGGCCCAGGCCCGTCAGCAGCACAAAGGTGGCGCCCGCCCAGCTGTTCAGGCCCTTGGCATTGAGCGTGGCACCCATGAAGCGCAGCTCGTCACCCAACGCGGCATTGAGTTGCAGGTGGTACACCATTTCAATCATCGCCCCCGCGCCCGCCAGGATGACAAACGCGGTGCCCGCCAGCGCCAGGTAGCCGGCCCAGATGCGCCGCAAAAAGCCGAATGAGGCCACCCGCAGGTTCATCATGATCAGGCTGGACACGCCGCCAGGCGCATACACCACCATGAACAGGAACACCAGCCCCAGGTACAGCAGCCAGGCCTTGGTCAGCTCGGACAGCAACACAAACGCCAGCACCATCAGCACGCCGCCCAGAATGGGGCCGAAGAAGAACGTGGCCCCACCCAGAAAGGTGAACAGCAGGTAAGCGCCCGAGCGGTGGGCCGACACCACTTCAGCCGTCACGATTTCAAAATTCAGTGCCGCCAGACCACCCGAAATGCCAGCAAAGAAACCCGCCACGATGAACGCGATGTAACGCACCATCTGGGTGTTGTAGCCCACGAACTCGACCCGCTCGGGGTTGTCGCGCACCGCATTGAGCATGCGGCCCAGCGGCGTGCGGGTGAAGGCAAACATGAGCGCCGTGCACACCAGCGTGTACGCTGCAATCAGGTAATACAGCTGAATCTGCGGCCCGTAGGTGATGCCAAACGGCTGGCTGCCGGTCACACGGTCACCCGACACCCCACCCTCGCCCCCGAAAAACTCGGGGAACATCAGCGACATGGCCCACACCAGCTCGCCCACACCCAGGGTGATCATGGCAAACGGCGTGGCGGCCTTTTTGGTGGTGACCCAACCCAGCACCACCGCCACCAGCGCAGCAGCCAAGCCGCCCGCAATGGGCACCAGGCTGACAGGCAGCACCCACTGCCCCTTGCTGACCAGGTTGAGCGTGTGGATGGCCAGGAACGAGCCCATGCCCGAATACACCGCATGCCCGAAACTGAGCATGCCGCCCTGCCCCAGCAACATGTTGTAGCTCAGGCAAACGATGATGGCGATGCCCATCTGCGACAGCATGGTGTGCGACAGACTGCTGGTAAACAGCAAGGGCGCCACCACCATCAGCAGGCTGAACACCCCCCAAATGACCCACCTACCCACATTCAAGGGCTTGAATTCGTAATGTGTTTTGGATGACATGAATCGTCCTTAACCTTCTCGTGTGCCCATGAGGCCACGGGGCCTGAACACCAGCATCAGCACCAGCAGCAAATACGGCATGATGGGTGCCACCTGGTTCACCTTCAGCTTCCACAGGGCATAGCCCGGCGTGGCTTCGGTGATGACCACGCCCATGCCACCCAGGATGGACAACCAAGACGTGTCGATGGCAACGGCAAACGTCTGCATCACCCCGATCAGCAGCGACGCCAGAAACGCCCCGGCCAGCGAACCCATACCCCCCACGACCACCACCACAAAAATGATGGAACCCACCGTGGCCGCCATGCCCGGCTCGGTGACGAAAGCGTTGCCGCCGATCACACCGGCCAACCCGGCCAGTGCGGCACCACCACCGAACACCAGCATGAACACGCGCGGCACGTTGTGGCCCAGCGCCTCGACCATTTCCGGGTGCGTCAACGCCGCCTGAATGACCAGGCCGATGCGCGTTTGGGTCAGCAGCAGCCCGATGGCCAGCAGCATCAGCACCGCAATCAGCATCATGAAACCCCGGTACATGGGGAACTGGGTGCCGTAAAGCGTGAACAGCGGTCCGCTGAGCTCTGCGGGCACACGGTAGTCCACCGAGCTGCGGCCCCACACCAGCTGCACCAGCTCCAGGATGATGTAGCTCAGCCCGAAGGTGATGAGCAATTCGGGCACGTGGCCGAAGTGGTGCACCTTGCGCAGCGCGTACTTCTCGAACATGGCACCCATGACACCCACCAGCAGCGGTGCAATCACCAGCGCGGGCCAGAAGCCCACGTATTTGGTGACGGTGTAACCCAGGTAGGCACCGACCATGTAGAACGATGCGTGAGCAAAGTTCAGCACGCCCATCATGCTGAAAATGAGCGTCAGGCCCGAGCTGAGCATGAACAGCAGCAGCCCATAGCTGACGCCGTTGAGCAGCGATATGGTGAAAAATTCCATGGCTTTACCGGTGTGGTGCAGTCATTAAAAAGGCCCGCCCCCCGGAACCGATTGATCCGCAACGTGGCGGGTCATCGAGGTCAGGGAAACGGGCCCGGCTGAACAGGCCCTGCCACCGCAGCGGGTGGCAGAAGGTGCCATCAAGGGCGTTTCATGTCGCAGCTGGTAGGGGTGCTGGCCACGTAGGCTTCGATGTATTTGACCGGTGCAAACGTGTAGCCCGTTTTCTCGACGCTGTACTTGTTTTTGGCATCGACCTTCTGCCACTTCGACACGTACAGGCCTTGCTGCATCTGGTGGTCGAGCTTGCGCATCTCGGACTCGCCGTTGAAACCATCGAACTTCATGCCACTCATGGCTGCAGCCACCTTCACGGGGTCGGTCGATTTGGCTTTGGCGATACCCGCCGTCAACATCTTGACGCCGTTGTAAATGGAGAAGGTGTAGAAGTCGTCACCGAATTTTTTCTGGTACTCGTCGGTGATGGCGCCCATCTCGCCACCATAGTTGGCATGTGCGTAAGAAATTTGGTACACCTCGGCCGCCCCGCCAGCAGCCAACACGGTGGGCGTACCCGACACCTGCGGGTAATAGGCGTACATGGGGATCTTCAGGCCCGCATCGTTCATGGCCTTGACCAGCAGCGTCAAATCCTGGCCCCAGTTGCCGGTCACGATGCTGTCTGCACCGGCCTGCTTCATTTTGGCCACGTAGGGCGCAAAGTCTTTCACCTGGCCCATGGGGTGCAGATCGTCACCCACAATTTGCACGTCAGGCCGCTTGCGGGCCATGGCGTCTTTGAAGAACTTGGACACCTGCTGACCGTGCGAGTAGTTCTGGTTCAGCAAAAACACCTTCTTGACCGACGGCTGGTCTTTCATGAAGCTGGTCAGGGCTTCCATTTTTTGCGAAGTGTCAGCGTCCAGGCGGAAGTGCCAGTAGTTGCAACGCTCGTTGGTCAGTGCGGGGTCGACCGCTGCGTAGTTCAGGTACACCACTTCCTTGCCGGGGTTGCGGGCGTTGTGCTTGGCCACGGCGTCTGACAGTGCCAGCGCCGCACCCGAGCCGTTGCCCTGCACGATGTAACGGAAGCCCTGGTCCACAGCGGCCTTGAAGGTGTTCAGCGCCTCCTGGGGCGAACCCTTGCTGTCCATGCCCACCACTTCGATCTTCACACCGGCCACGTTTTTGGCGCCGTTGTAACGGTCAGCAATGAACTGCCAGCTTTTCAGCTGGTTTTGCCCCACATTGGCGAACGGGCCCGACAGGCCTTCGATCATCGCAATCTTGACCGTCTCGCCTTTTTGCGCCATGGCGGCGGCAGATACCGTCATCAACGACGCTGCCACCACTTGCTTGACCGTGAATTTCATGTGTTGTCTCCTTGGGTTTGAACTGTGACCGAAACGAAAACCTCAATTACGCCCAGCTTACAGCCCGCCGCGCCACTTTCCTTCAGGGATTGCCCCTAGCACCTATCCCGCATGTGACTGGGTGGCACCGCCTGAAAAAAACACGTCACGGCTGGCGGCGCGTCAAACACCCGGCAGGGTGTAGCCCTTGAGTTGTTCGCGCAGGCTCACCTTCATCATCTTGCCCGTGGCCCCCAGTGGGATGGCGGGCACAAACACCACGTCGTCAGGGGTTTGCCACTTGGCAATCTTGCCTTCGTAGAACGCCAGCAGCTCTTCGCGCGACAGCTCGGCACCCGGCTTCAGGGCCACCACCACAATGGGCCGCTCGTCCCACTTGGGGTGCGGCATGCCCACGCAGGCCGCCATGGCCACGGCCGGGTGCGCCATGGCCACGTTTTCCACGTCGATGGAGCTGATCCATTCGCCGCCCGACTTGATCACGTCTTTGCTGCGGTCGGTGATCTGCATGAAGCCGTCGGCATCGATGGTGGCCACATCGCCCGTGGGGAACCAGCCGTCCACCAGTGGCGACGCGCCTTCGGCCTTGAAGTACTGATCGATGATCCAGGGGCCGCGCACCAGCAAGTCGCCATAGGTGCGGCCGTCCCAGGGCAGTTCTTTGCCCGCGCCGTCAACGATTTTCATGTCAACCCCACACACGGCACGGCCTTGTTTCAGGCGCACCTTCAGGCGACCGGCCTCGTCCAGCGCCAGCTGCTTGTTCTTGAGCGTGCACACGGTGCCCAGCGGTGACATTTCGGTCATACCCCAGGCGTGCAGCACCTCCACGCCATAGGTATCCTGGAAAGTGGTCAGCATGGCTGGCGGGCAGGCCGAGCCCCCAATGACCGTGCCCTTGAGCGAGCTGAACTTGAGCCCCCCCGCCTGCATGTGCCCCAGCAGCATTTGCCACACCGTGGGCACACCTGCGGCCATGCTGACCTGCTCACCCTCGATCAGCTCGTAAATGGACTTGCCGTCCATGGCCGGGCCCGGAAACACCAGCTTGCAACCGGCCACAGCAGCCGCGTACGGCAGCCCCCAGGCGTTGACGTGGAACATCGGCACCACGGGCAAGATGGCATCGCGGGCGCTCAGGTTCAGCGAATCGGGGAACACCACGGCATAGGCGTGCAACAGCGACGAGCGGTGGCTGTACAGCACCCCTTTGGGGTTGCCGGTGGTGCCACTGGTGTAACACAGGCTGGAGGCGGTGTTTTCGTCAAACACCGGCCAGCTGTAGGTGCTGGACTGGGCACCCAGCCAGGCCTCGTAGCTGACCAGGTTGGGAATGCCGCTGTCGGCAGGCAGCTTGTCGGCATCGCACAGGGCCACCCAGCGTTTGACAGTGGGGCACTTGCTGTGCACGGCGGCAATCAGCGGGGTGAAGGTGGTGTCAAAACACACCACCGAGTCTTCGGCGTGGTTGATGATCCAGGCCAGTTGCTGCGGGTGCAGGCGGGGGTTCAGGGTGTGCAGCACGCGCTGCGAGCCGCTGACACCGAAATACAGCTCCAAGTGGCGGTAACCGTTCCACGCCAGCGTGGCCACGCGCTCGTTGGGGGCCAGTTTTTCGGCGTCCAGTGCATTGGCAATCTGGCGGGCACGTTTGGCCACAGTCACCCAATTGGTGCGGTGAATGTCGCCTTCTACGCGGCGCGACACGATTTCGCCGTCACCGTGGTGACGTTCGGCGTGCTCGATGAGCGACGAAATGAGCAACGGGTGGTTTTGCATCTGTCCAAGCATGTGAAGCTCCTCTTTTGAATGTGTTTGAAACACGCTGTGAAACGGTGTCTGCACAGGCCAAGCCTGGCGGTCGCGCGCATCCTAGCCCCACCACCGGCCACCGCGTTTGACATTTGAGCCCCTTCGGCCCCGTCAACAGCCCATTCTGTCGCATAGCTGACAGCCGCTGCCCCAGAAAAACCCGTGCCCGCCGCACCAGACCGGCACAACACCCGGTCAGCGGCGACGGGCCAGGCCAATTGGACTTCCGCGCCAAACCTGACCCGTGCATCGGCGCTGCGGCAGAGAATGGGGCGGATGGGTGACAGGCCACGCACCTGCCCAGGGCAGCTTGTGGCCAGGTGCTGAACGCGCGAAACTGTGACACTTGAGCCGTCACTGCCAAAGGAGAACTCCATGGACCTTTTTTTCACCCTCCTCAACAACTGGCCCGTTTGGCTCGTCGGCATTGCCGTGTTGGTGTACCTAAGCAAAACGCTGGTCATCGTGCACGAGCAGACGGTGGGCATCGTCGAAACGCTGGGGCGGTTCACGCGCGTCATCGACTCGGGCTTTCATTTCGTGTTCTTTCCGCTGCAGAAGGTGGCGGGCCACCTGTCGCTGAAGATCGAGTCGGTGTCTGACACCGTCGAGGTGAAAACCTCTGACAACATGTTCGTCGCCCTGCCCGTCACCCTGATGATGAAGGTGCGGGAAGACAACGCGCAGGACGCGTTTTACAAACTGCACGATGCCCACGACCAGGTGCGCTCGTGGGTGCTGAACGCCGTTCGGTCGTGCTCGGCCAACATGACCCTGGAAGACCTGTTCAAAGACCGCGAGCGCATCACCGACAGTGTTTCGCGCGACCTGTCGGTCAAGCTCGGCGGTTTTGGCTACCAGCTTGACGGCGTGCTGGTCGACCAGCCCACGGTGGACAAGTCGGTTCAGGCCTCGTTCAACCGAGTGGTGGAGGCCCTGCGCCTGAAAGAAGCGGCCGTGGCCGAGGCGGAGGCGGCCCGCATCAAAACCGTGAACCAGGCCGAGGCCGAGGCGGACGCCCAACGTGCACGCGCCAAGGGCCTGGCCGACTCACGCATGCTGCTGGCAGAGGGCATGAAGGCGTCGCTGGACAAGTTCGAGGGCATTGCCCCCGAGGCCGCTTTGCAGATGCTGCTGGAAACCAACCGCATCGACGCACTGCGCGAGGTGGGCAAGCACGGCAACCTGGTGCTGATGGACCTGAAGGACGGTGCCGACACCACCCGGGCCTTGCTGGCTATGCAGGTAGGTGAGAGACACCCGGCGAGGCACCCGGCCACCCCCACCGGGCAGTGAGCGCGTAGTTTGCCAGGGCTGTCAGTCGGGACTCACCAGACTGGGCCGGTCCGCGCTGGCGAAACGCCCTGACGGGAACTGCACCAGCAAGTCTGCCAGCGCCATCGGGCGGCCCAGCAAAAAGCCCTGGATCAAGTTGCAGCCCAGCTGCGTCAAGATGGCCAGTTGCGCATCGGTTTCGATGCCTTCGGCGATCACGTCCAGGCACATGTGCCGCCCCAGGTCGACAATGGTCTGGGCAATGGCCTGGTCCCGGCTCTGCAGGGACAGGTCACGCACGAAGCTGCGGTCGATCTTCATTGACGAAATGGGCAAGGTTTTCAGCAGCGACAGCGACGAGTGGCCCATGCCGAAGTCGTCCAGACTGATCTCGAACCCGCGTCGGCGCAGGGCGTGCATCACCGGGATGACCTGTTCGGGCCACTTCATCAGCATGCCCTCGGTCAGCTCCAGCGACAGGCAGCCCGGGTCCATGTCGGTAGCATCGACCAACTTGCTCAACACCTCGGGCAGCGCACCGTTGGTGAACTCCGAAGCGGCCATGTTGACGTGCACCTTCAGGCCATCGAAACCGGCCCGGCGCAAGGTGGCCACGTCGCGGCAAGCCTGTGCCACCACCCATTGCCCGATCTCGACGATCAGGTGGCTTTGCTCGGCAATCGGAATGAACGTGTCGGGCGAGACCAGTGTGCCGTCGGCACGCTGCCAGCGGACCAGTGCTTCCACCGCATGCATACGCTCGGTGGTGAGATCGAAAATGGGCTGGTAGACCAGGAACAGCTCGTGGCCCTGCAAGGCCTGGTGCAACTCGGTTTCAATGGTCAGGCGCTGGGCCAGCGAGGCCTGCTGTCGCACCAGTGCATTGCGGTTGCGGGTGGAAAACACGTCGTAGCCATTGCGTCCGTTCTGTTTGACACGGTACATGGCGGCATCGGCACTGCGCAGCAGCTCCGGGCTGGTGCTGCCGTTGTCCGGGAAGCGGCTGATGCCGATGCTGGCCGAGACCGTCAGCGCCACGCCTTCGTAACTGAACGGTGTGCGCGCCGCATCCAGCACCTGTTCCGCCAGCGCCGCCAGCGCTTCGGCACTCTGGTTGGGTGCCATCAGGGCAAACTCGTCACCGCCCAGGCGCCCCGCGATGGCGCCTTCGGGTGCCAGCGCCTGCAGGCGCTGGGCAAATTCGCACAACACCACGTTGCCCGCTTCGTGTCCGAACGCGTCGTTGATGGGCTTGAAGCGGTCGAGGTCGATGAACATCAGCCCGACCGACGCGCCCAGTTTGGACGATGTGACGCAGGCCTGGTCGAGTTGCGCATAGAAGTGGCTGCGGTTGGCCAGGCCGGTCAGGCCGTCCACCTGCGCCAGGCGGCGGATGACGGCCTCTTGTTCCAGCCGTTGCGCGGTTTGCGCCATCAACGCGCCGATGGTGGAGGACAACTTGGGCAACTGCGCATCCGGCTGGCGCGACAGGCTGCTGTAAAACTCCAGCACACCGGGGCGGTGCTGCTCGCCGTCATCCGAGACATAGGTCACCGGAAAAATGTAACCTGACCACAGGCCGCAATCCCGGGCACTGGTGCGCCGCAGGAAGCGCGGGTCGGTGGACACGTCGTCAACCCAGGCCGCCTGGCCTGTTTGCCACACACCGCCCACCAAGCCTTGGCCGGGCATCATGGTCAACGTCGAACTGCTGCCACTGAAGGTGCCGACATCGAAGCTGGGCTGGTGCCAGAAATGGCGACAAGCCAAGTGTGGCTGGCCTTGCGGTGCCTGTTCCAACGCCCAGTAGGCGCCCCACTCCCAGCCCAGGTTTTTGCAGATGAGCTGGATCACGCTGACCACGGCATCGCCCAGGGCATGGGTGCCCACCAGGTACTCGGTCAGCTCGAAACCCAGCCGCTCCCGCACCGCAGCATGCTTGAGCTGGGTGATGTCCAGCAGGATGCCGCTCACCAGCGACGGGTGAGCCGGATCGGCAGGCAGCACTGTCGCGCGCAGCCAGCGCATGCCGGCAACGGCATCTATCACACGGAACTCGTGGTCACCGCTGGCGACCCGGCATTTGCCCGACAACAGCCGGATCGGCCCCGCCACATCGTCGGCAACAGCCTGCACGAAGCAATCCTCCAGGCGATAGTGGTGGCGCGCATGCACATCCAGCAAGCGTGCAGCCGCCGCCGACAGCACAACCTGCCCGCTGGCCGGGTCGTGCCACCAGCGGCCAAACGAGGCGGCGGCCTCCCACTCGGTGTGGTCAGTGCTCAGCTTGAGCATCGGGCGCAAGGGCATCGAAATGCCACTGCTCGGAACCTCGTTCGGGCTTGTGCCGACAAGGGGAAACATCACCGTCATGGGCTGCGTCATGACCGCCCCCCCAAGCAGCTTGCATGCCAAAACGCGCCAAAACCGCGCAAGACGTTGATTTGCATGAAGAATGCCGCCTTGCTTGACGCGGTCAGCCCTGGGAGGGCACACGCATGCCGCATGGGCTGGTGCTGCACCGCACCATTTTCAGGCGCCGTGAACCACCGTGTGGCGCGCGGCATGCGCCCACACAGGCGCCCTCCGCACGCGGAACAAAACCCCTGTGGGCGCACCGAACGCAGCGCACGCTCAAAATGGACGCCAAGGGCGGGACCAATGTGCGTCAGAATCGCTATGCTTTCGATACCCAAAGCAATCAATATACAGAGCAAATAAGTCAATGATTACTTGCGATGAAGCGCAATTTAGTTATTGAAAAAAGTTTGAAATTCGTGCAGCACAAACACCTGACCCCAACCGCCATCGACCGTACCGATGCGGATGACACCGGCAACGAAAGGCCCGCGCCATGACCTACCCCATCCAGAAAACAGACGCCGAATGGCAAGCCGTGCTGTCGGCCAAAGGCGCTGAGCCCGGCGCCTTCCACGTCACCCGCCGTGCGCACACCGAGCGCCCGTTCACCGGCAAATACGAACAGGTGTGGGCCGACGGCAGCTACCACTGCGTGTGCTGCGGCAACAAACTGTTTGACGCCGCCAGCAAGTTCGACGCCGGTTGCGGCTGGCCCAGCTTTTCGCTGGCGGTGCCAGGGGCCATCACCGACATGACCGACCGCAGCCACGGCATGGTGCGGGTTGAAACCGTATGCAGCCAGTGTGGTGCCCACCTGGGCCACGTGTTTGAGGATGGCCCTGCACCGACGGGTTTACGCTACTGCATGAACTCTGCCTCCATCGAGTTGCAACCCAAACCCTGATGGCGTAACCCGCACTGCCACCCGCCGCTGCCCCCGCACGCTTGCCGCCACCCTGCCGTCAAACACGGCCACCATCCCTGCCTGCACCCGCTGCAGCCACCTGTTCCGCTCCCCCGCTACCCATTCCCCACACCATGACCCCACCGCAACCCACCCTGCCGCCGCTGTCCATGCTCGATCTGGTGGCCGTGCGCGAAGGCGGTACCGTGGCCGATGCACTGGCCATTGCCCTGCAAACGGCCCGCCACGCCGAAAGCCTGGGCTTCACGCGCTACTGGCTGGCCGAGCACCACAACATGCCAGGCATTGCCAGCTCGGCCACGGCTGTGCTGGTGGGCCACATTGCGGGGGGCACGCAGCGCATCCGCGTAGGCTCGGGCGGTGTGATGCTGCCCAACCACGCGCCGCTGGTGGTGGCCGAAGCGTTTGGCACCCTGGCCGAGCTGTACCCAGGTCGCATCGACCTGGGCTTGGGCCGCGCACCCGGCACCGACGGGCTGACCATGCGCGCCCTGCGGCGTGACCGGGTGGAAACCGAGGCAGATTTCCCGCGCGACGTGGCCGAGTTGCAGCAACTGCTGGCCCCTGCGCAGCCCGGCCAACGCCTGGTGGCCATGCCGGGTGCGGGCACCAACGTGCCCATCTGGCTGCTGGGCTCCAGCCTGTTTTCAGCGCAGCTGGCCGCGCAGCGGGGGTTGCCGTATGCGTTTGCGTCGCACTTTGCGCCGCGTTTGCTGCTGCAGGCGCTGGACGTTTACCGCAGCCAGTTTCAGCCCTCTGCCGTGCTCAGCCAGCCTTACGCCATCGTCGGTGTGCCGCTGATTGCCGCGCCCACCGATGCCGAGGCCGACTTTCTGGCCAGCAGCACCTACCAGCGGGTGCTGGGCATCGTGACCGGGCAGCGCGGTCGATTGGCCCCGCCGGTCGAGGGCGTCATGCGCACCCTGCACACGCAGGAGCGTGCAGCCATTGCCGATTTTCTGGCTTGCGCCGTGATCGGCGGCCCCGAAACGGTTCAAAAAGGGTTGGCCCAACTGACGCAAGCCACGCAAGCCGACGAGTTGATGCTGGTCAGCGACGTGTTCGACCCCGCGTTGCGCCTGCGCTCGCTGAGCATTGCCGCGCAATGCGCCGGGCTGGCCGAACAGGCTGCCGTCATGCCCGCAGGCACATCAAGCTGAGCGTGTGCACGGCGGCAGGCTTGTGCTTCAGCGTACTCACGCGTGCCAAACCGTCGGCATGAACGACATGAACGCCTGCGTGACCCCAGGTTTGCTGGCCTGAACCCGTGTTTACGTGGCCATCGGCACGGGCTGCACGTCTGCCACGCTGTCCCACAGGGCCGACATGCGCAGCCGGGCATCGGCCACATCGGCCGTGGTGAAAAAACGGGTCTCGCCATCCCGCTGGCCGTGCAAGGGGTGGCGCAGGTGCGCGGTGCGGCGCACCACTTCACGCGCCACGGCCGCCGCCGATTCGACGATGGTGACCGACGGCCCCACCATCTCCTGAATGACCGGGAGCAAAAACGGGTAGTGCGTGCAACCCAGCACCAGCGTGTCAGCCCCCGCCTCCCGCAATGGGGCCAGGTATTGAGCCAGCAATTCGCGGGTGTGGGGGCCGTCGAGGTCGCCCTTTTCAACCTGCGTCACCAAGCCTGGGCACGCTTGAAGGCGAATGTCCACCCCCTGCCCATGGCGCTCCACCAGCGTGGCCACCGCCGGGCTGGCCACGGTGCGGCTGGTGGCCAGCACCCCCACCACCTTGCTGCGGGTCAGCTCCACAGCAGGCTTGATGGCGGGCTCCATGGCCACGATGGGCACGTTGAAACGCTCTCGCAATTGCCTGGCAGCCACCACCGTGGCCGTGTTGCACGCCACCACAATGGCCTTGGCACCCTGGCGTACGAGGAAATCGCACATGGCCATCGACCGCGCCACGATGAAAGCCTCATCGCGGTCGCCATAAGGTGCATAGCCCGAATCGGCCAGGTAAAGCAGGTCTTCGGCCGGCAACACCTCGCGGATGGCCCTGAGCACCGACAGGCCGCCCAGGCCAGAGTCGAACACGCCTATGGCTGCATGTGCATTGGCATTCATGGCAACGATCCCGCACTCTCCAACAAATTGACACCCCGAGCCTTGCCCCAAGGGCTTTGGCGCGCAAGCATAACCGCCACCCAACCTTCCGGCGGCACCGTTCTGGCGCAAGCCCGATAATCCGGCCCCATGCGCATATTGATCGACTTCTTCCCCATTGCCCTGTTCGTGGCCTTTTACAAGTTGCAAGGCATTTACACCGCCACGGCTGTGCTGATGGCAGCCACCGTGGTGCAAACCGGCATCATCTACGCGATGGACAAGCGGCTGCAGATCATGCAGAAGGTGACGCTGGCACTGGTGCTGGTGTTTGGGGTGTTGACCCTTGTGCTGCAGGACGAGCGCTTCATCAAATGGAAGCCCACCGTGCTGTACATCAGCATGGCCATCGTGCTGGCCGCAGCGCTGTGGGTGTGGAAGAAAAACTTCCTGCAAATTTTGCTGAGCAGCCAGTTGCAGTTACCCGATGCCGTGTGGGCGCGGCTGACTGTCATCTGGGTGGGTTACTTTCTGTTCATGGGCGCACTCAATGGCTACGTGGCAGCCAACTTCACCACCGACGAGTGGATCAATTTCAAACTGTGGGGCTATGTGTTCCCGGTGCTGTTCATCGTGGGGCAAGGGTTGTACATCGCACGCCACTTGAAAGACGACGGTGGCGCAGCACAAGCCAATGCCCCCACCCCGCCAGAGGCCAACAAACCCACCGACTCCGTCAAAGCACCATGACCACCGCCCCACACACCGACACATCTGCGGCATCAGCGCCCACCGCATCGGCGCTCCACGCCGCACTGACCGCTGCGTTGGCCCCCACCGCGCTGGAGGTGCTGGACGAAAGCGCCGCGCATGCGGGCCACGCCGGAGCCAACGGCTTGGGCCATGGCACCCACTTCAGGGTGCGTGTGGGCAGCCCCTTGTTTGCGGGCAAGTCACGGGTGGCTGCGCACCGCCTTGTGTATGATGCGCTGCGAAAATTCACCGATGCGGGCTTGCATGCGCTGGCAATTGAACTGATTCCTTCGGCGAATGTCTCACCCTCTGTCGCGAACGGCCCTGTGCTGTGAAGCGACGCCTGATTTCAGCTTCCAACCCCCTTTGATTTCACCCATGAAACCCATCCTGTCACTCGCGGCTGTGGCCGTTCTTTCCCTGTCTTCCACACTGGCTAGCGCCCAGAACGTGGCTGTGGTCAACGGCAAGCCCGTGCCATCGTCACGCGTGGAAATGCTGGCCAGCCAACTGGCCAAATCGGGCCGCCCCGTGACCGACGAGGTGCGCGGACAGATCAAGGAAGAAGTGATCGTCCGCGAAATCTTCATGCAGGAAGCACAAAGGCGTGGCCTGGCGGCCAGCGAAGACGTGAAGGCTCAGATGGAACTGGCCCGCCAGACCATCCTGATCCGCGAGCTGTTCGCCGATTTCCAGAAAAAGAACCCCGTTTCCGATGCTGACCTGAAAGCCGAATACGACAAGTTTGTGGCCACCAACAGCGGCAAGGAATACAAAGCACGCCACATCCTGGTCGAAAAAGAAGACGAAGCCAAAGACATCGTGGCCCGCCTGAAAAAGGGTGAGAAGTTCGACGAACTGGCCAAGAAGCTGTCCAAAGACCCAGGCTCCGGCGCAAAAGGTGGCGATCTGGACTGGGCCAACGCCACCAGCTACGTGGCCGAATTCAGCCAGGCCATGACCAAGCTCGAAAAAGGCCAGTTGACGCAAGAACCCGTGAAAAGCCAGTTTGGCTGGCACGTGATTCAGCTGGACGACACCCGCGATGCCAAGCTGCCTGCCTTCGAAGAACTGAAGCCCCAGATCAGCCAGCAAATGACACAACAAAAACTGGCCGCATTCCAGGAAGAGCTGCGTAAGGCAGCCAAGGTCAAGTAAGGCCTTTTGCCCGTCCCACCCAAAAAGCGCGGCCTGTCCGCGCTTTTTGTTTTTGAACACCTCGCAGACAAACGCTGTTGTTTGGGGTCATCGGGTCAACGCAACCCAGGCCATCAGCAAACCCAGCATCACGGGCTGGTGCAGCATGTAGTAGCTGAGGCTCCAGCGGCCCGGCAGGGCCAGCCACTGAATCAGCTTGTGCTGGGTCGCTTGGGTGGATTCACGGCCTGCGGGCGGTGGGTGCGCGGCACCGCTCAACCACTGCGGACGGTGCGCCTGCACCCACCGCCCGGCAGCCAGCCCCCACCACACCGCAGCCAGCCACGGCACCAGGGGCACGAAATCTTCGGTAACAGGTTTGCGGGTCACGAGCCCAAGCCAGCTGAACAATTTTTCATTGAGAAAAAAGCCTTCACCGCTTATATTCATTATATAAGGTGCTACAAAATACAGAGACCACGCCACACCACCGCCCCACCACAGGCCGCGCCCCCAACCGGCCGACAAGCGCGCCAAGATCAGCATCACAGCCAAGCCGTGCAGCACACCAAAGTAAATGAAGCTGCGCGGGAACATCACGGCAGACCCGGCGCTGACCAGCAGGGCGCACGCCGCCACCTTGGCCCAGCGCTGCCAGAAGCGTCTGTCCAGCCTCTGCCACGCCGGCACAGCCCACAGGCCTTGCTGACTCAGGGCCACGGCCTGGCTCAAACCAGCGGTAAACAAAAACAGGCTGACGATGCACGTGCGCTGCAAGGTCCAGAACGGGTCGGCATGGAAGTTCTGTTTGGCCACCAGCCCCAGGTGGTTGAGGTCAAAACTGAAGTGAAACGCCGTCATCCACACCATGGCCAAGGTGCGCAGGGCATCGATGCGGTCGTGCCGGGTACGGGCCTGTGCAGGCATGCCCACTTGGGCTTCGACAATGTCGCCACGTGGCTGTTGGCGGCGTGGCTTCATGCGAATGGGGTGTGCTGCATCACCCCTGCGGCCTGCGCCAGCAGGCGGGCCAGGTCTGCTGGCGCGCTCACCATGGGGTCGTGCCCGGTGGCCAACTCGTGCACCGTCCAGCCGGGTTCGGTGCGCACGCGCTGGCGCATCACAGCGATGGTGGGCAGGGCAGGCTGAATGCAGTCGATGAAGGTGCGGGGCAAGGCGGCCACGGCGGTGGCATCAAAGTGCAGCGGGTCCTGGTACACGCCCAGGGGTTGTGGGGTTTGGCAGCGGTTGACCCAATCGCGGTCGGCCCCTGCCAGCCCGAAGGCGGCGGCATCAGGCGGGGGAATGCCCACGCCAGCGCCCTGCTCCGCCGCCAACTTCAGGCGCGCGGCCACCGTTTCGGCGGTGTGCTGGCTGCTCCAGCTCTCGCCGGGGTGGGGGGTGACGGCATCCACATACACCAGCCCGTGCAACGCGGTGGCAGCTTGGGCGCGCTTGCGCAACGCATCGGCCACACCGGTGATGACCAAGCCGCCATAGCTGTGTCCCACCAGCAGCACGCGGGGCAGCTCCAGCGTGTCTATCAACCCCAGCACATCGGCCACGTGTGTGGACAGCCGAATGTGCCCCGACAGCAAATGCGCCCGGTCACCCACACCAGTCAACGTCACCGCATGCGCCGCCAGGCCCTGTGTCTGCAGCAAAGGCAACACGCGTTGCCAGCACCAGGCACCGTGCCAAGCGCCGTGCACCAGCACCACGGTGGGCAGGTTGGTTTGAGGATTTGGTGGTGTGGCAGTGGTGTTCATGCGGGTTCTCCGGGACAATTCAGCATTCTTTGATTTTGCCTGCGACACATGCCTGCGCGCACGGCCTTTCCCCACTGGACCCCATGCTTGCTCACCAGCTCGAACTGCTCTCCCCTGCCCGCACCGCTGACATCGGCATTGAAGCCGTCAACCACGGGGCCGATGCCGTGTACATCGGCGGCCCCGGTTTCGGGGCACGCAGCAGCGCTGACAACCCCGTGCAAGACATTGCCCGGTTGGTGAAGCACGCGCACCGTTTTCACAGCCGGATATTCGTGACGCTCAACACCATCCTGCGCGACGACGAGTTGGAACCCGCCCGCAAACTGGTGCGCCAGCTGTACGACGCGGGGGTGGACGCACTCATCATCCAGGACATGGGCCTGCTGGAACTCGACCTGCCCCCCATTCAGCTGCACGCCAGCACGCAAACCGACATCCGCACGCCCGAGAAAGCGCGCTTTTTGCAAGACGCGGGCCTGAGCCAACTGGTGCTGGCGCGCGAACTGACGCTGGCACAGATTGCCGGCATCGACATGGCGCTGGGCGCACATGACCCCAGTCATGGCCAAAGCGGCGGCTCGCACCACCGCGCGGCATTGGAGTTCTTTGTGCACGGTGCCTTGTGCGTGGCCTACAGTGGCCAGTGCTACATCAGCCATGCCCACACGGGCCGCAGCGCCAACCGGGGCGACTGCAGCCAGGCCTGCCGCCTGCCCTACCAGGTGGTGGATGAAAAAGGCCGCTTCGTGGCGCATGACAAACACGTGCTGAGCATGAAGGACAACAACCAGAGCGCCAACATGGAGGCGCTGATCGACGCGGGCATCCGCAGCTTCAAGATCGAAGGTCGCTACAAAGACATGGGCTATGTGAAGAACATCACTGCCCACTATCGGCTTTTGCTCGACGAGATTCTGGAGCGCCGACCCGAACTGGCGGCCACCTCCAGCGGGCACTGCACCTACACCTTCACACCCGACCCGGACCAGAACTTCAACCGCGAGTTCACCGATTACTTTGTGCAAGGCCGCAAGGAAGACATCGGCGCTTTCGACAGCCCCAAAAACCCGGGCCAACCCATCGGCTGGGTCACCAAGGTCAGCAACGGGCTGGGCCACGGCAAAGACTTCATCGAACTGGAAACCACCGACCCGACTACCGTGCTGCAAAACGGCGACGGCCTGTGTTACCACGACCTGCAAAAAGAGCTGGTGGGCCTGCAAACCAACCGGGTGGAGGCCCTACCGTCCCCCGCGTCGGCCACACAGGGCACGACCCTGTGGCGCGTGTACCCCAAAGACCCCATGGCCAGCTTCAATGATCTGCGCAAGGGCCGCGAGATCAACCGCAACCGCAGCATGGACTGGGTGCGCACACTCGATAAAAAATCGGCCGACCGCCGCATTCCGGTTTGGATGGCATTGGCTGATCCTGCACCAGGGCAACTCACACTCACACTGACCGACGAAGACGGCCACACCGCCCAAGCTTCAACCTCGCTGGCACTGACCATGGCCCGCGACGCATCCCAAGGCCCGCACAAATTGAAAGAGCAGCTGGCCCGCCTGGGTGACACCGTGTTCGATGCGCTGGATGTGGCTGTGAAGCTCAGTCAGCCATGGTTCGTGCCCGCGTCCACCTTGAACGCCTTGCGCCGCGAGGCTGTCGAGGCGCTGGAAACCGTTCGCATCAAGTCATGTACCCGTTTGCCCCGAGCCAAGGCCGTGGAACCACCTGTGCCCTACCCCGAAGACGCGCTGACCTACCTGGCCAACGTGTTCAACCACAAAGCGCGTGATTTCTATGCCAAACACGGCGTGATAGTGATTGCCGCCGCCTATGAGGCCAATGAAGAAGCGGGTGACGTGAGCTTGATGATCACCAAGCACTGTGTGCGCTTTTCCTTGAGCCTGTGCCCCAAACAAGCCAAGGGCGTGACGGGTGTGCAAGGCACCGTGAAAGCGGAGCCCCTGACACTGGTGAACGGCAAAGACACCCTCACCCTGCGCTTTGAATGCAAGCCCTGCGAAATGCACGTGGTGGGCAAAATCAGACCCAACGTGGTGGCCAGCACGGCCACGTCGCCACTCAAGTTCTACCGCACCCGACCTGCTGCGGCCTGATCAGTTGTCCAGCGCGGGTTCCGCTGGTCTGGAAGAAAACGGCGTGTAGTCGTCGCCTAACACGAGGCGGCGCACGTTTTCTCGCATGACCTTTTTTTCCGGCCAGGTCAACGGGTGACCCAGTGAGCGGCTCAGGCGGAGCAGCAATTGGCGGTCCACCTCCTGGGGAATGCTGCGCGAAAACTGCAGTTCGTCGTGCAAATCCAGCCGCTGGCTTTCAGGCTCTTCATCCCACCAAGCCTGCAGTTGGGCCAATATGGCGGCTTCCATGACCTTGGGGTCCTCGACAGGTGCGGCGACTTGCCCCTGAAATGCCAGTGCGTTGCGGTCAGAAGCTTGCAACACCACAGAGCGGTCCGCCTGTGCCAGCAAGCGGGCCCAACTGGGGTCGTCCTGCGCCAAACGCTCGAAATCGGCACCGGCTTCGTCTATCAGCATGTGCACCGACAAGCCAGACAACTGCGCCTGGTCGACAGCGCCCAGCAATCGCTCGTCATCGCTGACCACCAACAGGTGCTCAACGGCTCGCGCATTCGCCAAGTGAGCGATGTCAGCGGCCATGGCACGCAGCAACGTCAGGCCCCCATCGTTGTCAGGGTCGAGCACGGTGCGCTGGACCACGTCATTGACCGGTGCCGTCAATTGCACATCCGCATACCAATAGACACGCAGCACATCCAGATCAAGCCCGGCTTGACGCAAAGCCGCATCCAATGCCCGGGGTACCGTGTGGGCTGCGGGCACCGCGTCCGCACCACTTCGCTGAACTGTGGGTTGCAACAACCAGCCCAGAAAACGTGCATCGACCAACGCAATGCAGCGCCCTGTGCGCTGGCGGGTGTGCTCGGCACTGTGAGGTAGCACAGCCCCCGTGAAAGTGGATCGGCGGACAGGACGGCGCAAATGACTTTTAAACATGAAAAATAGACTGAGTTCCGCGAAGCAAAAAAATATACAAACTAAAACTGTGAACTGGCCGGGCGACGCAGTTTCTGGTGAACAGTGACCACACCCAAAGCGACCGTACCAGCCAACACGCCGACACATGCACCGGCAGCAGCCGTCAGCAAACCGGACCACAAGGCGCCGCCGGGCCATGCGCCAGCGGTCTGACCCCACGATTCGACCAAGTGGTGAAACCATGGCCAGCCGTGAAGCAATATCCCGCCCCCCACCATGAACATGGCCAACGTGCCCACAACCGACAACGCTTTCATCAACCAGGGGGCAAACCACAGCAACCCTGCACCCATGCGCCGTTTGACTGATGCAGCCAAGCCTTGGGCCCTCATGAGATACATGCCAAGGTCATCCAGCTTGACAATGCCAGCGACCAAGCCATAGACCCCCAACGTCATCAGCACCGAAATACCGACCAGAACGGCCACCCGTTGCTCGACAGGTGCACTTGCCACTGTTCCCAATGTGATGACGACGATCTCCGCGGACAAGATGAAATCGGTTCGGATGGCGCCTTTGATTTTTTCTTTTTCAAACGCCACCAAGTCGATGTCTTCGTTGGCTACCGCAGACAGCATGGCCTGGTGTGAGCCTTCGACTTCCTGGGGCGAATGCAGGAAGGCATGGGCCAATTTTTCACACCCCTCGAAACACAGGAACAGCCCCCCCATCATCAGCAACGGTGTGATTGCCGACGGCACTAACCAACTGATAACCAGCGCAGCTGGGACCAGAATCGCCTTGTTGACCAGGGAGCCTTTGGCAACAGCCCAGACGACCGGCAACTCCCTGTTGGCCATCACCCCTGTGACTTGCTGGGCGTTGAGTGCAAGGTCATCGCCAAGGACACCTGCTGTTTTTTTTGCTGCCATTTGCGTCATGGCCGCAACATCATCAGCGGCAGCGCCGCCCTGGCGTGCAGCAACCTTGGTCATGGCTGCAACATCATCCAACAAGGTGGCAATATCGTCGATCAGGGCGAGAAGACTGGAAGATGCCATAATTTGAATCTCCATTTCGCATGAACCAACCAGGCACCTGGACATGAGGTTTGTCTGGATAGCGGGCACCCGAGCGGGAAGGAACAAGAATAGCCGCTTGGTGTTCAATACAAATTAAAACGGGTCAGCTCTTTACAGAGCTGACCCGTTGAAAAAATGGTCGGCGTGGCGGGATTCGAACTCGCGACCCCTTGCACCCCATGCAAGTGCGCTACCAGGCTGCGCTACACGCCGACAAGCCTCATATTATAGCGCCATTCTTCAACCCAACTCAGCGCCATCGAGCAGAAGTCGAATTTCTAACAATTCAGAGCGTACCGCTTGCATTGTAAGCATCTCACTCGATACCAACGCCAGGCCAGTAGAAACTCGATTGACCACGGGAATTTCGACCGAATGATCACCCTCGGACAAATCTTCGCGGCGACGCTCTCGATCCAACACCTGTTGTTCTTGTAACTTGTTGCGCGCACCACTGATGGTGAACCCCTGGTCATAAAGTAACTCGCGTATGCGCCGAATCATCAGCACCTCATGGTGCTGGTAGTAACGTCGGTTACCTCGACGCTTCATAGGGCGCAACTGGCTGAATTCTTGCTCCCAATACCTCAGTACATGGGGTTTTACCCCGCAGAGATCCCCTACTTCACCAATTGTGAAATAGCGTTTGGCGGGAATGACAGGGAGAGCGGTTTCCATTCAGTTCATGGGCTTTTCAGCGCCACAGACTCTCGGGCAGAGTCTGGCTGAATCTACGACAAGTCCAGCCGTAGCGCAAATCGGTCCATCCAACCAAGTAAACCTGTTGCCAATTCATCACCATTCAACCCGTCTGAACCTGTTCCTTCAGTTTGGGGCTGGCATGAAACGTCACTACACGACGCGCTTCGATCGCCACAGGCTCCCCGGTGCGGGGGTTCCTGCCTGGCCGGGATGCCTTCACACGTATCTGAAAGTTACCGAAACCAGACATTTTCACATCAGCACCGTCGACCAAGCTTTGCGCAATCAGATCGAAGAACGCTTCCACCATGTCCTTCGACTCACGCTTGTTCAAGCCAATTTGGTCGAACAGCAGTTCCGCCAATTGAGCCTTGGTCAACGCCGGTGTTTCCAGGCTCTCAATTGAAAAGTCCATTGTCAAAGTCCCCGTCATCAAGAACGTATTCGTGCACCCAGCTGTGTCCCGAGGTGTGCAACCACTGCATTCACTGCAGAGTCGATTTCAGCCTCGGCCAATCCTGCGTCATCCCGCTGAATGATCAGGCGAATCGCGCAACTTTTCTCAGCCACATCACTTGCCGCGGGGCGGTAAATATCGAACAACGTCGCGGATTGCAGCACACCCTGTGTCGGTGCGTCTGCAATGCAGGCTTGCAACTGCCCGTGTGTGACCGTCTCGGCCACCCAGACGGCAATGTCACGTTCAACCGCCTGAAATTTGCTGAATGAGCGGTAGGCTGGCACGCTGCGGGTCAACACGGCATCCAGCTCCAACTCAAACAGCACAGGGGCCGTCGGAAAGCCCCAGGACTGCCTCCATTTAGGATGCAGTTCACCCAGCACGCCGACAGCCACGCCATTCAGCATCACACGTGCGCAACGGCCCGGGTGCAGCATCGGGTGCATACAGGACTCAAAGCTCAATTGGGCAGGTTGAAGTACCGATTCCAGCTGCCCCTTGACGTCGAAAAAATCGACAGTGGCAGCCTTGCCCTCCCACGACAGCGTGGAAACAGGACCAAACGCCACGCCACCGACGCGCTGGGGTTGGTGGTAACCGGCCACTGTGGTGTCGGAATCAGGTACCGCAGGATCCCTGTGAAACACCCGCCCGATTTCAAACGCGCACACACGATCAGCCTTGCGATCAATGTTGAACTTGGCAACACTGAGCAACGAGGGCATTAGGGCCGAACGCATGACGTTCATCTGGCTGGCAATCGGGTTCAGCAGCCGGATGGCGTTTTGGTTGCCCAACAACGTGGTTTCCCAGGCCTCGTCCACGAAGCTGTAGTTGATGGTTTCCTGGTAACCCAGCGAAGCCATGGCTCTGCGCACACCGTGCACAGAGCGCGACGATTCAGCACGCAATTTGGGGGTAATGGGTGCCTTGGGCGGCTCGGTAGGAAGATTCTCGTACCCAATGACCCGCGCGACTTCTTCAATGAGGTCTTCTTCAATCTGAATATCAAACCGGTAAGACGGCGCCGTGACCGTCAAGATATCCGACTCCACCATCTCGACAGTCAGCCCCAACCCCCGTAATGCGTTTATGCACTGAAGCGCCGTCAGCGGCATGCCGATGACCTTTGCTGCCCGGTCAACTCGCAAATTGACCGACTGCGTCTTGGGCATGTTGGGTTGCTGATCATCAACTGGCCCGGCCTGACCACCACACACAGACTGAATCAGTTGCGTGATGTACTCGATGTGCTCAACCGTACCTTCGGGGTCGACACCTCGTTCGAACCTATGTCCGGCATCGGTCGAAAAGTTGTAACGGCGCGAACGCCCCGCCACAGCCTTCGGCCACCAGAACGCAGCTTCGACATATACATTCCGCGTGTCGTCGGACACTGCAGTGGCATCACCGCCCATGATGCCGGCCAATGATTCCACCGAATACTCGTCGGCAATGACGCCAACACGTTCATCCAGCTCGACCACGTTGCCATTCAGCAATTTCAGCGTCTCACCCTTTTGAGCCCAGCGCACGGTCAATTGACCGTTGAGCTTGTCCAGGTCGAATATGTGGGTCGGACGACCCAGCTCGAACATCACGTAATTGGAGATGTCGACCAGTGCATTGACAGAGCGCTGACCACAGCGGGCCAATCGGTCGACCATCCAGCGCGGGGTCTTGGCCGAAGGATTGATCCCACGTATGACACGCCCCGAAAAACGTCCACACAGGTCGGTGGCTCGGATGTCTACCGACACACGCTCTTGGTGAACGGGCATCACCGCTTGGGGGCTGAGCGCAACCAGCGGTGCACCGGTCAATGCCGAAAGCTCTCTTGCCACGCCATGCACACTCAGGCAATGTGCGAGGTTGGGGGTGAGCTTCAACGTGAACATCGTGTCGTCGAGCGCCAGATATTCACGGATGTTCATGCCCACGGGGGCACCAGCTGGCAATTCGAACAGTCCGGCGCTCTCGTCTGACAACTTCAACTCGCGGGCAGAGCACAGCATGCCCTGACTTTCGACACCTCGCAACTTGCCCAGTTTGATGTTGAATGCCTGACCATCATCACCCGGCGGCAGGGAAGCCCCCACCATGGCACAAGGTATGACCAGTCCTTCCCGCGCATTGGGTGCGCCACAGACAATTGTCAAAGGTTCACCAGATTGCCCCACATCGACTTTGCAAACGCGCAAACGGTCCGCATTCGGGTGCTGGCTGACTTCAAGTATGCGAGCCACCACCACGCCACTGAAAGGCGGGCAAACAGGCTGCAACTCCTCCACCTCAAGGCCGGCCATGGTCAGGGTGTCGGCAAGTTGCTGTGTATTGAGTGGCGGGTTACAGAACGCGCGCAACCAGGATTCAGGAAACTGCATGGTGAAAATCTGTCGAATTAATTGAACTGACTCAGGAAGCGGAGGTCACCTTCGAAGAACAGCCGCAAATCATTCACGCCATACCGAAGCATGGTGAGTCGATCTGGCCCCATGCCGAATGCGAAACCCAGAAAATGCTCAGGGTCCAGCCCCATGTTTCTGATCACATTGGGATGAACCTGACCTGAACCGGCCACTTCCAACCACCGCCCGGCCAGAGGTCCGCTTTGAAACTGGATATCGATCTCGGCGCTCGGTTCCGTGAAAGGGAAAAAGCTTGGCCTGAACCGAAGAACAAGGTCGTCACTCTCGAAAAATGTGCGGCAGAAGTCTGTGAAAACGACTTTCAAATCCTTGAAACTGATCGCTTCGCCCACCCACAGACCTTCGCACTGGTGAAACATGGGTGAATGCGTTGCATCGCTGTCAACCCGGTAGGTGCGACCAGGGGCAATCACCCTGATTTCCGGCATGCCCTGCCCGGCGTCCAGGCGCGCCCTGTGGCGCTTGACATGCTGAACCGCATGACGAATCTGCATGGGGCTCGTGTGCGTGCGCAACAACATGGGGGCACCACCACCTTCACCCTCGACATAAAACGTGTCGTGCATGGATCGCGCCGGATGGTCTTCAGGCGTGTTCAACGCTGTGAAATTGAACCAGTCGGTTTCAATTTCAGGCCCTTGCGCAACCTCGAAACCCATTGAGCCAAAAATACCCTCAATTCGCTCCAAAGTAAGCGAGACCGGGTGCAAACCGCCACGGGTCACACGCCGACCAGGCAGCGTGACATCCAAGGCCTCAGTGCGCAACTGCTTTTCAAGCTCTGCATCGGCCATCGCCTGCCGCCTGGTGGTCAGCGCGGACTCTATCGACTGCTTTGCCAAGTTGATCGCCGCGCCACGCGTCTTTTTTTCCTCGACGGGGAGCGAAGCCAAGCCTTTCATCAGATCAGTCAACTGACCCGACTTACCCAGGTAAATGGCCTTGGTATTCTCAAGCTCGGCAGGGGTTTGAGCCTGCAGGAATGCGTCCCTGGCAGCCCCGACAATTTCATCCAGCGGATTCATAAAAACTCTTGTCAAAGAAAAAGGGCCAGCGCTTCATCAGCCCCAGCCCTCGTTCGTTAGGTATGGGCTGCCGATGCCGACAGCCACAAGCATTGAGCCGAATCAGGCTGCCAGCTTGGCTTTCACCTGAGCAACGATGCTTGCAAAAGCAGCTTTGTCGTTGACCGCCAAATCTGCGAGGACTTTGCGGTCAATTTCAATGGCAGCCTTTTTCAGCCCGTTTGCAAACTGGCTGTAGGTCATGCCGAGTTCACGGGCACCAGCGTTGATACGGGCAATCCAGAGCTGACGGAAAACACGCTTGCGGTTACGACGGTCACGGTAAGCGTATTGACCAGCTTTCATCACCGCCTGTTTGGCGATGCGGAAAACGTTACCACGACGACCGCGGAAGCCTTTTGCAAGGGCCAGAACTTTTTTGTGGCGGGCGCGAGCCGTTACACCACGTTTGACGCGAGGCATGAGTTACTCCTTGTTCGTCGTTAATTAAATGCCCATGCCGGGCAGCATCTGCGCCATGTGACCCATATTGGTCTCATGGACAGTCACGGCACCACGCAAATGACGCTTATTTTTGGTGGTCTTTTTCGTCAGAATGTGGCGCTTGAAAGCTTGACCACGTTTGACGGTACCACCTGGACGAACACGGAAGCGCTTCTTCGCGCTGCTCTTGGTCTTCATTTTGGGCATTGACTGCTCCTGTTAAATTGTGCTCGTGAGGCGCCGCGAACCTGACGCGAACTTGTTGGCCCCGAGACACTTTTGAATGACCTTGCGGTCATTGTCAGCCAGGCGTGAACCTGGCCCCGCGCACTTCGCACCCAAAGGTGCAAAGCGCACAATCCTCCGACATCAGGCCGCAGCGACCGGTGTCTCCGCCTTGACCGCACTTGTCGCCGGCTTCTTGCGCCCCGGTGCAATCATCATGATCATCTGGCGACCTTCCAATTTGGGAAACTGCTCCACCAGGATCAAATCGGCCAATTCATCGCGGATCCGTTGCAGCAGTGCCAAACCGATCTCTTGGTGAGTGATTTCACGGCCGCGGAAGCGCAAGGTAATTTTGCACTTGTCACCATCAGCCAGAAAACGCCGGATGTTGCGCATCTTGATGTGGTAGTCGCCATCGTCCGTACCAGGGCGAAACTTGACTTCCTTGATCTCGATGACAGTTTGCTTGGCCTTCGCCTCGGCAGCCTTTTTTTGCTCCTGATACTTGAACTTGCCGTAGTCCATCAAACGACAAACTGGCGGGTTGGCCGCCGCAGCAATTTCCACCAAGTCAACATCCAACTCGCCCGCCATGCGCAGCGCGTCTGACAGACTGACGATACCCAAGGGTTCGTTTTCAGGCCCGGACAAGCGAACCTCTGGCGCCATGATTTCACGGTTCAGACGATGCTGACGCTCTTCACGCTGGCGGCGATCACGAAAATTGGTAGCTATGGTGTTACTCGCTTACGGTCAAAACTATGGGGAAAATGTCCAAGCCTGCGAAAACGTCTCGTCAGACCTTGGCCTGAACGTGCTCGCTGATCAACTTGGTGAAGTCTTCAACGGACAGCGTACCCATGTCTTTGTTGCCACGGGCCCTTACCGAAACGGTTCCAGCAGCCTTTTCCTTGTCGCCTGCGACGAGGATAAAGGGAACCTTCTGCATTGAATGCTCCCTTATTTTATACGTAATCTTCTCGTTGCGCAGGTCTAAAGCCACCCTGAAGCCTTGATGTCGCAGCGAATTTGCGACAGATTGAACGTATTCGGCCTGTGCATCGGTGATGTTGAGCACTGAAACCTGCACTGGCGCGAGCCAAGCAGGCAACGCACCGGCATGCTGTTCGATCAAGATACCGATGAAACGCTCCATGCTGCCAACGATGGCGCGATGCAGCATCACAGGTCTGTGCCGTGAACCGTCTTCGCCCACAAACTCCGCGTCCAGGCGCTCAGGCAGATTGGGGTCGACCTGAATGGTGCCGCACTGCCAAGGGCGCCCCAAGGCATCTTTGAGCGTGTATTCGATCTTCGGCCCGTAGAACGCCCCTTCACCAGGCAAGTACTCGAACTCGCACCCGGATGCACGCAAACCTTCTGCCAGCGCAGCCTCTGCCCGATCCCAACTTTCTTCGGTCCCAATGCGCTTGTCGGGACGGGTCGAGAGCTTGTAGATGATGTCGGTGAAGCCAAAATCCTTGTAAACCTTTTGAAGCAACGTGGTGAACGCCTTCACTTCGCCTTGGATCTGGTCTTCGGTGCAGAAAATGTGCCCATCATCCTGTGTGAAACCTCGCACACGCATGATCCCGTGCAGCCCACCCGTGGGCTCGTTTCGGTGGCACTGCCCAAATTCGCCGTACCGCAAAGGCAATTCGCGGTAGCTCTTGATGCCTTGCTTGAAAATCAGGATGTGTCCAGGGCAGTTCATCGGCTTGAGGGCGTAGTCGCGCTTCTCCGATTCCGTCGTGAACATGTTCTCGCGGTATTTGTCCCAGTGCCCCGTTTTTTCCCACAGCGCCTTGTCCAGAATTTGAGGCCCCTTGACCTCCTGGTAGCCATTGTCGCGGTACACCTTGCGCATGTACTGCTCGACTTCCTGCCAAACCGTCCAGCCCTTGGGGTGCCAGAACACCGTGCCAGGACTGTGCTCATCCATGTGAAACAGGTCCAACTCCCGCCCCAGCTTACGGTGGTCGCGCTTTTCAGCTTCCTCCAGCATGGTGAGGTGTTGCTGCAGGTCGTCTTTGGTGGCCCAAGCCGTGCCGTACACCCGTTGCAGCATTTCATTGCGGTGATCGCCTCGCCAGTAGGCACCGGCCACCTTCATCAGCTTGAAATGCTTGAGCTTGCCCGTGCTGGGCACGTGGGGGCCACGGCACAGGTCTTCAAAGCTGCCCTCACGGTACAGGCTGACGTCTTCATTGCTGGGAATGCTGGCAATGATTTCCGCCTTGTAGTGCTCGCCCAGACCTTTGAAATAGGCCACCGCCTCGTCACGCGGCAGCACACGACGCACCAAGGGCTCGTCCTTGTTGGCCAGTTCGGTCATGCGCTTTTCAATCGCAGCCAGATCCTCCGGTGTGAAGGGACGCTTGTAGGCAAAGTCGTAATAGAACCCATGCTCGATGACTGGGCCGATGGTGACTTGCGCATCCGGGAACAGCGCCTTGACCGCATAAGCCAACAAGTGTGCAGTGGAATGGCGGATCAGCGCCAGCCCGTCGGCGTCTTTGGCTGTGACGATGGACAGCGAGCTGTCCGTCGTGATGGTGTGGCTGGTGTCAACCAGCTTGTCGCCGATCTTGCCGCCCAAGGCGGCTTTGGCCAAACCCGCACCAATGGAAGCGGCCACCTCGGCCACGGTAACCTGGCCGGGAAACTCACGTTGGGAGCCGTCGGGGAGCGTGATGTGAATCATGGGGATGTCTACTGAGTAAGGGGAGAAAGCGCCCGCGCCATGCCCCAAAGCAAAAAAGCGCGGAACCCGTCCGCGCTTGTTGGTCGAGGAGGAAAAGCCAACCCGTGGGTGCGCGAACAACCGGCCTCAACGGCCGACAAAAGACGCCAATGTCGTTCGCGGTGTCATAACCAGGGTGCCTTTCTCGCTCTTGTGTGTGTTCTGAGCCTTGGATTTTACAGCCCTTGGTGACCACACTCGGCACAGTGCTTGGCTATCGGTAAAAATTCAAAGAAAATTGGGGCTTATCGCCCTTGGCGGCCTCAAATCTGAAGTGCAACAGCACCGGAAATTGAGGCCGAAATGAGCAAAATAACGTACACACAGCTGAGCGAAAGCGAACGACAAGCCATTGCCTTGGGACGGGAGCAAAAGCTCAGTCTGAGCGCCATCGCGAGGGCCTTGGGACGTCACAAGAGCACGATCAGCAGAGAGTGCGCCCGCAATGCAGGGGGAAATGGCTACAACGTCAAGTACGCTCAGCAGCGCAGCAGCAGGCGCAAGCGTTTTGCCAGGCCCAGCCCCAAACTGCACCGCGATGGCCCGCTGTACCCCATCGTCTGTGCCTATTTGCGCCAGAAGTGGTCGCCCGAGCAAATCGCCAAAGATCTCCAACGTCTGTATCCCGACGACAAACGCATGCAAGCCTCTCACGAGAGCATCTACACCTGCATTTACGCCCAGCCACGTGGGGCACTGAAGAAAGAGCTGGTGGCGTGTTTGCGCATGGCCCGCGCCAAGCGCTGGCCTCGCTCCAAAGGGCAGGATCGACGCAAAGAGACTTCAGACTTGTTGAGCATCCATGTGCGCCCTCCTGAAGTAGAGGATCGCCAACTCCCGGGTCACTGGGAGGGCGACCTCATCAAGGGAGCCAACAACGCCAGCGCCATCGGCACGCTGGTCGAACGCACCACCCGTCTGGTGGTGCTGGTCAAGCTCCCACATCCTCATCCGGCGACGGCTGCACACGTGTTGCAAGCCTTCGGTGACAAGCTCAACAGCATTGCCCAGCCCATGCGCAAAACCATGACCTATGACCGGGGTCGAGAGATGGCCGAGCACCAGCAGCTCACCCAACTCACGGGCGTGAAGGTGTACTTCTGCGACCCCTACAGTCCCTGGCAACGCGGCAGCAATGAAAACACCAATGGGCTTTTGCGCCAGTATTTCCCCAAAGGCACTGACCTCAGTGGCTTTACCCAAGCGCAACTTGATGCTGTCGCTGATGAGCTCAATGGCCGCCCACGTCAGACCCTGGGATGGCGCAAACCCATTGAGGTCTATGCCGAGCACCTCGCTCGATTGACCATCCAACCTGACAACATCCACTGAAATTCTTGTTGCACTTGGACTTGAATCCGCTCCTTATTTTATTGAACAGTTTGCTATGTATTTTGAAAAACACAAAA
Source organism: bacterium (assembly GCA_030824555.1). Taxonomy (GTDB): domain Bacteria; phylum Pseudomonadota; class Gammaproteobacteria; order Burkholderiales; family Burkholderiaceae_C; genus UBA2334. The sequence continues at coordinate 212,143 of JAVBXK010000018.1, forward strand.
CAATAGCAAATAAATGAATAAGAAAAAGAGATGGCATCACTTTCAGTCACACATGCTACTCACCGAACACCGCAGGTTTTGCTTTCACACAAACCCGGTGTCATACCAGGCACAAAAAAGGCTGGCCACCCGTTCAGGTAGCCAGCCTCGCGCGTTCTCAACTCTTCTTTCGAAGAGGGGGAAGCGATATCAGTGGAACTGCTCTTCTTCGGTGGAACCGGTCAGGGCCTTCACGGAGGAAGAGCCGCCTTGGATCACAGTGGTCACGTCATCGAAGTAGCCTGCGCCCACTTCTTGTTGGTGAGACACGAAGGTGTAGCCTTTGTCACGCGCTGCAAATTCAGGCTCTTGCACCATTTCGGTGTAGTGCTTCATGCCTTCGCCGTTGGCGTAGGAATGGGCAAACTGGAACGTGTTGTACCAGTTGATGTGGATGCCGGCCAACGTGATGAACTGGTACTTGTAGCCCAGTGCAGACAGGTCTTCCTGGAAAGAAGCGATCTGGCTGTCGTTGAGGTTTTTCTTCCAGTTGAAAGAAGGTGAGCAGTTGTAAGACAGCAACTTTCCAGGGCATGCGGCGTGCACAGCTTGGGCGAATTCACGGGCAAAGCCAATGTCTGGCACGCCGGTTTCGCACCACACCAAGTCGGCGTAGGGGGCGTAGGCCACACCACGGCTGATGGCTTGTTCCAAACCGTTTTTGACGCGATAGAAGCCTTCTTGAGTGCGTTCACCGGTGACGAACGGCTGGTCGTTGGCATCGCAATCGCTGGTCAGCAGGTTGGCGGCTTCGGCATCGGTACGGGCCAGAACGATGGTGGGCACGCCCATCACGTCGGCAGCGAAACGCGCAGCGATCAACTTTTCAACGGCTTCGCGGGTAGGCACCAGCACTTTGCCGCCCATGTGACCGCACTTCTTCACAGCGGCCAGCTGGTCTTCGAAGTGAACACCTGCTGCGCCGGAGGCGATCATGTTCTTCATCAGTTCAAAGGCGTTCAACACGCCACCGAAACCGGCTTCTGCATCGGCGACGATGGGCAGGAAGTAATCCACAAAGCCTTCGTCACCGGGGTTCACGCCACGGCCCCATTGGATCTCATCAGCACGTTTGAACGTGTTGTTGATGCGGCGAACCATGGTGGGCACGGAGTCGTACGCGTACAGCGACTGATCGGGGTACATGGTTTCAGAGGTGTTGCCGTCAGCAGCGACTTGCCAGCCAGACAGGTACACAGCTTCCAGGCCAGCCTTGGCTTGTTGCATGGCTTGGCCAGCGGTGATGGCGCCGAAGGCGTTGACGTAACCTTTTTTGGCACCGCCGTTGACTTTGGCCCACAGCTTCTCTGCGCCGTTCTTGGCCAGGGTGTACTCGGGCTGCAGGCTGCCGCGCAAGCGAACCACGTCAGCAGCGCTGTAACCGCGTTTGACGAGCTTCCAGCGTGGATTTTCTGCCCAGTCTTTTTCCAGAGCGGCGATTTGTTGTTCGCGGGTCAATTGGGTCATGTGAAACACTCCAAAGGTTGGTGAAAAAATGAGTCGGCCGTTTTTGATTGGCCACACCGATAATGTAAGTCTTATAGAAGACTATTTTTGCTCTTGTGTCTTATATAAGACATATATTTTTATCTTTATTTTTCAACGAACTACCACATTATTTTCACAATACAAAAATTGAACACCCCTCGTGAAATGAAAATTGCTGCAGCGCAACGAAGATTTTTTGCATTATGAAATGAGCTACATCATTGCAAAATAGACGACAAATGACACGTCAACCTCATACCCCGCCGGCTTGGCTGGCATATACCTGTCTCGCTCTCAGCATGGGTTTGGTGGGGAGCTACGTTGCGCTCTCCAAGCCTCTACTGGCTGTGTTTCCGGTCTTTTTGCTGGCGCTGCTTCGGTTCGGTATCGGTGGCATTGCCATGTCCGGATGGCTTCGCAAACCAACTGCCGAGGCACCACTGACACGCCAGACGAAATGGCTGCTGTTTCTCGAGTCGTTCCTGGGTAACTTTCTGTTTTCTGTCTGCATGCTTTACGGCATGCGCCACACCACAGCCGTGGCGGCCGGCATCATCATGTCCGCCATCCCGGCTGTGGTGGCCACACTGAGTTGGCTTTTCCTGAAAGAACGCGTCAGTTGGCGCAGCTGGATGGGTATCACATGCGCAGCCATTGGCATTGCGCTGTATTCGCTATCGAAGCAAGAGCTCTCTACTCATACAAGTCAAGCGATGAATGCTATTTCGGATGAAAATTCTGTTTGGCTGGGGAATTTGCTGCTCACTGGCGCCGTCTTGTGTGAGGCCGCGTATGCGGTCATCGGCAAAAAACTGACTGATGGCATTGGTCCGAAACGCATCTCCGCACTGATCAACCTGTACGGGTTGGCGCTGGTCTTTCCGCTCGGCATATGGGCTGCCTGGGACTTTGATTTCACACAGGTCAGCCCAGCCATCTGGGGTCTGCTGGTTTTTTATGGATTGGCCGCCAGTGTCTGGACGGTCTGGCTCTGGATGACCGGCCTCAATACCGTTCCGGCAAGTCAGGCAGGGGTCTTCACTGTCATGCTGCCGGTCAGCGCGGCCATCACGGGCATGGTGTTTCTGGGCGAAAGCATGTCAGCCATGCAACTGCTTGCGTTTGCGATTGCACTGGTCGGCGTCGTGCTGGCAACCCGCACAGAAAAAGCCACAGCGGTCACCTGACACCGTTGCAGTAAGGCAACCACGTCACAGACACCAGATGCCCGAAGGCTGGGTGATTCCCATCCACAATGCCCAGCCAGATGTGGCCACCAATGCCACGCCAGCCAGCCGGATGCCCCAAGCACCCGATGTCCCGCCGCGAACCCGCAAAAGCAGCCACGGGCCAGCGGTGAGCATGACAGACGTACCCAGCGAAAACGCAGCCATGATGAAGGCCCCATCCAGAGCACTGGCAGACAACGACGCTACCAGCAGGGCCGAATACAGCAATCCGCACGGCATCAGTGCCCACCCTGCCCCCAACACGAACGGCGCTTTGCGCCCCATGGTTGCGATAGCAGGTTTGGCTTTGCGCCACAGCACTTGCCCCCAGCCATCCACCCATGCTGGCTGGCGTGCCTGCCAAACCAGCATCAACCCCAGCAACAGTGCAGCCACGTGCACCATGGTCCACAGGGGACGAAGTACCGCCGTGTTTGAACCGAACCAAGCCAAACCCTGGATGGTGCCTGCAGCCATGGCACCCATCGCGGCATAACCCGCCATGCGGCTGAATTGAAACTGCAACAACGCCACATTGGAGCGTGGGGCAGACGCTTTCGCAATGCCAGTGCACGCGGCACCACACATGGCCACACAGTGCGGACCACCCACCAACCCCATTACCAGAGCAGACAACACCATCGACGTTTGCATGAGGCGAAATGTACGCCACCCTCAAGTCGAGGGTGAACTCAAGCCCGTTCAGATGATTTTCGAGAACCGGGCGCGATCCCGGTCAACCTGAATGTTGCGATCGAACGTCATGGCAATCGCCCGAACAAGGTACCACCCTGTCGATGTGACTTCGATGGCGCTATCGTCGACAGTCACGAGTCCGTGCGACTGCAAATCCTTCAAAGCTTCAAGCTCACGCATGAAATACGCCTTGAAATCGATCAGGTGGCCCAATTCGATAGACTCGAACTGCACACGCCCCTGGCACATCAACGCCATGATCACCGAACGACGCAACAGATCGTCACGCGAGACAGCCAAGCCCCTGACAATCGGCAAGCGCCCCTGGTCAAGGGTATCGTAATACTCCTCCAGCGTCTTGGCGTTCTGACTGTAGGTGGCCCCAATGCGCCCGATCGCTGACACACCCAACGCAATCAGATCGCAATCGGGCTGGGTACTGTAGCCTTGGAAATTCCGATGCAATCGGCCTTGCCGTTTGGCCACAGCCAGTGCGTCTTCTGGCAACGCAAAATGATCCATGCCAACGTAGACATACCCGCTCTCACTGAACGCATCGAGCGACGCCGACAGCATAGATAACTTATCACCCGGGCTAGGCAACTCGGCAGTGACGATACGCCGCTGAGGTTTGAATCTGGCAGGCAAATGCGCATATGCATACAGTGCAATGCGGTCAGGGCGAAGTGAATTGACTTGCGCCAGCGTGCGCGCGAATGACTCGGGCGTCTGGAGCGGCAAGCCGTATATCAGGTCCACATTGAGCGAATCGAAGCCAATTTCCCGTGCAGCCTGAACCAGGGCAAACACCTGCTCTGCCGGCTGCACACGGTGTACCGCCTTCTGGACTGCGGGGTCAAAATCCTGCACCCCGAAGCTCAGTCTGTTGAAGCCCAATTGGTGGAGCTTTTTCAACCTATCGACTGTGACCGTGCGAGGATCCACTTCAATGGAGTATTCACCCCCAGCCACCAGCGTGAAGCTGCGCCGGATCATTGCCATCAGGTCATCCAACTCGTCGTCGCTCAGGAAAGTGGGTGTACCACCGCCCAAATGCAGTTGCGACACGTTGTGTCCGCGCCCGAAGTGTTCGACCTGCAGTTCCACCTCCCGGGCCAAGTAGCGCAAATACTCAGCTGCCCGCCCGTGGTGCTTGGTGATGACTTTGTTGCAAGCACAGTAATAGCACACAGACTCGCAAAACGGAATGTGCACGTAGATGGAAAGCGGCAATGCCATGGAGCCAACCCGGCGCTGCTCCAGTGCCTGGATGTAGTCAGCCTCGGTAAATGCCTCTACAAACCGGTCCGCAGTGGGGTAAGACGTGTAGCGCGGACCGGGCACATCGAAGCGTTTCAGCAAAGTTTCAGAAATGACGTGCGTCACGAAAAATCTCCAGTTGCCCGAAATGTGCCAGTTTGAGCCCAACAGCCACTTGATGTGTATCAAGTTGAGCCACTTCAGTGGGTCTCGGCTTCCGCAAACGGCGCTTGCTCGCACTGACAAACCATGAATGTTGTCAGATACGCAACTTAAATGCCCCCCTGACGTCAGTGACTCACACCAACCTGAGGTAAGCTTGACCTAAATCAAGGTTTTTCATGGACATCAATACCGTCAAAGTCGCATGCTCCAGTTGCAATTTGCGTGAGCTGTGCCTGCCCATGGGGTTAAACCCCAGTGAACTCGACAAACTGGACAGCGTCATTTCCACACGCCGCCGGATCAAACGCGGCGCAGCCTTGTTCAATGCAGGTGAAAAGTTCACCTGCCTTTACGCAGTGCGCTCCGGTTTTTTCAAGACGTCCATCACCACGGCAGATGGCCGCGACCAAGTCACCGGGTTTCAGATGACCGGTGAAATCATTGGTCTGGACGGTATCGTGAACGACCTTCACTCCTGCGATGCCATTGCACTGGAAGACGCCGAAGTTTGCGTGATGCCATTTGAGCAGGTGGAAGAACTGTCACGCGAGTTCACAACCCTGCAACACCATGTTCACAAGATCATGAGTCGGGAAATCGTGCGAGACCACAGCGTAATGCTGCTGTTGGGTAGCATGCGCGCAGACGAGCGCTTGGCAGCTTTTCTGTTGAATCTGGCCCAGCGGCTGCATGCACGCGGCTTCTCGCAATCCGAGCTCGTCTTGAGAATGACGCGCGAAGAAATTGGTAGCTACCTGGGCATGAAGCTGGAAACCGTCAGCAGAACGTTTTCGAAGTTTGTTGAAGATGACGTGATCGAGGTCCGCCAACGCTACGTTCACATCAAGAATACCGATGCGCTGCGGCTGATCGTGAATGCGACACCAGGTCGCTGACACGCACTCGCCATCAAGCTAAGCACTGAGGTGCTGCGACCAATGTGTTGCAGCACTTTTTTCATTTTTCCGGTGCCGTTTTGGGCACAACCGGTGCAGCCGCATGATTGCGGCCCTGAATCGCAGGTTGCAGTTTGGCCAAAGCAGCATCATAGCCCGCCTGCTGAGTACGTTCCGTGGTCGCAGACACCCCAGCCTGCTGCGATGCATTGCGGTCGATGAGCGGATCAGGGTTGCTGGCTGCAATGACTGCAGTGTAGATAGCGGCGACCACCACAATAAGAGGTCCGCCAATCACCAACCATACATAGGGCTCTTTCCACCAAGGTTTGGACGAGTTGGATTCAGATTTGCTCATGGCAATTGCGTTCATATTTAAAGGCCCAGCGTAACAGTTTACAGGTATCGAGTGGCAACAAAGGGGCGTAATACCCCCACAGACAAGCTACCCCCATCTCCGGACTTCTTGAGGCGTGAGCGGCTTACCTTGTTGGCACGCCAGTCATCTCTGGTCTGTCAGCAACAAATAAAAAAGGGGGCTTTCGCCCCCTCTTGTTCAGCGTTGCTGCAGATCAGTTGCCAGCTTTGGAAGACTTGCTCAACACATACGAAGCCAACACATGAATCTGCGCTTCGTTCAGCAAGCGACTCTGACCAGGCATTGCGTTATTTTTGCCTTCATTGACCATTTTGATGATCGCGTCAGCACCCCAGCCATGCAGCCAGACACCATCCGTCAGGTTGGGGGCACCCAGGGCTTGGTTGCCTTTGCCGTCTGCACCGTGGCAAGCAGCACAAGCACCAAACTTCTCTTTGCCCAGAGTTGCTTTCACGGCATCGTGAGGACTGCCCGACAGGCTCAATACAAACTGCGCCAAGTTGGCAACATCTTCGGGTGTACCCACTGCGGCAGCCATGGGAGGCATCACGCCGTTACGACCGTTGGTGACAGTTTCTTTGATGGCCTCAGGTGTGCCACCGTAGAGCCAATCTGTATCGGTCAGGTTGGGGAAGCCCTTGCTACCACGTGCATCGGAACCATGGCATTGAGCACAATAGTTCATAAACAAGCGCTCACCAATGGCCATAGCCTTGGGATCCGTGGCCAGTGCCACGGCATCCTTCTTGGCGAATTCAGCATACACCGGCGCAATGTTGTCTTCCATTTTCTTCACTTCAGCGGCATGCTGACCAGCGGAAGTCCAACCCAACTGCCCCTTGAACGTGCCGAACATAGGGTACATGGCACCGTAGACGAAAGCGAACACAATGGTAATGATGAACAGATACACCCACCACTTGGGTAGCGGATTGTTCATTTCCCGCAAATCACCATCCCAGACATGCCCTGTGGTGTTGTCTGCTGCAGCATTCACTTTCGTGGTTCCGGATATCCACAACAGGATCACGCAAGCCAAGATGCTGACGAGCACGGCCACCGCTACATACATCGCCCAGAAGTTACTTACAAAGTCGCTCATGATGTTTCCTTCAGTTAGCTCTTGGCGAATCAGTCATCTTTGAAAGGCAGCTGCGCCGCCTCATCAAATTCGGACTGGTTGCGCCTGGACCAAGCCCAAGCCACGATACCGACGAAAGTCAGAAGACTGACAACCGTCATCACGCTGCGCAAGTCGTTGATGTCCATGGAGCACCTTTTCAATGTTTGTTACTTGACAGAGGTGCCCAGCACCTGGAGGTATGCGACCACTGCGTCCAGATCGGTCTTGCCCTGCACTTCTTCAGATGCCTTGGCAATCTCTTCGTCAGTGTAGGGGTGACCCAAGGTACGCAGCACTGTCATCTTCTTGGCAAGGATGGCATGGTCAGCTGGCTTTTTATCCAACCATGGATAGGCTGGCATATTGGACTCAGGCACCACATCACGGGGATTGTTCAGGTGGGTACGGTGCCAAATGTCACTGTAGCGGCCACCCACACGGTGAAGGTCAGGACCTGTGCGCTTGCTGCCCCACTGGAAAGGGCGGTCATACACAAACTCACCAGCCATGGAGTAGTGACCATAGCGCAGTGTTTCGGCCTGGAAAGGACGAATCATTTGCGAGTGACAGTTGTAGCAACCTTCGCGGATGTAGACGTCACGACCAGCCAACTGCAATGCAGTGTAAGGCTTCAAACCTTCAACAGGTTGCGTGGTTGACTTCTGGAAGAACAGAGGAACGATTTCCACCAGTCCACCAACGGATATGACCAAGACGATCAGGATGATCATCAGGAAGTTATTGGTTTCAATCCGCTCGTGCGTGAAACCCTTGATTTCGTGGTTTTGTGCCATTTTTGGTTCTCCTTAGGCGTGAGCAGCGTTGACAGCCGGGATGCGAACGTCAACCACCTGGCCCTTGACCGCAGTCATCACCACGTTCCACAACATGATGATCATGCCGCTCAGGTACAACACACCGCCCAGCAAACGGATCACGTAGAAGGGGAACGTTGCTTTGACAGATTCCACGAAGGTGTATGTCAGGCTGCCGTCCGTGTTGACGGACCGCCACATCAAACCTTGCATCACACCAGCAATCCACATTGCAGCGATGTACAGCACGATGCCGATGGTGGCCACCCAGAAGTGGATTTCAACCGCACGCATGCTGTGCATTTGTTTCTGGTTGAACAGGCGGGGGATCAAGTAATACATGGAGCCCATGGAAATCAGACCCACCCAGCCCAGCGCACCTGAGTGCACGTGACCAACGGTCCAATCGGTGTAGTGAGACAGCGCGTTGACGGTCTTGATAGACATCATCGGGCCTTCGAATGTGGACATGCCGTAGAACGACAGGGACACGATCAGGAAGCGAAGGATGGGGTCATCACGCAGTTTGTGCCAAGCACCAGACAGGGTCATGATGCCGTTGATCATGCCGCCCCAACTTGGAGCCAACAGAATCAGGGAAAACACCATGCCCACGGACTGTGTCCAGTCAGGCAATGCGGTGTAGTGCAAGTGGTGAGGACCTGCCCACATATAGGTGAAGATCAGCGCCCAGAAGTGGACGATGGACAGGCGATAGGAATAAACCGGACGGCCTGCTTGCTTGGGGATGAAGTAGTACATCATGCCCAGGAAGCCAGCTGTCAGGAAGAAGCCCACAGCGTTGTGACCATACCACCACTGCACCATGGCGTCCTGCACGCCGGAATAGGCTGAGTAGCTTTTGGTCAGGCTGACAGGTAAAGCGGCGCTGTTCACCAAGTGAAGCACTGCAACTGTCAGGATCATAGCGCCGTAAAACCAGTTACCTACATAAATGTGACGAACCTTGCGGATGCCGATCGTGCCGAAGAACACGATGGCATAGCAAACCCACACCACGGTCAACAGCAAGTCGATAGGCCACTCCAGTTCAGCGTATTCTTTACCGGAAGTGATCCCCAAAGGCAGTGTGATGACGGCCAGCACGATGACCAGGTTGTACCCCCAGAACGTGAAAGCTGCCAGGCCATCGGATATGAGACGGGTCTGGCAAGTGCGCTGAACAACGTAATAGCTGGTACCAAACAGGGCACAGCCGCCAAACGCAAAGATCACAGCGTTCGTGTGGAGCGGTCGCAAGCGACCATAGCTCAGGTATTCGATACCCAGATTCAGCTCGGGCCAGGTCAACTGGGCCGCAATGATCACGCCCACCAGCATGCCAACCACACCGTACACGACGGTCATGATTGCAAACTGACGAACGACCGTGTCGTTATAGGCCGTCGCTTGACTGGCCTTCATCGTTACAGACATACAGAACTCCTCAAAATGTCATCGGCGAAGTGTCGGTGCTTGCATCTGCTTACACCTTGACTTAAGTCAATCTGCCCTCAATATACGGTCACCTTCGCGGTCAATGTTATCCAGTTGCCCGGACTCCAATGCCCACCAGAAGATGACGATGATGGCCAAGACCACCACCACTGAAAGCGGAATCAACAAATATAGTACTTCCATGGGTCAGATCTCCCCGATTGCAGAATTAGATTCTCCTGCCCCCTGATTCAGCCTGAGTGCGTTGCCAATCACCCAGAATGAACTGATGGCCATGCCCAACCCGGCCAACCAAGGGGGCATGTAACCAGCCAGGGCCAACGGGACACTGACAGAGTTGTAAACAGCGGCCCAAATTAAGTTTTGTTTGACAATGGTCAAGGTTTTGCGCGCCTGTTTCAGGCTTTTGACCACATCGAGCACATTGCCGCCCTGAATGACAAAGTCGGATTGCGCTTGCGCCAAAGGCGCTGCAGTACCCAACGCAAACGACGTATTGGCGCGCGCCAACACCGGACCGTCGTTCAGGCCGTCACCCACCATGGCTACTTGATGGCCAGCGTTTTGAAGCCCGATCACTTCTTGCAATTTCTGTTCAGGGCCTGCCTCGGCCACCACTTTGTCAATGCCCACCAACTTTGAAATGCGCTGGGCAGCACCTGAGCGGTCGCCAGATAGCAGCCATGTCTGAATACCCATGGCCTGCAAAGCAGCCACAGCCTGATGGGCATCGGGACGCAAACCCTCGTCCAGCTCAAACGTGGCGAGCCACCCACTGGCGTCCGACAGATAGACCCGTGGGGATGTGACTGCAGCCAAGTCTGAGCGCGTCACACCACAAAACGACGCTGACCCCAGTCGCAATGCGCCATGAAGCGCATCTTCACCAGACATGCCCTGGCCCGCGTGTTCAGCGACCTCGGTCAGCACCGGACGAATTGCCGTATCGTCGGCAGGCATGTCGCCGCCCTGCCCGCTCCACCCGTCAGCAGCAGCCTTCGCTATGGCACGCGATGCCGGATGCAAAGATGCCCCTGCCAACGCACCGGCCAGTGCCAATGCGGTCGACGCTGGTACCCCGTCGCGCACTTGCATGGCAGACAACACCACCTTGTCGAACGTCAACGTGCCCGTCTTGTCGAAAATCACCGTATCAATGTGTGCCAGTGCTTCAAATGCCTGCAAACGGCGCACGAGCACCCCCCGCTTGGCCAGCGCCCCGGCTGATGCCAACATGGCCGCTGGCGTTGCCAGCGACAAAGCACATGGACAGGTGACGATCAACACCGAAACGGCCACCGCCAATGCCCGGGAGTGGTCAATCTGCCACCAGTAAATGCCTGCCACGAATGCTGATAACAACACCAGTACGAGGAAAGGTGCTGCGATGCGGTCGGCCAGAATGGCCAGCCGAGGTTTCTCGGTCGACGCTTTTTCCATCAGGGCCACGATTTGCGCAAACCGCGTGTCACGCCCCAGCTTGTCAACCCGCACTTCCACCGGACTGGCGAGGTTGAAACTGCCCGCGATCACGGCATCACCCGCTACACGTGTCACAGGGTGCGATTCGCCGGTCAGCAAGGCTTCATCAACGGTGACCCGTTCACTCACCAGCACACCATCGCCAGGGAAAGCCTGCCCAGCCTGGACACGCACCACATCACCCACGGCCAAGCGGCGCACAGACACGGGCTCGAAGGTGCCGTCCGGCTTGCGGCGGTCACAGACTTCGGGTAGGCGGTTCATCAGGTCGTCGAGTGCGCCTGCAGTGCGGTCACGCGACTTGTGTTCCAGGTAGCGCCCGCCCATCAGGAAAAACACGAACATGGTGAGCGAGTCAAACCACACCTCATGCCCCCAAGGGCCCGAGCGATCAAACGTGGCCAACGAACTGGCTGCAAACGTCACCAGAATACCGATGGACACTGGCGTGTCCATACCGATGCGGCCCTTTTTCAGGTCACGCCAAGCGCCGGAAAAAAACGAACCGCTGGCAAAAATCACCACCGGCAAGCTCAATACCCAACTGGCCCAGCGCAACAGATGCTCGATGTCGGGAGGAATGTCGCCCGGCTCGGTGATGTACGCGGGCCATGCATACATCATGACCTGCATCATGCAGATGCCGGCCACAAACAGGCGCCACAGCACCTTTCGCCCCTCGGCCAACCGGTTGCTGATGCTCAGCGCCTCTCGCATGGGCAGCAAGCGGTAGCCTGCCTCGCCCACCGCACCCGCCAGTTTCGACACCTTGACCAGCTCCGGGTCCCATTTCAATGTGAGGCGACGGGTTGCCGCATGCACCTCTGCCTTGAGGACCCCTGGCAGGTTGCACAGCGCACCTTCTACCGTGTCCGCACAAGCTGCACAAAACATGCCCTGCACCATCAACACCGACTGGGCCACCTGACGGCCATCGATATCGACAAATTCTGTGAACTCCTGTTGCTCGACGGGATCGTCAAGCACAGAGAAGTCGTCGTGCACCTGCAACGGCCCCTTGGGTCGCTCGTCTGAAAAAGAAACCAACGCTGACACTCCAGTTTGAGCCCCTGCACCCACCGTCGGCTGCCCCGGCAGGGGCACGGACACAGCATGTTTCAAGAGCATGCGAGGGTATTTCAGGCAACGGCACAAGCAGTTGACGTATGTCAAACCACCAAAAACCACAGCAGGTAGCCTACAGTATGCAAGCCACGCGTCAGGCAATGTCCCCACTGCGGAGACTGGTCGGCCGTGCAATACACAACCACCATTTAGGAGCAAACGCATGTACAAGCGCATTCTGGTCGCCACCGACGGGTCCGAACTCTCTGAAAAGGCCGTGACGCATGGCCTCATGCTGGCCGACCTGACGGGAGCAGAGCTGATCGCCGTCAAAGTGGTGCCGCGCTACCCGCAAACCTACTTCGAAGGTGGCGTGGCCTTGGCTGCAGATGAAATCGCAAAAATTGAAAAACAATGGAATGACGAGGCACTGGAGGCTGTCAATGCCATCAAGGCAAAGGGCCAGTTGAACAACGTGAAAGTAAAAGCCACCACGGTGAAGTCTGACCTGATTGCGGAAGCACTGATCGCATCGGCCAAGCGCCACAAATGCGATCTGATCGTGATGGCGTCACACGGTCGTCGCGGCCTCAAACGCCTGCTGCTGGGCAGCGAAACCCAGCAGGTCTTGACACATTCGCATATTCCCGTACTGGTTTTGAGGTAAAAATAGGCTATACCGCTTTACTATATTGGTTTTGTAGCTATATATTCAGAGTCAATCATGAACGCCAAACGGCCCGTTTTCTCCAGCAGAAAACGGGCCGTTTTGTTTACCCGACGAAAGTACTTTTGTGCTGGTCACGCAGCAGGTTTTTCTGTACCTTGCCCATCGTGTTACGGGGCAACTCGTCAACCAGCAGACACGCTTTGGGAATTTTGAAGTTGGCCACCGTGGTTTTCAGGCTGGCGAGAATGCCTGCAGCGTCCACCGCAGCACCAGGTTTGGCAATGACCAGCGCCACCCCCACCTCACCAAAATCGGCATGGGGCACGCCCACCACCGCACTTTCCGCCACGCCGGGCATTTCGTTGATGTAGCCCTCTATTTCAGCCGGATAGACGTTGTAGCCACCACTGATGATCAGGTCTTTGCTGCGGCCAACGATGGTGACGTAGCCTTGCGCATCCACATGCCCCACATCGCCGGTCTTGAACCAGCCGTCTGACGTGAACTCTTCCGCCGTTTTTTCGGGCATGCGCCAGTAGCCCTTGAAGACGTTGGGACCTTTGACCTGTATGCCGCCGATGGCTCCAGCCTCGACAGGCTCACCATGGTCACCTACCACACGCAAACCTACGCCGGGAAGTGGAAAACCCACCGTACCGCCACGCCGCTCGGACTGCGGCGCACCTGCCAGATCAAGGTAACGGGCATCGGGCACGAAGGGGTTGGAGGTGAGCATGATGGTTTCCGACATGCCATAGCGCTCCAGAATGGTGTGACCGGTGCGCTGCTGCCAGGTTTTGAACGTTTCAATCAGCAGTGGGGCCGAACCGCTGATGAACAGCCGCATGTTCTGGCACGACACACGGTTGAGCCCCGGATCGGCCAACAGACGCGTGTACAGCGTGGGCACCCCCATGAACACCGTGGCCCGTGGCAAGCGCGCCAGCACAGCCTTGGGATCGAATTTGTTCAGCCACAGCATGGTGCTGCCATTGATGAGCGCAGCATGAATGGCCACGAACAGGCCATGCACGTGAAAAATGGGCAACGCGTGAATGAGCACGTCACCGCCCTGCTCAACACTGCGCCACCCCCAATAGTCCTTCAGCACCATTGCGTTGCTCAACAGGTTGCCATGCGTGAGCATCGCGCCCTTGCTTCGCCCGGTTGTGCCGCTGGTGTACAGGATGGCGGCAAGGTCGTCAGCGGTTCGCGGCACGGGCGTCTGCACATCGCTGTGCGTGGCGGCGCGGTCCAGCAGCGTGCCCGTCACGTCGTCTGCCAGTGTGAACACGTTCTGCGTGCCAGCCTTGAAAGCAAGTTTGCTCACCCAACCGAAATTGGTCGGCGTACACACGACCACGGCCGGTTCGGCGTTGCCGATGAAATACTCGATTTCAGCTGCTTGGTACGCCGTGTTCAGCGGCAAGAACACGTGTCCAGCCCGCAGCGTGGCCAGGTACAACACCAGAGCCTCGACCGACTTTTCAACCTGAACCGCCACCCGGCTGGCCGGTGGCAACTCAAGGGAAGCCAACAGGTTGGCCACCATGGCGCTGGCCCGGTCAAGGTCGCGCCAGGTGTAGGTCAGGCCCGAATCGGTTTCAACAGCCAGGCTGTCCAAGTCAGCAGGGAAAGCGGCACGCAGTGCGACATACAAGTTGGTTGATAACATATTGATAGCATCAATCAAAACACAGGCTTGCGCTTGGCAAGGAAAGAGTCAATACCTTCGCGGTGTTCGGGGTGTGGTGCATAGGTGTAGGCACGCGCCACCAGTGTGTGCATGGGCTCGGCGTCGCCAGACAGTGCACGCAAAGTCTGTTTGTTCAGGCGGGCAGCCTGCGGTGCCAGCGCAGCGACACGCGCCGCTGTGGCAAGCGCTTCACCCTGAACGTCCGCATCGGGCACCACGCGATTGAGGAACCCACGCTGCTTCATCTCGTGGGCATCGAGCACGGCTGCTTCCAGCAGCATTTCGCGTGCGGTGGCCATCCCCACGGCAGAGGCCACCAGTTGGGCCTCCCGGGGTGCCATCGGGAAACCCAGACGCGCAATGGGTGCACCAAAGCGGGCCGATACACCGGCCACGCGCAAGTCACAGCAGCTGGCTATTTCCACGCCCGCGCCCATGCAATTGCCGTCGATGGCGGCAACCACGGGCACGGGGCATTGCAGCACGGCATCCAACCCACCCCACACGTCTTGCTCGTGAAAATCGGCCAATGAATCGGGTTGGAAGCGAAAGGCAGGGTACTCGGCTATGTCACCACCCGCGCAAAAATGCCCGCCTTCTCCGGCAATGACGACACACCTCAACGCTGCAGATGGGGCCAGCGCATCAAACACGGCCTTCAGGTCGCGCCACATGCTGCGTGACATGGCGTTGAACTTGCCTGTATGACTGATCAACACTGAGGCCACCGCCCCCTCTACCGAACACGACACTTGTCCAGCCATCTCGTTCAATCCAGTTTGGCACCAGACCCGCTGACCACGTGCGCCCATTTGGCCAATTCAGCTTTGATGAACGCGGTGAATTGCGGACCGGTGAGGTTGGGAAATTCAGCCCCCTGACTGGCCCAGACGGCCTTGGCTTCGTCGACTTGACAGGCCTTGCGGATCTCTTCCACCGCACGGGTCTGCGCATCCAACGGGGTGCCACGCGGGGCCCATACGCCATACCAAGTGGTCACGTTGTAGTCGGGCAGCCCCATTTCGGCTGAACAGGGCACGTCGGGGAACGCAGGGTTGCGCTTGGCACCAGACACCATCAACGCCTTGATGCGCCCGCCCTTGATGTGCGCAGCAGACGACCCCAGGCCATCGAACATCATGTCCACGTTGCCGGCAATCAGGTCCTGCAACGCCGGACCTGCACCACGGTAGGGTATGTGCGTGAGAAACGCCTTGGTTTGCAGTTTGAACAACTCACCTGCCAGATGGTGCGAGGTGCCGCCGCCAGCCGAGCCATAGTTCAACTTGCCCGGGTGCTTGCGCACATGTGCCATGAAGTCCTTGAAGTCGGCCACAGGCACGTTACGCGGATTGACCACCAACACCTGGGGCACGCTGGCCACCTGAATCAGGGGCACCAAGTCGCGCTCCAAGTCGTAGTCGAGCTTGGGGTACATGGCCGGGGCAATGGTGTGGTGTACCGCGCCCATGAACAGCGTGTAACCATCGGGTACAGCCTTGGCGGCAACGCCTGCACCCAGCGTGCCCCCTGCCCCACCCCGGTTGTCGATGACCAGGGTTTTGCCCGTGAGCTTGGAAAACTGCGCAGACATGGGTCGCGCGAAGGCATCGGTCCCGCCCCCGGCGGGGAACGGCACGATCATGGTCACCGGTTTGATGGGCCAGGTGGCCTGCGCCTGTGCAGGCAAGCCCCAAGCCACAGCCGTGGTCGCAGCCACATGCAAAACGCTGCGTCGAGACAAGCCGTGCGCGCCATCGGGTGTGGGGATCTGAGGTTTCATGCAATAAGGCCTTGGGTCACAAACGGGTCGGTTGCTCAAAGTTAACCCGTCTGCCAGAAGTGCACCATCGGGCATTCCCGACTGTCAGGCCGCACCGTCAGTGGGTTTGCGTCTGACGCCCCGCCCAATGCCACACCAGTGCGCCAACCATCACCATGGGCACGCACAACCACTGGCCCATGCTCATGCCCAATGCCAGCAGACCCAGGTGCGCATCGGGTTCGCGGAAGTATTCGGCAATGAACCGGAACACGCCGTAGCCGAACACAAATGCGGCAGCCACCTGACCCGGTTTGCGCTCGGTGCGCGCATACAGCCAGATCAAGACGAACAGCAACATGCCTTCCAGCAAGAACTGATAGACCTGCGACGGATGGCGTGGCAACTCGCCCGCGCCACGGAACACCATGGCCCATGGCAGCGACGGATCAGCCAAGCGCCCCCAGAGCTCCCCATTGATGAAATTGCCCACCCGCCCAGCCGCCAACCCCGTGGGCACGCAAGGTGCAACGAAGTCCATCACCTGCAAAAACGGGCGCTGGCGCGAGTGCGCAAACCAGACCATGGCCACAACGACCCCCAGCAAGCCCCCGTGAAAACTCATGCCGCCTTGCCAGACAGCAAAGATTTCCAACGGATTGGCCAGGTAATAAAGCGGTTTGTAAAAAAGGCAATACCCGATGCGCCCCCCCAGCACCACCCCCATGACACCCAGAAACAGGATGTCTTCCACATCCCGTTTTTGCCAGATACCTTGTGCCGCCAGCCGAGCAAACGGCTGTTGATGCAAGCGGCGCAAACCGAGCGCCATGAACAGTGCGAATGCGGCCAGATACGTCAGGCCATACCAGTGAACAGCCAGCGGCCCCACCTGCAAGGCGACCGGGTTGATTTGAGGGTGAATCAGCATGGGCTGGATTGTGCCCGAGCCCGGTTGCACAAACGCGGTCAGCTGCCCTTACCCACACGGGCCAGAACAGCCTCGTCCTGGCGGGTCAGGCGGCCCGCGTCGCGCACCTGTGCGATCACGTCAGGGCGGCACTGGGCCGTGGCCTGCAAACTGGCATCGCGCCTGAAACGGGCAATGCGTTCGTGGTTGCCCGACATCAGCACGTCGGGCACCCGGTGGTCCACCGCATGGTGCTGCCACACCTCGGGGCGGGTGTAATGCGGGCAATCAAGCAGGCCGTCCAGAGCAGGGTTAAAGCTGTCTTGCTGGTGGCTGCCCGCATCGTTCAACACGCCGGGCTGCAACCGCGCCACCGCATCAAGCAAGGCAATGGCTGCGATTTCGCCACCCGACAGCACGAAATCGCCCAGGCTGATCTGGGTGTCCACGCATTGATCGATGAAGCGCTGGTCGATGCCTTCATAGCGGCCGCACACCAGCACCGCACCGGCACTGTCGGACCAGGCTTGTACGGCAGGGTGATCCAGTGTCTGCCCCATGGGCGAAAACAGCACCACTTTGGCCTGCTGTGCGGCGGGCTCAGCCCGGGCAACGCGTACAGCGGTCAGACAACGCGCCAATGGCTCGGCCATCATGACCATGCCGGGGCCACCGCCGAAGGGCCGGTCATCTACCCGGCGGTAGTTGCCATCGGCAAAGTCACGCAGGTTCCACAGCACCACGTCAACCAGCTTCTGCTCGAAAGCACGGCGGTTGATGCCTTGCGACAAAAACGGCCCGAACAGGTTGGGAAACAGCGTGATGACATCAAACCGCATGGCCACACCCTGGCTGCACGCAGTCCACCCACACGGCAAAGTCCGTTGCGGTGTTCATATTCAGTAGTCTGGTTGCCAGTCAACCGTGATGAGGCCTGCAGCCTTGTCGACCTTGTCGACATATGCCGCCACGAACGGGATCATCCGCTCGGCGGCTTTGCCGTCTTGCTCGAACGCCAGCACCAGCACGGAAGTGGGCCCTGTTGCCATGAGGTCTTGCACCACGCCAAGCGAAACGCCCTCGCGGTTGACCACCTTCAGGCCCATCAGGTCAACCCAATAGAACTCGTCGGGATCGCTACTGGTGGGGAACTGACTGCGCGACACGAATATGCGCGCGCCCTTGAGCGCCTCGGCTGCATTGCGATCGGCCATGCCTTCGAACAGCGCCACCAGCGTGTCGGCATGCGGTTTGACCTGGGTCAGTTGCACGCTGACGGTGCCATCGAAGGCCACAAACTGGCGATCGTGCGGGGGCGTGGGGCGCTGCAGAAACCATTCGGTCGCATCCAGCAAGGCATCGGGTGCCGTGCTGTGTGCGTGCACCTTCACCCAACCCTTGATGCCCCAAGCCTCACCGATGCGCCCCAGTTCGACCGCGTCGGACGGCAACTCGCAAGCAGAAAACAGTGGGGTCATGTGCTCATCCAGCAGGAAAAATGAAAAAAGCGATGTACCCTGAGCGGAAAACCGCCGGACACATCGCCTGCAGATCAACCGGTGACAGCGTCACCAGTGAATGATCAGACAGCTGCCTTGGCTGCGTTCGTTTTGATCAAACGCGTCACGGTGTCGGATGGCTGAGCACCCACGCCAGTCCAGTAGGTCAGACGGTCAGCTGCAAGGCGCAACATCTCTTCGCCACCTTTGGCCATGGGGTTGTAAAAGCCGATGCGCTCGATGAAACGGCCATCGCGGCGGTCGCGCTTGTCTGCGACGACGATGTTGTAGAAAGGACGGGCTTTGGCACCGCCGCGGGAAAGTCGGATGACGACCATGATGAATCTTTCGTGTGAAGATGCCCACTGAAATGCACAGTGAACAGCTTCCGGGTCATTCGCCATCGTTTGAGACACCGACTGACCACCCGGTCAGCGAAACGCGGCAAAGCCTTTGATTATAGCGGCCCTTGCGCAGCTTTTCAGCCACACCCTGATCGCCCGGCCATGAGACGATAGAGCCTAACCGGATCACCCAAACGCGCAACCTTCATGCCCCAACAGACCACCGCGATCGTTCGTCCCAGCACGGACGCCGACATGACTGCCATCACACGAATTTACGCACACCATGTGCTCAACGGCACGGGCACTTTTGAGACCAGCCCACCGACTGAGGCCGAGATGCGCACCCGCCGTGCCGACGTGCTGGGCAAAAACTTGCCTTGGCTGGTGATCGAAACCAATGGTTACGTTGCCGGGTTTGCCTATGCGAACTGGTTCAAACCTCGCCCTGCCTACCGATTTTCGGTTGAAGACTCGATCTACATGGCTCAGGAAGCCACTGGCAAGGGGCTGGGCAAACAGCTGCTGAATGAACTGCTGCTGCAGCTGGAACGCCGTGGCGTGCGCAAGGTGATGGCCGTGATCGGCGACTCGGCCAATGCGGGCTCTGTCGGCTTGCACCGGTCTGCAGGGTTCGAGCAGGCTGGTGTGATCGAATCATGTGGCTGGAAGTTCGGCCGGTGGCTGGACATCGTGCTGATGCAAAAGGCCATTGGCGAAGGCAACACGACACCACCCGACAGCACCCACTGAGGGCAAGGCCAATTCGGACTGACGCCGTGTCAGTGGCTGGCACGGTTTCAGCCGTTCAGGCCAACCACAGCATCCAGGCACTCAAGGTGACCAGCGCGAGCAAGGTTGACAAACCGATGCTCGCTGTCACCAGGTCATGGGCCACACCGTAGCGCTGCGAAAACAAGAACACATTGGCCCCCATGGGCAGACCGGCGGCCACCACCATCACCGTCAGCGGCAACCCGGAGATGCCAAAGCCCCAAGCCGACAACCCCACCAGCACGGGCAACAGCAGGTTTTTGCACAGGCTGATGCCCTGCGCAGCCCGCCAGTGCGCACCCACCGGCGAACGCGCCAGCGTCACACCCACCAACACCAGCGACACCGGCCCGAACGCACTGCCCAGCAGTGCCAACGGCTTGTCCACCGTGGCGGGCAAGTTCCAACCCGTTTGTGCGAACAACAGACCACACACAATGGGCAAGGGAATGGGGTGCAGCAAGGCACTGGCAAACGCCCTCCCGGCGGTGGCCAACAGGCTGCGGGCATTCATGGGCCCGGCATGCGCCACGGCCAGTTCCAGCACGACCGTGGCGGTGGTCAGCAAAATGAGTGCATGGACAGACACCAGCGTCAGCAGGGTCACCAAACCGGCCTGTCCGTAGGCCAGCTCGACCAGCGTGATGCCGATCATCACCATGTTGGAAAACACCCCCGCCAACGCCATGACGACGCCGCGCGCGGTGAAACCGAACACGCCGATCAACACCCCAAAGCAACCCAACGCCGCCAGAAAATAGGCCCCGATGGGACGCAGGTCCAGTTGCTCCATGTGCACGTTGCTCATGGTCCGAAACAGCAGCGCCGGTATCAGCAGCATGAAGGTCAGGTTGGACAGGTC
Organism: bacterium; assembly: GCA_030824555.1. Lineage (GTDB taxonomy): Bacteria > Pseudomonadota > Gammaproteobacteria > Burkholderiales > Burkholderiaceae_C > UBA2334. The sequence continues at coordinate 232,755 of JAVBXK010000018.1, forward strand.
TTTCACCGCCTCGATCCGTATCCAACCCACGCGCCCGGCCACGACACCTGCCGCAATGAGCAGAAACACCGGCGCCAAAGACGCGAACACGGGCAAGGCAGCTTGCAAGTTCACGTCACTTCACCGCCACAGCAAAAGTCATGCGGTAGAAAAGCCCTTGCGGATCGTCATCGAGCACGTGCAACCGCCCTTCCACCACCACGGCCTCCTGGCTGTATTTGACCGGTGTACGCGTGCGCACTTCAAGCATGCTTTCGGGGCCGCCAGGTGTGCAAAACGCGCACGTCAAGGGCACGGACGACACCAGGAAATGGCTCTGCTTCTCGCCAGGGGCCAACGGCATCATGAAACCCTGCACGCGAACCGTCGTGCCGTGCAGCGCACGGACATTGGCGGGAAATTCAGGCATCAAGCGTCGCCCCACCGTCTTCATCTTCACCGCCGTCAAGCTGGACCATGGCACCACGTCGTTTCGCGGTTGCAACGGGGCAAAAGGGCTGTTGGGGCTGTGCTGACCCGGGCCCTGCCCCAACGGTGGCAACGCCCCTGCGGGCAACTGCCCGTCCGCACCCGGCCCCCCTGGCACCGTGGCCACAGGTGCCGTCAACACGGGCTGGCCAGGTGCCTGTGCCAGAACCGGGCTGCTGGCCACCTCCACACCGAACCAGGCCAGCGCCATGGCCCACACGCCATACCCCAAGGCGGACCAGCGCCTAGCTTGGCCCTGAGCCTGCACACGGGGCCAAGTGGCGGGCAACTCAGTGCGCATGCTTCATGCCACACATCTTGCCAATGCCCAGGCCTTTGCAGGCAGCCTGCAGCTCGGCCACGCAGACTTTTTCATCCTTTTTAACCTCCAGGCATTTGGCCGCGCCTTCGTGGGCCACCGCCATCGCGCGGTGGCGGGCAGCGTCTTCGGCCAACTCTTTGTCATTGTGAGCCTGGGCAAACACCGGTGCCACACAAACCGACCACAACACGCACACCCACAGCTTCTTCATCGCCAACTCCTCTCAAAAGAACAAACAAACCACTGGGCCAGCTCGCCCGCTCGGGATGCACAACTCAGTCGGTCAATTGACCCGTTATCCAGCCCTGCTTCGACCGGTGTATGGCACGCAGAAACCCTGTCACTGAATCACGTACCAGCCCCAGGCACCCCTGCCGCAGGGGATACGGGATCCACGCACACGTTGCAGGTCCCGTGAATGGACAGATCGACCCGTTGCCCGTGGTGGCCCAGATTGGCAAGGGTTTTGAGCAACTGGTCGGCCACCGCCTGGGTGGGGGGACTGGCCTCGATCAGGCGGAACTGGCGGTGGCAAGCATCGCACTCGAAACGCGGCACCACGCCGCTCTCGCCCGCAGATCGCCCGTCTGTCAAGCTGGCGGCCAGGGCATAGCGCCAGGTGCGGGCAGCATCGTCGGCGTGGCGGATCAGCAGCCCAGTGCCGACCAGCCGGTCAAGCAAGCGGTAGAGGGTGACACGGTTCACGTCCAGCCCCTGCGCCAGCAAAGCCGCTTCGACATCCGCATGCGTGGCCGAGCGCGTGCCGTCAGCCACAAACAGCTGCAACACAGCACGCGTGGCGCGTGTGCGGCGCAACCCTGCGAGGGCCAGCCGGGTGTCGAGCTCGGCCTCGGCAACAGGCAGGGTCCGTGCGGTTTCGTCGGCGTTATGGGTGGGCATGGTGGTGTTGGGATAGCGGAGCAGCACACCAATAACGCAACCATGTTGCGCTATGATGCCATGCAACGCAATTCAGTTGCATTAGTTGCAATGCTCACCATCTTACCGCCAACCTGCACCGCCAGCACAACCACACCACCCCTCTGCGACCACCCGCATGCCCACTTTGCGCCCAAATCAACCTTCCCCAGCTGCAGCCAACGCACCCCCAGCCAGCTTTCTACAGTGCTCAGCCTGGCGACGCGCATGGCTGGCTGCGGCACTGCTGGCAGGTTTGTGGCTGGTGCTGCTGGCATCGCTGTCGGCAACAGACTGAGAGGCGGGAGCCGGACAACCCCATGACCACCACAGCCACCCTGCCCCAACGTGTTGCCATCGAACTGCACAACCTGACGCTGGGTTACGAGCGCCACCCCGCCGTGCACCACCTGTCAACCACTTTGCCGCCCGGTTCGCTGGTGGCCGTGGTGGGGCCCAACGGGGCGGGCAAATCCACCCTCATCAAGGCTTTGGCCGGGCTGGTGTGGCCCATGCAGGGGCACATTGCGGGGCTGGCGGGTCAGCGCGTGGCCTACCTGCCGCAGCGCGACGACATGGACCACAGCTTCCCCATCACCCTATCTGACATGGTGGCCATGGGCCTGTGGCACGAGGTAGGCGCCCTGGGTGGCTACAGCCGCGCCCAGCGCCAGCGTTGTGCCGATGCCCTGGCCCAGGTGGGCTTGAACGGGTTTGGCCAACGCACCATTGCCACCCTGTCGGGCGGGCAGTTTCAACGTGCCCTGTTTGCCCGGCTGATGCTGCAAGACGCGCCGGTCATTTTGCTGGACGAGCCCTTTGCCGGGGTGGACACCCGTACCTGCCGCGACCTGCTGGCCCTGCTGCACACCTGGCACGCACAAGGCCGCACCGTGCTGGCTGTGCTGCACGACATGGAACAGGTGCGACAACATTTCCCGCACGCCCTGCTGCTGGCGCGCGAGCTGGTGGCCGCTGGCCCCACCGAGATGGTGCTGACTGAAGCCAACCTGCAACGCGCCCGTCGACTGAACGAAGCCTTTGACGACGACGCGCCCGAGTGTGACGAGACACCGGCCGACACACGGGTTGCGCTGGCGCAGTACGGGCACGTTCATAACCCAGCACACGATCACAACCCGGCACACACACGCCCTCACCCGCACACAACCACCGCCCGGCACATGGCAGGGAGCGTTCACCTGTGACCGCTTTGTTCGATCTGCTCTGGGCGGCGCTGATTCAGCCCGTGGCCGAATTCGGCTTCATGCAACGCGCGCTGACCGGGTGCCTGGCGCTGTCGGTCAGCGCCGCGCCCATGGGCGTGTTTCTGATGTTGCGGCGCATGAGCCTCACGGGCGACGCCATGGCCCACGGCATCTTGCCCGGTGCGGCGCTGGGCTACCTGGTGGCCGGGCTGTCATTGGGGGCCATGACGGTGGGCGGCATCGTGGCCGGGCTGCTGGTGGCCGTGGCCTCGGGCTTGGTGGCACGCCATTCCATCCTGCGCGAAGACACCAGCCTGGCCTCGTTCTACCTGCTGTCGCTGTCAGTGGGCGTGCTGCTGGTGTCGTTGAAAGGCAGCAGCGTCGATTTGCTGCACGTGTTGTTTGGCACCGTGCTGGCACTGAACAACGATGCCGTGCTGCTGTTGGGCGGCACCGCCACGCTGACCCTGGTGGGCCTGGCCGTGTTGTACCGCCCGCTGGTGCTGGAGTGTCTGGACCCGGGCTTTTTGCGCTCGGTCAGCCGCTGGAGCCCGGTGGCGCACTACGGCTTTCTGGTGCTGATGGTGCTCAACCTGGTGGCCGGGTTCCATGCCCTGGGCACGCTGATGGCCGTGGGCCTGATGGTGCTGCCCGCCGCCACCGCCCGCTTCTGGGCGCGCGACATCACCCGCATGCTGCTGACAGCCACCGCCATTGGGCTGGTGGGGGCCGTGGCCGGCCTGCTGCTGAGCTACCACGCCGATTTACCCACTGGCCCCGTGATCGTGCTGTGCCTGAGCGTGCTGATGCTGCTGTCGCTGGCGCTGGGCCCCTACGGCCTGGTGCGCAGCCGCCTGCAACCGGCCACGCACCGCCGGGCCTGAGGGCGCGGCTTGGCTTTTGCCGCGTGTTTCAGTCATTTTTCAGGAGGAATTCACATGCCCAACCACCCTGTCCGCCAAACCGCCCTTCGCCGCACAGCCACATTGGCAAGCCTGACCACCGCTGTGGCCACCGCCTTTGCGCTGGGCGCGCTGCCCGGTCACGCCGCAGCTGCCGCACCCACCGCAGCGGCTGCACCTGCCGCCACGCCCAAAGCCCCCGCCATCCAGGCCGTGGCCAGCTTCAGCATTTTGGGCGACATGGTGCGCCAGGTGGGCGGCGAACGTGTGCAGGTGGACGTGCTGGTGGGCCCCGGTGCCGACGCCCACGTGTACCAGCCCACCCCCACCCAGGCCAAAACAGTGGCCAAGGCGCAAGTGCTGTTTTCCAACGGTCTGGGCTTTGAAGGCTGGATGGCGCGGTTGCTGAAATCAGCCAACTACAAAGGCACACACGTGGTGACCAGCCTGGGGGCTGACGTGCAGGAAACCGAAGACGATGACCACGATGCGAAACCAGGTGCGAAAAAAGCCCCTGGCCACGACCACAAACACGACCATGGCAAATCAGACCCCCACGCTTGGCAAAGCGTGCCCAACGCCATCGTGTACGTGAAAAACATAACCAAAGGCCTGTGTGACGCTGATGCTGCGGGTTGTGACAGCTATCAAAAAAATGCCGCCGCGTACACCGAGCAGCTCAAAACCCTGGATGCCGACGTGCGCGCCGCCTGGGGAGCCATCCCCAAAGCACAACGCAAAGTCATCACCAGCCACGACGCATTTGGCTACTACGCCAAGGCCTACGAGGTCACCTTCCTGTCGCCCCAGGGCGTGAGCACCGAAAGCGAGGCCTCGGCCAAGGGCGTGGCCAAGCTGGTGCGCCAGATCAAGGCCGAGAACGTGAAGGCGCTGTTCGTGGAGACCATCTCCAACCCCCGCCTGATCGAACAGATCGGCCGCGAAACCGGTGTGAGATCTGCGGGTGAGTTGTTTTCAGACTCGCTGTCCAAAGCCGGTGGCTCGGCCGACAGCTACGTGAAGATGATCCGCCACAACACCACGGCGTTGACGGGGGCGATACAGATCAAAAAGTAAGACGAAAGTCGCTTGCCTGTATGAATAAATTCAACAGCTTGCTACAAACAAGTCATCTGAAACCAGGTTCAGCCGCCTGCCAAATCAGCCCGGAGCCAGCACGGCTGGGTGGCAGCCGTCAAACCGGCGCATTCAGCAAGCGCGCCACATCCACCCGGTAAGCACCCCATGCGGGCAATGCGGCGGCAGCCAATGCCACCGCAAACGCCAGGGCGGGCACGGCCCACAGGTCCACAGGCCAGGCTGTGGCGGCCACCAGACCCGCTGACTCGGTGGGCATGAGCAAGGGCAACCCGGCCATCAGTGCTTGCGCCAGCGCCAAGCCCAACACACAGGCCAGCGCGGCCAGCCACAGGGCTTCGGCCAACAGCAACCCCGCCAGCTTGGCCGGCCCTGCACCCAGCATGCGCAGCATGGCCAGATCGGCACGGCGCTCGCGCACGGCCTGCCACAGTGCCATGAACACGCTGAGCGCAGCCACGCCCACCAGCGCCACACCCAGTGCACGCAGCACATCGGCCCCCGCACCCAGCATGCGCAGCAAGCGTGACAGCTCATACGCTGGCGCTGCTGCCTGCATGTGGGTGCCCCCATTCACGTGGCGCGGGAAGGTGACGGCGGCCAGCGGCGTGCGGTAGCGGATGAGGGCCAGCGTGATCTCACGCTCGGCCTGCAGGGCGGCCAGGTCTTCGGCATCGGTCGCCATGTCGGTTTCGTGCACAGCCCAAACCGACTCGGTGGCGGTGAGCACCAGGCGGTCGAGCACGCAATCGCAGGCAGCCAGCACGCCCGTCACCGCATAGGGGTGGCCGCCCGCACCCAGGCCGTGCAGCCCGGCAAAACGGTCGCCCACACGCATACCCGTTGCTTTGGCCACCTGCGCGCCCAGCACGGCTTGCATGGGGGCCTGCCACCATTGGCCGCTGGCCAGCTGGCCGCCGTACAGCGCCGGGTAGTCAGGTGTGGTGCCCACGATGCGAAAGCCGTTCAGGTTGTCGCCCAGGCTGATGGGGATGAGCTGGGCCACCTGCGGGTGGCGGCCCAGCGCCTCCACGTCAGCCAGCGCAACGTTGCCGGGCGGCACGTCCAGGTGGTAGACGCCCGCCAGAATGAGTTGCAACGGGCTGCCCTTGGCACCCACCACCACATCGATGCCGGCCACGTCGCGTTCGAGCGCCTGCTGCACGCGCTGTTGTGCCATCAGGATGACCGCCAGCGACCCCAGGCCCAGCGCCAGCACCAGCACGTTCAACACCGCAGACAGCGGTTTGGACCACGCATAACGCCAGGACAAACCCAATACATTCATAGCAAACTATTCAATATCGACTAGTGTTGAAAGCATTTTTTACATAAAATACAAAATACATAGCTAGGAAACCAATTGGGATAAGCGATGGAGGGTTATTTCATTAAGGAAAATACCCTGCCCACAAACCTGATCCGGTGCTGCGGCAGCATGCAGCGCCTGCACGGCCCGTGCGTCGTGCGTGGCCAGCACCAGGGTGGCACCGGCCTGGGTCGCGGTTTGCAGCAGCAGGGCCAAGGCCGCGTGCGCGGCTTCGTCGTCCAGGCTGGCGGTGGGCTCATCGGCCAGCAGCACCCGGGGGGCCAGCAACACGGCGCGTGCCAGCGCCACGCGCTGCGCCTGGCCACCCGACAGGGCGTGTGGTCGGCGCGTGGCCAGCTCGGCCACACCCAGTGCCGCCAGGGTTTGCTCAATGCGGGCCGGGTCGGGCGGCAGGCCTGCGGCCCAATGCACCAACGCCAGGTTCTGTGCCACGGTGAGCGCCGCGCTGAGGTGCAACTTTTGTGGCAAAAAGCCCACGTGCCGGGCACGCCAGGCATCGAGCGCCGGGCCGTTGGTCACCAAGGGCGCACCTGCCACCTCCAGGCTGCCCTGCTGCGGGGCCAACAAACCGGCCACCACCGCCAGCCAGGTGGATTTGCCGCTGCCCGACGGGCCGCGCAGCAGTAGCACGCCGCCCTGGGGCACGTCCACATCAGGGAAGCGGATGGGCACCCCGCCACCGAATGTGGCCGCCAGCCCACGGGTGCGGATCACGTGGCCACGCCCGTTGCTCCCGTATCAGCGCCCACATCAGCGTGGAACCTGAAGCCGCCACGGCGGGTCTGCTTGACGGCGTACATGGCGGCATCTGCTGCGGACATCAGCGATTCTTCGTCCTCGCCATCGAACGGTGTGCGCGCGATGCCCACGCTGCACCCCACGTGGAAGGTTTGGCCTTGCCAGGCGATGGGGGCCGACACGGCATGCACCAGTTTGTAAGCCAGCGTAGCCAACTGGTCGTCCCCGTTTGACGGGGCGACCACCACAGCAAACTCGTCACCACCCAAACGGGCGGGCGTGTCCACCTCGCGCGTGTTGGCACGCAACCGCTGGGCCACGGCCTTCAGCACGGCATCACCCGCTTCGTGGCCGTGGGTGTCGTTGATTTGCTTGAAACTGTCGAGGTCCATGAACAGCAACGCCACCACCTGGCCGCTGCGGCGGCGGTGCGCCAGTGCACCCTGCAGGCGTTCGTGGAACATGCGCCGGTTGGCCAGCCCGGTCAGGCCATCGATCCGGGCCAGGTCTGACAGTTCTTGCTGGCTTTGCTGCAACGCACTCATTTGCTGCCCCAGCGCGTCGTGCATGAGCTGGAAGCTGCGGGCCAGGTCGCCAATCTCGTCGGGCCGCTGTGTGGGCAAGGCACCAATGCCCTGCCCTTGGGCAAATCGCCTGGCGGCGTTGCCAATGTCGTTGATGGGGCGTGCCAGTGTGCGCGCCACCAGCACGGCCACCAGCAGGCACGCCACGCCCACTGCCAGCACGATCTGCCAGATGGCGGCGCGCAGACGCTCGACATCGGCCAGCACCACACTCAGTGGCTGGGCCAGGCCAAACAACAGGCGCGTGTCGTGGGCGGCCACCACGGGTGCCTGCCCCACGAAAGCAGCCACCAGCCTTTGGCCCCCTTGGCGTGTTTCAAACACGACCTCGTTCGCATCACCCCTGACCAGTGGCAGCGTGGCGGGCATGAGGTCTTGCACCAGGTGGCGCTGACCACGGTCAAAACCGAAGGTCAGGTGGGTATCGGGATGGATGAGCAAATCGCCCGACCCGTTGGTCAGGAACACCTGAATGGTGGGCGACAGGTCGGTGCCCAGCTGGTCAAAAAGGCCCCTCAGGTCGATGTTGATGACCACCACGGCCTGCACGGCACCTGCGGCGTTGCGCACAGGCATGGCCATGATCACCGACGGTTTGCCTTCACCGGCATGTGTGCCAGCCTCGCGGTTGATGACGATGCGCGACATATAAGTTTCACCGGCAGGCACTTTCAAAGCCTCCGACATGTAGGCAAAGTGGCCTTTTTCCTGCATGTCGGCCGAACCGACCACCAGGGGTTGCCCGTCGTGCCGGTCAACGCGGACACGTTCCAGGCCGTATGACTGCTCGCCAATGAGGCGTACCTGCAGGTACGACGGGTTGGACTGCATCAGCGTGGCAAACAGGGTTTCCAGCCGTGCCTGGGCATCGGGATGCTGCCCGCTCAGGACAGCCGTCGCATCGGGGTGCCGTGACAGCAGCGTCAGGTCGCGTGTCACCGCTTCGCGGGTGAGGGTCACGCGGCGCACCATCACCTGTGTGGCGGTCAGCAGCTTGCTTTGGGCCGCCTCGACCATCAGCTCCCGGCTGACCCCATACACATACCACCCTGTCAGCCCTGCGGTCAGCACACCCAAAAATGCCAGCACCACGGCCAGCCGCGTGGTCAGCCGCAGCTTCATGCGGCCCCCAGACCTGTCACGTTGCACCCGCCCCCCCAAAGGGGAAGAGAAAGCGTGGAAGCGGCCCGGCGTGTTCTCATGTGGCCAGCACCTTGGCCGCCCGGTCACCCGAGACAATGCGCTGCCACAGCCGGTTGCGGCGTTCGTCGTCCTCAGGCGGCTCCAGCCACACAAGTTTGTCGCTGCTGAGCGCGTGCACGGGTTCGGCCGTGGTGCTTGACAACCCCTGACGCGTGACGAGCAGGTTGCTGGCCGTCCGGTCCAGCAAATGGTTGATCCATGCGGCGGCGAGTTGCGGGTTGCGGGCCTTGCGGGTGATGGCCCAGCAATCGAGCCACGCCAGTGCGCCCTCGCGCGGGATGGCATAACCCACATCCAGCCCCGCCCCTTTGAACAATTGCAACTGCTGCGACCCGTAGTTGGCCAGCATCAGCACGGCACCACGGCTGCGAAACAGGTCCAGCGACTCGTCAGGCTGTGTGTAGTACGCCGCCACATTGCGACGCAAGGCAATCAGCTTGTCCACGACAGCAGGCCAATCTTGCGGACGCAAACGGAAAGGAGATGACAACCGCAGCGCCTGCGCTGCCAGCGAAAAAGCGTGGGTACCACCGTTGTAGGCCAGCACCCGTCCTTGGTGGCGGGTATCCCACAGCGCACCGATGGAGTCAGGCGGCTGCGCAATGCGCTGCCGATCGTAAATCAGGCCCATTTCGGCATAGGTGAAGGGCACCGCCATGACGCGCCCACCGTGCACCAGCCCACCGATGCGTGCCACATCCTGAAAGCGGGCCAGCTGTTGGCGCCGGTTGGGAACCATACCGGGTGCCACGGGGCTGACCAGCCCTTGGGCCACGTAGCGCTGTAACTCGGCCGTGTTGACGGCAAACACATCGAAGTCACTCGCGCCGTTACCCGTGGCCCGCTGCCAGAGCGCGTCATCGGAATCGACCACGGTCACGTCGACCTTAGCCCCTTGGGTGCGCTCGAACTCCTGCACCACCTCGGGCTCGGCGTAACCGGGCCATGCCAGCACGCGCAACACGGGGTGATTGACGGCTGCCGCGCCCGCAGGCAAACCCCAAGCGGTCAGGCCGCAAGCAGCAAGCTGAACCAGGCAATGCCTGCGACCGGAGTGAGACAAATCACGCACCTGTGAAAAAAGGGGTTGACGGGTGAAAGATGCTACACAACCTGTGCAACACATGGGTCACCCCACGCCTGATGGTCTCCCCACCAACCCTGTGACTTGACGGATGCATGTGAATACAGTTGTCAGCCATGGACGGATCAACCCTGTCGGGCCAGCCGCTTGAAGGTGGCCAGGAATTTCTCTACCTTCGGGCCGACGACGAAGGCGCAGTAGCCTTGGTTGGGATGCTGCGCAAAGTAGTCCTGGTGATAGGCCTCGGCCGCCGTGTAGCAGGCCAGGGCTTGCACCTCGGTCACCACCGGCCCGCCCAGCTCGCCACCTGCATTCAGTGCCACGATGGTGGCCAACGCCTCGGCCTGTTGCTCGGACGTGGTGAAGTACACGCCGCTGCGGTACTGTGAGCCCACATCGTTGCCCTGGCGGTTCAAGGTGGTGGGGTCGTGTGTGGCAAAAAACACCTCCAGCAACTCAGGCGTGCTGACCTGCGCAGGGTCGTACACGAGTTTGACCACCTCGTTGTAGCCCGTGGCACCGCTGCAAACCTGTTCGTAGGTGGGGTTGGGGAAACGCTGGGTGTTGCCATTGGCGTAGCCCGATTCGACATCGAGCACCCCTTTGACGCGAACAAACACCCCTTCAGTGCACCAAAAACACCCCCCACCCAGCACCAGCGTCTGGTGGCGGGCGTCAGGGGCCTGTTCGGGAAGTTGAGTGGTCATGCAGGTCTCCGGCAAACGGTTCAGTGCGATTCAGTCACGGGCATCAGGGGGCGAGCGATGTGAATTGTCGGCGTGAACCGGCTGACCTGTATGCGGGTTGTGCCCGGTAGCGGGCCCCATGTGCCGCCAGGCCAACCGTGCCCCCAGCCCCACGCAGGCCCCGACGGTCCAGAACACCCACGACGCACCCACCACCGCACCCACCGTGCCGAACAGCATGGGCATGAGCACGCTTGACCCGTTGATGGCCATGGCACGCAGCGCCAGCGCCTGTCCGTGCTGGTGGTGCGGCGTGATCTGGTGCAGTGTGCTCATGATCATGGGCTGAACAGCCCCCAGTGCAAAACCCAGCAACACCGACAGGGTGCCCATGCCCCACGGCGAGGACAACAACGGGTACACCGCAAACAGCACCGCCGTGCTGACCATGGCACCGGCCACCACATGCGCCTCGTTCAGGCGGGCTGCCACACTGGGGATGAGCAAGCGCACCACCGTGGCCGCCACGGCAAAGGCCCCCAGAATGGTCCCGATGGCCGTGGCCGAAAACGCCAGTTCGTGCCCGATGACGGGCACCAGAAACGTGTGCACGTCCCAGCACGAGGCCAGCAGCCAATTGATCAGCAACAGGCGGCGGAACTGAACCTGCCGCACCAGCGACCACGGCGATGGCACGGCTACCGCATCGGTTTTGGGCACGGCATGGGGCACCGCCACGTGACGCATGACCAGCCACCCCAGCAGTGGCAACACACCCAGCATGCCGTAGGCTGCGCGGAACCCGTACAAATCGATCACCACACCCGCTGCAAACGGCCCGAAAAAGTTGGACACGCTCGGCCCCAGCGCCAGCCAGCTGAACACCTGCCGCAGTTCGGTCGCGTCGCTGGCCAGCATGCCCGCCTGGCGTTGCAACGCAATCAGTGCCAGCCCGGACGCCGCACCACAGGTCAGTGCAGTGAGGCACAGTACGCCGTACACGGGCCACGCTGTGGCCGCCATGCCGCCTGACACGGCAACAACCACAGCCAGAGCCATGGGCCGGTGCAGCCCGTGCCTGTCCACAAACCGCCCGGCGGGCAGCGACAGGAACACCTGTGACAAGGCAAACAGGGCCAGCAGCACACCCGCCGCTACCGCACTTTCGCCCTCCCGCAACGCCATCAGCGGTGCCGCCATGCGAAAACCGGTCATGCAGGCGTGCACACACACCTGAGCGCTGACCAGGCGGAACAGCAGGTGTCTGGTTTGGGGGCTCACAGGCAGGCACCCCGGCCGCCGCATGCGGCCAGGCCAGAAACGTCAGACTTCGGCATCAGGCAACCCCACGTCGCCCGCATCGGCGGGCAACAGCGCGGCCACCTGTTCTTGCGGCAGTGCCTCCACGCTGCGCAGCGCCCGGTTCATCACGTTGCTGCGGGTTTGCGCCTTGTCCAGCGTGTTGAGCACGGTTTGCGTGTGGTCGCGCACCTTGGCCAGCACGTCGCCGAATTTGGTGAACTCGGTCTTGACGGCACCCAGCACCTGCCACACCTCGCTGGAGCGCTTTTCCAGCGCCAGCGTGCGAAAGCCCATGTGCAGTGAGTTGAGCATGGCCAGCAAGGTGGTAGGGCCCGCCAGCGTGACGCGGTGGTCGCGCTGCAAGGCTTCCATCAGGCCTGGGCGGCGCAGCACCTCGGCATACAGGCCCTCGGTGGGTAAAAACAGAATGGCGAAGTCGGTGGTGTGGGGCGGCTCCAGGTACTTGTCGGCCATGCTTTTGGCCTCCAGCCGGATGCGCAGCTCCAGTTTTTTGCCCGCGTCTTCGGCTGCAGCCGCATCGGCACGTTGCTGGGCATCGAGCAGGCGCTCGTAGTCTTCGTTCGGAAACTTGGCGTCGATGGGCAACCAGCAGGGCTGGCCGTTGTCGCCCCGCCCCGGCAGGCGGATGGCAAAGTCCACCACGTTTTTGCTGCCCGGGCGCGTGGCCACCTGTGCGGCGTATTGCTCGGGGGCCATCACCTGCTCCAACAGCGAGGCCAGTTGCGCCTCGCCGAACATGCCCCGGGTTTTGACGTTGGTCAGCAGGTGCTTCAGGTCGCCCACGCCTTGGGCCAGGGTTTGCATTTCGCCCAGGCCTTTGTGTACCTGCTCCAGCCGGTCGGCCACCTGTTTGAAGCTTTCGCCCAGGCGGGCCTCCAGCGTGGTTTGCAGCTTTTCATCGACGGTGGCACGCATTTCATCCAACTTTTGGGCATTCCCCGCTTGCAGGGATTGGATTTGTTGCTCCAATGTTTGACGCACCTGCAACTGCAACTGCTCAATAGCCTGGCGCGACTGGGTTTGCTGCGACTCCAGCGTGTCGCGCACAGCGGCCAGGTGCGTGGTGTTGGAGGCGCTCATGCCCTGCAGTTGCTGCACCAGCGTGTCGCCCAGCGAGTGGCGCATGTGTTGCAACTGCTGTGCAAACGCATCGAGTTGGGCGTTCTGGCTGCGGGTGGACTCGGCGGCCTGCTGCGTCTGCGTCTGCAACTGAGTGTTCAGCGTGTCAGACACCGATGTGCGCAACAACTCGATTTGTGCCTGCTGGGTGCGTTGCACCTCCGATGCCTGTTGCCCCAGGCTGGTGGCAATGGCCTGGAACTGCTGGGTCAGCGTGTCGGCCAACGTGCCACGAAGTTGCAGCAACTGCTGCGCAAACGCGTCCAGCTGGGCATTCTGGCTGCGGGTGGCCTGGGCCGACTGCTGGGTTTGTGCCTGCAACTGGGCGTTGAGGGTGTCGGACACGGCGGTGCGCAGCTGTTCGATCTGCGCATGCTGGGTGCGCTGGCCCTCGGCAGCCTGTTTGATGAGGGCATCGCCTACGGTGGTGAGGGTTTGCATCACCTCCTGGCGGCCGCCACGCGAACCTTCCTGTACCTCGTGGCGCAGTTCGCGCTCCACGCGGTCGAGGCGATCTTGCAACTGCGCCGTCGACTGGGCCAGGGTTTGTGCATGCAGTTGCGCCTGCGTCTGCGCTTGCTGCTGGGCCGCCAGCCAATCGGCAGCCGTGGGGCCAGCGGGTTTGCGCAGCACCCCCACCAGGGCCAGCAACACGGCCAGCGCGGACAGGGCCAGCACGGCCCACAACAAGGTGTCAACGGTCATGCAGACAACACTTCCGGGTTGATGGGGGTGAGCGCACTGCCCTCGGTCAGGCAGGCAATCAGGTTGTCGGCGGCCAGGTTGGCCATGGCACGGCGGGTGGCCAGTGTGGCGCTGGCAATGTGGGGGGTCAGCACCACGTTGGGCACGGTCAGCAAGTCGGGGTGAACCTGGGGCTCGCCCTCGAACACGTCCAGCCCTGCTGCGGCGATCTGGCCACTGCGCAGCGCCTGTGCCAACGCAGCGTCGTCAACGATGCCACCGCGCGCGATGTTGATGAGTGTGGCCGTGGGCTTCATTTGCGCCAGCTCGGGCGCACCGATGATGTGGTGGTTGCTTGCCGTGTAGGGCAACACCAGCACCAGGTGGTCGGCCTGGGCCAGCAAGTCGGCCTTGCTGACGTAAGTGGCACCGCAAGCGGCCTCGGTGGCGGCATCGAGCCGCGAACGGTTGTGATAGATCACCCGCATGTCAAAGCCATGTGCGCCCCGGCGGGCAATGCCCTGGCCGATGCGGCCCATGCCCAAAATGCCCAGCGTGCTGCCGTGCACCTCGGTGCCGGCAAACATGTCGATGCTCCAGCGGTTCCACAGGCCTGCGCGCAAAAAATGCTCGCTCTCGGCCATGCGGCGTGCCGTGGCCATGAGCAGGGCAAAACCGAAGTCGGCCGTGGTGTCGGTCAGCACGTCGGGCGTGTTGGTGGCCAGCACGCCGTGGGCGGTGCAGGCGGGCACGTCGAAGTTGTTGTAGCCCACGGCCATGTTGGCCACGATCTTCAGGCCCGGCGTGGCCGCCAGCAGCTCGGCCGTGATGCGCTCGGTGCCGGTGGTCAGCACACCTGCCTTGCCTTGCAGGCGGCGCGCCAGCTCAGCGGCAGACCAGACGTCGTCTGTCTCGTTGGCTTCCACGTCAAAGTGCTGGCGCAAGCGTGCCAGCACCTCGGGGAAGATGCGCCTGGCAACCAGCACCGCTGGTTTCACGCCTTCGCCTGAGGGGTGGGCCATGGCCAATCAGACGCCCAGCAGGTCCACTTCGAACAGCAGCGTGGCGTTGGGGGGAATCACACCACCCGCGCCGCGTGCACCGTAGCCCAGGTTGGCGGGGATGACCAGTCGGCGTGTGCCGCCAATGGCCATGCCTTGCACGCCTTCGTCCCAGCCCTTGATGACGTGGCCTGCGCCCAGCGGGAATTCAAACGGCTGACCGCGATCTTTGCTGGAGTCGAACTTGGCACCTTGCTGGCCGTCGTTGTAGAGCCAGCCTGTGTAGTGCACCTTGACATGGTTGCCAGCTTTGGCCACGGCGCCTTCGCCAACGGTGGTGTCTTCGTATTGGAGGCCGGATGGGGTGGTGATCATTTCAATGTCCTGAAAATATAAACAAAAAAGTGCTTTACCGCTTTTCTGTATTGACAACATTGCTATCAATACAGAAATACAGCCATGGCGCAGTGCGGCGCACAGAAAACCGCTTGGCAGAAAGCCCGCCAGGTTGCGCCACCCGCGCGTCGGAGACTGCGCGTTTTTCGGGTGTGGGCGAAAGGCGCTCAGTCTCACAGAGGCTGGGAGTTTTTCGGACGTGCCCGAGCAACGCACCAAAACACGCCCGATCAAGGCGCAAAGCGCAGCCATAGCTCGGGCTATGGCGCGCATTTGCAACGCAGAGCGGGTGCGTTTTGAGGTGGTGAGCGGGCATGAGCGAAAGACTCCCAGCCTCTCAGGCCAGCCAGGTGGTGAACTCGGCTGCCGGCACGCGGGGTGTGCGGAAGGTGTTGACTGTATCGGTCGGGTCGGCATAACCCAGCGCCATGCCACACACCATCATTTCATTGTCGCCCGCGCCGATGTGGGGCAGCACGATGCTGGCAAACCCGTTCCATGCGGCCTGTGGACAGGTGTGCAAGCCCCGCGCCCGCGCGGCCAGCATGATGTTTTGCAAAAACATGCCGTAATCAAGCAACGAGCCGCGCCCCATGACCTTGTCAACCGTGAACATGAGGCCCACAGGTGCGTCGAAAAACATGTAGTTGCGCACATGTTGTGCATGCATGCGGTCGCGGTCGGTCTTGCCAATGCCCAGCAGTCCGTACAGGCCCCAACCGTTTTCACGGCGGCGGTCGATGAAGGGGCTGACCCACTTTTCGGGGTAGTAGTCGTAGGCCTCCTTGTACTGGCCCGCCAGCGATGGGTCGGCCCGCACGGCGTTGGCGGCATCGCACACCTTGGCCACCAGGCCATCGCGGCTGGCACCCTGCAGCACATACACCTTCCAGGGCTGGGTGTTGGTGCCCGACGGCGCACGGCTGGCCACTTCCAGAATGGAGGCCAGCACCTCCCTGGGCACGGCTTGCGGCAAGAAGGCGCGTGCGGACATGCGGGTGTCGATGGCACTGTCCACATCGGTGGCGGCTTGGTTGAAGGCAGATTCACTCAATTGTTTGTCTCCAGTGGTGAGGGGTCGCCAGGGGTGGCGTGGGCAGGGGCCAAGTCGGCCATTCAACTTGTGCGCCCTGCGCGGGCTTGCAGATTCTGCCAGCGCTCGGCAAATGACAGCGCCACGCGGTAGGTATTCACCTGCACGGCCACGGTGTCCGCGATGCAACGGCCATACCCACCGGCCATGACAAACGCCAGCGGCAGCTTGCGCTGCCAGGCCCAGGCCATGACCTGGCGGTCGCGCGCTTCGATGCCGTCTGCGGTGAGCTTCAGCCGCCCCAGTCGGTCGCCCTCGTGCACGTCGGCACCGGCCAAATAGATGACCAAGCCCGGTTCGAAGCGCTGGTGCAGCGTGTCAAGCGACACGGTCAGGGCTTCCAGGTAGGCGTCGTCGGTGCAGCCATCGGGGAGTTCGACGTCGAGATCGCTGGCTTCTTTGTGGAACGGAAAGTTGCGTGCACCGTGCAATGACAGCGTGAACACCGTGGGGTCGTGCCGGAACACGTGGGCTGTGCCGTTGCCCTGGTGCACATCCAGGTCGATGATGGCCACCTGCAAGGGCGGCATGGAGCATCGGTGGTTTGCCGCGTGGCGTGCGGCCTCGGCCTGCATGAGACGGGCCGCCACGGCCACGTCGTTGAACACACAGAACCCACCGCCTGCATGCGCATACGCGTGGTGCGTGCCGCCGGCCAGGTTGGCTGCCACACCGGCACCTTGCAGCGCATGCCGGCAAGCGGCCACCGTGCCCCCGACAGAGCGGCACGCGCGCTCGGCCATGGCCGGGCTCCAGGGGAAACCGATGTGGCGCTGCTCGTCGGCAGTCAGCGTGCCAGCCAGCACCGCATCGACGTATGTCGGTGTGTGTACCAGCGCCAGCTCACCCGGCGTGGCAGCAGGGGCTTCGCACAACTGCACAGCTGGCAGCGCCTGTGCCAGCGCCTCGCGCAACAGGCGGTACTTGTGCATGGGGAAGCGGTGCCCATCAGGCAATGGCAAGACAAACAGGTCTGCGAAATAGGCGTTCATGGCGTGGCGAATACGTGAGGGCCCAGACAACGGAACATGCCCGTCAATGCCTGCTTGGTGCGCTGAAAACACGGCGGCTGACCGGCCGCAAAGCCACGCCCAGCAACACTTCTAGGTGTTTGCATCTATTTTGCTGCACTGCAACAAAAAACACTTGCACCCATCAGCAAATACCCTATACTTGGAACCATGTTGCAGTGCAGCAAAAGCGAAAAGCCGATGCACAGCCCTCAACAGATTTTTCAATTAACCCTTTTGGAGTATCACCATGTTGACTGCTGAACAAGTTGTAGCCGCACAAAAAGCCAACCTCGAAACCCTGTTTGGTCTGACCCAGAAAGCCTTCGAAGGCGTGGAAAAGCTGGTTGAACTGAACGTTCAAGCCACCAAAGCCGCTCTGGCCGAATCCGCCAACCACACCCAAGCCGTTCTGAGCGTGAAAGACGCACAAGAACTGCTGGCTCTGCAAGCTGGCCTGATGCAGCCTCTGGCTGAAAAGACCGCTGCTTACAGCCGTCACCTGTACGACATCGCTTCCGGCGCTGGCGCTGAATTCACCAAAGCTGTCGAAGCCCAATCCGGCGACGCACAAGCCAAATTCCTGGCCGTTGTTGACAACGCCGCCAAGAACGCACCCGCCGGTTCCGAAACCGCCGTGGCCGTGATGAAAAGCGCAGTGAGCGCCGCTTCCAACGCCATGGAATCCGTGCAAAAAGCTGTCAAGCAAGCCACCGAAATGGCCGAAGCCAACTTCAATACCGTTGCAGCCACTGCTGTCAACGCTGCCAAAACATCTACAGCTACCGCCAAAAAGCGTTAATCAGCGATAGATTTCCCAGTTGTCTCCTCGGGTCCTTCTGAAATCCAGTTTCACGGACCCCTTCAAGGCCCTGTCTCACGACAGGGCCTTTTTTTCGTCTTCTCGCCAAGAGACTGCATACGTGCGAGACAAAAGATCGGCTTTGCACACGATCTACCCACCGTTCTCCGATCATCAGGCGTAGCATGCAATCGGCTCATCCAATGAACCGGACCACTGCCATGCTGATCGACGAACTTGAACGCATCAAAAAACTGGTCGCCTCGATTCATGCGCTTGAAGACAAGCTGGTGAACACCTCGTTCATGCCCTTGTCCGAGCAAAAAAAACTGCATGACGAGATTCGCAAGCTCAAAGACGAGATGGACATACTCGAAAAACGCACCCGCCGCAAAGGCTGATGCGCGGACAAATCGCCTCATCTTGAGACTGGTACGGCCAACGCTGCCATTTGTGCCTTGAGCTTGGGCATGGCCGCCTGCATGGCGGCACGCCCCGCCGCCATCGACCGCTGCCGCTCAGAAAAAGCCGCGCTGCCCACACCCGCCAGTTCTGGTCTCACCAGCACATGGGCCTGTTTCAATTCGTGCCGGTTGATGGTTTGCCCCATGATGGCAAAGGTTTGGAGCATCACTTTGAGCATGTCGGTGGCGGCATTGGCTTCGGGTGGGCTGGAAATGTCCACCGCAATCACCAGTTCCGCCCCCATTTGCTGGGTGTAGGCAACGGGAACCGGTGCCACCAGCCCGCCATCGACATACTCCCGGCCGCCGATGTCCACCGGCTGAAACACGCCAGGCACGGCACTGGACGCCCGCACGGCCACACCTGCATCACCACGTTGAAACAGAATGCCTGCGCCGGTGGCCAGGTCGGTGGCCACAATGCCCAGGGGCACCACCATGTGCTCAATCAACCGGCCTTGCGTCTGCGCAGACACGTAGCGTGCGACCGCAGCACCGCGCAGCATGCCGCGGTTGCCAAACGGCAGCGTCCAGTCCGTCAGGCTCGCTTCCTCCATGGCCATGGCGGCCTGCTCCAATTCCCGGCCATTTTTACCGCTGGCATACAACGCGGCCACCAAGCTGCCCGCTGACGTGCCAACGACCAGGTCGGGTTTGATGCCGTTTTGCTCAAGCACCTGAATCACACCCACATGGGCAAAACCTCTTGCCGCACCTCCGCCGAGTGCAAGGCCGATCTTTGGTGGTCGAAAAACCGGTGTAGCGCTTGTTGCAATTGGTTTGATTGCTACGGGCGCTGTGGCATCCGTCACCTTCACCGCAGACGTACACCCACTCATAGCCAGCACACAAACCGCCATCCACGGCACAGACCGAAATATGTTCAACATTTTGACCTTAATCAATAAGAATGATTCCCAATCATGATATGATGAGAATCATTCTCAACAAACAAACCATGGCCATGACCACTGTCCAAAAAGCAACCTTTGAATGCCTTGCACCCGTGGCTCTGACATTGGGCGCAACGCTTTTGTGCCTGCCAGCACAGGCCCAGGACAAGGTTCTGAACCTCTATTCAGCCCGTCATTACCAAACCGACGAGGTGATGTACGACACGTTCACCAGAACAACGGGCATCAAAATCAACCGGGTCGATGCCGACGATGCGGGCATTGTCGCGCGACTCAAAGCTGAGGGTGCAGCCTCCCCTGCCGACGTGATTTTGCTGGTCGATGCGGCGCGGATGGCATCTGCCGACGCACAGGGTCTGTTTCGGCCCATCAAGTCCGCTGTGCTCGACAAAGCCATCCCCAGCAACCTGAAGGCCACGCCCACCCCCGACGGCGTGACGTGGACCGGCTTCTCTACCCGGGCACGTGTGGTGGTGTACGACCCCTTGCGCGTGAAGGCGGCCGATGTCGCCACCTACGAACAGCTGGCCGACCCCAAGCTGAAAGGCATGTTGTGCACACGCTCGGGCTCGCACCCGTACAACCTGTCGCTGTTTGCCACCGTTGTCGAACGCCTGGGCGATGAAAAGGGTGAGGCATGGCTGAAGGGCCTGGTCGCGAACATGGCCCGCCAACCCAAAGGCGGCGACACCGATCAGATCAAAGCCGTGGCATCGGGCGAATGTGCCGTCGCGCTGACCAACACCTACTACGCGGCCAGGTTGCTCAAATCCAGCAAACCCGACGAAAAATCCACCATGGAAAAGGTGCGGGTGGTGTTTCCCAACCAAGGTACCAGCGGCGCCCACGTCAACATTGCGGGCGCAGCGGTTGCCAGGCATGCCAAGCACGTTGAAAACGCCGTCCAGTTCATGGAGTACTTGGCAAGCCCGTTCGCCCAAGACTATTTCGCCAACGGGAACAACGAATTTCCTGCTGTGGTGGGTATAAAAATCGACAACGCTGCGCTCAAGGCCATGGGTGGTGACGCCTTCAAAGCCGAAAACATCCCCCTCGGTGTCGTGGCCAAGAACATGACCAAGGTGCAGCAGATGCTGGATCGCGTCGGGTACAAGTAACCCATCACCGCCCTGACGCCAACCTGCGCGTTGCCATGCAGTTGACACGGCACACGGTGTCTGCGACATAATTGACGTTTACGTTAACGTCAATCAACAGCAGGAGACATTCATGGACATTGCAGGCAAGGTATTCATCGTCACCGGTGGCGCTTCTGGTTTGGGCGAGGGCACAGCACGCATGATCGTGGCCAATGGTGGACAGATCGTGATCGCAGACATGCAGGCCGAAAAAGGCGCTGCTGTGGCCAAGGAACTGGGCGGTGCATTCGTCAAGTGCGATGTCAGCAACGAAGCTGACGGCCAAGCCGTGGTGGCTCAAGCGCTCGGCATGGGCAAGCTGATGGGATTGGTCAACTGCGCGGGCATCGCGCCAGCTGAAAAAACCGTTGGCAAAACCGGGCCGCATGCTTTGTCCACCTACACGAAGACAATCATGGTCAATCTGGTCGGCAGCTTCAACATGATCCGACTGGCCGCCGATGCCATGTGCAAAAACGCACCTGAAGCCACCGGCGAACGCGGCGTGCTCATCTCAACAGCCAGCGTTGCCGCCTATGACGGGCAAATCGGCCAAGCCGCATATGCAGCATCCAAAGGCGGTATCGTGGGCATGACGTTGCCCATCGCACGTGATTTGTCGCGCAACGGCATCCGCAACATGACCATCGCACCCGGTATTTTCGGCACCCCCATGCTGTTTGGCATGCCCCAGGATGTGCAAGATGCACTGGCCGCTGGCGTGCCCTTCCCCAGCCGCCTGGGCACCCCGAACGATTACGCCCGCCTGGTAAAGCACATCATCGAAAACGACATGCTCAACGGCGAAGTCATCCGCCTGGACGGTGCCATCCGCCTCGCACCACGTTGACGTCGGGTTCAACCCGGCATGGCACCGGGCGACCGTGGGGACGTGCAGGCACGTTTGTGAAATTGGTCACACAATTTCAGTTCACAATGTGCGTTGTTGTCAACCTCAGCTTCAGCGCATCGCGAGTGCGTGACTGACACCCTACCAAACATGGCCGCAAAGAAACCCGCCGAAATTGCAAAGGATGCGTTCAGGCTCATTGCTGAACGCAAATTGCAGCCCACACCTGAGCACTACGAGGCGGCGTACGCCGAAATTTCCGGTGAAAAGCTTGAGCAAAGCTTCCCCGTCGAATCGCTGCGCAAAATCGCACTCGCCTTGCCTGCGCACGAAATCACGCTGGCGAAAGCCGTGGCCTCGGTTGAGCAGGCCATCACACTGCAAAACTGGGCAGCCCTCAAAAACAGCCTGCTCGACTACGTGACAAAGGTTGAACAGCAAAGTGCTGACAACATGCATGCACCATCCAAAGCAAGTATGGAGGTGCGTGAACAGGTTGCCCGTATGGTTGAACACATCAAACCGGCACTGGGTGACGAGGACGTTCGATTCAACAATCAGATCCGCGAGTTGATTCAGCTTCTGCGCCACCCCACCACCGAGGCCGGTGCAGTGAAGACGGCGCTGACCACATTCAATTTGCGGTTGTCTTTCGTGGGTGAAGAACAAGGAGCGATCAGGGCCACCTTGTTGCACCTACTGACCCTGGTGTTCGAGAACATCTCGGCATTGGGCGTGGAAGACCGCTGGCTGGTCGGTCAAGTCGGCGCACTGATGGAAGCCGCGAAACCGCCGCTCAATCTAAAGCGGCTGGACGACGTCAAACGCAAACTGCAAGACGTGATCGCCAAACAAAGCGAAGCCAAAGCCCGGTCGATCGAAGCACAGGCCCAGATCAAGATGATGCTGGCCACGTTCATTGAGCGCTTGTCGCAGATGACCGACACCACCGGCAATTTTCGCAACGAAGTAGACAGTTTCGCCAAAGTCATCGAACACGCCGAGGTGCTGGAAGAAATCGGCCCGGCACTGCAGTCTGTCCTGACGGCGACGCGCACCATGGAAGAAAGTGCCCGTCAGGTCGGCACTGAGTTGCGCACCATCCGTGAGCGCGCGGTGAAAGCAGAAGAAGAAATCATCAAACTCCAGGGTGAACTGGACAAGGCCAGCGTGCAGGCCAGGCTGGACCCGCTCACGGGTGCATTGAACAGGCGCGGCCTTGATGAAGCCTTTGCCCGTGAAGTGACCACGGCACGCCGCAAAGGCACTTTGCTGTGCCTGGCGATGCTCGACATCGACAACTTCAAGCAGCTGAACGACAGCCATGGCCATGACTCGGGCGATGCGGCACTGTCACACTTGGTGTCGGTTGCCCGCACCAGCATGCGTCCGCAGGACACCATGGCACGTTATGGCGGGGAAGAATTCGTCATTCTGCTGCCGGACACTTCGCTGCCAAATGGCGTAGAGGCCATGCAACGCTTGCAGCGCGAGCTGACAAAACGCCTGTTCCTGCAAAACAACGAACGGGTGCTGATCACCTTCAGCGCTGGAGTGGCCCAGCTTGAACTCGACGAAACAGCGGAAAACGCCGTGAAACGGGCGGATGAAGCCATGTACTTGGCCAAGCGGGCGGGCAAAAACCGGGTCTTCGCCGCGAACTGATCGGTGAGCATCCCACAATCTTTTCTCCAGGAACTGTTGGCCCGTGTGGATGTGGTCGAGGTGGTTGGCCGTTATGTGCAACTCAAGAAGGGCGGCGCCAACTTCATGGGCCTGTGCCCGTTTCATGGTGAAAAATCCCCGTCTTTCAGCGTCAGTCCAGCCAAACAGTTCTATCACTGCTTCGGCTGTGGAGTCAACGGCAATGCCATTTCGTTTCTCATGTCGCACGCTGGCATGTCATTTGTGGAGGCAGTCAAGGAGCTCGCGCAGCAAACCGGGTTGAGCGTTCCCGACGACGACACCCCGCCGCAGGACAAGGAAAGGCAACGCGTCCAACGCGAGCACCAGACGTCGCTGACGGACCTGCTGGAAACGATCGCCAAGGGATATCAAAAACACCTGAAAACATCGCCCAGGGCCATCGCCTACCTCAAGGGACGGGGCTTGTCAGGTGAGATTGCACATGCGTTCGGACTGGGCTATTCGCCTGAAGGT
Source organism: bacterium (assembly GCA_030824555.1). Taxonomy (GTDB): domain Bacteria; phylum Pseudomonadota; class Gammaproteobacteria; order Burkholderiales; family Burkholderiaceae_C; genus UBA2334. The sequence continues at coordinate 256,251 of JAVBXK010000018.1, forward strand.
TGGCGCACGCTGGCGGCGATGGTGCCGGACTATGCCGACAACAGGTTGGTCGAATCGGGCATGGTCATTGCGCGCGATGATGGCACGACCTCAGGTGAAGCGGGCAACGATTCATCCCAGCCTGAGCACGCACCAGACCCACGCCAGGCAAAGCGGTACGACCGCTTTCGCGACCGGATCATGTTCCCGATCCGGAACGTCAAAGGTGAAACCATCGGGTTCGGCGGGCGGGTGCTCGACAAGGGCGAACCCAAATACCTGAACAGCCCCGAAACACCCGTTTTCAGCAAAGGCCGTGAACTGTATGGCCTGTTTGAAGCCCGAACGGCCATCCGAACCCAAGGCTACGCACTGGTCACCGAGGGATATATGGATGTGGTGGCCCTGGCACAGCTGGGTTTTGCCAACGCCGTTGCAACGCTGGGCACGGCATGCACGACCGACCATGTGCAGAAACTGTTCCGCTTTACCGAGGCTGTGGTGTTCAGCTTCGATGGCGATGCGGCAGGCCGACGTGCAGCGGGCAAAGCCATGGTAGCGGCCCTGCCCTTCGCTCAGGACACCCGCAGCATCAAGTTCCTGTTTTTGCCGCCTGAGCACGACCCTGACAGCTTCATACGGGCACATGGCACCGAGGCTTTTGCGCAGCACGTGCACGACGCCATGCCACTGAGCCAGTTTTTACTGGAAACAGCACGGACCCAATGCGACATGTCCACACCAGAAGGCCGTGCACGCATGGCCAGCAATGCCAAGCCGCTGTGGGCTGCACTGCCAGACGGTGCGTTGAAGCTGCAGATGCTGACAGCGCTTGCCACACAGATTGGTCTGGCTGCCCATGAACTGACCGATCTTTGGAAGCTCTCAAGCACGGGCCAGCGCCATCCGCAGGCCGAAAACGATCGTTGGGAAGCCTCGCACACTGAGCCGTTCGAAGACACTTACCACCACAACAGCCCATATATCGAATCCGAGCCAGTCAAAAGCCCAGGCGGCAATCGGTACAAACGTCCTTGGAACGGCAAGTCAGGCACACCTTACGCTGGTCGCTATGTCAACAGGGAATCGCGGTACGGACCTCGCCCACCGCCACCACAACTCAACACACGGGCAGAGTTGGCCGCACGCATTCTGTTCAGTCAACCGGATGCTTGGGAGTGGCTCACGCCCGAAGACCACCAACTGCTGGCCAATCTGCCCGAACCGATGGGCCCATTGCTTCGCTGGGCAGAAGGCCAATGGCATGAACACGGCGCACAACCGTGGGCGGTATTGCAGCAGGCACTGACTGGCCAATCGTTCGAATTGATGGCCAATTCACTCATGGCCCAAGCCATGTCGCTGCACACTGCGGCAGCCCCCTCGCCTGAGCATGACCCCGAGGTGGATGCCAGACGTGAACTGCGCGAGGTGCTGTGGCGAATGTTGATTGACGACCTCATGCTGCAGGAAACATTGGCACTGGCGGATGCCGCCACTCAACCGGAGGCCCTGCAACGTTACCGCGAGCTGTACGAGCGCCGTTGTGCGCTGCAAAAACAGATTCAACCTCAAAAGGTATAATCTACCAGTTAACTTCGGCAAGCGCGACAGCAGCACCTCCGGCCCCGGCCACCTTCCTCAATGGATCGTTGGACCCTGTTCCAGGCCATCCCCCGCAAGGGCTGCACACCAAATGTTCGCCCATTCCCTTGCCACAGTGTCCGGACCACGTTGTCTGACATTCGCCTCCACGTCTGTGCTGTTTTGGTCGTTCCGTAGCGCTTTTTGCCTGCGGACACACGCCAGCACGCGTGCCAAGCCCATTCATTTCTGCCATGTTGAAAGAGGTTTCCATGCCTGGGAAAAAGCCTATGACGCCTGCCGGCCCTACGATCATTGTGAAAAAGTCAGTCAAAGCAAAGTTGGCGGCCGAAGCCATCTCCGACGCCGCCCCTGAGCCGGTAGCTGTCGCATCCGCCCCTGTCGAGACGGATGCAATGGCCAAAGCAGGCAAAGTCCGGCGCGTGGCAGTTGTGAGATCTGCCGACGACAAAGCATCCAAGCCCGTCGTACGCAAAGTGGTTGCTGCGACCGAAGCAAGCGACGATGCCGACGCCGTGAAGAAAAAGACAGCCAAGCCCAAAGCTGCTGCCACGGGAGCCAAGCGTGGCCCCAAAGCGAAGGCAACGGGCAAAGCAGCCGATATTGACGATGCCGATCTGTCGGATATCGATGAAGAGCTTGAAGGCGAACCTGAGGTTGCCGAAACCGTCGAGACCGCCGTTGTGGCCACCACGGAAAAGGTCAAACCCCTGCGCATGAAGATCAGCAAGGCCAAAGAAAAGGCTTTGATGAAAGAATTCGGGCTGGACGACACCGTCCTGTCCGAAGAAGAAGTGGCGCTGCGCCGCCTGCGCCTGAAAACGCTGATCAAACTGGGCAAGACACGTGGCTACCTCACACACGGCGAAATCAACGACCACCTGCCTGACAAGCTGGTCGAGGCCGAAACACTGGAAGTCGTGGTTGCCCTGCTCAACGACATGGGGGTGGCCGTCTACGAGCAAACGCCAGACGCCGAAACCCTGCTCCTGAACAACACCGGCCCTACCGCTGCCACGGAAGAAGAAGCAGAAGAGGAAGCCGAAGCCGCCTTGTCCACCGTGGACAGCGAATTCGGCCGCACCACCGACCCCGTGCGCATGTACATGCGCGAAATGGGCACCGTGGAGCTGCTGACCCGCGAGGGCGAAATTGAAATTGCCAAACGCATCGAGGGTGGCCTGAACGCCATGATGGCGGCCATTTCCGAATCGCCCGCCACCATCGCCACCATCCTGACCAATGCAGAAGAGATCCGGAACGGCAAGGTCGTCATTTCCACCGTGGTCGACGGCTTTGCCGACGCCAACGAAAACGATGACTACGTGGCCGAGGAAGATTTCGATGAGTACGACGAGGCAGACGATGACGATGGCAAGGGCGGCTCCAAAGCGCTGACCAAGAAGCTGGAAGAACTCAAGCGCGAAGCCATGTCACGCTTCGACAGCATCCGTGCTCACCACGAGAAGCTGCAAAAAATCTACGACAAGGAAGGCTACGGTACACCGGCCTACCTGAAGACGCAGACGGCTATCACGACCGAGCTGATGACCATCCGCTTCACCGCCAAGACCATCGAAAAGCTGTGCGACCAGCTGCGCGGCCAGGTGGACGATGTGCGCAAGCGCGAGCGCGAGTTGCGCCGCATCATCGTGGACAAATGCGGCATGCCGCAAGAGCGCTTCATTGCCGATTTCCCAGCCAACCTGATCAACCTGAAATGGGTGGAAACACAAGCCGCGGCAGGCAAGCCGTGGAGCACGGTCATGCAGCGCAACATCCCGCCCGTGCAGGATTTGCAGCAAAAACTGATTGACCTGCAAAAACTGGTGGTGGTGCCGCTGGGCCAGTTGAAGGACATCAACAAGCGCATGAACGAAGGCGAGCGCAACAGCCGCGACGCCAAGAAAGAAATGATCGAGGCCAACTTGCGCCTGGTCATCTCCATTGCCAAAAAGTACACCAACCGAGGTCTGCAGTTCCTGGATTTGATCCAGGAGGGCAACATCGGCCTGATGAAGGCGGTGGACAAGTTCGAATACCGTCGGGGCTACAAGTTCTCGACCTACGCCACGTGGTGGATCCGCCAGGCCATCACCCGCAGCATTGCGGACCAGGCGCGCACCATCCGCATCCCGGTGCACATGATCGAAACCATCAACAAGATGAACCGGCTGTCTCGCCAGCATTTGCAGGAACACGGTTTCGAGCCCGACGCCAGCGTGCTGGCCGAGAAGATGGAGATCCCGGAAGACAAAATCCGCAAGATCATGAAAATCGCCAAAGAGCCGATCTCCATGGAAACCCCCATCGGTGACGACGACGACAGCCACTTGGGCGACTTCATCGAAGACAGTGCCAACACAGCCCCCATCGAGGCTGCGATGCAGGCTGGCCTGCGCGAAGTGGTCAAGGAAATTCTGGACAGCCTCACCCCACGCGAAGCCAAGGTGCTGCGCATGCGCTTCGGCATCGAAATGTCCACCGACCACACGCTGGAAGAAGTGGGCAAACAGTTCGACGTGACGCGCGAGCGCATCCGCCAGATCGAAAGCAAGGCCGTGCGCAAGCTCAAGCATCCCAGCCGCAGCGACAAGCTGCGCAGCTTCATCGACTCAATCTGACGAGCGCATTCGCTTCTGCGCAGTTGCAACGGGTAGCGGCAGCGAGCCCGGTGCATTCACGCAACAGCAAAAAAAGCCTCACCCAAATGGGTCGAGGCTTTTTTACATTTTATTTGGCCTTACCGCATATAGCACATGTGTTTTCAGCTATCAAAATTCTCAGTATCCACTTCGATGCTTTGTGCCGCGTTGTAGCGAGGACCGCAGACGCTGTCAGGTTGGAACAGTTTGTCCAGCTTGATCATCATGTCTGGCCCAATGGGTGTTTGGACGGCAACCATGTTTTCGTGCAAGTGCCCCAGGTTGGACGTACCAGGAATGGGTACGACATGGGGCGCCCTGTGCAGCAGCCACGCCAGGGCGAGTTGTGCCGCCGTGCAGCCTGCCTCCTCGACCAGCGGCACGTAGCGGTCCAGCAAGCGCAAATTGGCCGCGTAGTTCATCACATCGAAACGGGGCATGTTGCGACGCATGTCTGACGTGTGCAAGCGCGAGGTATCGATCAGTTTCGTGGTCAGGTAGGCGCGGGCCAACGGGCTGAATGCCACGAATGCCACGCCCAGTTCAGCGCACGCATCCAGTACGGCAATTTCAGGGTTGCGCGTCCAAAGCGAATATTCGGATTGCACCGCTGCAATGGGGTGCACTGCATGTGCTTTGCGCAATGTGAGGGCCGACACCTCGCTCAAACCCAGGGCCCGCACCTTGCCCTCACGCACCAGGTCGGCCATGGCACCCACGCTGTCTTCAATCGGCACCTGCTTGTCCCAGCGGTGCAGGTAAAACAGGTCGATCACATCGGTTTGCAAGCGCGCCAGACTGGCTTCGCAACTCGCCTTGATGGTTTCGGGCCGACCATCGATGCGTCGTTCGATTCCAGATGCGGGGTGGTTCAAACCACATTTGGATGCCAGCACAAACCGATGTCGATGGGGTGACAACACCCGCCCCACCAATGACTCGTTCGCGCCATTGCCATACAGCGCAGCCGTGTCAAAGAAATCGACACCCTGCTCCAGTGCGTCAAGCAACACAGCCTCTGCCTGTGCTTCCGATGCAGCCGGACCATACCCATGACTGAGCCCCATGCAACCGAAACCGATTGGGTTGACCTTGAATGGGCCGATGACGCGTTGAACCATGAAAACACCTGAGGAAAGTCAAGACCACTGCGGGCCGATCACGATGAAACCGTGGCAGTGTACGGCCACCGGGTGCGCCCATTTTGCCAACTTTTGGATGGCTGAGCACTTGAACCGCACCACACATCAGGCACAATACGGTTCGCTGATATGCGCACTGCAAACAACACTGCGGTTCAACACACCATGCTTTTCAAGCTACCAAAGTCGAAGCAACATTGTTTTTGACTTATAGTTGGCGGTTGAATCCGGCGTTGCTCGGCACGGTCATCGCTTGACGGTGACCAACGCTGCCGGCAGATGCCACGCCGACAATCGGCGAACGGTGCCTTGGAATGAGACGATGTCCTCCCAGCACCCACTGAACTGACAAACAGAGGAGATACGCATTCATGAGTTCCAAGGCCAAGTCCGCAGTTTCCCAATTGTTTGACCTGCTGGAGTCTCGCTACGCATTGCGGGTACTCTGGGCACTCAAGGACGGACATCCCCAAACCTTCCGGCTGCTGCAAGACAGCGTCGGCGGTGTCACACCCAACACACTGAACACCCGCCTGAAAGAGCTTCGGGCGGCTGGCCTCATTGACCACGGCGGCAGTGGCTACGGCCTGACTCGCACCGGCTTGGACTTGCTCAAACGACTGAACGACCTGCAAGCGTTCTCGAACAAATGGGTGGCTGCGCAAGCCAAAGCGACTGACACCACGGCAACGTGAGCGGGTGCACGGCGCGCGCGCCTGTGCTGCATAACAGGTCTTGATGGCATTTATGTCCATCACCGCACGTGGTCAAAATTCGTCGATTGGCCTCAAACAAAACGCAACACAAGCAAAGTGCCTTGCGAGCGTCAGCCTCTGGCACCGATCCATCCTTTGAATGCTGAATCCCCTGGACACAGCTGGTATCGCGGCTGAGATCATCTGAAAACCGGTTTAGGCGCTCTGCTGTGGCCCATGGTCAACACGCCCCCCTGCCAGACCCAAACCCAATTGGCTTGGTTTGCGCCGCAAACCACTGACCACAACTGCCTTGCCGCCGGGTCGACACGAGCGCACTTGAAACCCAACGAACCGACACCATCTGCGTGGCAGATTGTTGTCACTCATTCACTTTGCACACCATGACCGCCACACCGGAACAGAACACATCTTCCACCCAAGCACCTGAAAGCACACTGTTTGCCGACATGTCCCCTGAGGAGATGGAGGCAGCAGCTGCTGCCAACCAGAACGATGCACTTCAGGCCCTGACCGACGAACTGGCCGCATTGAAAGCCCAGAACAAAGACCTTGCAGATCAATATCTGCGGGCCAAGGCCGAAGCCGAAAATGCGCGCCGCCGAGCTGACGACGAAATCGGGAAGGCCCGCAAATTTGCCGTCGAAAGTTTTGCAGAAAGCCTGCTGCCCGTGGCAGACAGCCTGGAAGCCGGACTGGCCATTCAGGAAGCCACGGTTCAACAAATCCGTGAAGGTGCCGATGCCACGCTGAAGCAACTGCAAAGCGCATTGGCCCGCAACAAGGTGCTGCCCATTGCGCCCGAGGCTGGCACCAAGTTCGATCCGCACTCGCACCAAGCCATCAGCATGGTGCCTGCCGAGCAGGAACCCAACACCGTTGTTTCCGTGCTTCAGAAGGGCTACCAGATTGCAGACCGGGTGCTGCGCCCTGCGCTGGTCACGGTTGCGGCGCCCCGGTAACCAACGCCCGGTCGGGTCGAGCCCGACGCGAGTGCCGAGTGGTTGCTTTCAACTGCCATCGGCTCTGCGCTCAAGAAACCACTCTTGAAATCGGGCTTTTCATCCGCAATTCAGATTCATCACAGTTTTCACAGATCTTCAGGAGTTAGACATGGGAAAAATCATCGGCATTGACCTCGGCACCACCAACAGCTGCGTGGCCATCATGGAGGGCAACACCACCCGCGTGATCGAGAACAGCGAAGGTGCACGCACCACGCCGTCCATCATTGCGTACCAGGAAGACGGCGAAATTCTGGTGGGCGCGTCCGCCAAGCGCCAAGCCGTGACCAACCCACGCAACACGCTTTATGCCGTGAAGCGCCTGATTGGCCGCAAGTTTGGTGAGAAAGAAGTGCAAAAGGACATCGACCTGATGCCCTACACCATTGCCAAAGCCGACAACGGCGACGCCTGGGTGGAAGTGCGCGGCAACAAGCTGGCCCCCCCACAGGTCAGCGCCGAAGTGCTGCGCAAGATGAAGAAAACCGCTGAAGACTACTTGGGCGAAGCGGTGACGGAAGCCGTCATCACCGTGCCCGCGTACTTCAACGATGCACAGCGTCAGGCCACCAAAGACGCAGGCCGCATCGCAGGCCTGGATGTCAAGCGCATCATCAACGAGCCCACCGCTGCCGCGTTGGCTTTTGGCCTGGACAAGACCGAAAAGGGCGACCGCAAAATTGCCGTGTACGACTTGGGTGGCGGCACGTTCGACGTGTCCATCATTGAAATTGCCGACGTCGACGGTGAAAAGCAGTTCGAAGTGCTGTCCACCAACGGCGACACCTTCCTGGGTGGCGAAGACTTCGACCAACGCATCATCGACTTCATCATCACCGAGTTCAAGAAGGACCAGGGCGTTGACCTGTCCAAAGACGTGCTGGCCCTGCAGCGACTGAAAGAAGCCGCTGAAAAGGCCAAGATTGAGCTGTCCAACAGCAGCCAGACCGACATCAATCTGCCCTACATCACGGCAGATGCATCAGGCCCCAAACACCTGAACATCAAGATGACCCGTGCCAAGCTGGAAAGCTTGGTGGACGAATTGATTGAGCGCACCATGGCACCCTGCCGCACCGCCATCAAGGATGCGGGCGTGAACGTGGCCGACATTGACGACGTGATCCTGGTCGGCGGCATGAGCCGCATGCCCAAGGTTCAAGAAAAGGTCAAGGAATTTTTCGGCAAAGAACCCCGCCGTGACGTGAACCCTGACGAAGCCGTGGCCGTGGGCGCTGCCATCCAAGGCCAGGTGCTGTCGGGTGACCGCAAAGACGTGCTGCTGCTGGACGTGACCCCCTTGAGCCTGGGCATCGAAACCATGGGCGGTGTCATGACCAAGATGATCGCCAAGAACACGACCATCCCCACCAAGTTCTCGCAAACCTTCTCCACTGCCGACGACAACCAGCCCGCCGTGACCATCAAGGTGTTCCAAGGCGAACGCGAAATTGCCGCTGGCAACAAAGGTCTGGGCGAATTCAACCTGGAAGGCATTCCACCCGCACCGCGTGGCATCCCGCAAATCGAGGTGTCGTTCGACATCGACGCCAACGGCATCCTGCACGTCGGCGCGAAAGACAAAGGTACGGGCAAGGAAAACAAGATCACCATCAAGGCCAACTCTGGCCTGACCGAAGCTGAAATCCAGCAAATGGTGAAGGATGCCGAGCTGAATGCAGCGGAAGACCATAAAAAGGTCGAACTGGTGCAAGCCCGCAACCAGGCTGAAGCCATGGCCAACAGCGTGAAGAAAAGCCTGACCGAATACGGCGACAAGCTCGACGCCGCTGAAAAATCAGCCATCGAAGACGCCATCAAGGCCCTCGAAGAAGCCTGCAAAGGCGACGACAAGGCCGCCATTGAAGAGAAGAACACCGCGCTGATGACCGTCAGCCAGAAGCTGGGCGAAAAAATGTACGCCGACCAGCAAGCCGCACAAGCCGCTGCGGGTGCCGCAGAAGGTGCATCGGCCGGTGGTGCAGGCAACGCAGCTGGTGGCAGCCGCCCCGCTGACGATGACGTGGTCGATGCCGAGGTGAAAGAAGTCAAAAAAGGCTGAATAGCCAGCAGGCGATGTGAACACGCCGCCTGCTCAGCCCAACCCGCCGCCGCGTCGGGGCACCTGCTGGTGACCCGACGCGGCGTTCGTGTCAAATGTGCCCCCTGCCCTGGCGTTGCCAGACCCCCCAAGGGGGTGCAGTCATTCTTGGGACGGCCCGGCGAATGACTCCAGACCCATACGGTAAACAGACATGGCCAAACGAGACTTTTACGAAGTGCTGGGCGTTGCCAAAGGCGCCAGCGATGACGAGATCAAGAAGGCGTATCGCAAGCTGGCGATGAAGCACCACCCTGACCGCAATCAGGGCGACGCAGCCAAAGCTGCCGAAGAAAAATTCAAGGAAGCCAAAGAAGCCTACGAAATGCTCAGCGACCCGCAAAAACGGGCCGCCTACGACCAGCACGGGCATGCCGGTGTCGACCCCAACATGCGTGGCGGGCCGGGTGCAGAAGGGTTTGCAGGCTTCGGCGAAGCCTTTGGCGACATCTTTGGTGACATTTTCGGGGGCCGTGCCGGTGGTGGCGGTGCACGTGGAGGCCGTCAGGTCTACCGCGGCAACGACCTGTCGTATGCCATGGAAATCAACCTGGAAGAGGCCGCAACCGGCAAGGAAGCGCAGATCCGTATCCCATCCTGGGAGGACTGCGACACCTGCAAAGGCACCGGGGCCAAACCAGGCACGTCGGTCAAAACCTGCTCGACTTGCCACGGCTCCGGCTCGGTGCAGATGCGCCAAGGCTTTTTCAGCGTGCAGCAGACCTGCCCGCATTGCCACGGCACCGGCAAACTCATTCCCGAGCCCTGCACCACCTGCAACGGCCAGGGCAAACTCAAAAAGCACAAAACGCTGGAAGTCAAAATCCCGGCGGGTATCGACGACGGCATGCGCATCCGCAGCGCAGGCAATGGCGAGCCTGGGCACAACGGTGGCCCGTCGGGTGACCTGTTCATCGAAATCAGGCTGCGCAAGCACGATATCTTCGAGCGCGATGGCGACGACCTGCATTGCCAGGTGCCGGTCAACATGTGCACAGCCACGTTGGGTGGTGAAATCGACGTGCCCACCCTGGGCGGCAAGGCCACCATCGACATCCCCGAAGGCACCCAGCACGGCAAGACCTTCCGGTTGCGTGGCAAAGGCGTCAAGGGCGTGCGCAGCAGCTACCCCGGCGACCTGTACTGCCACATCTCGGTAGAAACACCCGTCAAGCTGACAGAACACCAGCGCAAGCTGCTGAAAGAGCTGGACGAGTCGTTCAAAAAAGGCGGCGGCAAGCACAGCCCCAATGAAGACAGCTGGTTTGCCAAGGCCAAATCCTTCTTCAGTTGAATGGGTCTGGGGTCATCTGACGACCTGAAACCATAGCTAAGGTCCCTTTCAGCACAAGCGGAAGGGGCCTTTTTTCATATGAATTCAGCTCATCCATGGCTGCGCCAGCCATCCCCATGGGTTGCGGCCAGCACACGATCTTGAAAGCTTGCACGTACCCGTTCCACCTGAAGCGTTGTCGCAGGCCTAAACTGCACGCATGAACGTCAACATCACATTCCTGGGCGGTGCAGGCACGGTCACCGGTTCAAAGTACCTGGTTCAGCACAACGGCAAGCAGCTGCTGGTGGATTGCGGGCTGTTTCAGGGCTACAAGCAACTGCGGCTGCGCAATTGGCGACCTCTACCGGTCGAGCCCAACCATGTGGATGCGGTCATCCTCACGCATGCCCACCTGGACCACAGCGGCTACGTGCCCCTGCTGGTTCGCGAGGGCTTCAAGGGCAAGGTCTGGTGCACACCGGCCACGGGAGACCTGGCCCGCATCCTGCTGCCCGACAGCGGGCACATCCAGGAAGACGATGCTGCCTTTGCCAACCGCAAAGGTTATTCCAAGCATGCCGTCGCCATGCCGCTGTACACCGAGGACGATGCGCGCAGCAGCCTGAAGCACCTCAAGTCTGCGGCCATGCACGAGACGTTCGAGCCCATTCCAGGCTGGCGCGCCCGGTTTTCCGGTGCGGGGCACATCCTGGGGGCGGCCAGCCTGCTGCTGGAAGTGGGCAACCGGCGCATCCTGTTTTCGGGCGACCTGGGTCGCACCGACGATGTGTTGATGCTACCGCCCGAGCCACCGCCCGAGGCCGATGTGGTGTTGATCGAATCCACCTACGGCGACCGCACCCACCCCGCAGACACCCTCGCCCATGAACTGGCCCCGGCGCTCACCCGCGTGGCGGCACGGGGTGGTTCGGCCGTGGTGCCGGTGTTTGCCGTGGGGCGGGCGCAGGCCCTGCTTCACACCCTTGCCGAACTCAAGGCGGCAGGGGCCATCCCACGCCATTTGCCGGTGTACCTGGACAGCCCCATGGCCATCCACACAACAGACCTGTATGCCAAACACCTGGGGGAACACAGGCTAACGGCCCAGCAATGCCACACCATGGAGCACGCGGCCACCATGACCAGCACGCCCGATGATTCGAAGGCCATTGCGCACCAGCACGGCCCCAAAGTCATCCTGTCGGCCAGCGGCATGGCCACCGGTGGGCGTGTGCTGCACCACTTGGCCAACCACCTGCCCGACCACCGCAACATGGTCATCCTGACCGGCTACCAGGCCCCTGGCACCCGTGGTGCGCTGTTGGCCAATGGGGCAACCAGCTTGCGCATGCACGGACAAGACATCCCGGTGCGGGCCGAAGTGGTTCAACTCCAGGCCGCATCGGCCCACGCCGACGGCAATCAGCTGATCGACTGGCTGAAGGCACTGCCCACCGCTCCTTCGAATGTGTTCGTGGTGCACGGTGACGACGGTGCTGCCGACACGTTGCGCCAACGCATCAACCACGAGCTGCATTGGCCTGCCACCGTCCCGGAGCATGGTGCAACCTGGGCTGCGTAGCCGTTGTGCCACGGTGTGTGCGCCAAGCATGAGGCATGCTCACATTACACTCAAGTCACATTCATTTCTAAAGCAAACTATTCAATACAGATAAGCGCAAAGCATGTTTTTTTCATTTAATTTGTCATCTATGCACAAAACACCACTGCGTCGCCCGTCAACGGGGCGTCCCCTGGCGCGCAGCGGCACGTTGGCGCTGCTGTGTGTCGGCATGTGGGCGCCAAGCCTCACCCTGGCTGCGCCAATCGATCCTGACCCCGCAACCTGGTCTCAGTGCCTGAACCGCTTGCAACCCCAGGCGCAACAGGCGGGCGTGACGGCACAAACCTGGGACACGCTGTTCAGCGACATCCAGCCCGATGGCACCGTGCTGGAAAAGCTGGACAACCAGCCCGAGTTCAAAACACCCATCTGGGACTACCTGGCCGGTTTGGTTGATGACGAGCGCGTGGCAGAAGGCCAACGCCTGCTGACCGAACACGCCGCCACACTGGACCGTGCAGTCGCCGCGTACGGCGTGGACGCGGCCACGGTGGTGGCTGTGTGGGGTGTCGAGAGCAACTTCGGCCAGAGTTTCGGGCGCTACCCGCTGGTGCAGGCATTGGGCACACTGAGCTGCTTCGGCAGGCGACAAGCGTTTTTCCAGAAAGAGCTGTATGCCACCCTGCGCATCGCGCAAGGCGGGCACGTGGCACCCCAGGCATTGGTGGGGTCGTGGGCGGGTGCGTTCGGCCACACGCAATTCATGCCCACCACCTACGAACGGCTGGCGGTTGACTTTGACGGTGACGGCAAACGCGACCTGACCGCCAGCGTGCCCGATGCGCTGGCCTCCACGGCCAACTTCCTGCAAAAGGCTGGGTGGAAACCTGGCATCCCCTGGGGTGTGGAGGTCCGTCTGCCCGCTGGCATGTCCACACATGGCGAGGGGCGGCGCACCAAGCGTGCGGCCAGCGTCTGGGCAGAACGCGGGGTGCGCACCATCGACGGACGGGAGCTGACCACCGTGTTCGGAGCCGACGCGCAGCTGGGCCTGATGGTGCCTGCCAGCGGCGCACCCGGTGCGCTGCCCAGCCTGGGCACGGGGCCTGCCTTCCTGGTCAGCCGCAACTTCGATGCGGTGTACAGCTACAACGCGGCAGAAAGTTACGGCCTGGCCATTGCCCACCTGTCAGACCGGCTGCGCGGCAAAGGTCCGTTTGCCACAGCCTGGCCGACCGACGATGCAGGTCTGGCACGCGTGCAGCGGCGCGAGCTGCAAACCTTGCTGACCCTGCGTGGCCACGACATCGGTGACATTGACGGCATGCTGGGCGAAAAAAGCCGTGCCGCCATCCGGGCCGAGCAGACGCGGCTGGGGCATGCCGTCAACGGCCGGGGTGGTCAGAAACTGTTGCAGGCGCTGCAACCTTGACTGGCCTTGAGTGGCCTGAACACCCTTGAATCGCCTTCAGCCGCCGTCAGCTGAATGCCATGCATTTCGCCAAACCTGTCGCTGAAAGCAAGCTGGTCTGAGTTTGCCTCAGCGACATCCGCCTGTCAGCCCACTGGCGGCGTGGCCTCCAACCTCAGCAACCCGACCACGCGGGCACAGTCGTCAATGTGCTGGTTGCACACATAACGCATGGCGGTGTACGCCAGCACGGCTGACACCGCCTGCCCTGCCAGCGGAATGAACCGCGTCAGCTGCCGCCCTGCCAGCCGCTGGCTGACGCTGCCCAGCGCCCGCAACACCAGCTGTCGGGTGATGCCGCTGCCCACCAGGGTGGACCCTACGGCTGTGATGGCCTTGTACACCAGCACCCGTTTGTCGGGAGCCAGTGCCTCGACCTGCGCTTCGCTCAACCCAAACCGCTCATTGATCTGGCCAAACAGGCGCATCAGCAACACCACGTCAGCAGCCACATCCAGCCCGGGGATGGGCACCACCGATGCCCCCGCCGACAACAGGGCTTTGCGCGACACCATCCGCCGACAGTCAGCCACCAGCGCATGGACGGCCACCGTTGCGGGCAGGCTACCCGCGTTCAAAACGGCAGCCTGGGCCGCCAGGGGCACAGCCGGACGCGACACATCACCCCCCGTCACGGCCACCTTGGCGCAGCAGGCCCACAGCCCACAACAAAACCACTGCGCCCGCCACACTGGCGGCGAAGCCTGCCAACTCACCCGGTGCGTACCAATGCAGCCATTGCCCGGCTGCGTTGGCCAGGAACGAGCCCGCAACCCCCAGCAACGATGTCAGCACCAGACCCAGCTTCTGATTACCTGGCAACAACGCCCGCGCCAGCAAACCCACCACAAATCCCAGCAACGCCATCCAGACATAACTCATGTGAACCCCTTGCGTGAAACGCAGCATGTGACAAAAAAATTAAGCCAAATTGGCCTTTATCGCTTGTATTAAATCATACATTTGCTATCCAATTAGAAGCAATCACATTGTCAATTGCTCCATCCAGATGGACAGTCTGATTGATTTTTCAAGGCCATGCACGCACAGAGTCCACCTGAACAGGCCCCGCCACGCCATTCCGTCTGAATGAAGGCTGGTTGCCCGGCAGTACACTCGAAGAAGTCATATTTATGTAACAACTTCGTCATGTCAACGACATGGCGATGGCGATTGCCTCGTCAAAGCACCAGGAGTGATGCATGTTTTTTGGGAAACTGTTGCCTCGTGAAGGTAATTTTTTCGAGATGTTCAACCAGCATGCCAAACATGTGGTCGAAACGTCCAAGGCCTTTACCAGTCTGGTGGTCAACTACAACGACCCCACACTGCGCGAACAATTCATGCACGAGGTCCACCGTGCCGAAGGTGCAGCCGACCGCATCACCACCGAGGTGAACCGTGCCATCCACACCACGTTCATCACACCGATCGACCGCGAACAGATCCACGGCCTGATCAACGCCATGGACGATGTGGCCGACCTGATTCAGGACTGCGCCGAAACCATGGCGCTGTACGACATCCGGGGCATGACAGATGAAATCCAGCGCTTCACCGAAATCAACGTGAAATGCTGTGAGCGCATGCAAAGCGCCGTCGCCATGCTGGAAAAAATTGCCGATCCGCACGTGGCCGAAGCAGCCTTGAAAACCTGCGATGAGATCGATCGCCTCGAATCTGACGCTGACCGCCTGATGCGCACCGCCATGAGCAAACTGTTCCGTGAAGAAGCCGATGTGCGCGAGCTGATCAAAATGAAGGCCATGTACGAGCTGCTCGAAACCGTGTCTGACAAATGCGAGGTGGTGGCCGTGCAGATCGAGGGCATCGTCCTCGAAAACTCCTGATCCCGGAGCGCTGCCCATGACAACCATGCAGACAGCCCTTTGGGTGGTGGTGCTATTGGTGGCGTTGGCGTTGATGTTTGACTTCATGAACGGGTTTCATGATGCGGCCAACTCCATCGCAACCGTGGTGTCCACTGGCGTGCTCAAGCCCGCGCAGGCTGTGGCCTTTGCTGCCTTCTTCAATTTCGTCGCCATCTTCATCTTCAAACTGAGCGTCGCGGCCACGGTGGGCAAAGGCATTGTCATGCCTGGCGTGGTCGACGTGCACGTGGTGTTCGGAGCACTGGTCGGGGCCATCACTTGGAACGCCATCACCTGGTACTACGGCATTCCCAGCAGCTCGTCACATGCGCTGATTGGCGGCATCGTGGGTGCCGTGATTGCCAAGTCTGGCGTGGGGTCGCTGGTATCGGGTGGGGTCCTGAAAACAGTGGCTTTCATTTTCGTGTCGCCCTTGTTGGGCTTTTTGCTGGGTTCGCTGATGATGGTGGCCGTGGCGTGGATATTCCGCCGCGCACGCCCCTCCAAGGTAGACCGCTGGTTCCGCCGGTTGCAGCTGATATCAGCAGGTGCGTACAGCCTGGGCCACGGCGGCAACGATGCGCAAAAGACCATCGGCATCATCTGGATGCTGCTGATCGCCACCGGCTACTCGGCAGCCGGCGATGCCTCGCCACCCATGTGGACCATCCTGGCGTGCTACACGGCCATCGCAGGCGGCACCATGTTCGGGGGTTGGCGCATCGTCAAAACGATGGGCCAGAAAATCACCAAACTCAAGCCTGTTGGGGGTTTCTGCGCAGAAACCGGTGGCGCATTGACGCTGTTCCTGGCCACTGCACTGGGTATCCCGGTGTCCACCACCCACACCATCACCGGGGCCATCGTCGGGGTGGGCTCGACACAGCGCGCCAGTGCGGTGCGCTGGGGTGTGGCGGGCAACATCGTCTGGGCATGGGTGCTGACCATTCCAGCCAGCGCATTCGTTGCCGCTGTGGCCTATGGCGTGAGCTTGTTGCTGTTCTGAGGCGACTCAGCACAGCAACTCGAACGTCCCCAGGCCGTGCGCATCACCGTTGACGAGCACCTCCACCCTGTGCTCGCCGGGGTAATGCTGACGGGTGGTCATCTGCCGCAATGACAAGGTCTTGCCCAGCGTCACGGACGCACCGGGCGGCAACGTCAACTGCTGGAGTTTGAACACTTTGGGCCGTGCCAGCCCATTGACCTTGCGGTAAAACACCTTCAAGTCCACCAGCAAGGCCTGGGGCTGGTGCATGGGGTTGTGCAGGGCAAACGTCACCCGCACCGTGCCGCCCACACATGGCCGCAGTGGCTCGAAACTGACGTTTGACACCTGCACTTGACTGCACGCACCATGCCCGAGCACAGCCAGCGCATCACGGTGTGCCGCCTTGACCAGTGAGCGCAGGGCGTGTGCCACCAACCACTGACGCTGACTGCGTTGTGCGTCAGATGCATTCGGTGGCAACTCGTCCAGCCACCGTCGCGTGGTGTCAATCAGCAACTGTGGATGGTCTTTGCCAATGTCGTTGAGGTTGTTGGCGACCGAGCGCCGCACGTACAACGAGGGGTCGTCCTTCAGCCCTTCCAGCAGCGCCAGAACGGGTGCAGGATCACGCTGAAACGCACGCAATCGCCGCCCCCAGGGCAACCGGGGGCGGGTGCCCTCCGACACCAGGCGTCGCACATGTTCATTCGGGTCGTGCACCCACTCTGCAAGGCGATCGAGCGTGGCCTGCGGGTGGGTCTCCAGAAAAGGCCGAATGCTGAACTCTGCCGTGAACAGCTGCGTCAACCGATGTTGCGCTTGCATGGCCGCTTCGAACTGCTGCAGGCCAAACATGCCCACATAACTGGTAAACGGCAGGTACAGGAAGCGACCCAGACTACCCGTGCCCAGGTCCACGGCTTGCTCCGCCGCCAGGCGCACCATTGCCATCGCCTTGGCATCGTCGGCAGGCAGATGTTGTCGCATCACCTTGGCCAGGTGGCTGCCTCGCGCCATCAGATCGAGAGAGTCGTACCCCCGCAAGGCATCCGCCAGAAACGCTTCGGCTGAGAACCCAGGCACCACACCCGCCAGCATGCTGGCAATCTTGCGCGGAACGTCGGGGCCGTATTGGTTGACCAATGGCTCAGCCATGGCGGATCGGTCAAAGAAAGCGGTCGAGCAACTTCTTGCTGTGGCGGTCCAGCGCAAACAGGTCACGGATCAGGAATTGCACCCCGTGGCTGTCGACCACCAGCAGCGCGCCGCCACTGAGGCGGCGGATGTCTTCCTCGCCTTTCAGCACGAACTCGAAATTTCCCCGGTCGGTGTCCACGTGCCAGTTGCTGGGCGTGGCAAAGCTGGACACGCTGTTCAGCCGCTGAATCTCGGGCATGAACTCGCGCTCCTGCAAACCTTTTCGCACAGCCGCCTGCATATCGGGGGGCAAGTCGACCAGCCGGTCAATCCAGGCAAGCTCGTGGCCATCGATGTCCACGATCGACAGCCCTTCCTCTGCGGCCGACACCGGAAAGGCACGCACCGGCACCACACCCGTGTGCACCGTGCCGTCTGCCGCAGTGAACACCAACCTGCCAGCGGTGTTCCAGTGGAGTTTGAATGTGGGGGCGTTCATGCGACCTCCTCCTGCATCACGTCCTGATTGACCTTGGCCTGGCGAGCCTGGGCCTCATACAGGCGGTGGTAAGCGCCCTGCTTGTCCATCAGCTCCTCGTGGCTGCCCACCTCGACCATGTGCCCCTTGTCCATCACCACCAAGCGGTTGGCTCGGCGCAAGGTTGACAGGCGGTGCGCCACGGCAATGGTGGTGCGGCCCCGGACCAGGTTGTCCAGCGCTTTCTGGATTTCTTTTTCGGTCTCGGTATCGACAGACGAGGTAGCCTCATCAAGAATCAAAATTTTCGGGTCGATCAACAACGCACGGGCAATCGAAATGCGCTGACGCTCGCCACCCGACAGGCCCTGCCCCCGTTCACCCACCAGCGAGTCATACCCCTGAGGCAACCGCAGGATGAACTCGTGTGCGTGCGCGGCCCGGGCTGCCGCAACGATGTCTGCATGCGTGGCATCGGGTCGACCGTATGCAATGTTTTCGGCAATGGTGCCGAAAAACAAAAACGGCTCTTGCAGCACCAAGCCGATGTTGCGACGGAAGTCAGCCACCTTGACGGCGCGGATGTCGATGCCGTCAATCTTGATGGCACCACCGCTCACGTCGTAAAAACGGCACATCAGGTTGACCAGCGTGCTCTTGCCCGAGCCACTGTGCCCTACCAACCCGATGAATTCGCCGGGTTCGATGGTGAGGTTCAGCCCTTTGATGACCGCACGGTTGCCGTAGCGGAACTGGGCGTTCTCGATGTCGATGCGCCCTTTCACATCGGTCAGCGGCACGGGGTTGGCGGGTTCGGGCACGCTGGATACGTGGTCCAGCACGTCAAAAATCCGTTTGGCGCCAGCGGCGGCTTTTTGCGTCACTGAAACGATGCGGCTCATCGAATCGAGTCGCATGTAAAACCGCCCGATGTAGGCCAGGAATGCCGTCAGCACACCCACGGTGATCGCGTTTTGCGACACCTGCCAAATACCGAATGCCCACACCACCAGCAGACCTATTTCGGTCATCAGCGTCACCGTGGGGGTGAACAGGCTCCATGTGCGGTTGAGCTTGTCGTTGACCGACAGGTTGTAGCGGTTGGCATCGCGAAAACGCGTGGCTTCGCGCTCTTCCTGTGCAAATGCCTTCACCACCCGGATACCGGGAATGGTGTCGGCCAGCACGTTGGTCACCTCGGCCCACACACGGTCAATTTTTTCAAACCCTGTGCGCAGGCGGTCACGCACCAGGTGGATCAACCACGCAATGAAGGGCAGCGGCACCAGCGTCACCAGTGCCAGCCAGGGGTTGATGGAGAACAGGATGGCCGCCGTCATGACGATCATCAGCACGTCGGTGGCAAAGTCGAGCAAGTGCAGCGACAGGAACACGTTGATGCGGTCGGTCTCGCTGCCGATGCGGGCCATCAGGTCGCCCGTGCGCTTGCCGCCGAAATATTCCAGCGACAGCCCCATCAGGTGCTCATAGGTGTTGGTACGCAAATCCGCACCGATGCGCTCAGACACCAACGCCAGAATGTAGGTCTTGGCCCAGCCCAGGCCCCACGCCACCATGGCCGATGCAAACAGGCCACCCAGGTACATCAGCACCACGCCGCGCTCGATGGGTTTGCCGTTCTGGAACGGGATCAGGATGTCATCCATCAGCGGCATGGTCAGATAAGGCGGCACCAGTGTGGCAGCGGTGGAAGCCAGCATCAACAAAAATCCAGCCAGCAGTTGCCACTGATACGGCCGTGCAAACCGCCACAGGCGCAACAGCGTCCAGGTGGATGGCGGTTGCTCCACCTCGGCCGCAAACGACATGACCTCGTCCTTGTCATCGTCGTCTTCAGGCAACGGGCCTTGCTCAGACGCCAGCGTGCGCAACGCAGCCGGCACAGACAACTCGCGTTGCACCAACCCAAACTGGACCACCAGTTTCTGAGCCCACAAATTGGCGCCCAGCGTGAAGCGCCACACCGCCAAACGCGCCTCATCGGCCATCAGTTCGAGCGTGGCCACACCGGCATGGTCATGCAACAGCAACGATTGACCCGCCTGCAATTCAAACGGCTGCACACTGCCCGCTGGCGACTCGGTGCCTTCAGCGGACCAAGTCAACAAGCGCTGACTGGTCAACATCACCACTGCCTGTGATGCATGCAACTGGTCGTTGAGGTCAGTGACCAACAGCGCCCGCACCACCTCGCCTGTGCGCAAGCCACTTTGCAATCGGCTCAACCCATGGCAGGGCGCAACAGCTGCTGCGGGAAAAAGACTGAAATCGGACAGGACAGTGAGGCTGGATGACATGGGTGGTGATTGTCGGCTCAGAAACCTCGGTGCCTGGGTGAGCAGGGTGAACGGGCGATGTCCGACCTGTAAAAAAATGTTGCGGCTTCAACTTCAAGCCGAGGCAGCAACCGCACAATATTGGCCAGGGCGGATTGTATGAGTGGCCTGTTTCACCAGCAGCCAAACGACAACCCGTGTTGTTCCCACAAAACAGGCCCCAGAAGGCCTGGCCATCCATGAGCCACAAGGACATTCGTTTTCTTCGCATCACGTATTTGCGCGGACCCAATATCTGGACCTACCGCCCAACCCTGGAAGCTTGGATAGACATTGGCGACCTCGAAGACTGCCCGTCCAATACCCTGCCGGGCTTTTACGATCGGCTGACGGCCTGGCTGCCCACACTGGAAGAACACCACTGCAGCCCCGGCGTGCGTGGTGGCTTTCTGCAGCGCTTGCGTGAAGGCACGTGGCCCGGCCACATCATGGAGCACGTGGCGCTGGAGTTGCAAAACCTGGCAGGCATGCAAACCGGTTTCGGCAAAGCCCGCTCGACCCATGTGCGCGGGGTGTACAAGGTGGTCATCCGCACCCGCCAGGAAGAAGTGGGCCGCGATGCCCTGCATGCGGCACGTGACCTTGTGATGGCGGCCATCAACAACACCGCCTTCGACGTGGTCGGCACGGTCAGCCGCCTGCGTGCCATGGTCGATTCGCTCTACCTGGGCCCCAGCACAGCCCACATCGTCGATGCAGCCACCGCCCGTGGCATCCCGCACATCCGCCTGAACGACGGCAACCTGGTGCAGCTGGGCACAGGTGCTGCACAGCGCCGCATCTGGACAGCTGAGACCGATTGCACCAGCGCCATCGCCGAAGGCATCTGCAGTGACAAAGACCTGACCAAAACCCTGTTGTCGACCTGTGGCATCCCGGTGCCCGAAGGCCAGTCGGTTGACAACGCCACCGAAGCATGGGAAGCCGCCCAAGACATCGGGCTGCCCGTTGCGGTCAAGCCCGTTGACGGCAACCACGGCCGTGGCGTGACGCTCGACCTCATGACCGAAGAAGACGTGCATGCCGCCTACGTGGCCGCCGAAAAGGAAGGCAGTGGCGTGATCGTCGAGCGCTGCGTGCCCGGTGACGAACACCGCCTGCTGGTGGTAGGTGGCCGCATGGTGGCCGCCACCCGTGGCCAGACCACAGAAGTAGTCGGAGATGGTGCGCACACCACTCAGCAACTGGTAGACCAGCAACTCAACACCGACCCACGTCGTGGCGAGGAAGAAGAGTTTCCACTCGAATTCATCGTGTTGTCCAAAGAACAGCACATGCTGGTCGAGCTGCAACGCCAGGGCCTCACACCTGAAGGCGTGCCTACAGCCGGGCAGATCGTGCGCATACAACGGCATGGCAACCTGACCCACGACGTGACCGACCAGGTTCACCCCGACATTGCCGAGCTGGCCGCCATGGCCGCACGCGTGGTCGGACTTGACATCGCCGGGGTCGACTTGGTGGTCAGCGACATTGCCCAGCCCCTGGCACCGCAGAAAGGTGCCATCGTCGAAGTGAACGCCGGCCCCGGTTTGCTGATGCACATCAAACCCGAAACCGGTCTGCCCCGCCCGGTGGGCAAAGCCATTGTTGACAACCTGTTCGGACACACAGGCGATGCCCGCATCCCCGTGGTGGGCATCACCGGCGACGCTCACATCACATCACCCGTTGCACGCATGGTGGCCCGGTTGCTGGCACTGTCAGGAAAGCACACCGGCCTGGCATCCAGCCAGGGCCTGTTCCTGGGCAAACGCAAGGTGCAAGACCTCACGCATCGCCGCTGGGAAAGCAGCCAACGCCTGCTGATGAACCGTCAGGTACAGGCTGCGGTGTTTGAAAACAACCCGCACAACATCCTGGCCGACGGGCTCGTGTATGACCGTTGCCAGGTGGGCGTGGTCACGGGCGTGCCCAAGGCCATCGGGTTGGACGAGTTTTACATCCAGGACGACGAGCAGATGTTCAACATCGTGCGCACCCAGGTCGATGTGGTGCTGCGCACGGGTTTTGCCGTCATCAACGCACACGACGCGGCCGCCACGGAACTGGCAGACCTGTGTGACGGCGAAGTCATTTACTACGCCACCGATGCCACGCTGCCCGTCATCGAAGCCCACCTGGCCCAAGGTGGCAAAGCCGTGCTGTGCCAGGACGGCCAACTTGCCCTGGCCACAGGCGACAAAGTACGCCCGCTGTTCGAACACCGCCAGCAACCCTGCACGGCCGACGAATTGCGCACCGGTGTGCTGCTGGCCTCGGTGGCCGCCGCCTGGGCACTTGACATCCCCTTGACTGTTGTGCGCGCAGGCATCGAATCCGAACTGCCCTTGATTGACCTGGCCCAAGCCTGACCTTACCTAACGGTGCTGAAACACACATGAAAGTCACCCGCATCCGGGCCCTCCGTGGCCCCAACCTCTGGAGCCGTACCACTTGTGTGGAGGCCATCGTTCATTGCAGCGAAGAGGAAAGCAACCTGAACATTCATCCGGAGGTGGAAGCCCGGGCGCGCAACCTGTTCCCCGAGGTGGGCGCGTTCCGCCCTTACCCACTGAACAAACCCATGTCGTTGGCACACGTGCTGTCCCAGACCACGCTGTCGCTGCAAATCAAGGCGGGCTGCCCCATTTCGTTCTGCCGCACTGTGCCCACCGAAGAACCTGGTGTGTACCAAGTGGTCGTGGAGTATTCGGAAGAAGCCGTTGGCAAAAAAGCGCTTGAGCTGGCAGAACAGCTTTGCCAAGCCGCGTGGCACAACACGCCGTTCGACGTGACCCAACCCATTGCAGGCCTGGCCGAGCTGGACGAAGACATTCGCCTGGGCCCCTCTACCGGCTGCATCGTCGAGGCCGCCAAGGCACACGGCATCCCGTTTCGCCGCCTGACCGAGGGCAGCCTGGTGCAGTTTGGCTGGGGCGCGAAACAACGTCGCATCCAAGCCGCTGAAATGGACAGCACCGGGGCCATCGCCGAGAGCATTGCCCAAGACAAAGAGCTGACCAAAACCATGTTGGCAGCGGCCGGTGTGCCCGTACCCGAAGGCCGCCCGGTCACTGATGCTGAGGATGCCTGGTTGGCAGCCCAGGAAATTGGCGCGCCCAATATGGCCGTCGTGGTCAAGCCACAGGATGGCAACCAAGGCAAAGGTGTGACTGTCAATGTCAGCACACGCGAAGCTGTCATGGCGGGCTTTGAAAACGCCCGCAAGTTCCGCGACAACATCCTGGTCGAGCGGTATCTGGTGGGCAGCGACTACCGCATCCTCATCGTGGGGGACAAGCTGATCGCCGCCGCACGGCGCGAGCCCCCGCTGGTGGTGGGCGATGGCGAAAGCACCGTCACCGAACTGGTGGCCAAAGTCAATGCAGACCCTCGCCGTGGCACCGGCCACGCCACACCGCTGACACGCATTCGCCTGGACGACATCGCAAAGGCCCGCCTTGCAGAGCAAGACCTGACCATCGAATCGGTACCTGACAAAGGCCGCCGCGTCATCCTGCGCAACAACGCCAACCTGTCCACAGGCGGCACTGCCACCGACGTGACCGACGACGTTCACCCCGAGGTGGCCGCCCGCTGCATCTCGGCTGCACAAATGATCGGCCTCGACATCTGTGGTGTCGATGTGGTGTGCGAAACCGTGATGCGTCCACTGGAAGAACAGCGCGGCGGCATCGTAGAAGTGAATGCGGCCCCTGGCTTGCGCATGCACACCAACCCATCGTTCGGCAAAGGCCGCAACGTGGGTGAAGCGGTCATCGGCCAAATGTTCCCCAACGGAGAAAATGGCCGCATTCCCGTGATCGCCGTGACAGGCACCAACGGCAAAACCACCACGGTGCGGCTGACCGCCCACATCCTGAAAACCGCAGGCCAGCGGGTCGGCATGACCGACACCAACGGCGTGTACATCAACGGTCGCCAGATCGACGCTGGCGATTGCAGCGGCCCCCGCAGTGCCCGCAGCGTGCTCATGCACCCTGACGTGGATGCAGCCGTGCTGGAAAGCGCCCGTGGTGGCATGCTGCGCGAAGGGCTGGCGTTCGATCGCTGCCAGGTGGCAGTGGTCACCAACGTCGGCAGTGGCGATCACCTGGGCCTGAACTACATCACCACGGTGGAAGACTTGGCGGTATTGAAGCGCGTGATCGTGCTCAACGTGGCCGAAACCGGCACCGCCGTGCTCAACGCAGCCGACCCCGCCGTGGTGCGCATGGCAGACATGTGCCCCGGCACGATCACCTACTTTGCGCTGGACAAAAACCTGCCCGTCATGGCCACGCACCTGGCGCACGGCAAACGCGCGGTGTATGTGGAAGACGGGCATGTGGTTGCCCAGGAGGGCAACAACCAAATCCGCCTGCCGCTGACAGACATCCCGCTGACAGGTGGCGGCACCATCGGCTTCCAGGTTGAAAACGTACTGTCATGCGTGGCAGCCGCGTGGGCCATTGGCACGCCCTGGCAAGCCATTGCCCAAGGGGTGAACACGTTTGTCAGCGATGCCAGCTCGGCCCCCGGCCGCTTCAACACCTTCGCCTACAAAGGTGCCACGGTGATTGCCGACTACGGCCACAATCCCGACGCCATTTCGGCCTTGGCTGCGGCAGTGGAAGGCATGACGGCCCAGCGGCGCAGCGTCGTCATCAGTGGCGCGGGTGACCGCCGCGACGAGGACATCACGCTGCAGACGGCCATTCTCGGTCGCGTGTTTGACGACGTGCTGTTGTACGAAGACGCCTGCCAGCGTGGCCGTGCCGACGGTGAAGTGCTGGGCCTGCTGCGCAAAGGTCTGGACGGCGCCCCCAAAACCACCCACGTGCAGGAAATTCAGGGCGAATTCAATGCCATCGACACGGCGTTGGCCAGACTGAATGCGGGTGACCTGTGCCTGATCCTCATCGACCAGGTGGAAGAAGCGTTGGCACACATTGCCAAACGGGTGGCAGAAGCCAACGCCTGAGGGGTTTCGCATCACGCACCGGTGATGCTTGCATGAAAAAGGGGCTGCAGTGGCAGCCCCTTTTTCATGTTGCAACGGGGTCTGAGATCAGACTGCCTGGCTCATGTGAGAGGTCAGAGGCTCAACCGGGTTCTGGCGGCTGCATATTCCCGCTTCAATTGGGCCACCAACTCACCGGCAGGCTGCACCTTGTCAATGGCGCCAATGCCCTGGCCGCAACCCCAGATGTCTTTCCAGGCTTTGGACTTGTCGCCGCCGAAATTCATTTTGCTGGGGTCGCTCACGGGCAGGTTCTCAGGGTCCAGGCCAGCTGCACGGATGCTGGGTGCCAGGTAGTTGCCGTGCACACCAGTGAACAGGTTACTGTAGACGATGTCGTCCGAGTTGCTGTCAACCACGGCCTGCTTGTAGGCATCTGCTGCGCGCGCTTCTTCGGTGGCAATGAAGGCCGACCCCATGTAGGCAAAATCAGCGCCCATGGCCTGAGCTGCCAGCACCGCACCACCCGAGGCAATGGAGCCACTGAGCGCCACCGGGCCATCAAACCACTGGCGAATTTCCTGGATCAGCGCAAATGGGCTTTTCACGCCCGCATGGCCCCCTGCCCCGGCGGCCACGGCAATCAGGCCATCGGCACCTTTTTCAATGGCTTTGCGGGCGTGCTTGTTGTTGATGACGTCGTGCAGCACCACACCGCCGTAGCTGTGCGCGGCAGCGTTGATGTCTTCGCGGGCACCCAGGCTCGTGATGATGATGGGCACCTTGTATTTCACGCACAGCGCCATGTCGTGTTCCAGCCGGTCGTTGCTCTTGTGCACGATCTGATTGATGGCAAACGGAGCGGCGGGCGCTTCGGGGTGAGCGGCGTTGTAGGCGGCCAAGGCCTCGGTGATTTCAATCAGCCACTCTTCCAGTTGCTCGGCCGGGCGGGCATTGAGTGCGGGCATGGAGCCCACCACACCCGCGATGCACTGCGCCACCACCAGCTTGGGGTTGCTGATGATGAACAGCGGCGAGCCAATGACAGGGAAAGGCAGGTGCGCCAAAGCGCCAGGCAAACGAGACATGGACAAACTCCTGATGTGGTTTCTGAACCAAAAAACGGGCGCTAGCGCCCGTCTTTGCTGGATCGAATGCTATGGCATTCAGAACAATTCAAGTGGCAACTCGGTGACACTGCCAGCACCTTCCACGATGGCATCACGCACACCGGGGGCCCGCACGAGGATGTGGTCGGCATAAAAGCGCGCCGTGGTGACCTTGGCTTGCATGAAAGCAGGGCCAAAGTCGCCGCAATCGCCGCTGGCCAGCGCGGCCTCGGCCACCAGCAATGCACGGGCCAGTTGCCAGCCCGCCATCAGGTTACCGGCCAGCATCAAGTAGGGCACGCTGCCCGCGAAGGCCGCATTGGGGTTGCTGCGGCCATTGGCCACGATGAACTCCACCACGTCCACAAATGCCAGGCGAGCTGCTTTCAGTTTTTTGGCCACGGCAGCGGCGTTTGCGCCGCCTTGCGCCAGCAGCTCGGCCTCAGTGGCTTCCACCTGTGCAGCCAGGGCCTTGGCGGTCTGGCCGCCATCACGTGAGGTTTTGCGGCCCACCAGGTCGTTGGCCTGGATGGCGGTGGTGCCTTCGTAAATGGTCAGGATTTTGGCGTCGCGGTAGTACTGCGCCGCACCGGTTTCTTCAATGAAACCCATGCCACCGTGCACCTGCACGCCCAAGGACGTGACTTCCAGGCTTTGCTCGGTGCTATAGCCCTTGACCAGTGGCACCATGAATTCGTAGAACGTGGCGTTGTCCTTGCGCACCGCCGCGTCGGGGTGATGGTGGGCCGCGTCGTAGGCGGCCGCTGCTGTCAGCGCCAGGGCACGGCAGCCCTCGGTGCTGGCGCGCATGGTCATGAGCATGCGGCGCACATCGGGGTGGTGAATGATGGGGCCCGCGGCATTCAGGCTGCCGTCTACCGGGCGGCTTTGCACGCGGTCTTTGGCAAACTGGGCCGCCTTTTGGTAGGCACGTTCGGCAATGGCAATGCCCTGCACACCCACGGCGTAGCGGGCAGCGTTCATCATGATGAACATGTACTCCAAGCCACGGTTTTCCTGGCCCACCAGGTAGCCCACGGCACCGCCGTGGTCGCCAAACTGCAGCACGGCCGTGGGGCTGGCCTTGATGCCCATTTTATGTTCGATGCTCACGCAGAACACATCGTTGCGGGCACCCAGGGCACCATCTGCCCCAACCATGAATTTGGGCACCACGAACAGACTGATGCCTTTCACGCCTTCGGGAGCACCTTGCACACGGGCCAACACCAGGTGGACGATGTTGTCCGCCATGTCGTGCTCGCCATAGGTGATGAAAATTTTGGTGCCAAACACCTTGTACGTGCCGTCAGGCTGTGGCTCGGCGCGGGTGCGCACCGCTGCCAGGTCTGAGCCAGCCTGGGGCTCGGTCAGGTTCATAGTGCCGGTCCACTCACCGCTGACCAGCTTTTCCAGGTAGGTGGCTTTCAACTCGTCAGAGCCGGCTGTCAGCAAGGCCTCGATGGCACCATCGGTCAGCAGCGGGCACAGCGCAAAGCTCATGTTGGCACTGTTGAGCATTTCACCGCAGGCCGCACCGATGGTTTTCGGCAGACCCTGGCCACCGAAATCGACGGGGTGCTGCAGACCTTGCCAGCCACCTTCGGCATATTGTTTGAAAGCCTCTTTGAAACCGGGCGTGGTGGTGACCACGGTGTCTTTCCAGCTGCTGGGGTTCTTGTCGCCTTCCCAGTTCAGCGGGGCCAGCACGTCCTGGTTGAACTTGGCGCACTCGTCCAACACAGCCTGCGCAGTGTCAAAACCCGCATCCTCAAAGCCAGGCAGCTGCGCCACCTGGTCGATGTTGGCCAGGTGTTTGATGCCGAACAGCATGTCTTTGATGGGTGCGATGTAACTCATGAGGGGTCTCCGAATGATTCAAACTTCTGTAACAAACAAATCAATACCGACAAGTGGTAATGATCATTTCAATCGATAAAACAAAATCACTGCCTTGGCGGCCACGCCGACGAACGATCCGGGCAGGTCAGGCAGATACAAAAAAGGCGTCCATGACGACGCCCTTTTTGAGTGGCAGGCGTCAAAGCGCCTTGACCAGTTCAGGCACAGCCGCAAACAAGTCAGCCTCCAACCCATAGTCAGCCACGCTGAAGATCGGGGCCTCGGGGTCTTTGTTGATGGCCACGATGACCTTGGAGTCCTTCATGCCTGCCAAATGCTGGATGGCACCACTGATGCCGCAGGCTATGTACAGCTGGGGCGCGACGATCTTGCCGGTCTGGCCCACTTGCAGGTCGTTGGCGGCATAGCCTGCGTCCACCGCCGCACGGCTGGCACCGATGGCCGCACCCAGCTTGTCGGCCAGCGGGGTCATGACTTCGTTGAACTTCTCGCTGCTGCCCAGTGCGCGGCCACCTGACACGATGATCTTGGCGGCTGTCAGTTCGGGGCGGTCGTTCTTGGCGATCTCGCTGCCTTTGTAGGCGGTCTTGCCGCTGTCGGCGACGGCAGTGATGGTTTCAACGGCTGCGCCGCCACCTTGTGCTGCGGCGGCATCAAAGCCCGTGGCGCGCACGGTGATGACTTTGGTGGCATCGGTGCTTTGCACGGTGGCGATGGCGTTGCCTGCGTAGATGGGGCGCTCGAAGGTATCAGCGCTCACGACTTTGCTGATTTCGCTGATCTGTGCGACGTCAAGCTTGGCGGCCACGCGGGGTGAGGCGTTTTTGCCTGCTGCGGTGGCGGCAAACAGGATGTGGCTGTAGCTGTTGGCCGCCTGGAGGGCCAGTACTTGGGCAGCGAGGTTTTCTGCCAGGGCGTGTGCGTGGACTTCGCTGTCCGCGTGGATGACTTTGGCCACGCCTGCGATGTGGGCTGCTGCAGCTGCGGCTGGGCCTGCGTTGTGGCCGACAACGAGCACGTGCACGTCGCCTGCGCCGCAGGCTACTGCTGCGGTGACGGTGTTGAGGGTGGCGCCTTTGATGCTGGCGTTGTCGTGTTCGGCAATGACAAGAACGGTCATGGTGTTGTCTTTCCTTGAATCTGAATCGAATGAAGCGGTGTGGCGTGTGACGTGCCTGCTGTCAGCGGAACGCGCGGAACTGGCTTTGCCAGACCGCAGGGTTCGCCCCCTTCCAGGGGGGTAACGCCGCAGGCGGCGCGGGGGGTTAAATCACCTTGGCTTCGTTCTTGAGTTTGTCGACCAGCGTGGCCACGTCAGCGACTTTGATGCCGGCTTTGCGGCCTGCGGGTTCTGCGACCTTCAGGGTCTTGAGGCGGGGAGCCACGTCCACACCCAGGGCTGCGGGGGTGAGGTTTTCCAAAGGCTTTTTCTTGGCCTTCATGATGTTGGGCAGGGTGACGTAGCGGGGTTCGTTCAGGCGCAGGTCGGTGGTGATGACGGC